>JBBINR010000004.1:0-137259 GCA_037443785.1 Ignavibacteriales bacterium | reverse complement strand
ACTACAACGAAAAGGGGAGATTATCCGAAACGATTATGGGGCGTGATTTTCCAGCACGTCACGGATTTTTTTTGAGAGCTCCTCAATCTTATATGGTTTTTGCAAAAATCCGTCAATATCTTGAACGAAACCATCTTTCTCGAGAATTTCGTTGCTGTATCCGCTTGAAATGATAATTTTGGACGGTAATTTCAAAGTTTTTATTTTTTGAAAAACTTTTTTCCCTCCAACTTGCGGCATGTTCATGTCTAAAATGATGAGATCGAATTTCCTCTTCCGTGAAAGAAGTTCAATTGCTTCTTTTCCACCCGATGCGATTGTTACCGTATAGCCAAGATCGGTGAGCATTGTGCGGAGTGTGACTCGAACAAAATCTTCATCATCAACAATCAATATGGATTCTGAGCCGCCGATCACTTTGTTGGAAACCGATGCAATGACTTCTTTAGGAATATTAAGAAGGAGAGGGAATGTAAGAACGAATGTCGTGCCTTTGTCTGTTTCACTTGTGAATGTGATCGATCCGTTATGCGATTGAGTGACACCATAAACGACGGATAATCCAAGGCCGGTCCCTTTGCCATGCTCTTTTGTAGAGAAGAAAGGGACAAAAATTTGCTGTTGAACTTCTTTTTTCATCCCGACGCCATTGTCGGTAATCTTTAATTGAACGAATTTTTCTTTTTTGTTTTCGACCGCTGTTTCAATTGATAAGACACCGCCATTCGGCATCGCGTCGCGTGCATTGATGAACAAGTTAAGCAGCGCTTGTTGAATTTGTCCCTCATCGCCATTAATAATTCCTGGTACAGTGGAAAAATTTCGTTTAATGTCGATATGAGGTTTGACGCTTGGTTCATAGATTCGCAATGTTTCTTCGAGCACGTTATGAATGTCAATCGGGTGAAATTCTACCGGTGTTCGCCGAGCAAACGTTAACAATTGATTGGTCAGCGATTTTCCGCGGGTCGATGCGGTTTCAACAATATCGACGAACGGAAAGAGTTTATTTCGTTTTGCCATTCGTCGTCGCATAATCGATGCCGCTCCCATGATAGAAGTGAGAATGTTGTTAAAGTCATGGGCAATTCCGCCGGCAAGATTTCCGATACTGTCGATCTTTTGTGCCTGCATAATTTTTTGTTCAAAAATTTTCTTTTCAGTAATATCGCGGACTACGCAGCGCATTAAAACGGGTTTTTCATTCTCGTCGTACACCAGCGATGTGTTCACAGAAACATCGATCAGGGTTCCATCCTTTTTCTGCATTTGTTCTTCAGAACTTTTTATTTCAGTTCGGTTTGCGAATGACGATGTTAACACTGCGCTCACGCCTGATTTCATTTCTTCGGGGTATAAATACGATAAGGCTTTCCCGACAATTTCCGATTTTTCGTATCCCAGCACATCGGATTCCGTTTGATTGCAGCTCACAATAATACCATTTTGATTTACCAAATGGTACATATCAGGAGAGTGTTCAAACAAATCCATGTAGCGTTCTTCCGACTGACGGAGTTTTTCAAAGAGATGCGCATTATTTAACGCAACACTGATCTGGTTGCTGAACGCGGAAATGAGATTTACTTTTCGTTCGGGAAAAAAATCTTTAACGCTGCTTGCGAGCAAAAGAAGTCCTTCCGTATTGTCAGCAACATTCAGCGGAACCGATGCCCATGAAATTACTCCAAGCAATTGCACATTGTTGTGGAATACGATTCCTTCGGTTGAATTGACTTCCTTGTTGGTTCGTATTGTCGATATCCAATCCAAAAAAGTTCTGCTCGAAAGCATTTTTTCGGAAAAGAATCCGGTGTCGGTGCCGTATGTATTTTTCAGCACCAGCATATCATTTTCCAAAATGTACAGCCAGCCGTATTCTGTTTTTAGAACATTCGCTACGGTTTGAAGGACGTTGCCGAAAATATAATTAAGATTAATCGATTTGGTGACCACTTGAGCAACGGTATTCAATGCTTCCAATTCACGGCGTTGTTCTTCGAGCTGTCGTCCGTATTTCAAGGAAAAATATACACTGGCAAATCCAATGATTCCGACGGTAACGAGCCCTACAAAATCTAAAAAACCGAATTCCTTTTGAAGAAGTATGTTTGCCGTGATCATTGTAACCATGATGACCACAACGGCGGTTGAAGCCACCATCTGGGCCTGTTCAACAAGGCCAAGGTTTAATGAAAATGAACGGAGACGTGTAAGGAATTTTCTCATGACTAAAATGGCAAAGCTGTGCGGTTAATATCCTGTATTAAGCAACGGCAATAGTGTTGCATGATCATGCTAAATATCGATACTGCGGCGGAGTTCTCTTGATCGCCGGAGTTTCCCCTCAATGGTTGCAAGGAGCATTTCGGTATCGATTGGTTTTGTTAAATAATCGTCCGCGCCTAATTTTTTTCCCGTGCGAATCAACACATCCTGGTCCAATCCGCTCAGAAAAATAAAAGGAGTTGTAAGAAATTTATCGAGCGAACGGAATTTCTCGTAGAAGGCAAATCCGCTCATGTTCGGTTTTGTGAAATTGATGTCGCAGAGAACAATATCGGGTGTCATTGTTTCAAGAAGCTGTAAAGCTTCTTCGCCGGAAGTAGAAGTAAAACAGTAGTAACCACCATCGCTTAAAATGCTTTTTACGATTTCAAGAAATGGTTCATCGTCGTCGAGAACAAGAACTGATCCGTTTGCCTGAAGGGATTGTAATAATTGAAAGAGTTTTGGTTCAATTGCAATCTGTTCCTGATCTAAAATTTTGTATTTTTTTCTTAACGGTTCAAAATTTGTCACGCCTTTTCGCCATTCTGTTCGAATCGCTGAAAGATAAGATGCTGCGCGAACTTCACGTTCGATTTTTATATGTTCATCCTGAGTGATGGCAAAGGTATCGCGCATGGAATCTACGCGTAGTTGTTCCTCTTCGGTAATTGCACCGTCTTTCCATATATCCATCATTAATGTGCGGTATGCATCCAAAGCAGCGGGAGACCGTTTAATTGGTAAAGATTGTTTTGCATCAACAGGAGCAACTTTGGGAATTATTTTTTGAACAGGTGGTTGAACTGTTGGTTGTGGTGTCACTTGCACAGGGGGTGGAGTGACAGGATGCGGTTTTTGTTGAACCGGTTCTGTTTTTGCAACAGGAGGAGGGAGGACCTTTGCTTGTGCTGCAATTCGTTCTGCTTCCTGTTTTGAAATTCCCTGCACTTCCATCAAAGAAATAATTCGTTCTTTGTATGCTTTTGCGTACACATTCTTTTGGTCGAGCTCAAAAACGCTGTTAATATAACGCATTGCTTCTTCAAGGTTGCCGCTTTTAATAACCTTATCTGCGTTCCGGAGATATTCGCTGATCATTTTTTGTTTGTCGTTCATTTCCTGCTTCCTTCTCCTAATTCCTTCATCAACACATCGCGTGCTGTTTCTACGGGGAAATCACTATGCGTAAATAACTGAAAAGCTTTTATTCCTTGCCCAATGAGCATTTCAATTCCCCCGATGGTTTTGGCTCCTTGTTCCTTTGCTATGGCCATTAATCGCGTTTGCATTGGATTGTAGATGATATCAAAGACAATCTGCATACTGTTCAATTGACATGATGGAGGAAGGGGATGAAAAGTACTATTCGGTTTCATGCCGACTGTTGTCGCATTCACAATTAATTTGGAATCTTGTATATAATGATTTGCACCGGAATCAGAACCAATACCGGTAAAATGTATCGAGTTATATTTTACCCCAAATTCTTGAGCTAACGATTTTGCATGCTCGGCTGTTCTGTTGACAATGGTGATTGATTTTGGAGAAAAGTGTTTTGCAATTGTATAGACGGCCGCTCGTGCGCCGCCACCTGCTCCCATCACCGTAACATTATTTCCTTCGATTTTCTCTTTTACGGGATTGAGAGATGAAAAAATACCGAAGGCATCGGTGTTGTATCCTTCTAACATACCATTGTTATTCACAATGGTATTAACCGCACCGATTACAGAAGCCTCTTCCGAAATTTTATCGAGCAAAGGAATTACCGCCTCTTTATACGGAACGGTAACGTTTGCCCCTCGAAAATTTTGTTTGCGAATTGCCGATAGCAGCGGAGAAAGCATTTCTTCGTTAACATCGAACACGCCGTACACATAATCGAGATGCAATTGCTTGAATGCTGCAGTGTGCATTGCGGGTGACATTGTGTGGCTCAATCGATTCCCGATAATGCCGATGTTTCGCTGAATATTTTTTGTTCCAATGTCTACCATTAGCCAAAATATACTTCAAAAGTAGGAATAAAAAAACCTAATCTTTCGGATTAGGTTATGAAATTTTCACGAAATGCTTTTTGTTATGCCTGAAGAAGTGAGGCGAATTCTTTTATGGATTTTATCCCTTTAAATTCTATTTCAAACTTTTTCCGCAATTCTGGATCTAATTTAAAAGCGGCTTTTAAAGATTCAACCGCATCCAGTTTCTTTTCCATCACGAAGAATACTTTTGCTCTGCTGTAAAATGAGTTCGCAAATGCTCCATTTAATTCGATAGACCGGTTAAGTGCTTTCAGAGATTCCTTTAGGTATCCCATAAAAAAGAGAGTATCTCCATAATCGAACCACGCTTCAAAATTTTCAGGATCAAGTTGGACGACCATCTTGTAGCTCAACAGGCATTCTTTATATTTTCCCAGGTTAAATTCGGCATCGGCTTTTGCATACCACAATTCAGGATACTCTCGGCAAATATCTAGCGCGCGGTTATAATCCGAAAGTGCTTTTTTATATTGTTCCATGGAATCATAACAGCTCCCTCGCCCAAAGAAGGATTCGTAATGCTGACTGTCGTATTTTACAGCGAGCGTAAAGCATTTAATCGCTTCCGGAAGATTCCCCAATTCTTCATACGCATTTCCTAAATTATGAAGAGCGGGCACATCCTTCGGATCGTAGCGAAGAGTTTGCTTGTAACATTCGATGGCATCTTCGATTTTTCCTAAAACAGCCAACACATTCCCTTTATTATACCATGCCGGAGGGAAATCTTCTTTGATTGCCAACGCCATTTCATAGCTTTCGAGCGATTTAGTGTGTTCGCCTAATCGATTTAAGACAATTCCGCGGTTATACCATGCATTGTAATTATAAGGATCAAGGTCGATATGTTTGCTATAGCAGTCAAAAGATTCTTGAATTCGATCCATTGTGTCATAACAGAAAGCAAGTTCAAACCACGCGTCGGCATTTTGGGCATTATCATTCACTAAAAATTTCAGAATTTCCAATGCCTCGTCAAATCGCTCAAGTTTTTCTAGCGTTACGGCTTTGTTAATCAGAGATTCGCTGTCTTCTGGGTTTAAGATGAGAGCTTGGTCAAAATCTGCAAGAGCTTCTTCGTTTCGGTTCAGATTATCCAGCGTTATTCCACGATTTATAAAAAGATCGCTGTCATTTTGATTGAGATTGATTGCATAGTTGTATGATTCGAGTGCTTCTTCATATCGGAATAGATTGTTGAGAATCATTCCCTTTTTCAGCCACGAATCAGACGAATACGGAGCAAATTCTACCAATTGATTGGCAAAAACGAGCGCTTCATCAAACTTTTCCTTTTCAAAATAAAACGAAATAATCTCTTCAAGCGCTTCAATGCTTTTAAGGCCGTTACCACCTTTACGCAAGAGTTCCTTATATCGTTCAATTTCTTCACTTCTATCGCGATCCCGGCGCGGAGAGGAATCTCCTTCAAGATCATCTTCAAAGCTATCGTGGTCGTATGTGGACATAATTCAAATTAGGTAGAAGAGGTTTTCTTGATGAAAGGATTAATTGCTGAAATCAATAAACAAAAAAAGAGAGCTTAAGTCAACAAATGAAAGATTAACAATTTATTTCTTTGAAATTTGATGAAAATAAGCCATTTTCTTAGTGCGCTTTTACCATTGCCCTAATTCCCTTTACTTAAACCATAGCTTGAGAAAATTCCGTGACTACACTTAAAATAAAAATAACAAGGCTTTCAGAAAAGACTAATGATATTCTCTTACCGACATATGCGACTTCAGGTTCCGCGGGAATGGATATTTATGCTGCAGTTGATAGTGACCTCGTTGTTAAAGCAGGAGAGACAACTCTGATTCCGACGGGTTTCTCAATTGAATTACCAAATGGTTTTGAAGCGCAAATTCGACCCCGGAGCGGGCTCGCGATTAAAAATAGCATTGGCATTATGAATTCACCGGGAACCATTGATTCTGATTATCGCGGTGAGGTGAAGATCATAGTAACAAATTATGGAAAAAATGATTTTATTGTGAAGCGAAGTGATCGAATTGCCCAAATGGTGATTGCAAAGTACGAACGGGCAGAGTGGATAGAAGTTGACTCACTAGCCTCCACCGAAAGAGGTGCCGGCGGATTTGGAAGTACGGGGATTTCAAAATAAGCGATTAGAATTTTTTGAAAAGATTGTCAAACTAAACTTATACAGATGCCAGAACAAGAATTAAATTCACCTTCGGAAAAGAAACCGGTTCTTCCGGTTCAGTCATCGTCTACATTTGATGTGGTTGCTATCGTAGCCGCATTAGTGTTGTTGATTTTGTTACTCTACACCATTCAGACCCTTATTTCTCCCTTTTTAATCTTTGGATCGATCATTTTTTTACTGTACCCAATTCGCTCGAATCCGATTTCAAAAAATCTGATGATCTTATCGGCAACTCTTTTTGTCCTATGGCTTCTCCAGACACTTCAAGGAATTCTTGCGCCTTTTGTGCTTTCATTGTTCATGGCATATCTCCTTCACCCTGTTGTAAGTAAAGTAGAAAAAGTAGGCGTACCCCGATGGACCTCGGCACTCTTTATTATTCTTTGTATCGTCGCTCTCATTATTGTTCTTCTTTTAGTAGGGCTTCCTCACATTGTTGCGCAGTTTGAGGGAATACTGCAAGCCATTACGACTATATCATCGCAGTTTACGGAATGGGTGCTTGACGGACGATATATTAAAGTGCTTAACAAATACGGAATTACATCGACGCAGCTTCGACAAATACTTACCACGACCATTGCACCGCGTGTTGAAGATATTCTTACGGGAATTTTGCACGGAACATTCGGTCTTGTCAGCGGGCTGCAAGGATTGGTTGCAGGAATTGTGAATATCGTCATCATTCCATTTCTGACATTCTACATGTTGAAAGATTTTCCGCTGGTACGGCGGAGAATTAAATTAATGATCCCGCGAAATCGTCGTGATCAATCTGTAAAATTCTATCAGCGTGTCGATGATATTCTCGGCAGATATATTCGTGGGACAACCATCGTCGCAATTTTTGACGCGTTTGCCGTTACCATCGGAATGTGGGTGATTGGAATTTCGTATCCGCTTGTAATTGGAATTTTATCCGGACTGTTGTTTTTTATTCCCTACGTCGGATTTTTAACAATTCTTTCAGTGACAGCATTTGTTGCGTCGCTGAGTATGGGAACAGTGACGCTTCCTGTGATCACATCACTTTCGTATCTTTTAGTGCTTCATATTATTGAAAATTATGTTATCTCTCCGAAGCTCATCGGCGGAAAAATCGGATTGCACCCGGTCATTCTTATTCTTTCATTGTTTATTTTCGGATACTTCATGGGCTTCATTGGACTTCTTATTGCAATACCGGCAGCAGCGATCATTATTGTTTCTGTGAAAGAATGGGAAATCAACAGAAAAAAAGAAAATGGTGATGCAAACGGTATTGAAATTGAATCACTCTAAACTTGTTACCTCATGGCTGGAATACTTTACCTCGTTGCAACACCAATCGGAAATTATGCTGACATAACATTTCGGGCAATTGATATTTTGAAATCGGTTGATCTGGTTGTTTATGAAGAGCGTAAAGAAGGAAGCCGGTTGCTTCGGCACTTTGGAATTGAAAAACCTGTTGAAACATTAAACGAGCACAATGAAGCAGCGGCAACATTCCATATTTTGAATCATCTGAAAAACGAAAAAAATGTTGCGGTCATTTCTGATTGTGGAACGCCCGTATTTTCAGATCCCGGGCAATTGCTTGTGCGCAAGGCAGTGGAGTTGGGAATAAAAACAGTGCCAATTCCCGGGGCATCATCCTTAATGCCGGCACTGACTGTATCGGGATTTTCGATTGATCAATTTGTGTATTATGGCTGGCTTTCGCCGAAACGTCCGAGAAGAATTGCAGAATTACAGCAGCTTCGCCGTGAACAGCGCGCCATTGTGCTGATGGATACGCCATATCGTTTAGTTGCGTTGCTCAAAGATATTGCCGAGGTATTTGGCGAATCAAGACGATTATGCGTGGCATTCGATCTGACGTTGCCGAATGAAGAAATTTTTCACGGCACTGCACCGAATCTTTCAGCAAAATTTGAGAAGGAAGAAAAGAAAGGTGAGTTTGTTGTTATTATCGAAGGGACAACAAGCAGGCCCCAGGCAAAATAAATTTTTCAATGAAATCACTTCATCTCTCATATCAACATTTCCATGCGCCCGAAATTTACGGCGATCATTGGTTTAATTCTGAGCCGTTGTCAATTCGCGGTTTACAAGGACGTCCAACCTTACTGTTCTTTTGTGATCGGTACTCTCCTCAATCACAGCAATTAGTTCCGCTCATCAACGGATTGCATGCACTCTATTATGAATATGGATTGACGTGCATCGGGATTCATTCACCCGAATTTTCGTTCGGCAAAGATCCGAAGAATATCGAACAGTGGATTAAGAAAGATCTTGTACTCTTTCCCGTGTTGATGGATAATGATCGTCCGATTTCTGATGCCTACAGGATTTCGTCGATTCCTTCCATATGTTTGATTGATAACAAGGGTGACGTGTATGATACCATCTCACGATCATTTACCCCCGAACGCGTTGAGCGTTCAGTTCAATTTTTGTTGAGACAATCTGGGTACCGCGGTGAACTTCCGATCTTAATGAATCCGGCACTTGATGCGCGGTATTTTATGGCGGGAGAAGTTGTGCGCGAAATTTATACGGGTTATGCACATGGTGCGCTTGGCAATCCCGAAGGATATAATCCCGAGCTGTCATCGGAGTATGTCGATCCGAAGATTTATTTTGATGGAAAATTTTATGCAAATGGAATTTGGCGGGCAGAACGAAGTGCATTTGTTTCGAACGGAGCGGGGAATGAAGAATATCTTGTATTTCAGTGTGAAGGGGACGAGACAAATATTCTTATGAGCAGTAAAATGAAAACAACCGTAACAATTGAAATCGATGATGAACCGCTTCCAATTGTCAATCTCGGGGATGATGTGCAAAAAGATAAACAGGGGAACACATTTATTACTGTTGAAGAACCAAAACTGTTTTCAATTTTGAAGCGGAATAATTCGCGGCAGCATACACTCACGTTTGCGCCTCAGTCATCGGGAGTAACTTTTTATATGATCACGTTTGAAGAAAAATCTTTAAATGATTATTCTCAGATCGACGAATCAATCCGCAATAATTGATCTCTTCAATGACGACGCGAACGACTTCACTGTTTAATATTCAATTCCCGATCATTCAAGCAGGCATGGTATGGGTTTCAGGGTGGAAACTTGCATCGGCAGTTTCCAATGCGGGCGGGCTTGGGCTTATTGGGGCAGGATCGATGAAACCTGAATTGCTTCGTGAACATATTCGAAAAGCAAAAGTTGCGACCACGAAACCATTCGGTGTAAATACCCCATTACTTCGCGGCGACGTTGAAGATTTAATTTCTGTTATCCTTGACGAAGAGGTAAAAATAATTTTCACTTCGGCCGGACATCCCGGACGGCATGTTGAAAAATTTAAAACGAAAAATTGCATCGTTGTCCATGTTGTTGCAAATGTCAAGCAAGCATTAAAAGCTCAAGAAGTTGGTTGCGATGCCATTGTTGCGGAGGGATTTGAAGCTGGCGGGCATAATGGAATTGATGAAATCACAACACTTGCTCTTGTTCCGCAAGTTGTTGATGCCGTAAAAATTCCTGTTATTGCTGCCGGAGGAATTGCCGATGGGCGAGGAATGCTGGCGGCATTTGCTTTGGGTGCGGAAGGGGTTCAAGTCGGGACACGTTTTGCGGCAACAATTGAATCATCAGCGCACGAATTATATAAACAAAAAATTGTTGAAGCGAACGACGGTGCAACCGTGCTTACGTATAGAAATATTGTTCCGCTGCGGGCAATGAAAAGTCCCTTCACGACTCAAGTACAGAAGGAAGAAAATGAAAAAGGAATGACACGCGAGCGTATGATGGAACTCCACGGTAAAGGACGTGAGCGAAAAGGAATTTTTGAAGGGAATTGGGAAGAGGGAGAGTTTGAGATGGGACAAAGTTCGGGATTGGTGAATGAAATACTTCCTGCGTCCGATGTGGTGAAAAAAATAATGACTGAATTTGAAGAAGCGCGGCGCAAGCTTTAATAGGTTGCAGTTCATTAGGGTATTTCTTAAATTTATCCAGTGGCGATTTGACGACAGCTTGCAGCCACAGCGTTTATGTTAATCGCTAAAGCGTCGATGGGAAAACAGTATTGTACCCCGACGCAGACTCGTCGGGGTTTTTGGTTTTAAATGGCAAGATTCGATTTTCTGTACTGTAAAGGCGTTTATGGATAAATCATTCGAACAAATCTTAAAAGAAAAAATTGTTGTATTCGATGGTGCGATGGGGACAAATCTTCAATCGCAAAATCTGACCGCGGATGATTTTGGCGGCGAACATTTGAACGGCTGCAATGAATATCTTCTTATTTCAAAGCCGTCCGCAATTGAAAAGGTCCATTCGGATTTTCTTTCTGTCGGCGTCGATATTATTGAAACTGATACATTCGGTTCTTCCTCAGTTGTGCTTGCGGAATATGATTTGCAAAATCGTGCCTACGAAATCAGCAGACGCGGTGCAGAACTTGCAAAAAAAGTTGCTCTTGATTTTTCTACGTCGGCACATCCGCGATTTGTTGCGGGTTCCATCGGCCCTACGACAAAACTTCCATCCCTCGGCCACATCGCATTTTCCGAAATGGAAAAATCGTACTACGAGCAAGTTGCCGGACTTGTTGACGGCGGCACCGATCTTCTTATCATTGAAACCGCTCAAGATGTCCTTCAAATTAAAGCGGCGCTTGGTGCGGCATTCAGATACTTTGGCGATAAAAAAATAAAACTTCCCGTCATGACGTCGGTAACGATTGAAACGATGGGAACGATGTTGATGGGAACGGAAATTTCCGCCGCGCTTACGGCATTGGAAGCGTACGATATTTCTGTGATCGGAATGAATTGTGCCACCGGCCCGAAAGAGATGTCGGAAAATATTCGCTATCTGTGTGAAAACTCTCGGATTCCCGTGTCGTGTATTCCCAATGCAGGACTCCCGGAAAATGTTGGCGGAAAAGCGCATTATCATTTAACGCCTGAAGAAATGACGCAATGGCTTTCACACTTCGTAAAAGATTTTGGCGTTAACGTTGTCGGCGGTTGTTGCGGCACACGTCCGGAACATCTGCGTGCAGTTGTTGAAAGCGTGCGAAATTATTCTCCAAAATACCGTCATCCTGAGTATCAACCTTCCGTGTCAAGTTTGTATTCAAGCCAGATTATGAAAGTAAACCCCGCGCCGCTTATCATTGGTGAACGGACGAATGCAAACGGTTCGAAAAAATTTCGCGAACTTCTTCAAAAGGAAGATTACGACGGAATGGTGCAGATGGCGAAAGAAGCGATGAAAGAAGGGGCTCACGTTCTTGATGTGTGCGTTGCCTATGTTGGCAGAAATGAATCACACGATATGAAGGAATTCGTTTCGCGATTAAATACACAAGTCCCGCTTCCATTGATGATTGATTCGACAGAAGCGAATGTGATCGAAGTAGCGCTTCAGCTGTGTGCCGGCAAAGCGATTGTGAATTCAGTCAATCTTGAAGATGGCGAAGAGCGAATTGACAAAGTCATTCCTTTGTGCAAACGATACGGTGCCGCAGTTGTTGCGCTGACGATTGATGAACGCGGAATGGCTAAGACGGCAAAAGAGAAATATGAAATTGCCAAACGCATCTATCATTTATTAGTCGATAAGCATGGGATGAAGCCGGGTGATATTGTTTTCGATACGCTGACCTTTACTCTTGGCTCCGGCGATGAAGAATTCCGCAAGGCAGGAATTGAAACGATTGAAGCGATCAAATTGATCAAAAAAGATTTTCCGGATGTCGGATTCATTCTTGGCGTGAGCAATATTTCTTTCGGACTTTCACCGGCAGCGCGCCACGATTTGAATTCGGTTTTTCTCCATTATTCAATCGAAGCTGGATTGACACAAGCCATCGTCAATTCTCAAAAAATTAAGCCGCTGTATAAGATTGATGAACGCGGCCGCGAAGTGTGCAAACAATTAATTTTTGATGAGCGGAAATTTGACGGCGAAACGTGCGTGTACGATCCGTTGACGGAATTACTGTCGTATTACGCAGATAAGAAACACGAAAAGAAAGAAGAGAAAAAGCAGCGAACCGGAACGATCGAAGAGATTCTTAAGAACAGAATTATTGACGGTGACAAGCTCGATGTTTCCGTCGATATTGACGAAGCGTTAAAGAAATATTCTGCACTTCAAATCATCAATGAAGTGCTGCTGGATGGAATGAAGGTTGTCGGCGAGCTTTTTGGAAAAGGTGAAATGCAACTGCCGTTTGTGTTGCAATCCGCTGAGACAATGAAAACCGCCGTTGCCTATCTCGAACAGTTCATGGATAAGACCGATGCAACGAACAAAGGCTCAATGGTTCTTGCAACAGTGAAGGGTGATGTTCATGATATTGGGAAAAATCTTGTTGATATTATTTTGACAAATAACGGCTACAAGGTGTATAATCTTGGTATCAAGCAGCCTCTTGAAAATATTCTTCAATCGTGGCAGGAACATCATGCTGATGCAATTGGCATGAGCGGATTGCTGGTGAAATCAACGGCGATCATGAAAGAAAATCTTGAATTGTTAAACGAGCGTGGATTAACACCGCCCGTCGTTCTTGGCGGTGCTGCGTTGACGCGACGATTTGTTGAAAACGACCTTCGATCGCTTTATAAAGGAACTGTTGTGTATGCGAGCGATGCATTTGATGGTTTGCGTTTTATGGAGCAATTGAAAACAAAAGGAATAGAAAGTTTTGCTTCAGCACCCCAATCGCATATTGTTTCGGAAGAAGAGGCTGAAGAATTACTGACTGGGTCGGAAGCAAAGATTGCAGCAGCATTAAAAGAGGATGGTTCAGCAATTATTCACTCAAAAATTTCACCCCGTGTTCCAATTCCACAGCCGCCATTTTGGGGAACAAAAGTTGTTGAACACGTTGCGCTGGATGATATCTATAAATACATCAACGAATCCGCGCTCATTAAAGGCCAGTGGCAAGTGCGGAAAGGGAAACGAACGGAAGAAGAATATCGCAAAGAACTTGAGAGCAAAATTTATCCCGATCTTCAACGATTGAAGGATCATGCAAAACGCGAAATGCTTCTCGATCCGAAAGTTGTGTATGGATATTTCCCCTGTCAATCCGATGGAAATGATGTGATTATTTATCGTGAAGATCAAAAGACGGAATGGCTGCGCTTTACATTTCCGCGCCAGCGAGATGATCGCCATCTTTGCTTGTCAGATTATTTTGCACAGAAAGATTCGGAAAGAATTGATGTGATTGCATTTCACATGGTAACGATGGGAAAGAAAGCCTCCGAACATTCAGCAAAGTTATATGCTGCTAATAACTATAAAGAGTATTTGGAGTTTCATGGACTGAGTGTTGAAACTGCCGAAGCATTGGCCGAGTTGTGGCACAAAAAAATTCGAGAAGAACTTGGTATTGCAGGAAAAGATGCGAAAGAAATCAAACGGTTATTCAGTCAGGGGTATCAAGGTTCACGCTACAGTTTCGGATATCCGGCGTGCCCGAATCTTGAAGATCATACAAAGTTGTTTGAACTGCTTCAGCCGGAGCGAATCGGAGTTCATTTAACTGAAGAATTTATGCTCGATCCGGAACAGTCAACTGATGCAATTATTGTCCACCATCCCGAAGCAAAATATTTTAACGTAAAATGAGTTTTTTAATTTCTTTTTTCAGCCACGATTAATGAGTATATTTAGTCGTGGCTTTTATTTTTTAGAAAGGAATGCACTTCAATGTCATACTGTATTTTAATTCGCCACGGCGAATCGCAATGGAATCTTGAAAACCGTTTTACCGGCTGGGTCGATGTTCCGCTTTCGCCTAAAGGCGAGCAGGAAGCGAAGGCTGCCGGGCAAAAACTGAAATCCTATAAATTCGACAAAGCGTTTACCTCGGTGCTTCAACGCGCAAACAATACACTTCGTTTTATTCTCGAAGCCAGCGGACAAACCAATATTCCCACTGAATATGATCAAGCGCTCAATGAACGCCACTACGGCGCACTGCAAGGATTGAACAAAGCAGAGACTGCAAAAAAATATGGAGAACAGCAGGTTCACATCTGGCGAAGAAGCTACGATGTTCCTCCGCCGTCTGATAAAACCGACTTGAATCCCGAAGGCATGAGTGAAAGTCTGAAAGATACTGCCGCGCGAACGCTTCCTTATTGGGAGAAAAAAATATTTCCTGAAATCAAAAATGGGAAAAATATTATTGTCGCCGCACATGGAAACAGTCTTCGGTCCATCGTGATGCATCTTGATAACCTCACAAAAGAACAGGTTTTAGAGTTAAATATTCCAACCGGTGCGCCTCTTCTATATGTTTTTGACGTGAATGGCACGATTGTTGAACATAAATACCTGTAGGTCCTGTTTTTCTTACGTGCAAGAAAAAGGCGTATTTGAGTTTCGTTAAAGAATTCATTACTTTTTTCAAGTTTCAATTATCGATTAAGGAGAAATTTTTATGGCAACAAAGATCACCGAAGAATGTATCAATTGTGGAGCATGTGAACCTGAATGTCCGAATACCGCGATTTATGCCGGCGGCGCACAATATGAGTACAAAGGCGCTAACGCTGATGCGCTTTCTAATGACTTTTATTATATCGTTCCCCAAAAATGCACCGAATGCGTCGGTCACTTCGATCAAGAACAATGTGCGGCAGTGTGTCCCGTTGATTGCTGCGTTCCGGACCCTGATCATACGGAAGATGAAGCAACACTTTTTGTTCGCGCGAAAGAAATTCATCCTGATCGCCAGTTTGCCGAATTGACGGCATCAAATTCACGTTTTAGAAAATAAATTTTTTAGAAAACTTTATTTGAACAGTCGGTTCATTCTTGAGCCGACTTTTTTTATTTTAAAGAAGTTGGAATTCATCGAACCGATTGGCAAATTTATACAGGAATTGTAATGGTGCATAGTGAGAGAAAATCAAAGGATTGAATTATGAAAATTGGTAACTATGAACTCACTTCAATCGAAACCGGAAGATTTGCGTTGGACGGCGGTGCAATGTTCGGCGTTGTGCCGTGGGTTTTCTGGTCAAAAACGAATCCGCCGGATGAGAGACAGAGAATAACACTTGCTGCGCGTTGTTTACTCATTCGCGGAGAAGGAAGAACAATTCTTGTCGATACCGGCAACGGTTCAAAGTGGAACGATAAGCTAAAAGATATTTACGGCTTAGATAATTCTCGTTTTACACTTGAAAATTCTCTTACAAAAGCTGGAGTGAAGCCGGAAGAAGTCACGGATGTTATTCTCACGCACTTGCATTTCGATCATTGCGGCGGCAGCACAAAATTGGTGAACGGTAAACTCGAACCGACATTTCCAAATGCAACGCACTATGTGCAAAAAGCACATTGGGACTTATCGCAAAATCCGAGCGACCGCGATCGCGCAAGTTTTATGAAAGATGATTATCAGCTTCTCTACGAACGTGGAATGCTGAAATTCACTGAAGGCGAGCAGGATATTTTTACGGGGATTTCTGTTGTTGTATGTAATGGACACACAATGACGCAGCAGCTTCCTAAAATTACTGATGGAAAAAATACGCTTCTCTTTTTGTGCGACCTTGTTCCAACAACATCACATATTCCGTTCCCTTACATCATGGGATACGATCTTCGTCCGTTGGTGACACTGGAAGAGAAAAAAAGAATTCTTCCTCAAGCCGAGAAAGAGGGATGGATTTTATTTTTTGAACATGATCCGGAGACTGTAGCAGTAAAGTTACAAAAGACAGAAAAGGGATTTGGGATAAAAGAAAAGTTGAACTTTTAACTGCAAAAAAAGAAAAATGGAAACGTTCAATGTTTGCAATATTGATGAAGTAAAAGAAGGCCGCGGCAAAAGAGTTTTTGTCGATGGTGAAGAGATTGTGCTTTTCAAAGTTGATGGACGGATTCATGCAATCTTAAATATGTGCCCGCATCAAAAGTTTCAAAAATTACACGACGGTGAATTTAAAGACGGAATTGTTACCTGTCCGATGCACGGCTGGGCGTACGACATAAAGACGGGATTTTCTGTTAACGCGAGCGGAAGATTAAAAAAATTTCCCATCGAAGTGGAAAATGGAAGAGTGCTTTTAAAAAAGGAAGAAGGATGAATTATGAAGGATGAAATTCGTAATTCATAATTTGAAATTGACTCTTACCGAACAAATAAAATCCAAAGCAATTGAACTCGGCTTCCACAAAGTGGGAATTGCGAAAGCTGAGCGGTTAGACGATGAATCAATCCGTTTAGAAGATTGGCTTTGGAGAGATTATCACGCGTCGATGCAATGGATGGAAAAGAATTTTGAAAAACGGATCGATCCGTGTGAAATTGTCCAAGGTGCGCAATCGATAATTTCCGTTGCCATAAATTATTACACACCAACAGAACATTCTCAAAATCCGGATGACGGCAAAATTTCACGGTATGCGTGGGGAGATGATTACCACATTCTTGTTACACAAAGAATCCAATCGCTCTTTGAATGCATCAAACAATTAGTACCTGATTCCGATGGGCGATATTACGTCGATACCGGACCGATGATGGATAAAGTGTGGGCGGCGCGCGCGGGAATTGGCTGGCAGGGAAAACATTCGAATCTCATCACGAAAGAATACGGTTCGTGGGTTTTTCTTGGTGAGATCATTACTACACTAAAGCTTGATTACGATTCGCCGATGGAAGATTTTTGCGGGACATGTACGGCATGTATTGATGCCTGTCCGACCGATGCAATTCGGGAACCGTACGTTGTTGATAGTAAGAGATGCCTTTCATATCTCACGATCGAGCATCGCGGCGAAATCGAAAATCAATTTCACGGACAATTTGAGAATTGGGTTTATGGCTGCGATATTTGTCAGGATGTTTGTCCGTGGAATAGATTTCAGAAAGGAACAGAACATCAAGAATTTTTTCCGCGAAAAGAAAATATTCATCCAAAATTAGATGAGTTAATAAATATTTCACAGGAAGAGTTTAGCCGGCGATTCAAAAATTCGCCGATCAAAAGAACGAAGCGTGAGGGAATTATTCGCAATGCTTCTGTTGTTCAAAAGAATGTCAAATCACATATTCAATAATTTATCAATCAAGAAACAGCATGTCGAACAATCACAGAAAAGTTATCATTATTGGTTCCGGTCCGGCCGGATTAACCGCGGCAATCTATGCAAGCAGAGCAAATCTTCGCCCGCTTATTTTTGAAGGATTACAGCCAGGCGGTCAATTAACAATCACTACTGAAGTCGAAAATTATCCCGGCTTTGAACAGGGTATTCAAGGTCCGGAACTGATGGATATTATGCGAAAGCAGGCAGAACGTTTTGGAGCTGAATCGCAATTCAAAATTATAAGTAAAGTAGATTTTTCACAACGTCCATTTAAAGTTTGGGTTGATGAAGAACTATTCACGGCTGACGCGGTGATTGTTTCGACAGGTGCATCGGCGCAATGGCTTGGTCTGCCATCGGAAAAAGAATATTCAGGGTACGGCGTTTCAGCGTGCGCAACGTGTGATGGATTTTTCTTTCGCAATCAAGAAGTGTTCGTTGTCGGCGGCGGCGATACGGCAATGGAAGAAGCAAGTTTCCTGACAAAGTTTGCATCGAAATTGACGCTCATTCATCGACGTGATGAATTCCGTGCATCGAAAGTGATGCAAGAGCGTGTGTTACACAATCCGAAAGTATCGGTTGAATGGAACAGTGTTGTTGAAGAAGTGCTCGGTGTTCATGAAAATGGAAAAAAGAAGATGACCGGATTGAAATTGCGCAATGTGAAGACCGGCGAAATAAAACAGGTGAAAGCCGACGGTCTCTTTCTAGCAATCGGACACAAGCCGAATACGGAAATTTTTAAAGGCATTCTCGATATGCATCCGAATGGATATCTGAAAGTTGAAAGTGGTTCTACGAAAACAAATATTGAAGGAGTGTTTGCCGCCGGTGATGTTGCCGATCATTATTATCGCCAGGCAATTACTGCTGCCGGAAGCGGATGCATGGCAGCAATTGATGCTGAGCGATGGCTCGCTGAGCACGATTGAATTAAATTACGATTCCCTTAAAAGCCGTAGGCATTTGTTTTATGCCTTCGGCTTTTTTTTTAGATACATTCCAACAATTTTGTTGTTGCGTGAAGATTGGAAATTGCAATAAGTATTGTTATTTTGTTCCGCTTTTTTCAATAATATTTTGATAGAAAGATCCTGATGATTAAACCATCGTTAGCTAATGCGTATTTTTATAAATCTCACGTCGTTAAATTTCTTTTTTTTCTTCTAATGTTTGTTTGTTCGCTTTATCCCCAATCATTATTTACTTCAGAAAAAAAAGATGCGATAAATATGTTGCTTCTAGATGGGAAAGATTCTATTGCTGAAGGTCTTAGTGAAAAGTTTATGTTGGAATTGCCCGCTATGAAAAAGGATTCAGTTCAATTGGGAAATGCGAAAAATGATTTGCTAAAATATCAAAAGCTCTTTAAACAAATTAATCAGTCTGTTATAATATCGGATTCGAATGCGTGGAATAATATTGTTAACAATGCCGATAGTATTCAGACAAAATTTCAACAAGACCTAGTTGGTGTTTGCGCCAATACTGCATACTTGCGATTTCGAGAGAATTTAGCACGAGAGGTATTCCATGACGCGATGCGATATTATATTTTAGCTCAATTTTTTCGAATTCAATTTTTTGCTAATCAAGAGGCAGATTTGGCTGATTCAGTTAAATCAATTAAAAAAAGTATTTCTTTAAAACAGTATGACTTTGCATCGGATCAAATAAATGAACTATTGGTAAGATATCAATCAAATCCCGCTTTCTTTAAATTTAAGGGTGAAATTGCCGGGTTAAAATCGGAAGCTGGTAGAGAGATTGAAAAAAAACAGCAATTTGAAAGTGTATATTCTCAGACAGTTCAGTTCAATAAGCAATGGATGTTTTCGGGTGGAATCGGTTTGAGTTTTATTGGCGATATTCGGAACAGTCCATGGACTTTTATTACGGAATCTTCTCCTGAAAAAGTTTTTGAAGGAAACTACATTCAAATGATAGAGGCGTTACCAGGTTTAAGTTGGCAAATAGATGCTTCTTATTTTGTCAATCAACAATTATCTATTTGCGTACGCTCTTCGATTTCAACTATTTATTATACTTATGCAGTGGTCTTAGCAACGAATTTTGAAAACGAAAAACAAGAAACTAAAAGGACTTCGGCATCGTTTTATCATTTTTATAATAATCATGAAGCAACAATACAATATTATTTGCAAAAGGAAACAGGTTTGCGAGTTTATGTTGGCGGCGGCATAGGTGACGCATTGATGAGTAGAAAACAAACAAAAAAACCCATAGGTATGTTCTTCTGGGAGTACCAAGGCGTACCACCCCAGAAGGTTAAATACGAAAATTTCATATCGAAGGAAGAATCAGAATCAGCGACTTATTGGGTTCTTCAATTAGGGACGGATTACGTTGATGAACGCTCAACATATATGGTAGGTGCTTTCCTTCGAGAAAATATTTTTATTAATCAAGTTCATCTTGTAAGTAAGGCTGCAACAACTATTGGGGTAAAGGGCGGCGTCATTTTTTAATGTCAGTATCTTTTGGAATACAATGTATCATTTTCGAAAAGATGAAAATGTAAGCTTTGCTAACTTAATTCAAGATAGCGGCACGGTGAGAATACGTTTTCTTGAAAAATTGAGCCTTCTCAAAACAAGAAGGCCTTTTTGTTTTTAAATCCTTGTCATATTCTTCTGCCGATATTTCACTTCTATTTGAATTTTTGTCTGTAAAATCTGCCAACACTTCATAGAAAAATTTCCATTCTCAAAAATTTCCCAATTTTCATCAGTTTTCTTTTGGCACGTTGATTGAAAATATATTAAATGAGCAGTCACAAAAATATAATCAACCACCAAAGGAGCAGAACTATGTTAGTACGATATCAAACCATTCCATCACTCTTCAGTGAAATCGATGAACTTCTTTATCCATCGAATTCAATTTTTCATCGGATAAATTTTTCCGAATCGACACGCAGAGTTGCCATGAAGGATGCGGGCGATTTGTTGAATGTCGTCATGGAAATCCCCGGCGTTCGTAAAGAAGAGGTAAAAGTGACACTGCATGATGGCGTGCTTACCGTTGCGGCAGAACGCAAACAACCTGAATTGAAGGAATCGGAGCAATGGCTTCGCAACGAAATTTCGTACGGAAAGTTTGAACGATCGATCGATCTTCCTTATCCGGTTGCTGAAGACAAAATTTCCGCTACGCACGAAAACGGAATGCTTCGAATTGTTCTTCCGAAAGCCCAAGAAGCAAAGCCAAAAGAAATTTCCATTAAATAATTGATGACAGAGAGGATATAACACAATGACAGCTGAAATAAAAAATTCAATCAAAACAATTATTCCCTCGGTGAATATTGTTGAAACAAAAAATTCATATGTCGTAACGCTGGATATTCCCGGTGCGATAAAAGAAAAAATCAACGCAAAAATTGAAAACAACGAACTGGTAGTAACGGCAGATGTTGCGGATTATTTTGCAGACGATAGCACTGAAAATACAAAACAATATCGGCGCGAGTTTTCTATCGCTGACAATATTGATGTAAACAGTGTGAATGCATCGCACGATCTCGGAGTGTTGACCGTAACCTTAAACAAAAAACAGCAATTTTTGCCGAAAGAAATATCAATTAATTAATTCATTGCCTTTAAGAAAGGAGCGATTGTTATGTCACTGATCAAAAGAAATCCATCGCAAGAGATGGTTCGACGGGGCGAAGAGTTTCCGGCATTTCGCGGGCTCGAATTGCTTCGAAGAGACATGAACAGGATGTTCGACGAATTTTTTCGCGGAGACATGTTGGCGGATGATTCTTTCTTTACGCGCGATTGGACTCCTGCGGTTGATGTTGTTGAGAACAACGATAGCTACATCCTCAAAGCAGAGCTTCCCGGAATGACGAAGGATGATGTAAAGATCACGTTGGAAAATAATGTTCTCACTATCCGCGGTGAGAAGAAAGATGAGTTCGAAAAGAAAGAGAAGAACTTTCACAGAATCGAACGAAGCTATGGTGCGTTCGAACGCTCATTTACAATTCCCGGTTCAATCAAATCGGAAAACATTGATGCACAATACAACAATGGCATTCTGACATTGACACTGCCGAAAGCAGAAGAGGCAAAGCCAAAATTGATCGATGTAAAAGTGAAATAAATAATTTCAGTACTTCGTTCAGAGCCCGAGCACTGCTCGGGTTTTTTATTTTAAACCCGTGCAATACATGCGTGTTCATGCAAGGTTTGCACAAATTAATTTCTTCGATGACTAAAAAAGAGAATTTTGTGTGTTTTTAGGCTGGCACAAGGATTGATTAATTAAGAGACAAATACAATGATTCTAAGAAATGAGCCGTTATTCACCATTAATTAATTTCAAAGGAGTTGGTATGAAACATTTATTCGCGTTGTGGGTGTTCTTGTTAATGATTGTCGGATGCGACAGAACTAATCCTACCGCGGCAGGTGCATCTTCCGCAATGATTTCAACGAGCGATGTAGCGTTCAGTGAAACTTCGATGCTTAAAACAGTTGTTGCAACAGATTCACAACTTGTGGTAATGGAACAAGACAGTGTTGCTCACGATTCGTTGCATCATGGCAGAATGTTGGGATCGTTGAAAACATTTCTAGGATTAACCGATGCACAATTTGATAGCGTGAAAGTATTTGGCCAAACGTTATTTGAAACACTGAAAGAAATCAAGAAACTCTATCGCGCAGATTCAATTTCTGAAGATTCGGCACACGTGCTGGTCAAGATTGCACGCGATCAATTCATCGCATCCGTTCGATCTATCTTAACCGCTGAGCAATCTGTTAAATTTGATGTGTGGTTGAAAGAATTTTGGGATCGTCATCATGGTGAACACGAAGGAGAAGAGCATGAGGGCAATGATGATCACGGAAATGGTGCAGGCGAAGCAGGTGATGATCATGGAAATCATGGTGGCGGCAACGGCGGCGGTGGAAACAGTGGCGGTGGTCATGGATCAGAACAGGAACATCGCGGTGGACATCATTAAGGATTGTTTATGGAAGAGCATACATCAGTTAAACGACGAACCGTGAGATTATCTGTATATGTTGTATTTGTTATTATCGCCTTTGTGTTGTCACTATATACGATACCGTTTGAGCTATTCTTTCTCCCGTCCGGAATTATCTTGATGGTGCTGCGAACTGTTGAAAAGGAATTATCATTTTTTCCAAAGAAAGCAAAATAAGACTAATCTCTATTTTACTGATGGAGAAGAAAGCCATCCGAAGTTCGGATGGCTTTTCTGTTTTTTAGAATCGTATAGCCAATGTTATGCTGTTGCCAAATGGTGAAATTGTCGGAAGAAGGCTAAGGTGGTGGGATGAATTGCGATGGATATACGGAATGAGATATCCTATGCCGCTGCCCACTGCCGCACCAACCAGAACATCGGTAGGGAAATGAGCACCTGATGTCACTCTGAGCAACGCACAGGATGATGCCGCTGTTAATGATGCAATCCACACATGAGTTCGGTACTCTGAAGCAGGAAAATAACCTTCATAAATCACAGCCGTCATAATTCCCGCGGCAAATGCTCTGGTCGAATGTCCGGAAAAGAATGAACGGCGTGCTTCAGCATTCTGCTTATCATCTAACTAAGCTGATGAGCTGTACGCATAAGGACGAAATCGTTTTACGCTTCCTTTACCGTATGACGGCACAAAATTAGAGAACAATGCCATCTCACAATACATCGTTGTAATTGTTCCCCAATCATTCCGGATGTTGTCGTCAACGAGAAGTGCTAATGGTGAAACAAAAGTGGAGTAGAGAACGATGTCGCTTGCCGTCATTTGCAGTTTAGAATAATTTCCCGCTGCAATTCGATCAAAAAAGTTCACTTCGTTTTTATTGAGAGCACCGATTTCGGCTGTTGTCGGTTTCGTCAACTGGTCATCGACTGCGGCGGCGGAAAACGCTACGGCAAGTCCGGCACCGAGTGTCAGTCCGTCAATGGTCCAGTTCGATTTATAGGGGCTGTATGTTTCGCTTCTTTCTTGTGAAGATGAACATTGAAACATCAATAGAGCGGTCAACAAAAATAATCTCATGGTATTCATAGTAGAAAGAATTTGAAAAATCCGGAAATACTCGGAATAGTTTTGGTAGGATTTTTATTTCAAACCAAACAACAGCAATTAAAACATCCAAAAATATTTCCAAAAAATCACTTGACAAAGCATTCAATTTGCTGTATATTTTTACAGCATAAATAATTACAGTAAATATTATGAGCAAACAACAATTGACCTCAGCCCAGCAAAAAGTGTATGATGCGATACTTTCGCACGTCAGTGAGCACCATATTCCGCCGACGTTGTCGGAGATTGCCGAGAAACTGAATATCGGTGTGAATGCCGTGCGGGACCATTTATTGGTTCTGGACCGGAAGAAAATTTTGCGGTACGTGCCGAACATTTCGCGCGGCATTGAACTGTTGATGAACAAGCCGGAAGGGATTCCGATTTACGGCAGTGCACCGGCAGGACATCCGTTCATGTCACAGGAAAATATGGTTGACACGTTTGAAGTAAAGAAATATGTTTCCGGTTCCGAAGATCTTTTCGGCATTTACGTCCGCGGCGATAGCATGAAAGATGCACAATTGGGAACAGGCGATCTCTTATTTGTTGATCCGAAACGTGAACCGCGCAATGGTGAAATTGTTGTAGCAGCGGTAGAAGGTGATCCGACCATTAAGCGATATTATCGTGATGGAAACAGCGTTACGCTTCAGCCCGAAAATAAAAAGTATAAGCCGATTGTTGTGAGCAGGCATGACGAAAATTTTCGGGTGCTTGGCGTAGTCATCGGAATGATCCGTGCGTTGGATAAAAAACGGATTGATGAGCTAACCAATTTTCGTCGTGCGTCGTAAGGAGCTAAAATATGGTAACAACTTCTTCATATACGCCGGAACAAGAGCGGTTGGTCAACAACTATCTCAAAAAAATTCTTGAAGTTTTAGGATATGCAGTTCCCGACGATCACTATGGATCAATCGACATATCTGTTCCGAAACAAAATGGAAAAATAGCAGGAGAAATTGAAGTAAGTTTTCGTTCCAAATTGCGAAGAATGAAAACAGGAACATAAGTACAGGGTAAAGCCCTTATTCACAGTTATATAACATAGCAGTTGGGTTGTTGAAATTATCTCCGAAGGAGTCCTTCGGACAAGCCCGACTATAGAAGTGGATGCAACCACTCTGTAGTCGGGTTTTTGTTTTTAGGTATCACTTAGCGTCTTCAAATGAATCACTCTCTTTCACCACACGTTTTTGTCAATCAACACTTTACGGCGCCGCCGGGAAAGATTGGATTGTTGTACGGCGAGCGGAAAGTTTATTCACTTGCCATGATGATCGCATCAGAAATTTTAACGCACGCCCATGCGCTTGTGGTGATCGACGGCGCCAATCGTCTTGATCCGTATCTGCTGGCGCGGCTTGCGCGGTATAAAAATCTTTCACCCTATGATTTTTTGGATCGTACGTATATCACGCGCGCGTACACGTGCTACCAGCTCGATATTTCAATCACCGATGGATTGTTTGAATTTCTTCAAACCGTACAATCGCACATTGTGATTGTGTATGGATTAATCGATCTGTTTGATGATGACCAGGTGCCGATTACCGATGTCGTGGATATTTTGCGGCGCATCAAGCAGACGCTTGTTTCTCTGAAAGCGAACGGTGTTTCAACTTTGCTTGTGTCGTCGCTTCCGCATTTTCAATTGAAGGAACGCGAAAAACTTTTTTTGCAGATGTCTGCGATGTCCGATGTGCAGTACCGGCTTGAGCAGCACGATTTTTCTCAACATATCATTCTAGAGGAGAACACACATGGGAAGGACAACGCCAACGGCAACAATGCTTATTCAGTTCGAAGAAAGCAGCTGGTCACAATTCCGACGGGCGCTTCGGAAAGAAGATCAAGGCGTTTTTGATGAACTGTTCACGTTTGCCAAAATGAATCTTCCGGCGATTTCCATTCAGGCGCGCCCGATGCCGTTCGAAAGTATTCTGCTTGCAATTCTGATTGAACAGCAAAAACAAATTCGTGCCATGACGGATAAACTTCGCGATTACGGAGAACAGATATGATAATCAACGGATGGTTGTTTGACGCCTACGCCACGGAACACGGCATTGCCGTATGGCTGATCGATAGAGAAGGAAAGAAGCATCACGTTCGATATCCTTTTCAGCCGATGTTTTATATGAATTTGACGAAGGATGAAGAAAAATTCCTTCATTCAATTCGGAAACAATTGCCGTCGGAAATTTCTCTGCGGAGAGTCGAGAAACGAGATTTGTATTCACACGTGATAATTTCTGTGTTGGAAATTTCCGTTCACAATCCGATGATGTTCCAAAAAACAGTCTTTGCGCTTTCCAAACATTTTAATTTCTACAAATTCTACGGTGCGGATATTAAAGTGATGCAATTGTTCTATTACGTGACGCAGTTGTTTCCGCTGGCATTCGGCGAGTATGAAATAGAAGAAAACATCTTAGTACGTTGGAATCTTTTAGAGAAATATGACGATATAAAATATTCTGTTCCCGATCTTTCCATCATGACGTTGACACCATCGATGAAACTTTTCGCTCCAAAGTATCAACGCACATTAGAAATTGAAGTTCATGTCGATGGAACAACACATCTGTTGCAGCAGGAAAATCCGCTGGAGCTTCTTACCCAGATCAATTACTATCTTGAACAGTACGATCCGGATGTGATACTCACGGAATACGGCGACTCGTCATTGCTTCCGTTGCTGGCGTCGCTGGCACAACAATATCATGTTCCTTTAAAATTAAATCGTGATCCGAATGCAAATTATATCACAACAAAGGCGGTAAGTTATTTCAGTTATGGAAGCATCAAACACCGCGACGGCGTATTTGAACTTGCCGGGCGGTGGCACATTGATAAAGAAAATTCTTTTATCGTTGGTGAAGCGGATCTGGATGGCCTGTTTGATCTTTCGCGTCTTTCGCAGATCGGCATTCAGCATCAAGCGCGAACATCGATCGGTTCAGCATTGTCATCAATGCAAATTTCATGGGCGTACCGAAACAATGTTCTTGTTCCGTACAAGCGCCCGATCAAAGAATCATTTAAAACGCTCAGTACGTTGTTAAAATCCGATCGCGGCGGATTGCACTTTCTCCCGCCGAAGGGCTATCACGAACAGGTTGCGGAATTGGATTTTGCATCGATGTATCCCACGCTCATGCGCAATCACAATATTTCATCCGAAACGATCGACTGTCTCTGCTGTCCGGATTCGAAACACCGCGTGCCGGAATTGGACTACCGCTTATGTGAAAAACATAAAGGATTTGTCCCTGAAACGCTTGATCCAATTATAAAAAAACGGGCGACGTATAAAGACTGGAAAAAAACTGCGCCGACGGAAGAACTGCGTCAAAAGTATGGTCGGATGCAGAACGGACTGAAATGGATTTTGGTGACATGCTTCGGATATCTCGGTTTCAAAAAATCACGCATGGGAAGGATCGAAGCACATGAGGCGGTGAACGCATTTGCGCGTGAAGGATTGCTTCGTGCAAAAGAAATCGCAGAAGAAGAAGGATTTGAACTTATTCATGCCATTGTGGATTGTGTCTGGTTGAAGAAAAAAGATGCAACAAAGGATGACTATGAACGTCTTGCACTAAAAATTGGAAAAGAAGTTGGTGTGAAAATTTCTCTCGACGGCATTTACAACTGGATTCTTTTCCCAACCTCAAAAATGGATGAAGATATTCCCACAGCAACGCGGTATGTGGGAATGTACGATCACGGAGAAATGAAAGTCCGCGGATTAGAAGTGCGGCGCCATGATACATGCCAATATGTCAAGAAAATGCAGAATGAAATGCTTGAACAATTGGGAACATACAAAACAATTGCCGAAATCAAATATCACTTGGAAGATATTTTTCAAATCTTAAAAAAATATGTCGACGATTTATACCGCGGATCGGTCTCTCCATTCGATCTTGTCATCTGTCGGAATATTTCAAAAGATCCGTACGAATATGCCAATAAGAGCATCAACGCCATCGTTTCGCAGACACTGGAAGAGGCAGGCGTACAGCTTTCAGCCGGAGAATCGATAGAATACATCATCACCGATGCAACGGGAAAGAAAGATCCTCAGAAAGCAAAACCGCTGGCGTTGTATGCATTGGACGATGGCTATGATCCGAACAAATATGCCGACCTGCTTTTTGATGCGGCCGAAACACTGCTCCAGCCGTTCGGGTATACCGCTAAAAAATTGAAGGAAGAATTCGATCCAGTTGTGTCAGAGAAGTTATTAAAAAAGAAATTGCGAAAAACGGCAGGAAGAGCTCGTCCGTTGAGAAAAATGCACTTGAAGAAAATGCAAATGAATTTCTTTTGAAACTGCCGGCAACAATATTTTTAAAATTGAAACGACAATGAAATTCCCTGAGTGGGAGGAGAAACAAGAGGAGAAATGCCCAGCGAACTTGATGACTCCGGTGAATTCCGATGTATGTATGGAATAAAATATCCTACCGCACTGCCGACGACTGCACCAACGACGACATCTGAAATAAAATGAGAGCCGGATGTTACACGAAGCACTGCCACAGTTGAAGCAAGTCCTAACGAGCCGATCCACACATACGATTTAAATTTTGAATCGGGAAAATAATCGCTGTAGACGGTTGATGTCAGCACGGCCATTGAAAATGCGAATGACGAATGTCGTGAAAAGAAAGACCGTTCAGCATCGCTTTCCAATCGAAGATCAAGCGGAACAGACGAGTTATACACAAATGGACGGATCCGTTTTGCCGTTCCTTTACCAAGCGAAGGAAGGATTGCGGTAAGCATCGCCGTTTCGGCGTACATCGTTCCAAGTGTGAAAAAATCTTTCCGAGCGTGTTCATCAATCATTAAGCTTAATGGAGACACGATAACCACACCGACTAAAACATCACTGATTTTTGATTGTTTCTCATTATAGTTTCCAGCGGTAAGTCTATCTATTGGGTTGATATTGTTTTTATCAAGCGACTGAATTTCGTTGAGCGTGAGCGACGGTAAATTTGTTTCAATTGTATATGCACCGATTCCTGCAACAGTGGATGAACCGATGATCCAACCATCAGTATTCCACCGCAGTGAATATGGTGATGTGGTTTGACCGCTGAGAAATGTCGAAATTGCAAATAGTGCAATGAGTATTTTTTTCATGTCGATTTTCGTTTTCATCTACAAGATACAAAAATAACACATAACCTCAGATCTTAATTCCAAGAAGAGTCGATTATTTCATCAATTCGTTTTATTAATGCATTGCGGATAATTGTGCTGTGACATTTTTCTTCAAATGCTTTGCATGCTTGGTCGGCAATTTTTCTTGCTTCCCTTCGAGATGATACGTTATGAATCATCTTTTCAACTGCCGCGCAGTGCTTCGATATATATTCGGTTCGAAGCCGTTCATTGGACCGCGTAAATTCTGTCTCAGAAAGTAATTCGTCGTCAAAATTCATAATTCTCTATTTTACCATGATTGTTTTCCAATTTGATGCACTGAATCACGTTTTTGTCCTCATAAAAATGATGCTTTTAAGAATCTTTTTATCTTTCGATGCATCATATTAATGAAACATCAATATTTAATATTAGACCATGAAACAAAAAGAACCTAAGAAAATAATTATCATTGGCGGCGTTGCCGGCGGTGCAACAGCTGCTGCACGTGTTAGAAGATTAGACGAAACTGCAGAGATTACAGTGCTTGAAAAAGGGCCGTACGTAAGCTTTGCGAACTGCGGATTACCATATTTTATCAGCAGGGATATTCAACGGCGATCGAATTTATTGCTGCAAACACCCGAAGGATTTTTCAGCCGCTATCGCGTAAATGTGCGAACTAATACCGAGGCAATAAAGATTATCCGCGGAGACAAAAAAATCATTGCCAAAACAACGAATGGCGCGGAAACATTTTTGTATGATGCTTTGATCCTTGCCCAAGGCGGATCGCCGGTTGTTCCGCCGCTGAACGGAGTAACTCAAGACCATGTGTTCAAACTCTGGACAATTCCGGATATGGATCGGATTCATAAATTCATTGAAGAGAAAAAACCGAAAAGTGCCGTTGTCGCAGGCGGTGGATTTATTGGATTAGAGATGGCAGAAGCTCTTCACGTACGTGGAATTACTGTTACCATCGTTGAGCTTGCTCCACAAGTAATGATTCTCATGGATCCGGAATTTGGTGCGATGATTAAATCCGGTCTTGAAGAAAAAGGAATTACGATACAAACAAATGTTGGATTGTCAGAGATTAGAAACGATTCGGTCGTTTTAAGTAACGGAACTTCTGTTGCCGCTGAGATGGTTCTTTTATCGATCGGTGTCCGCCCGGAATTAACACTTGCAAAAGAAGCAGGACTCGAGATTGGAAAAAGCGGCGGACTTATTGTTGACGAAACGATGGGAACAAGTGATCCGAATATATTTGCAGCGGGTGACATGGTTGAGATCGTGAATAAAATTCACGGAAAAAAAGTACGTATTCCTTTAGCAGGACCGGCAAATAGGCAGGGAAGAATTGCCGCTACCAATGCTCTCGGAGGGAAGATGAAGTATCGGGGGGCACTGGGGACTTCAGTCGTAAAGCTTTTTGATTACACTGCAGCTTCAACCGGGCTTTCTGAAAAAGCGGCGCGCGATGCTGGTTTCGATGTTGGAGTTTCGTACGTGTTTAAGGATAATCATGTGACATATTTTCCCGGAGGCAAACCGCTTGCATTAAAACTTGTGTATGATAAGAAGACGTCAAAACTTCTTGGTGGTCAAGCGTACGGTCAAGTTGGAGTTGAAAAACGTATTGATGTTCTGGCGACGGCGCTCCATGGAAAGATGACATTGGAAGATTTATCCGAAATAGATCTTGCGTACGCACCGCCGTATAACAGCGCAAACGATCCGGTTAACTTAGCATCGTTTGTTGGTTTGAATAATATTACTGGATTCAGTCCATTAAAAACTCCGACAGAAGTTCTACAAGAACTTTCCAATGATTCTGGTATTATTTTGGATGTGCGAACAATTGGTGAACAAGCAAAAGCGCCATTACGAGAGGTGCTGCATATTCCTGCGGACGAAGTGCGAGATCGTTTAGAAGAGATTCCGAAAGGCAAAATTATTTATATCTTAAGCAAAGATGGATTTTTAGGGCATACAACATTACAAATTTTGAAAGCAGAAGGATTTACCAAGGTGTTTAATATTGCCGGTGGATATTCCTCGGCAAAGTGGATTGACGGTTGGAATTTTGAATTATAAAACATTTACAAATAATTTATAAAGGAAAAAATAAATGGCAGGGTTAGTTGAAAAATTAAAATCAGGTGCAAAGATTGTTGACGTGCGAACATCGGAAGAATTTGGGGAAGAACATTATCCCAATGCAATAAACATTCCGGTAGAACAGATGCAATTTCGGATTGAAGAGTTTGGGGAAAAGAGCAAGCCGATTATTGTATATTGTGCTTCCGGCGCTCGAAGTGCATACGCGGCGCGTATGTTAAAATCTGCGGGCTATACGGATGTCATTAATGCCGGTGGTCTGTACGATATGCCTGAATTTTAACCGTCCATTGAATCTAATGTCAAAAACTCCGGGAAAACCGGAGTTTTTGATTTTAAACGAAAAGATTATTAAGTCGTCGCGACCTTATATTCTAATTCCTATCGCTATTCATCGTTGTTTCTTTACTGTTTTTCTTATACCTTTTTCACACACGAAAAAAATATCCCCAGTATTTATTCTAATCAAATCTAAAGAGCGTAGTATGAAAAAATATGTTGCTGCTGAAAATCGCTACGAGTCAATGCGATATAATAGAATTGGACGAAGCGGATTGAAACTTCCGCTCGTATCACTCGGTTTGTGGCACAATTTTGGCGATGTTGATGATCTCGGAAATTCACGAGCAATGATTCATTATGCTTTCGATCATGGCATCACACATTTTGATCTCGCCAATAATTATGGTCCGCCGCCGGGAACTGCAGAGAAAAATTTTGGGAAAATACTCGAGGAGGATTTACTTCCGTACAGAGATGAACTTATTATTTCATCTAAAGCCGGATATCTGATGTGGCCGGGCCCGTACGGCGAGTGGGGCTCGAGAAAATATTTGATTGCCAGCCTTGATCAAAGCCTGAAGCGAATGGGATTAGAGTATGTCGATATTTTTTATAGTCATCGGTTCGATCCGAACACACCGCTTGAAGAAACCATGGGTGCACTTGATCAAATTGTGCGAAGCGGAAAAGCATTGTATGTCGGCATTTCAAATTACGGTGCGGATGATACTCGCAAAGCGGCTCAAATACTCCGGTCACTTGGAACCCCGTGCCTTATTCACCAGCCAAAATACAACATGTTTGAACGCTGGGTAGAAAAAGATTTACTGCGAACACTGAACGAAGAAGGAATGGGATGCATTCCATTTTCTCCGCTTGCTCAAGGTTTACTGACGGATAGATATCTTCACGGGATTCCTTCTGATTCTCGCGCAGGAAAGCCGAACGGATTTTTGCGACCAGAGCATGTGACGGAAGAAAGAGTATCGAAGATCCGCCGCTTAAATGATCTTGCGAAGAAACGTGGACAAACGTTAGCACAAATGGCGCTTGCGTGGGTAGTGCGTAAACCTGAAGTGACTTCAGTTCTTATTGGAGCAAGCCGTGTTGCGCAAATCGAAGATGCACTGGGAATATTAAAAACTTCATCATTTGCGCATGAAGAGGAACAAACGATAGATTCAATATTAAATTCATAACAATATTTGAGATTCACAAATATTCTGTAATTTCAAAAAACATTATAGCAGACGGAATAGTCTGTTTGTTGACGATTGACATCGGTTTCATATTGTTTTTCTTTTCATTCATACCTACCTTAACGTTGTGATAGATGCTAATCATTCTAGGATCTATACAGTCTAACTTGTCATCCTACACGTATTTCGTTTGCTGAGGTCGAAAATTTTCTCAGTGCACAAAGTGCGCAACTGAACATCGTAGGAACTGGTGTATGAAATTATTCCTTCGAAATCAAAAACTGGTTCGATCTGTCAGTATCCCGGTAGTTTTTTTCACACTCATTGATACCTCCCCAAATGTTAAAAAAGTTGTTGACTTAATTATTCATGGTGATGGGAATATTCCGTCAAGTGATAAGAAAATTTTATTGAGTGAGTATCTTCCCAGATAATGAACTGAGGTGTCGCAATGGTTCATTCTTCAAAGTTGTTCCGTGTAACTCTGGCGATCGGTATCCTTTTTTTTGCTTGCTGTTCGAAGAGCAGCAAACAGCAGTACACACCGTTGTATGGAAAAACTTCGACGATTCACGGAACCGTTCCTGAATATATTTTTGCTGTCCATCCTTTGCATAATCCTTCACGATTTTTTGAGGTGTATCAACCTCTTGTCGATTACATCAATAAATCGACAACTGAATTTTCGGTTCGGTTAGAAGCGTCACGCGATTATAATTCGTTCGAGCAAAAACTTTTTGAACGTAAGTTCCATTTTGCCTTGCCGAATCCATATCAAAGTGTTCAGACAATTCTGTACGGCTACACTATTTTCGGGAAAATGGGGGATGACAGCCGATTTTATGGAATTATTATTGTTCACGAAGATAGTACAATAAAGTCCGTTGAAGATTTACGTGGAGCGGCGATTAGTTTCCCTTCAAAAACAGCGCTTGCCGCAGCGATGATGCCGAAATACTTTTTGAAAATGAAAGGGCTTAATGTAGAAAAAGATGCAGAGTGCAGGTATGTCGGTTCACAAGAATCTTCTATTATGAATGTCTATATGGGAAAAACGAAAGCCGGATGTACATGGCCGCCTCCGTGGGAATCATTTGCATCAGAGCATCCGGAGATTGCGCAGGAACTTAAAGTTCAATGGAAGACCGATCCACTGATCAATAATGGACTGGTCGTGAGGAATGATATTCCTAAAAGCCATGTAAACATATTTTCAAACGCACTATTTTCTTTGCACACAACAGACGAAGGGAAAACTATTCTAAAAAAAATAAACCTTTCTCGTTTTGTTGAGATTTCTGAAAAAGAATATGTGACAACCGTAAACAATTTTCTGAAAAAATATCAGAAACAATTCGGTTCATTGCCCGCCGTAGGGGGGAAAAATTAATGCTAAATGCTCTTTCGTGGATTATTGGGAAATCTATTCGTCGGCAATTGATTATTGGTGTAGCAATGGTGCATTTGGTTTTGATGACGATCTTTGTCTACGATCTTACACATCGTCAAAAGGCTTTCTTAACTGAAAAAACAAATCGGGAGACGATGTTCCAGACAATGCTGCTCGCGACGAGCAGTGAAGAGTGGCTTCGGTCGGATGATCTTGTTGGACTACAGGAGGTGATGCAGGCTTTTTCGAAAGATAAGTCAATATTATACGCTATGGTAATTGATCCGGATGGGCATGTGATGAGTCATACGGACCAAACTAAAGTCGGAATGTATTTGCAAGACTCAATCAGTGTTAATCTTCTCAAAGGACCTCAGACGGCTGTTGTACTTTTTTCCACGGACGATAATGTTGAAACAGCCGTACCGATTTTTGCCAACGAAACATTATTGGGATGGGCGCGAGTTGCGGAAAATCTTACGGAAAATCGTTTACATATCGAATATGTCAATCGTCAGGGAATTTTGTATACACTTGCGGCCATACTCATAGGAACATTGTTTGCCTTCGGACTTTCGTACAGTATTCTTCGACAATTAAAACTATTGTTGGATGGAGTGGAACGAATGGGAACAAGTGAGTTTTCGATTCCCATTCCAATTGTCATGAATAATGAAGTCGGAGTTGTGAGCAATGCATTTAACGCAGCGATGGAACAAATTGGGAAACAAAATGCGCTTATCCGCGACAGCGAAGAAAAATTTAGGGCACTGTATGAAAATAGCCCCGTAATGTACTTTACGTTGGACAGCAATGGAACGATTCAATCAATTAGTAAATTAGTGACGGAACATCTTGGTTTTAAACCCAAACAATTACTCGGAACTTCAGTGCTCTCATTGTTTGTGGCTGAAGATGTCAGGAGAGCAAAAAAAATCATCGATGATTGTGTCCAAAATATTGGGACAGTCATGCATGGGGAATTTCGAAAAGTTCATAAGAATGGAAGTATTTTAATGGTGAATGAAGTTGCCTATGCAATGAAAGATGCAAACAACAACATCGTGATCTTGGTAGTGTGCAACGACATGACCGAACGTATACGGGCAGAAGTGGAAATTCAGTTACTCAATAAAAATCTTGAACAGCGCATTCAACAACGAACGGCACAGCTTGAATCAGCGAATAGGGAATTGGAAGCGTTCTCGTATTCTGTTTCCCATGATCTTCGGTCGCCATTACGTGCGATTGATGGATTTGCTCAGATACTGTCCGATGATTATTCTCACCTGTTTGATGATGAAGGGAAAAGATTGGTGACTATTATTCGAGATAGTACAAGTAGAATGGATGAACTGATATCAGGTTTACTCGATCTTTCTCGTTCAACAAGAACAGAATTGAATTTCTCTCGCATTGAGATGGCGTCCCTTGCTGTTTCAATGTATGATGAAGTGGTACCGGAGGCAGATCGGAAAAATATTTCATTTAGTGTTCATCCTCTTCCGGATGTTATGGGCGATGCTGGATTAATGAAACAAGTCTGGACAAATTTAATTTCTAATGCCGTAAAATATACGTCGAAGAGTAAAGAACGAAAAATAGAAATCGACAGTTTGCAAGAAAATGGTTTTACCACTTATTTTGTCAAAGATTCCGGCATCGGGTTTAATCCGGAATATCAATCGAAGCTCTTTGGAGTTTTCCAGAGGCTGCACACGAAAGAAGATTTTGAAGGGAGCGGTGTTGGGTTGGCAATTGTTCAAAGGATTATTCAGCGGCATGGGGGGAAAATTTGGGCAGAAGGAAAAGAGAATGAGGGGGCAACGTTTTATTTTTCTCTTCCGTCAATGGCCGAGTAGTTATCGAAACAGAGACTAGCGAAAGACTATTGCTCCGAATTTTTCGGGACGATGAAAACAGTGATCGCCATATCCCGTTGCACACCATGATTGTAATTCGAGTCCGTGTTCTTCTGCTTTTGCGCGATAAAGATTAATATGCCACAATCTCTCTCTATGAAAAGATTCACCTAAGCAGATCCACGGAATAGCAAAACCGGCGTACCATTTTTTCTCTTGCTCATCAATGATTGAATGCGAACGAAAACCTGAGCGCCAAAAGTGATTTGATTTTTTTGACAACATTCGGTCTTGCTCAATGTCCAGCCAAGCTCCATCGGGTGATACTTGAAATTCTTTGTATCGTTTTGTGTGCCTTGCATCGGGTCCCACAAACACTTCAACAACGTCCGCATGTTTCCATAGTTTCATCGTTTTCCCCGTTGAAGAATCACGGTAAAGCGTATCGGATAAATTTAATTGTTCATAGTTTCCATTGAACAAAACAAACAGCATCGAATCAGAATACTCCAAGCGAACTTGTGTCCGAATTGAGTTCGGTGATGGGCTTCCGTCTGCAAATTGCAGCTTCTCGTTATAATCGACACTCTGGAAATATTCTTTTTCTACATTATCAATGGAAGTTATCTCTGAACGATGACAAATTATTGTGTTCAACATTTCTCCATTGTTGCGATAATACCAGCGTTGTGTTCAACTTTCAGCATAATATTCGTCATTGAAATTAACTCAATTTTTTCTTACTATTAAATTTAACGAATACAGAATTCAATCCAAACGAATATTCCGTAAACGCATAATTTCAATATCTCGCACCCGTAGCTCAACTGGATAGAGCATCAGACTTCGAATCTGAGGGTTGGGGGTTCAAGTCCCTCCGGGTGTACAAAAACTTTATCCAACTTCTGCTTTTAAGCTCTTCGTACTCGTCGCACAATCCTAAAAGGATTTTGTAATTGAGTGTGAAAAAACCATGCACCCGTAGCTCAACTGGATAGAGCGTCAGCCTCCGAAGCTGAAGGTTTCGGGTTCAAATCCCGACGGGTGTACTTCAATTGACACAATCACAAAAATAAATTTTTTCCACTGCCTGGTATTTTTACGAGTCATAAGATTTTTTAATTCATTGTAAAAAATTGCAACAGCTTATGCCTTGTGTGAAAAAAGAATAAAGACAAAACCCTCTTAATTGCTGCAAAATAAGTGATCTAGCGTATTTTAAATTTTGTCCGAAATGCGTATTATTAATTGTGTATAAAGTAAACTTATTCTTCAATAACTGGATTACATGAAGAAACATGCTCATCAGATTTTTCTTGGATTCTTATTTTTAGTTGGCAGTGTAGCCGTTCTAACAATTGCATTACGCAATTACGATTATTATTTCCTTTCATTCGAAGAACGTCCATTTCATCCCCGGTACGATGAATTGAAACCGAGCGGTATAGAAGGTCATGGGTATGGTATAATCGGCACAGCGATGATTATCATTGGTGTTGCAACATATTCTTCTCGAAAAAGAATTCGTGCATTCAATCAAATTGGCAAAATTAAACATTTTCTGGAATTTCACATTTTTTTATGTCTTGTGGGACCGCTTCTTGTCTTATTCCACACAACATTTAAATTCGGAGGAATCGTTGCCGTAAGTTTCTGGAGTATGACGGCAGTTGCTCTTAGCGGCATAGTTGGCAGGTACCTGTATGTCCAAATCCCGAAAGGAATTCAAGGAAATGAATTGAGCATCAAGGAACTTGAGGAATCGAATTCATACTTCCGGCTGCAATTGGTCGAAGAATATGGATTAGATGAAATTGACGTTAAAAAAATTGATGCTCTTGCTTCTCCGAAACATAGGAATTCAAAATCAATCTTTTCACTTCTCCTTTTTTTTATTGTTGGAGATTTGACACTTCACCATCGGATAAACAATATTGTGCGTCATCTGCACAAGCATTCGGTCGATCGATCGACAATCCACAAAATTGCTATGATTGCCAGCGAACGCATTAAATTGACGCGGCGTATTCAGTTTCTTGAACAATTAAAGTTTTATTTTCATTACTGGCATGTAATCCATCTTCCTTTCACAATCATCATGTTTATTATCCTGTTTGTGCACATCGGTGTCGCTATTGCATTCGGATACACCTGGATATTTTGAATATGATCATCAATAAGAGTGTAAAAATAGTCGCTATTGTGCTGATTGTGGCAGGTGCTTTTTATATCATTTTGTTCCGTAATACGCCTCATTTCGTTAAAACCGAAAAACATGACCAGCCGTCAACCGAACCCAACGCAGGAGAATTTTTAGCTCCATCGAAAGCAAATGTAGCGGCGGCGTTTACTGAACAGGTTACCCAGTTAAAAAAATCGATTGAACAAAATTCTTCAAATGTATCGCATCTTAAGATGCTTACTCAATTATTGATGGATGGCCATCAGCATAAAGAGGCAATCGTGTATTTTGAAAAAGCGGTATCTCTTCAGCCTCACAATGATTCCTTGTTGCTTGATCTATCGGTTTGTTATTTTAATGACCACAATTATGAGAAAGCTTTGCAAACAACGGAAAAGATATTAAAGAACAATAAATATCATTCCCGTGCGCTCTATAACAAAGGAGCAATTCTCGCGACAGAAGGGAAGAAAACGGAAGCAATGAACGTGTGGAATGTTTTGCTTCAGCGCGATCCGAACAGTGATGAAGCAAAGACGGTACGAGAACATAATTCTTTGTTGGAGAAGAAATAAATGATTCGCTATGCACTGTATATATTCTTTTTCCTGGTGATAGTCCGGAATGGGTTTGCGCAAATTTCACCCGGTGAATTATCGAATGCGCATAAAGAATTGGAAGGGATTGACAATTGTACGCAGTGCCATACGATGGGGAAGGCGTTGTCCAATGACAATTGTTTGAACTGTCATAAAGAGATTAAAGTGCGCATGGAAAAAAATAAGGGATATCATGCGACATTAAAAGGTAAACAGTGTGTAGAATGCCATAAAGAGCATCATGGAAGAAATTTTACATTGATTCGATTTGACAAAGGAACATTCGATCACGCTCAGGTAGGATATAAGCTTGAAGGAAAACATGCCGCACTGAAATGCGAACAATGTCATACGAAAGGGAAGATTTCTGCCAAAGATATTCTTTCACTTTCAAATCCAAGAAAATCATCAACGTATCTTGGACTTGGGACGGAATGTTTTTCGTGTCATAAAGACGAACACCGTGGACAGTTTAAAGTGGAGTGCTTGAATTGTCATACAATGAATGCGTGGAAACCCGCTGGAAAATTTTCTCACGACAATGCGCAATTCAAATTGGCCGGAGCGCATACGAAGGTAGAATGTGCAAAGTGTCATAAAAAGACATGGGATAATGGAGCGGCGACGCAATTCACCCATCTTGAATTTGGTTCGTGCAAGTCATGTCATGCGGATCCCCATAAAGGAAAATTTAAACAAGAATGTTCACAATGCCATAACACTGATTCATGGCATCAGGTGAAAACCGCAGGATTCAATCACGAAGCGACGCAGTTCCCTCTCAAAGGAAAACATGCATCCCTCAAATGCGAACAATGTCATCCCAAAAATACCAAGGCACGAAATGCCAGCGGAGAAATCGGTTTTCATATTACGAAATTTCGGTTTTGTAAAGATTGTCATGCCGATGCCCATGGAAAACAATTCGATGCACGAGTCGATGGCGGCGCTTGCGAAGCGTGTCATTCTGAAAAAGGTTTTGTGCCGTCAAAATATTCTCTCGTTGACCACGAGAAGTCGAGATTCCGATTAACTGGTGCACACAATGCAATTCCTTGCAGCAAATGTCATCTTGAAGGAAAAGTCAACGCAAAAAGCACGAAGCAATTTCATTGGAATGAGAATCTGGCCTGCACGACATGCCACAAAGATGTTCACAACGGTCAGTTTAAAAATAAAATGACGAATGGATGCGAAACCTGTCATGGAACAGAGGCATGGGATGAGCTGAAATTTTCTCACGAGAAGACAAATTTTCCGTTAAAAGGAAAACATGCCGAAGTGAAATGTGCACAATGTCATAAATCTCAAAATGGAATTCCACAGTATGTCGGACTTCCCAAAGAGTGCAATCGCTGTCACGAAGATCACCATGCACGGCAATTTGAAGTCAACAACATTACAAAATGCGAACGATGTCATTCGGAAAAAAATTGGAAAGCATTACTGTTTGATCATAATTCACAGTCTCGTTTTGCGCTAACGGGGAAGCATGAAACAGTGAAATGTGAAAAGTGTCATAAAGAGGCAATAATTAACCAAAAACGAACGATCAAATATAAACCCATGGAGTCTGCATGCATCGATTGTCATCCGGCTCAATGATGTTCTGCAAAAATTTATTTCTGATTATGCTCATGATGATTATGATGAGTAATAGCGGTGTGGCGCAAAAATCTCCTCATGGTCCGTTGAAACAGGAGTGTACAGATTGTCACACCACAGATTCGTGGAAAGATCTTGCCGTTCCTATGAAATTTAATCATACCACAACGGGTTTTTCACTTCAAGGTGTTCACACGAATATCCAATGCGCCCAGTGTCATACGGCAAAGCGATTTGCTGGAACTCCAACTGATTGCTTTGCGTGTCATCAAGCTGATTTTAATAAAGCAATGTTGCCGAATCATCGGGTGGGAAGATTGTCTCATGAATGTTTAACATGCCATACAATGAACGGATGGCGGCCGTCAATTTTCCAGCACTCCAAGACAAATTTTCAACTGCAAGGTGCACATCTTTCTGTGGAGTGTTCTTCGTGTCATACCAACAATCAGTTTGCAGGATTGCCGAGCAATTGTTTTTCATGTCATCAAAAAAATTATATTGCTGTCACGAATCCGAATCACGTTACCGCTCAATTCTCCCATGAGTGCTTGAGTTGCCATACGATGAATGACTGGCAGCATTCAACATTTGATCATAATAAAACGAACTTCCGCCTTGTGGGAATCCATACAACATTGCAGTGCGCTTCATGCCATAAGGATGGACAATTTAAAAACGTAGCCACAGATTGTTACACATGTCATCAGAAAGATTATGCTGCGACGGTAAATCCAAATCACTCAGCAGCACAGTTTAATCACGATTGCTCAACATGCCATTCCACTGCAGTATGGTCTCCGTCCACGTTTGATCATGCGAAGGCGGGATTTCAATTGGCAGGAGCACACGTTTCAGCTGAGTGCTCAAAATGTCACGTGTCAGGAATTTTCAAAGGAACGCCAAAAGAATGTTACCCTTGCCACCAAGCGCAATTTGATAAAACAGTAATACCAAATCATGCAAAAGGTCAATTGTCACACGACTGTCTGACATGTCATACGAATGTCGTTTGGAAACCATCAACATTCGATCATAATAAAACGAATTTTCAATTAGCAGGAGCTCACGTTGCGACTGAATGTGCGAAGTGTCATGTGAATGATCAATATAAAGGCTTACCAGGTGATTGTTATACTTGCCACCAAGCAAATTTTGCCGCTGCCACAAATCCGAATCATGTGACTGCTCAATTTTCGCATGACTGTTCGACTTGTCATTCAACCATTGCATGGAAGCCGTCGACATTTAACCATGGGAATACAACTTTCCCGTTAACCGGCGCCCATGCGGCGGTCGATTGTTTGACATGCCATAAAAACGGGCAATATGCAGGAACGACAACAGTATGTTATAATTGTCATCAAGCCGATTTTGCTGGAACGACTAATCCGAATCATGTGACAGGAAATTTCGATCACAACTGTGCAGTGTGTCATTCGACAACTGCGTGGAGTCCGGCATCGTTTGATCATAGCAAATCAAACTTTCCATTGACCGGCAAGCATACAACAGCGCAATGCAGCAGTTGTCACATCGGCGGCAAATATGCCGGCACTTCTACGGACTGCTATACATGTCACCAAAAAGATTATACGTCATCAACAAATCCGGCACACGCTACGGGAAATTTTCCAACGGCGTGCGCGACTTGTCACACGACGAACGGGTGGACTCCATCGACATTTAATCACAGTCCATTTTTCCCGATCGGTTCAGGCGATAAACATCGACCGGGCAGTTGGAGTACATGCACGGATTGTCATACGAATGCGTCTAATTTTAAAGTGTTTTCATGCATCAATTGCCATGAGCACAGTAATAAAGCAAGCGTGGATCAAGATCATAGTGGTGTAACCGGATATTCTTATGACAGCAATGCTTGTTACAAATGTCATCCGGCAGGGAGAAATTAATTCATGTTTCGATTTATGTTTTATTGTTTTGTGCTTTGTTCCATAATGAATGGGCAGGAATCGCCGCATGGTGTATTGAATCTGCAATGCATCGATTGTCATTCTACGGAAGGATGGAATGTTTTAGCGCTGCCGATGAAGTTTAATCATTCCAATACGCCATTCGTGCTGTACGGACAGCACCGCAATGCTGAATGCAAGCAGTGCCACACCACACTGCGATTTGTCGGAACACCGGTGAACTGTGTGTCGTGCCATCAAAAAGATTTTGATAACGCAATTTCGATCAATCATCGAAAAGCAGCATTCAGTGCGGATTGCATTCAATGCCATACAGCAGATGCGCTGACATGGAGAACAAGTTTTGATCATAACAAAACTCAATTTCCTACGCGCGGAATCCATGAAGCCGTTTCGTGCAATTCGTGTCATGCCAATGGTTTGTACAAAGGAACACTCAATCAATGTGTTGGATGTCATCTGAAAGAATATACTGCGACGACGAATCCGAATCATATTACGGCAAAGTTTCCTACCGACTGTGCAACGTGTCATCGGGCATTAACGTGGCAGCCGGCGGCATTTTTTCCGCATGATCAATATTTCCCAATTGGTTCCGGTGCGACGCATCGTCCCGGACGATGGAACAGTTGCTCGGATTGCCACACGGCATCACCAAATTATGCAACGTTTGAATGTATTAACTGTCACGAGCATTCACAATCGTCGACGGACAGGCTTCATGGGGAAGTTTCAGGATATGCGTACCAAAGTAGTGCGTGTTATCGGTGTCATCCGAGCGGGAGCGGGGGCGATTAACATATGTTCAATTTTATGAAAAGTTATCGATTGAAGTTATTTGGATTTATAATATTCGGATTTATTTCCTCCCTTTTTGGCCAGGGAAAAAAGGAATTGCAGTATTCTGTTTCGTATGTTGCGGCGTCAGTTGTGTACATCAATGCGGGAAGAGAAGGATCGATTGCGGTTGGAGATACACTAACCATTTACCATGAACAAGTACAAATTGGAACAGTGTTGGTTACAGCTGTATCAAAAAAATCATCGGCATCACAAATTCTTTCACAATCATTTCCGATTGTTGCCGGCGATGAAGCTCGCATAGTAAAAATTGTTGAAATCCCGCAAACGGAAATCGTTCTTGTAAAGAAAAGTGAAACGGATTCTACTTCAAAAATAGTCAGCACGCCGATGCGGGTTCTTCAAACAGGAAATGACGAAAACGAAGTAACCGGCAGAATAGGTTTACAGTATTCCGGAGTTTTGGCAGAGGATTCGCGTCTTAATCTTAATCAACCGTCGGTAATGGGCCGGATTAATATTCGCAATCTTTATGGTACAGGAATGGTCTTTTCGATGTATGGGAGAACGTATTACGATCTTTCAGATATTTACAGCCGGTACGGAGATCATTCGCGTTTGAAAAATAGAATGTATGATTTTTCTCTTCAAACAAATGATCCGGAAGCATCACTTGGATACGGTGTTGGCAGAATGTCTTCAGAATTTGTTGGTGGATTGGGAACATTCGACGGCGGGCATTTCTACTATCGATACAACACTATCACATCGGGGTTTTTGTTTGGTGCAAGAGTTCAAGAGCAAAAAGTAAGTGTCGAACCGAACGAAATCAAAGGAGCATTTTTTGTTAACGTCAAATTTGGTTCTGATTTTCTTCACCAATATAATGGGACACTGGCGTATGGGCGCCAACTCGTAAAAGGAAATCTTGACCGGGAATTTCTTTATCTGCAAAATTTTTTGACAATGGGATCGGAAATTTCATTATACGAAAGCACTGAAATCGAATTAAATGATATTAACAATGGTGTGAAGAAAAAGGCATTGAAGCTTTCGAATACATATTTTTCTGTTAATTATTATCCGAACGAATGGCTGTCTACAAATGTGGGGTTTGACGGGTCGCGAACGATTTATCTGTTCGAAACAATGAAATCGATTTCTGATACGTTATTGGATAAGAATTTAATGCAGGGATACCGTTTCGGCGCAACGGTAAAACTCCCTTACTATATGTCTCTTTCGGGAAATATATCCTATCGGACGAAAAAAGGAGATGCGCGGGACGCACGAACAATCAGCACAACCTACCGTATTTCGGATATTCTGAGAACAGATATCGGTGCGGGTGTCCGATATGCCGATATTGTCGGTGTCTATTCGAACGGAACGAATTTTACGCTCGATCTTGATCGAACATTCTTTTATGTGCTGTCGGTAGCGCTCCGGTATGATTACTATAAATATACAATTCTTACATTGAAACAAACGTACACAACACATACGGCAACAATAAATACAAGCTATCGGTTTTCACGCATGCTTTACTCATCGCTGGCAGTAGACGGCGTTCTTGATAATACGATGAACAGTATGCGTGTGTATGCAGAAATTGGAATTCGATTTTAAGTGAGCATTTATGAATGAAACTTTAATCACGCTTGGTGTTACCCTGCTGCTCATTGCGGCAACGGTAATTCCATATATAAAGCGTTTCCACAAAAAAGAAACGAAGGCGCGTGAAAAATTGCACCAAATGAAAATTTCGGGCCTGCAGGAAGCGATGATGGTTCATCCGCAGATCGATGCAATTCAATGTATCGGCTGCGCAGCATGCGTGCGCGCATGTCCGGAAGGTGAAGTACTTGGAATGATTGAAGGGAAAGCAACGCTGATTCATGGGGCAAAATGTATCGGCCATGGGTTGTGTGCTGAAGCGTGCCCGGTTGGCGGCATTCAATTATTAATGGCAAAGCCAGGACGCAGTGCAGATCTGCCAATGATTGATGATAATTTTGAGACGAATGTTCCCGGAATGTTTATCATTGGAGAACTTGGCGGTCTTGGATTGATTAAGAATGCAATTACTCAGGGAACAAAAGTTATCCGGCATATCGGCACTCTCGAAAATTCTTCTGTTGACGACGTATACGATGTCGCAATTATTGGTGCTGGTCCATCAGGATTTGCCGCCGGAGTTACTTCGATCGAACAGAAACTTCGTTATATAGTGTTGGAACAAGGTGACGTCGGTGGAACAGTGTATCAATATCCGCGAGCAAAGGTGGTCATGACTTCTCCCGTTGAATTTCCGTTGTGGGGGAAAATTAAATTGACTGAAACACGAAAAGAAGCATTGCTCGAATTATGGCAGAAGATTATCGATAAAACCGGACTTAAAATCCGGACGAATGAAAAAGTTACGAACATCGTGAAGAGTGAAGAATATTTTTCTATCACATCAACATCGCAGGAATGGAAGTCAAAATACGTTGTTCTTGCATTAGGACGCCGTGGCACTCCGCGCAAGTTAGGTGTTGAGGGTGAAAAGCTTCATAAAGTTTTCTATCGATTAATCGATGCATCGACATATCAAAACAATCACATTCTTGTCGTTGGCGGTGGGGATTCTGCCATCGAAGCAGCCGTCGGACTTGCCTCCCAAAAAAATAATGTGGTGACGTTATCCTACCGAAAAGATGAATTTACACGGATCAAGGAGCGAAATAGAAATCATATCGATGATTTTATAAAGCGAAATAAAATCAATGTGATTTTTAATTCGGAAGTAATGGAGATCAGGGAAGATAATGTTGTTATCTCAATGCAATCTGAGGGAAAGGTTTTTAAGAACGATTTTGTGTTCATTTTTGCCGGCGGTGAATTGCCGAATGAATTTTTAAAAAAGGTCGGAATTCAAATGCACATGCAACAGATTCAGTAAAATGAATTACTGCTTTCAAAGAAAACCTCTCAGCGTTCGAATTTTTCATTTTCTTGATTTCTCGAACTGATAATCATTATGACAGACATGATAGATTTTGTCCGTCTAGAGACCTTCCATTACCATCTTGCTTTAGAAAAAACTCCCAAATATGACAAAATAAAGCTGTTCAGATGCAAAGTTGAAAAAATAAACAGCGAATTTTGCTGAATTATTTATCAGTTTAGCGGCACAGTCTTTGCCTTTCATTGTAACGATGTAATAGGTTTTTGTACTGTTTGTGTATTGACTAAAGGCAAAAGCATGTTTTTTTTAAGAATCATACCTCTTTTTTTTCTACTGAATCTACCTTCCTTTTCACAAACAAAAGAAGAATGTCTCGCGTGCCATTCGGATAATACTTTGACAATGGAGAAAAAAGGAAAAACGATTTCTCTTTTTGTTGATGAAAAGCATTTATCGCAATCACCGCATAAAAAATTCTTGTGCACCACATGTCATACTGGTTTTGATCCGAATAATCTTCCGCACAAAGAAAATATTGCGCCGGTTCAATGCAAATCGTGCCATGCCAAAGATATTCCGAAGCATACGTTTCATAAAACGGTGGTTGACGATGGCAATGATAAAAGTGCGATGTGTAAAGATTGCCATGGCAAGCATGATGTTCGATCTCCAAAAATTGAGGGGGCAAAATTCAGCAAATCAACATTGGTGAACGATTGTGGAGAATGTCACAGTGATGAAAAAGATCATTTTCTAACCTCTTCCCATGGAAAAGCATTCGCTGCGAAAGATTTGAAAGCTCCAACGTGTATAGAATGCCACTCTCATTTGTACCCGTCTTCAATGAAATCCGACAATGTAGCAGAAGTAAAATTGCAGCAGGAGAAGATGTGTATTTCATGCCATGGCAATAATCACACTGCCACGGGACCAACATCGGATTTTGTCCGTGCCTATGAGCAAAGTGTCCATGCGAATGCGCTGAAAAAAGGAAATGGGAAAGCTGCGAACTGCGTAGATTGTCATACCAATCATGATATGCAAAAAGGGAGTGAGCCGACTTCGACTGTTAACAAGAGAAATATTCCTTCGACATGCGAACAATGTCATACCAATGAAGTGAAAGATTATCGTTTAAGTATTCATGGTACTGCATTTGGCAATGGAAATACTTCTGCCCCCGTTTGTACAGATTGCCACGGTGAACATAAAATTCTTGCCCCCAAAGATCCCAATTCTCCGGTTTCCAAACTTCACGTTTCTGTCGAAGTGTGTTCGCCGTGCCACAGTTCTGTAAAGATGTCTGAAAAATTTGGCCTCCCTGCGGGACGAAGTGAATCGTTTATGGATAGCTATCATGGATTAGCTGTGAAAGCGGGGAAAACAGAAGCAGCAAATTGTGCAAGCTGCCATGGATTTCATGATATTCTTCCTTCAAAAGATCCACGCTCTCGCGTAAATAAAGCAAATCTTGCAACCACATGTGGAAAGTGTCATCCCGGGGCAAATCAAAACTTCGCACAGGGGCAAGTGCACGTTGTGACGACAACTGCGACTGATAACGATATTATTTTTTTTGTCTCCAACTTGTATATCATTTTAATTGTTGTCACGATTGGTGGCATGACATTCCATAACGCAAGTGATTTTTGGAGAAAGGCGAATGATAAATTGCGCCATCGCCGTTCGGGTATTGCTCACGTCGATGTTGGCAGCGGTTTGTATCTTCGAATGACATTAAGCGAACGAATTCAACACGGTTCACTTGCCTTAAGTTTTATTACATTAGTAATTACCGGTTTTATGCTCCGCTATCCGGATGCATTTTGGGTTTTTACGATCCGGTCGATTAGTCCGACAGTGTTTGAAATACGGAGCTATTTGCATAGAACAGCGGCAGTTATTATGATCTGCTCAAGTGTGTATCATCTCTATTATATTTTCTTTACTCAACGCGGGAAACAATTGGTGACTGACCTTTTGCCGAAGATTCAGGATTTACGTGATGCAATCGGTGTTGCAAAGTATAATCTCGGTATTTCGTATATAAAGCCAAAGCTGGATCGGTTCAGTTATATAGAAAAAGCTGAATATTGGGCATTGGTGTGGGGGACCATTGTAATGAGTGCGACCGGATTTATTCTGTGGTTTGATAATACATTTCTTGGTCTCATGGGAAAATTGTGGTGGGATGTTTCGCGGACAATTCATTTCTACGAAGCATGGCTTGCAGCACTGGCAATAATTGTCTGGCATTTTTATTTCATCATCTTTAATCCCGATGTGTATCCAATGAATCTTGCATGGTTCAAGGGAACCATCTCTGAAGAAGAAATGGCGCATGAGCATCCTTTGGAACTTGAACGCATTAAAGCGGAAGAAGAGCAGGATAAAACAGAAAAATCTAACGCTAAATGAATTATCGAATGAGCAAAATTAAATTATTTTTTATTTTTTCTTTCCTTGCTATTTTTACCCAGCAATTGGTTTTTGGGCAGGATAAGTCTGAATGTCTTGCGTGCCACGAAGACCAAACATTAACGGCGGAAAGAAACGGAAAAAAAGTTTCTCTCTTCATCGACGACAAAAAATTCAGTAAATCAATTCATAAAGATCTTCAATGCATTTCATGTCATGAAGGATTCGATCCGAATAATCTTCCGCATAAAGAAAATATCGGTCGTGTTCAGTGCGGCACGTGTCATACAGCTGAGCAGGATCAATATGCTCAATGTATGCACGGAGAGCGCGTTGCAAAGGGAGATCCATTAGCGCCTCGCTGTTACGATTGCCATGGGAAACATGATATTCTCGCCGTCAAAGATCCCAATTCTCAAGTCCGTCCAATGAACATTCCGTACGTGTGCGGGAAATGCCATCAGGAAGGTGCGCCGGTTCAGAAAGCTCGCCATCTTTCGCAAGATCATATTCTGGAAAACTATACGGAAAGTATTCATGGCGAGGGACTGATGAAAAAAGGTTTGGCGGTTGCAGCAACGTGCGCGTCATGCCATACACCTCATCTTATCAGGCCGCACACCGACCCGCGTTCTTCTATCAGCAGAAAAAATATTGCGGCAACATGTTCAAAGTGTCACTCATCCATCGAAGTTGTTCATCGAAAAGTTATTAAAGGCGAACTGTGGGAAAAGCAGGCGAACGTTTTGCCTGCGTGTGTCGATTGTCATCAACCGCATAAAGCCCGTCGTGTGTTTTATGATCAGGGAATGGCGAACAAAGATTGCATGCGGTGTCATGAACAAAAGAATGTCAAATCGTCAAAAGATGGCCGCTCATTATTTGTTGATGTCGAGGAATATGCAAAATCGATGCACGGGAAGAAAATTGCCTGCAGCCAGTGTCATAGTGAAGTGCAAGCTTCTCACGTTCGCCCCTGCGACGCAATTACAAAAAAAATTGATTGTGCACAATGCCATACCGAAGTCGGAGAACAGTATCAGCAAAGTACCCACGGAAAGTTATTTGCAAAGAACGATCCGAATGCGCCGACATGCAAAGAATGTCACGGCACGCATGGTGTAAAAGGAAAGTTAGATACGTCATCCCCAATCTTTGCAATCAACATTCCCAAACTTTGTGCACGATGTCATCAAGAAGGGAAGAGAGCGGCTGTTCGGTATAAAGGAACAGAACATAATATTATCAATCATTACACGGAAAGTATTCACGGAAAAGGTTTAGAGAAAAGTGGATTGACGGTAACGGCAAAATGCACGGACTGTCACACTTCGCATAGAGAATTGCCAAAGTCGGATTCACTTTCAAGCGTTAATCCAAAAAATCTTCCCACTACGTGCGGCAAATGTCATCACGGCATTGAAGAACAATTTGAAAAAAGCATTCACTCAAAGCTAGTATCGAAATCGGATAAGCCGCTGCCAGTGTGCAATGATTGTCATACCGCTCATACGATTATTCGAACGGATAACCAAGGATTCAAATTAGGAATCATCAACACCTGCGGTAAGTGTCACGGAGAAATCACAAAAACATATTTCGATACATATCACGGCAAAGTGGCGCAGCTTGGCTACACAAAAACGGCAAAGTGTTATGACTGCCACGGTGCTCACGATATTCTTCCGCCTTCTGATTCGCGTTCCCATTTAAGCCGGCAGAATGTTGTGCAGACGTGCCAAAAATGTCACGAAGGCGCAAATAGAAGATTTGCCGGATACTTAACTCACGCAACGCATCATGATCCGGAAAAATACCCAATCTTGTTCTACGTGTTTTGGGGAATGACCGGATTGGTAGTTGGAACATTTTTCTTCAGTGGAATACATACATTGCTATGGCTTCCCCGTGCGTGGCAGATGAGAAAAATTCATCAGCAAATTGAAAAAGAACATCAAGATGAACGGCAATACCAACGATTCTCTCGTTTGAATAGGATTCTTCATGTTGGAATGATTATCAGTTTCTTGTCGCTTGCGTTGACGGGAATGACATTAAAATTTTCATATACAAGCTGGGCGTCGATTCTCTCAAGAATTTTCGGTGGATTTGAAGTCGCAGGCTATATTCATCGAATCGCAGCTACGATTATGGTGGTAGTTTTCATTACCCACATTGTTGATCTTTTCCGCCGAAAGAAAAAGGAATTTAAAACTTGGAAGAACTTGTTGTTCGGCGCCTATACAATGATTCCGACGAAAAAAGATCTTCTTGATATGATCGGCTCGATAAAGTGGTTTATCGGAATTGGTCAACGCCCGCAATATGGACGATGGACGTATTGGGAAAAGTTCGACTACTTTGCGGTATTTTGGGGAATTTTTATTATCGGCTCGACGGGAATGACGTTGTGGTTTCCGGAATTTTTTACGAATTTTATGCCTGGATGGTTCATTAATGTTGCGACAATTATACATAGCGACGAAGCATTGCTCGCAACCGGATTTATTTTTACCGTTCACTTTTTTAATACCCATTTGCGTCCTGAAAAATTCCCGATGGATCTTGTCGTCTTTACGGGACGTATGCCTGTGGAAGAATTGAAACGCGACAAGCCGGGAGAATATGATGCGATGGTAAAAACCGGCGAGCTTGAAAAATATCTCGTTGAACCGTATCCTCCGATTGTGATTCGAGCAATAAAAATTTTTGGCTGGATTGCAGTTTCCATTGGATTTAGTGTCGTACTTTGGATATTATACGCCATGTTGTTTAGCTATCAATAATAAATGTGTTGAAGGTCAACAAACACTCTGAGATTGTTTTGGCATAAAGTCAGAGGTTTATAAAAATATTTATTGCGGAGAAAGTTGAAGTATGTTTAAGAGAATTTTGCCCCCATCGTTTTTTAACCCGATAAGTTTGATTGGAGCGTCACTTGTTGGAATTAGCTTCGGGCTGATTTTATTCTTGATGGTGCTTGGTATTTTTGATACGCATTCAAAGCCGTATATGGGTATTATCACGTTTATCATTCTGCCGTTTGTGTTGGTGGTTGGTTTTGCCGTGATCATGATTGGAATGATACTCGATCGACGACGTAGAATGCGAACAGGAGATGTGTCAACACATTTACCGTCCCTTGATTTGAATAACCCGAGGCATCGAAGAAATTTTGCATTTATTGTGTTTGTCGGTTTGGCATTGGTGCTTAGCACAGGTTTTGCAAGTTATCAAGCATACGAATACACTGAATCAGATACATTCTGCGGAACAACATGTCACGTCGTGATGGAGCCGGAATATACCGCATATCAATTCTCACCGCACGCAAAAGTGGGATGCGTGCAATGTCATATTGGATCAGGAGCGGATTATTTTGTGAAATCAAAATTGTCTGGAAGTTATCAAGTATACTCAGTAACGTTCAACAAATATTCCCGTCCGATTCAGACGCCGATTCACAACTTGCGACCAGCGCAGGAAACATGCGAGCAGTGTCACTGGCCAAAACATTTCTTCAGCGAAAAATTGCTGAAGAATACGTACTTCCTCTCCGATAAACAAAACACTCGTTTCGATCTTGATTTGCTTGTGAAAATTGGAGGCGGCAATATTGAAGCAGGTCCGACCTCAGGAATTCACTGGCACATGAACATCGGCCATCAAGTAACGTACGCAACACTTGATTCCTCACGGCAAACGATTCCTTGGGTGAAAGTAAAAGATCCAAACGGAAACGAACGAATTTATACGAATGACAATGATCCATTGAGTAAGGAAGATTTTGCTAAAGCCGAAGTCCGCAGAATGGATTGCATTGACTGCCATAACCGGCCTACTCATATTTACCGTCCGCCGGGAAAAACAGTGAACACGGCGATGGCGCTGGGATGGATTGATCCTGAATTACCGGACGCTAAAGCACTGTCGATGAACGTGCTCGACTTGCAATATTCTTCAAAGCAAGCGGCGTTAGACAGTATTAAAAATTTGGTAGAAGAGTATTACAAAACAAAATACCCGGAAGTTGCGGTGCAGAAAAAGGGAGCCGTTCAAAAGGCGGTTGAAGAGCTTCAAAAAATTTACAGCAGAAATTATTTCCCCGCGATGGGTGTGTCGTGGAAAAAATTTCCCGACAACATAGGGCATCTCTATTATCCCGGATGCTTCAGATGCCATGATGGAAATCATAAGACAGCCGAGGGTAAAGTATTATCGCGCGAATGCAACGTTTGTCATACAATTTTATCTCAGCAGTTTGAAAAAGATAAACTCCGCTTATCACTCGATGGTGTTGAGTATCAACATCCTGTTGATATTGGTGATGCGTGGAAAGAAATGAATTGCAGCGAGTGTCATAATCCAAAATAACTACGGGGTCTCGTATGTTGGAAACGCCTACTCAACCCTCCGACGAAAGTAAGAGAGATTTTCTCAAATACATTCTCGGAGGAAGCATTCTTGCATGGATTGCGTCAGTTCTCTATCCTATCTTTGCCTACCTTAAGCCGCCAAAACAAAACGAAGTTGAAGTGTCCAGCGTTAAAGTTGGTCTTCTCAAAGACATCGAAAAAGATTCCGGTCAGATTGTAAAATTTGGAACCAAGCCGGTAATTTTAATTCGTAATGCTAATGGTGACCTGCGGGCTTTTTCAGCGGTCTGCACACATCTTGAATGTACCGTCCAATATCGCAAAGATTTTGGAATGATCTGGTGTGCCTGTCATAACGGGAAATATGATCTGAACGGCCGTAATATTTCCGGTCCGCCGCCGCGCCCCTTAGATGAATACAGAGTTGTTGTGCAAGGAGAGGAGGTATCCATTTCGAAAAAATCATGAAACCACTCTTTAAGAAATTATATGATTGGGTCGATGAGCGCGTAGCACTTCAAGACCTTGTAGATTTTATGGCGAAGAAATATGTTCCTGTTCATCGTCATTCGATATGGTACTATTTCGGCGGTGTGTCACTCTTTCTTTTTGTGATCCAAGTGACCACCGGAATTTTACTCTTGATGTATTACAAGGGGAGCGAAGAACTGGCCTTTGAAAGTATTCAGTTCATCACATCAAAAGTCGCGTTTGGATGGCTCATCAGATCCATTCACAGCTGGACAGCAAATCTATTTGTCTTTACGGCACTGGTGCATATGTTCAGTGTCTTCTTTGAACGTGCATACCGCAAACCGCGCGAGATGACTTGGCTGAGCGGAATGCTGATGTTTTTTCTCTTACTTGGATTTGGATTTACGGGATATCTCCTGCCGTGGAATGAACTGGCATTTTTTGCTACGAAGGTCGGTACAGAAATTACCGGTGTAGTTCCTGTTATTGGAAAACCAATCCTGCAATTCATGCGTGGCGGAGATAATGTTACCGGTGCAACGCTTTCCCGTCTCTTTGGATTTCACGTCGCCGTGCTTCCCAGCCTCTTCACTGTTCTGCTTGGCATACATTTAATTCTTGTGCAGCGCCAGGGAATGAGCGAGCCGCATGAATTTAAAGACAAGCCGCGGGCAGAACAAAAGACCATGCCGTTTTTCCCAAACTTTATTCTTCGCGACCTTACATTGTGGCTCATCGTGTTAAACTTGCTGGCAATTCTTGCCGTCTTCTTTCCATGGGAATTGGGGAAGAAAGCCGATCCGTTTGCTTCTGCACCTGCAGGTATTAAACCGGAATGGTATTTTCTTTTTATGTTTCAATCGCTGAAATACATTCCAGCAACTGTATTTGTCATCGATGGCGAAGTGCTCGGCATTTTGCTCTTTGGTGCTGCAGGACTCTTTTGGATGCTCGTTCCATTCTGGGATCGCAAAAGTTCAAGAGGCGAGCATAACCGATTTATAACTTATATTGGATTGTTCGTGGTGATGTACATTATTCTCTTCACGATACTTGGATGGCTCGCATGAAACGAACATTAACGGTATTTCAATATTCTTTGGGAATGCTTCTGTTCTGTTCTTTGAATCTGTTTGCCGACGATCAATGTCTGACGTGCCACCAAGGATTGGATGATTCACCTTCAAAGTTATTTATGCAGGATGTGCATTACAAGAAGGGGGTTTCTTGTGCTGATTGTCATGGTGGTGACCGAAATTCGGATGACATGGATGCTGCAATGAATGTTAAGTCCGGATTTACCGGCGTCCCAAAAGGCGATAACATTTCAAAGACGTGTGCATCATGCCATGGCAATCCGGAGAAAATGAAAAAATTTGGATCGACTCTGCCGACAAATCAATGGGAATTTTTACAGGAAAGCGTCCACGGAAAACTTTCTACGACAGGCAAAGAGCATATTGCACAATGCACAACATGCCATAATTCCCACGGCATTGTCTCTGTCAAAAACCCTGCGTCACCGGTGTATCCGTTGAATGTGGTGAAGACCTGCACGAAGTGTCATGCGAATGCTGCATTCATGCAGACGTATAATCCTTCTATGCCTGTTGATCAGTTAGATAAATATCGAACGAGTGTTCATGGGAAGAAAAATAATAATGGCGATCCAAAACCGGCGCAATGCGCAAGTTGTCACGGGAGCCATGATATCCGCGGGGTAAAAGATGTGAAGTCGTCGGTGTATGCATCAAATATCCCGGCAACATGTTCGAAGTGCCATAGCAATGGTCAATACATGAAGGACTATAAGATTCCGACCGATCAATATGAAAAATATTCTCGCAGTGAGCATGGAAAAGCATTGTTGCAAAAACATGATGTCGGCGCACCGGCATGTAACGACTGTCATGGCAATCACGGTGCAACTCCGCCAGGAGTCGAATCGGTTTCAAAAGTCTGCGGAACATGTCACGCGCTGAATGCAGATTTATTTTCATCAAGTCCGCACAAGAAAACATTTGACGATCGAAAACTTCCTGAATGCGAAACGTGCCACAGCAATCACGAAATTGTTGCCGCAACGGATAAACTTCTTGGTGTATCATCTGATGCTGTGTGCAGCCGTTGTCATCATGAGAATGAAAATGTCAAAGGATATGTCGTTGCTAAAACGATGAAAAGTTTGATTGACAGTCTTGAACTGATGGAACAGAATGCTCAGATACTTGTGAATGAATCTGAACAGAGGGGAATGGAAATATCGGAAGCAAAATTTAAATTGCGTGATATTCGTCAGGCAAGGTTAGAATCCAGAACAATGGTGCATTCATTCAACGAACAAAAATTCCGCGGAGTAATAGAGAAGGGAAAAACATCGGCTTCGTTTGTCCAAGGTGAAGCCCAGGCTGCCATTGATGAATATTATTTTAGACGAAAAGGTTTAGGTGTAGCGACACTTGTTATTACAATTTTCACAGTGTCACTTTATTTATACATTCGACGTTTAGAACGTAAGCAAAACAAAAAAGTAATTTGATTTTTATTTTTAGTCTGATTATACTTGCACACTTCGTTAATGTTGATTTTGTAAACAAATACAAACTAATGGATAACGTTGTCTGGTTGCTTCCTACCTTTGCAAAGGGTTTTCCGATGGTTTTCCCACGCTTGGGAAACCAAATGTATCTGTGATGCAAATTTCAACATTTTTAGCGTGGAAGTTTTCGGCATAAGGTTTGCCTCATAATTCACAGATTTTAGTAAAACCAAGGAGATCTCCCATGAAAAAAGCGTTTCTTATCTCACTCGTTCTCTTATTCTCAGCGGTTTCATTTGCACAAAATAAATTTGTAGGTGTCAATAGTTGTGTGTGTCACAATTTACCGAAACAAGGTAAGCAATTGGAAGTATGGAAAAATTCAAAACATGCTCAAGCATTCGAAGTCCTTAAAAGCGACAAAGCTGCAGAATTTGCAAAAGCAAAAGGTGTGAAAACTGCTGCAGAAGCAAAAGAATGTTTAGAATGCCATACGACAGGCTACGGTGAACCGCAAGAAAAATCATTCAAGATGGAAATGGGCGTTCAATGCGAAGCATGTCATGGTGCAGCATCGGCATTTAAACCCATCCACAATAAACCGGAAAATAAAGAAAAAGCTATTGCTGCAGGACTTGTTCTTAATGGCAGCGAAAAGTTATGCAAAACTTGTCATCAACCCAAAATGCATCCAATTAAAGATTTTGATTACAAAAAATTCTGGGATGAAATTAAACATCCGATGCCAAAAGGTTGATTGCTATGAAGAAAATTTTCATATCGCTGTTCCTGATTATTGCCTCTGCTTCAGCACAGTTGATTACCGGAAGGTCAACAACAGCAGTGTATTCATTTGAGGGGCTTGACAGTGCGCGTGCGAAGCAAACAAATTTCCGTGCGTATGAAAATATTTATTTGAATGCTGGAAAAGATAATATCAGTTTTAACATGAACGCTTTGGTGTCGAACGATTTTAGCTCGACCATTGCAACCGATCCGGAACTACGAGTCTCCTCCTTAATGGTGAAGGTGAGAAACATTGGCGGTTTGGCAGATTTATCTGTCGGCCGCCAATTTGTTTTTGCCGGCGCCGGATATGGATTGATCGATGGAATGATCGGTTCAGCACGGATCTTGGACAAGAGTGTTACCATTGTTGGGTATGGCGGAACAAACGTTTCGCACACGCGCGATATCAGAAAACAATGGATTGGCAGCAATGGAATGTTCGGTGGACAGGTGATTTATGCACCGGTAGAAGAGGGGAGTATCGGACTAAGTTACATGAACAAGCGAATGATTCGTAAACCATACAACGCAGTTCGGGCGGATTCATTGTTTAATCCTTACGTCAATGTAATTAACAGCCGTCCGCTTGCTGAAGAACTGGCGTCGGTTGACGTCGAGTATGATTTTCGTACATTTTTCCTCCAAGCAAAAACAGATTACGATTTTGAGACCGAAGCCCTTTCAAGGATTCAAGCCTTTACGCGCGTAAATATTTCGAAAGAGCTTGGAGCTACTGCAGAATATATTTTCAGAGAGCCGCGCCTTGCGTACAATTCGATCTTCTCTGTATTTAATGTCAACAGTACAAAAGAGATTGAAGGCGGATTAGAATATCGTCCGATTGCTAAAACATTTTTCTATGCGCGTTTTGGAAATGTGCAGTATGTCGATGAAAGCAGTCAACGACTTGTTGTTGGTGGCACGTATGATTTTCTTTCCGCGTCGTATACACAAAATTTTGGCTATGCCGGCGAATTGAACGGAATTTCACTTCAGGCAATTTGTCCGCTTGAAGACAGAACCTTTACCCCGAGTGTTGGTTTTGGTTACGCTTCATACAAACATGATAAGAATGATCCGTCGAGCACGGTGGTTAATGCAACAGCCGGTATTGTCTATCGCCCCTTGAAACAGATTTCGACCGATCTACAGATTCAATGGATGAATAATCCATTGTTTAAAAGTGAAATGCGAGTATTTTTGAAAGCAACGTATTTGTTCAACGAACAAATGAATTGGTTCTGATGAAAAAAAATATCTATATAGCGGCGATTATTCTCTCTATAGGCGCTCTTATTATTGTTGGCAGAGGGCGTGCTGTGGCAAACGAAGATGCACAGCTCGATAAAAAACAGGTGCTCAAATTCTCACATCAAAAGCATATTGAGAATGGTGTGGAATGTTCGCAGTGCCATAATGCCGCAGCGAGTGAGAAATCTGTGGATAAGATCTTGCCAACGCACACTGAGTGTCAATCGTGCCATGAGCAGGAAGTCAATGAGAAATGTGCCTTCTGCCATCTTACCGAAGAACCGAAAGCCTTACCGAATCCAATCCGCGAAATTCAATTCAATCATAAGAAACACGTTGAAAGTCAAAATTTGAAATGTGAAACGTGCCATAAGAATCTTGATAAAGTTGAATATGCAGGTCAAGAGAATCTTCCTTCGATGGCAACGTGTACAACATGTCACAACAATACCAAAGCAACAAGTCAATGTGAAACATGCCATTTGAATCTTGCAACTCTTCGTCCGGCATCGCACAATGTTGCTAATTTCAAACGTGAACATTCACGTATTATGAATCTTCGTACGTTTGATGCAAACTGCCAGAGTTGTCATACTGAACAATCATGTGCCGAATGTCATGATGGAACAAATTTAACGACGCTTTCATTTGGGAATAAGACCGGAATGCTTTCTCCTCGTGTTTCTGGAACAGACAAACCGAAAGCATTGAACGGAGAAATGGTTCATAGCATCAATTATAAATTCACGCATGGAATTGAAGCAAAAGGGAAAGCATCAGATTGTCAAACATGCCATCGTTCGCAAGAATTCTGCAGCGATTGCCATATGAATGGAAGTGTTGCCCTTGGCGGTGTTGTCCCGACAAGTCATGAAGGAGTTGGATTTACAACAATTGGGGTTGGTACCGGGGGCGGACGGCATGCACAGTTGGCAAAGAGAGATATTGAACGTTGTGTATCGTGTCACGATGTCGAAGGTTCCGATCCAACCTGCATAACATGTCATATCGATCCGGATGGAGTGAAAGGAAACAATCCGAAAACACATCCAGCAAATTTTAGAAAAGATGATCATGGCGATTGGCATGATGATATGGCGGCAAATTGTTTTGTATGCCATACTGATCCGAACGCAAAACCGAATGGGAAACCGGGACAAGGATTCTGCGGATATTGTCATTTGAAAAAATAACAGGCTATGAAAAATACTTCGCTTATATATTGTGTGATTGGTTCGTTGATGCTGCTTGCTTTTGGGTGTGGCGACTTGAAAAATGAAAAAGCTCCGACACAGCCTTCAATTTCTGTGCATGGAGAAGGATTTGCCGATACGACGCATCAGTCTTCGTCAAATTTTCATACAAAATATATTCAATCAAAACATTACGATATTCAGTTGTGCAAACAATGTCATGGCGGCGATTATTCCGGTGGAACGGCGAAAATGTCGTGCCTTACATGCCATAATAAACCGGCAGGTCCAGAAAATTGCACTACATGTCATGGCTCTGTAAATGCTGCTCCGCCAAAAGATCTTTCAGGGAATACCTCGCCGTCTGTTCGGACAGTTGGAGCGCACCAGAAACATTTGTTGGGCGGTATTGCTGGAGCTGTTGCATGTAAAGAATGTCACGTCGTTCCTTCATCAGTATTGAGCGTAGGACATATCGATGCAACTCCCGGCGCTGAAGTTCGATTTGATTCGCTTTCGATATTCCATAAATCTGATGCAACATATAATGACGGGACATGTGCAAATACGTATTGTCATGGTAATTTTACTGGAGGCAATAAAACTGCAATGTCGTGGACAAATACGAATAATGCAGCGCAATGCGGAACTTGCCATGGAGATGTGAATGGTGTAACTCCAGAAGCAAAAGCGTTTCCTAAATCGGGACATATCTCAATCGCTGTAGGGAAAAAATGTTCAGATTGCCATTCGGATGTCGTTGATCAAAATTTAACTATCATTAATCCTGCCAAACACATACTTGGCAGAATTACGTGGTAGTACTGAGTTGACTTATCTCTAAATACAATGACGATAGGTCATTTTAAACAATAAAACGAAACAATAATCTTCATCTATGAAAGGAGCGTTGAGACAGTGAAACAAATATTAACTGTTCTGATCGCGCTAGGTTTTTTTGCCTTGCAAGCTTGTGAAGGGCCCGCTGGACCTGCTGGAGCAAAGGGAGATAATGGAGCAAATGGTAAAGATGGACAAAATGCTGGATTTGTCTATTTTGAAGGATTTAAAGACAGCTTACGTTGCCAAACATGTCACACTGCTGATTATGACACAACATATCGTGTTGTAGCCAAGAAAGTTCAGTATGAAATGTCTGGACATCGTGAACTTGGAAACTACGATCGCAACGGAACGACGTGTGCAGGTTGCCACACCAACGAAGGTTTCTTTGAACGCTATAATAATGGTTTTGCAAACGAGACGTTCAACATCAATGCTGCATCCGGTCCGATAGTGAAACAAAACTATCCAAATTCTTCACCGGTTGGATGCTTTACATGCCATTCACCACATAAACGCGGTGATTTTTCTGTAAGAGATAATGGCCAGGTAAACATTTTCACATTGTTGAAGAATCAGACGACCAAAATTTGGAACAGTACGGGTGAATCGAATTTGTGCGTAAAGTGCCATCAACCGCGCATGACCTCGACATTCTTAACATCAAAACCGTATTCATGGCAGCCTGATCCGGGTGCTGCAGCAACCGATACGGCGTACATCTACACATCTCGCTGGAACAATCACGTTTCAGGTGAGCAATCACAAACATTGCTTGGCTTCGGTGGTTTTGAGTTTACCGGCGGTTATACATATCCCAATTCACCTCATAAAGATAAAGTCGATGCAAAAGGTCTTGGTTGCGAAGATTGCCACATGGCAACACCAATCGGAAACAAAGGTGGCGGACATACATTTAAAGTCGGTTATATTCCAGAAGGTTCAACAACACTGTCGTATAACTTTGCAGGTTGCAATGCCTCCGGCTGCCACTCAAGCAATGCTATTACTGCTACGAGTGCAAAATGGAAAGGTGTTCGCGATGAAATCGGTGCAAAGATTACCCAATTAGGCTTGTTGATGATGGATACAACCATCACGAAAAAGTGGTCATTACCAAAGAGTGGTAAAGCAGTTACATGGGTCAGTATGACAGTGAGCGGCAGTGATACCTCATGGTCAGTAGCAAATGCTTCATCGTCAAGCCCATTAAGAATACTCCCAGCTACCAAAGCCGGAGCTCTTTGGAACTTCCAACAAGTTATCAATGAAAAGAGCAAAGGAATCCACAATACAGCATACGTGAGAGCGTTGCTTGATGCATCCATTGCTGAATTGCAAAAATAAAGTTTCCCTCCTCTCAAAAACGAAAGCACTACCTCCTATATCCAATCCGTTCCGCAACCAGCGGAACGGATTTTATTTTTGACAGTATGAAATATTTTTTTATTACATACTTGTTCGTATCAATTTTGATTTTATCATCGTGCAAGAAATCGAATCCTGCGGTATCATCAGAAAATTCCAATACATCTCAAGATTCAACAAGTAATCCAAAAGATTCCACTGGTGGGCCGGGTGGGGGCAAAGGAGGAGATGGTTTTGTCTATTTTGAGGGATTCAAAGATAGTTTAAGATGTGCACCATGTCATACCGCGGATGCTGATACAACATATTACACAGCAGCAAAAATGATTGCGTGGGCAAATTCAAAACATGCAAATGGAGGACACTCATCTGAGAATGGTACTGATTGCGCGGAATGTCATACCATGGAAGGCTATTTAAAGAAACAAACGGGTATTGCTGTTACAACAAAAAATGCTACGCCTATTGGATGTTTTGCATGTCACTCTCCGCATAAAAAAGGCGATTTCTCACTTCGGACTGTAGCTCCCGTAGCATTACTTTCAAATATCACTGGCGTCTCTGATGCAATGTTCGATTATGGAAAAGGCAATCTTTGCGCTTCATGCCATCAACCAAGAGCGATATTATCATCGGAGCAACTTGATCCTGGCAAATCAACTGCAACAAATGATACAATTAAGATTACGTCAAATCGTTGGTATTCACACTACGGCCTTCAGTCACAGATTTTGATGGGCAAGGGTGGATATGAATGGACGAATGGACCGGTCGCCATTGATAATTCACCACATACAACAGCTGCTACGATCAAATCAGAAGGTTGCGTTGTGTGTCATATGGCAGATGGAGTTGGTGCTTTAACGGGCGGACATACGATGATCTTAAGTTCTGAAGAAAAAGGTGAAGATATCGCGGGATGCAAAACATCAGGATGCCATGGATCTTCTCTGACGACGTTGGATTATAATGGTAAGCAAACCGAAACCAACTATAACCTTGATACATTAAAAATACTTCTCGTTCACGCTGGCTGGTTAGATACATTATCAATGACGGCAAAAGCATCATCGGCAACTCCGTTGGTCATTACACCGTCCAACAAAGCTGGTGCATTGTGGAATTTTTTCTTCATTGATCATGATCTTAGCCAGGGAGTTCACAATACCAAGTACGCAAACGCGTTGCTGCGCAATTCAATTGCAAAGATGCGCAGAGAATTCTAATTCAAAATTTAGTATTTTCATTTATGCGGTTATTCCTTCTCCTTTTCGCGACTTTTACTTTTGCATTCGCGCAGGATGTTTCATTGAGACTATTTGTTCATCCCGCACAAAGCATGATTGACAGCAGCACGGCAATTTATATTTCGGGTGATAAAAAAGAATTGGGGAATTGGAATCCATCGGCTGTTTCTCTTTCACGCTTGAATGATTCATTGTGGATGTACGAAGGAAAATTTTCCAAAGGTTTGCAGCTGCGGTTTAAAATAACCGGTGGAAGTTGGGAACAAGAGGCAATGTATGATAGTGTGGAAGTTTCGCAAAATTTTAATGTATCACTGACCCACGACACTACTATGACTGTCAACCCTATCGGATGGAAAAATAAATTCTACCGCTCTAAATCCGAGCCGCGCATTCAGGGGAATGTTGTCTATCACCGCAAATTAAAAGGTGAGGGACTGAATTATTCGAGGGATGTGATTGTGTGGCTTCCGCCTTCATACCAAACCGAAAAAAAACGGCGATATCCTGTGCTGTACATGCACGACGGACAAAATATTTTTGACCCTTCAACTTCATTCTCGGGAAAAGACTGGCGTGTTGATGAAATTGCAGATAGTTTGATTGCAGTAAAAGCGATGGAAGAAATTATCATCGTCGGCATCTATAACTCGCCTGATCGGCTTCAAGAATACTCAGATTCTCCGTTAGGTCAGGCGTACATGAATTTCGTTATCGATGATGTGAAACCGATGATTGACTCTGCATATCGAACAAAACCTTCAAAGAAAAATACGGCGATTATGGGTTCATCCATGGGCGGCCTTATTTCGCTGATCATGATGTGGAAATATCCTGGCATCGTTGGAATGGCCGGTTGTCTTTCGACATCGTTCTGGTATGACGACGAAAAGACATTGAAAGAATTCAAAAAAGATTCATGGACAAATAAGAATTCAAAAATTTATATTGATTGCGGAGGGCGAGAAAAGGAATTGCTTAAAGAATATAAGCAAATGATTCCGGTGTTAAAGAAAAAGGGATTTATCAAAGGAGAGAATTTAGAATATCATTTGGAAGAAAAAGCAGCACACAACGAGTACTACTGGTCACAACGAGTGTGGCGGCCGCTGCTTTTTATGTTTGGGAAATAATGAAACAAAAATTCTAAACTCAAATTTTAATTTCACATCTCTTGTTTAATTCTCATATTCTTTTTTAACGATTCCTTCTCTAATTTCTTTTTATACTCAATCATTTTGCGCAACAGTTTTTTATCGCTGATTGAAAGCATCTGAACTGCAAGGAGCCCCGCATTTTTTCCGCCGCCGATAGCAACGGTTGCAACAGGAACTCCTCCCGGCATTTGAGCAATCGAAAGAAGTGAATCCAATCCATCCAGAGCTTTTGTCTTAATGGGAACACCAATGACAGGAAGCGGCGTGTGTGATGCTGACATTCCGGGCAAATGTGCTGCGCCTCCTGCACCGGCAATAATAATTTTTACTCCGCGCCGATGAGCTGAGGAAGAATATGAGGCCATAAAATGCGGCGTGCGGTGCGCCGACGTGATCTTCATTTCATAGGCAACGCCGAATTCATCCAAAATGTGTGCTGCTTCTTGCATGGTTGGGAGATCGCTGTCACTTCCCATGATGATGCCGACAAGTGGTTTCTTCATAATCTAATTTTCTTTTCGATGGTTGAAAGTTTTTTGAGTAAGGGCGAGAGGGTATCGCCAAGCATTGTGATGTGTCCCATCTTTCGTCCGACGCGCGAATGCTCTTTCCCGTATATATGGAGATGCAGTGAAGGATCTTTCAATGCTGCTTTATACAAATCAATCAATCGTTGAGGGTTTTTTCTTCCTAAAAGATTTATCATTACCGCATATTTTTTTACCATCTGAGTAGAACCTAACGGTAATTCTAAAACTGAACGGATATGATTTTCAAATTGCGACGTCACGCATCCTTCAATCGTGTAATGACCGGAATTATGCGGTCGCGGCGCCATTTCATTCACAATGATTGTTTGGTCTTTTGATAAGAACATCTCGACGGCAAACAATCCGAATCCTTTCATCGCCTTTACAGAATTGATTGCTATCGTTTCGGCGTGCTTCATTATTTTTGAGGGGATTTGTGCCGGTGCAATAACGGTGTGGCAAATGTGATTTTTTTGAATTGTCTGTACAACTGGATACACTTTGATCTCGTTCTTTGTTCGTGCAACCATCACTGCAAGTTCCATCGAAAAATTAATGAACGCTTCCGCCATTAAATTGCTGTGTCGCCCTGTTAAATGCTTTGCCCCTTCAGTAAAATCTTTTTCAGTTTTTACCATTGCGTTACCGTAACCATCGTATCCCATTTTTCGAGATTTTAAAACGAATGGAAGACCGACGACAGAAGATATTTCTTTGAACGAATGACGTTTTTCTACTGCAATAAATCTCGGGACTGGAATTCCGTTTTGTGCTAATGTTTCTTTCTGAAGAAGTTTATCCTGAATAAGGGCAATGGTTGTGGAAGATGGAAATACCTTTTTCCCGATTTTTTCAAGAAATTCCAATTTATGATGATCAACGAACTCATTTTCAAGTGTTATTACATCGCAGTGTTGAGCAAATTTGTTTAAGTTCTGACGCTCATGTACCCAGCCTATAAATTCACTATGCGTAAGAGTGCCTGCAGGAGATTTGCTCTCTTTTTCCATAATAGCCACTTCAAATCCCAAACGTGATGCGGCAAGCGTGGACATTTTCGCAAGCTGTCCTCCGCCGAGAATTCCGATACGAATTTTTTTATTCAACCGATTTCCTTCTTCCTAAAATAATCGTCAATGTAGCAGTAAATGTATGTTTAATCAAGAAAATGAGAAGGAAAAAGCGCTTGAATTTTCTGGAACATTCACTGATGGATAAAATTTAGAACACTTCAACTGAACGATTGCGTTGTTACGATGCCAAGGCTGTAACAACGCCTGCTGAACTTTTCCCCGCCACAAATCCCGTAGAAAATGCTGCCTGTAAATTATATCCGCCAATGGGACCGGCGACATCAAGAATTTCTCCGCAAAAAAATAACCCGGATACTAATTTAGATTCCATTGTTGTTTGAGTGATTTCGTGTAATGATACGCCTCCCGCAGTTACTTCCCCGGAATCTAACGGAATTCCATTTATACTGCCAATGCTGCAATGTTTTAGTGTCGCAACAAGCGATCGGCGTTCCTGTTTACTGAGTTGATGAAGTTTTTTGTTCGTGCTGATTCCGGATTGGCTCAATATATGTTCAGCCAATCGTTGTGGAACGAGTTGCTCTATCAGGGAGAGAATATTTTTTGCTACTTGCAGTTCAATATTTTTCAGTGTGTTTTGTTCCAATTGTTCCATAGTCGACTCCGGGAAAAAATCGACATAGAGTGAAACATGATTTCCTCGCTCGAATGCCAAAAATGTATCGCGGCTGATTTCAAGCGCAGCAGGGCCTGAAATTCCGAAATGAGTGAATAATGCATCTCCATGCCATTGTGCGATCACGGCTCCATTATGTACTGATTTCAAAACGCAGTCTCTGATCGGAGTTCCCTGCCAAAGTTGAGGAGGTGTTGGCTGAAGAACAATTGGAGTTAGCGCCGGCCGAATTGGAACAATTGTATGTCCGAATTTTTGCGCCCACGCATATCCGTCGCCTGTTGTCCCGGTTTTTTTAAATGAATTTCCCCCCACAGCAATAATCACTGAATGAGAATGAAAAGTCTCGTTCAATGTGCTGACCGTGAAGTTACCATCATCGTTTTTTGCAATATCATATACAGGTGAATTAATTCTTATATCTACCAAATATTTTTCCATCAGCCTTCGGAATGCATGGACCACGTCGCCGGCTTTATGGCTGACGGGAAATATTTTCCCGTTGTCGCGTTCGTATGTTTCAATGCCGCCATCATTCAACACTTGTACGATGTCTCTATTTGAGAATGTATGGAAGGCATATTTTAAAAATCTCGATTCCTTCGATTGAAATTGCCGGAGCATTGTCGTAATATCGCCGCCATGAGTGATGTTGCATTTTCCCCCGCCCGAAATGAGAATTTTAATTCCCAGTTTTGCATTTTTTTCAAGAAGAGTAACCGACGCTCCTTCCGAAGCGGCCTTCCATGCGGCAGTCATTCCCGCTGCTCCACCACCAATAACAATAATATCCATTTTAGTTTTCATTACGTCTAATATACTTAGTTGTTTGTTAGGAAGAAAAAAAAGCCACCGTTGATATTCAAGTCATAAAAGAGTATCTTTAACCAGCAAAATTGGATTTTTTAGGATCGTTGTCTTGGTTTTTATTTTTTCATCAGTGAGAGGCGAATTTTGGCAAAAGGAATGACTCGTTCAACGGGTCAGAATAGGAAGCTTCAGGAACATCTTCAAAAGAATGGATCCATTCCACAGCACATTGCGATCATTATGGACGGGAATGGGCGGTGGGCAAAAAAAAGAGCGCTACCGAGGGTTGCAGGGCATCACGAAGGTGTAAATTCTGTTCGCGATATCGTTGAAGCGTGCGGTCAAATTGGGGTGAGATATCTTACGCTGTATACTTTTTCTACGGAAAACTGGAATCGTCCGAAGGAAGAAGTTTCAATTCTAATGAGACTGTTATTAAGTTCACTGCGTGATGAATGTGATAATCTTCATAAAAATAATGTACGTCTGAAAACGATCGGTGATTTTTCCTCGCTTCCGCAAGATGTACAGGATGAATTTCTTGATGCTATCGACTTGACGAAAAACAATACCGGTTTAACATTGGTACTTGCATTAAGTTACAGCGGGCGTTGGGATATTACCAATGCGATAAAAAAAATAGCCGACGATGTAAAAGCGGGAACATTGGAACCGGAGATGATCAACGACGAGATCATTTCGAAAAATCTTGCAACAAAAGATGTTCCGGATCCCGATCTTTTGGTGAGAACGAGCGGAGAATTGAGGATCAGTAATTTTCTTTTGTGGCAGCTGGCATATTCGGAAATGTACGTAACTGATATTTTCTGGCCCGATTTTCGTCGTAAACAACTCTATGAAGCGATAGAATCCTTTCAACGCCGGGAGCGGCGGTTCGGTTTGGTAAGCGAGCAACTTGATTCACCTTCAGCAAAAACTTCCAAAAACTACATGCGCCGTTTGATCAAAAGTGTTTCAGGCCTTTAATTATACAAGAAAAAACGTGAAAATATATCTTTTTGCACTATTGTTGTGTGTCAGCAGTTTGGTGTTTGGTCAATCAACCTTTCAGCCAAAGCAATACAAGATTCTCGGAATATCGGTTACGGGAAATAAACTTTCCGAACCTGCGGCGATCATCGGCAATTCCGGCCTTAAAATTGGCGATGAAATTTCTGTTCCCGGTGAACAAACACGCAATGCGATTAATCGATTGTGGAATCTTCGGATTTTTTCAAATGTTGAACTCGAAGCTGAAAGTTTTGTGGGTGACGGTGTCTATATTCTTATCAAAGTAATTGAACAGGCGCGTCTTGAAAAAGTAGAGTACAGCGGAAACGATGAAATTAGTTCAGACGATCTTGATAAAAAAATCAATATGACAAAGGGGCAAATAATTTCTCCGCAAGAAATCAGCAGGATCATCAAGATTATTAAGAAAGCGTACGAAGAAGAAGGATATTTACAGGCAGAGATTGTTTCGGAACTTATTCCTGCCGCAGGTGACGAAGCCCGCGGTCGTCAGATTCTCAAATTGACGGTTAATGAAGGGACAGATGCGCGGATTCGTGATATTCAAATTTTTGGTAATAAGGCTTTTGAAGACGACGATCTGATCGGTGAACTGCCCGATATTCATATTAAAAAATGGTGGAAATTTTGGCGTACGGGGAAGTTAGAAACAAAAAAATACGACGAGGCAAAGAAGAAGCTTATTGAATTCTACAAAAAAAATGGTTTTCGCGATGCAGAATTGTTAAGCGATTCCATTGTGTTTGAAAAGAATGAAGAGAGCATTACTCTAAAATTATTCCTGCATGAGGGCCCGCAGTATAAAATTAGAAATATTGCATGGGAAGGAAACACAGTTTTTACTTCCGATGTCTTGAATGCTCATCTTGGTTTTACGAAAGGCGAGATTTATGATCTCGAAAAGTTTGAAAGAAATCTCAAAGGAAATGAGGAACAATCGGATGTTGCATCACTCTATCTGGATAACGGTTATTTGACGTATAACAGTGAGACAGAAGAAACCAAAGTTGGTGAAGACAGCATCGACGTTCTTATTCGCATGCGTGAACGCAATCAATTTAAAGTTGCCAGTGTGGATATTCGTGGAAACACCAAAACGCAGGAACGTGTGATTCGGCGTGAATTGTATGTGCGTCCCGGCGATTATTTCAGTCGCTCCAATATTATTAGAAGCATCCGACAACTTTCTGTTTTGAATTACTTCAATCCGGAAAAAATTAAACCCGATACGAAATTTGTCGATGACAAAAATGTTGATGTCGTGTTTGACGTTGAAGAAAAATCAAGCGATACGTTCAATGCCTCCGTCGGTTACAGCGGCGCGTTTGGCGCAACGGGAGCGCTTGGGTTAACATTTAATAATTTTGATATTACCGAACCGTTTTCCGGCGGCGGCGGTCAAATCTTGAATTTTGATTGGCAGTTTGGCGAAGGAAGCCGGTATCGAACTTTTTCAATTTCATTCCGCGAGCCATGGGTGTACGATACGCCGACGTCGTTTGGATTCAGTGTATATGATACGAAGCAGGACTATTATTATGCGATCAGTCAGCGAGGTGGTTCTATCAGTGTTGGCCGACGTCTTAAATTCCCTGATGATTATTTTAGTGTGAACTGGACGTTCCGTTTCCAACAACTCGAAGTTTTTTCGTCCAGTACATCATATTATTATGGCAAACCTGGTGTTACGAGTCAGTTCAGTCTTTCTCAAGTCATTTCCCGCAGTAGTGTCAACAGTCCTCTTTTTCCGACTCAAGGAAGTAACATATCATTGTTCACTGAAATTGCCGGCGCGCCGCTGCTCCCGGGAACTGCTCAATACAATAAACATATTTTGTCTGCGGACTGGTATACTCCGGTGTTAAACAGCCAGAAGGTAGCGTTATATTTTGGAACTCAAATTGGGGCAATTTTTCCGTGGGATAAAAATTCATATATCCCGCCAATCGAAGCATTCTATATGGGCGGAACTGGATTAGGGCAGATTGCAACAACTCCACTTCGCGGATATGACGACGGCTTGGTTGGTGGAAGAACAGTGCTTACGACAACCATGGCAAAACATACTGTGGAATTACGTTTTAACGTTGCACTTAATCCAATTCCGATTTATTTTCTTGCATTCGCAGAAGCTGGTAATGTCTGGGAGAATTTGGATAAGACAGAATGGTTTGATCTTAAGCGATCAGCCGGATTCGGTGCCCGACTGTTAATTAATCCCATAGGATTACTTGGTTTTGATTATGGCTACGGTTACGATAACGTTTTACCGGGGGGGAAAACACCTTCAGGATGGAAATTCCATTTCCAATTTGGCAAAGGATTTTAATTAATTATTCTATCACGAATTAAATTTACGAGGTCGTTGTGAAAAAAATACTTAACACATTATTACTTGTTTGTTTTGTTGCCGCTGTCGGATTTGCACAAAGCCCATTAAAGATCGGTTATGTGAACTCTGAAAAGATTATCAGTGAACTTCCGGAAGCAAAGGAATCCCAACAAAAGTTAGAAGCCCTTGTTAATTCCTGGCAAGATGAGATAAAGAAACGTTCTGATGCGCTTCAATCGAAATATGAAGAATACCAGAAGCAAGCAAATATGCTGAACGAATCGGCAAAACAGGCAAAACAAAAAGAACTGGTTGATGAAGAACAAAAACTCAATCAGTATCGCACGGAGAAGCAGCAAGAACTTGCTACGCAACGTGAAAAGATTATGAAACCTATTCAGGATAAAGTTTTTAAAGCAATTGAAAAAGTAGCGAAAGATAAAAAATTGTCATTTGTGTTTGACAAGGCAACCGATGTTCCGTTGTTGTATGCAGATCCAGTGTATGATTATACACCCGATGTTGTTATTTTTTTAAAGCGCGGCGGTAAATAATCTTCTATTGTCTTTTATGTCGTGAATAATTGAAGGAAGAAGATCGATGAAAAGCAGAATATTGTTAGCTCTGATCGCCTGTTTTGCCATGGCAGCACAAGCACAGACAAAAATTGCCTATATCAATTCCTCGACGATCATGGAACAACTTCCCGAAGCCCAGGATGCGCAAAAGCAATTGGATGGCATGACATCTGAATGGCAGGCAGAATTGAACCGAATGGGATCGGAAATTCAGCGTAAAGTTGAAGACTACGATAAACGAAAATTGATCATGTCCGATAAACGTCGTGCGGAAGTCGAGAAAGAACTGCAAGATCTTGATAAAGGGCTGGTTGATTATCGAAATCAAAAATTCGGAACAAATGGTGAATTGTTCACCAAACAGAATGAATTGATGAAGCCCATTCAGGAGAAAATGTTCAAGGCAGTGAAAGATGTTGCTGATGAAGAAGGATATGATTATGTTGTCGACCGGAGCAGTTCCACATTATTGCTTTATGCCAATACAAAACATGATCTAACACAAAAAGTATTAACGAAACTTCAACAGAAGTAAATGTAACGAGGTCGTTAGACCTCGTTTTTGTTTCTAATGATTACAGTAAAAAATATTGCTGCGATGCTTGAAGGGGATGTTCTCGGCGACGAAAATATCCAGATTACCGGTGTGGCGAAGATTGAAGAAGCGAAAGCCGGAATGCTTTCATTCATAGCGAATCCGAAATACGAAAAATATATCGACAGTACTGCTGCCTCTGCGGTTCTTGTTCCTAAAAATTTTGATCAATCAAAACACCATCGTCTTCCTCCCGCAATTATAAAGCTTGAAGATCCGTATTCTGCATTCGTTCTGGCGATCAGCAAATTCATTCCGCGCAAAACCGATACGGAAAGAGGAATTCATCCGACGGCAATTATTCATCCTTCGGCAACAATTGGAAAAGATTGTTCCATCGGCGCTTATGTGGTCATTGGAGAGAAAACTATTGTTGGCAACAATACAACACTCCATCCCCATGTTGTTATTGGTCGTGATGTATCTGTTGGAAATGATTGCATATTTTATCCGCAAGTTGTTATTCGCGAAGAATGTGTGATAGGGAATCGCGTTATCATTCAACCCGGTGCTGTTATTGGCGGCGACGGTTTTGGATTCGCTCCAAAAAAAGATAAAACGTATCAAAAGATTCCGCAGCTAGGAATTGTCGTGATTGAGGATGATGTTGAGATTCAAGTGAATGCGTGCATCGATCGGGCGACGCTTGGTGAAACTCGTGTGAAACGAGGAACAAAACTGGACAATATGGTGCAGATCGCACATAATGTTACCGTGGGTGAAGATACGGTAATCGCCGGAGCATCTGTTGTTGCGGGAAGCACAAAGATTGGGAATAGAAATATGATCGGCGGAAATGTTTCCGTCACCGGGCATATTTTTACAGCCGATGATGTAAAAATCGGAGGGCATTCAGGCATCAGCGGCAATCTTGACGTTCCGGGTGAAACGTACATGGGATATCCGGCAAAGGATGCGCGAAAATGGCGAAGGATGCAAGGCGCGGCATCGCAACTGCCTGAATTGCTTTTTGAAATTCGCGGCATGCAACAAAAAATTCAAGCACTTGAAGAAGAAATTAAAAAAATGAAAAAGTAATATGGAGGTATAATGCTCGTTCAGCAACGAACAATTAAAAAACCTGTCTCTCTTTCCGGAGTTGGATTGCATACCGGAACAAATTGCACGATGACATTTCGTCCCGCACCGGAAAATTATGGAATCCGTTTTCGCCGCGTTGATGTTGATGGCTCACCGGAAGTTCCAGCGGATGTCGACCATGTTGTCGATGTAGCGCGGGGAACGACGCTGGGAATTGGTGACGTGCGTGTGCATACAACGGAACATGTTCTTGCTGCTGTCGTTGGGTTGCAAATTGATAACATCATTATCGATCTTGACGGCATTGAGCCCCCCATTGGCGATGGGAGTGCAAAACCATACGTTGAAGTTCTTCAGCAGGCTGGCTTTGAAGTCCAGGATGCACCGAAAGATTACCTTGTCATTGATCAGGCGATTGAATATAAAGACGAAGCTCGTGGCGTACAAATTGTCGCCCTTCCGACTGATGATTTCAGAATTACGGTGATGGTTGATTACAATAATCCCGCGCTTGGCAGTCAGCACACCGGTTTGTTTGATCTCGAAAAAGAATTTGTACCGGAATTTTCGATGTGCCGGACGTTTTGTTTCCTTCATGAAGTCGAACAACTTCGTGAAGCAGGCCTCATCAAAGGCGGAACGCTTGACAATGCTATTGTTATCGCAGACCGGGAAATGGGTGATGATGAATTAAAGCGGCTTGCTGATAAACTTGGAATCAAGGAATCTCTTTTCCTTGGTGCTCACGGACAACCGTTGAACAAAAAGCAATTATATTTTAAGAACGAGCCGGCGCGACATAAACTATTGGACATGATCGGCGATCTTGCCTTGATCGGTGTTCCAATTAAAGGTCAGATCCTTGCCGCTCGTCCCGGACATGCTGCAAATGTGGAATTTGCAAAAGTTGTCCGCAAATTATATCAACAGAAAAAAATAATAAAAAAATATCAGCACGAGAAGAAGGAAGGAGTTGTGTTCGACACGAATGCGCTTCAACGAATTCTTCCGCATCGTCATCCTTTCCTGCTTGTTGATAAAATCGTCGATTTCAAACTTGGTGAAAGAATCGTCGGCATTAAGAACGTGACATTTAACGAACCATTTTTTCCCGGACATTTTCCCGGTGCACCGGTGATGCCCGGAGTGTTAATTATCGAAGGAATGGCTCAGGCCGGTGGCGTACTGCTATTGGATGGTTCAACAGATCAGGAAGATAAGTTGGTATTCTTTATGGGAATTAATAATGCAAAATTCCGAAAGACGGTTCATCCTGGTGATCAATTGGTTTTTGATGTGTCGATGGTAAATCGCCGCAGCAAAATTTGCGTAATCTTTGGAAAAGCATATGTCGATGGACAGCTTGTCTGCGAAGCAGAGTTGATGGCGACCGTCGTCGATCGTCCTAAAGGAAGCAGTTCAAAGTAGAATTTCTAAACAGAAAATTATTATGAGCACAAATATTCATCCAACCGCCATCGTCAGCAGGAAAGCTGAACTTGCTGACGGTGTAAGTGTTGGTCCATTTTCAATCGTCGAAGATGATGTTGTTGTCGGTGAGGGGACAGAAATCGGCCCGCATGTTCTTGTGGCAAACGGGGCACGCATCGGTAAGAGGTGCATCATTCACAAAGGTGCTGCTGTGTCTACCGCACCTCAGGATTTAAAATATAAAAATGAACCAACGTTATTCGAACTTGGTGATAACACGACAGTGCGTGAATTTTGTACGCTTAATCGAGGCACTATTGCCCATGGAAAATCTACCGTTGGCAGCAATTGTTTATTGATGGCATACATGCACGTCGCACATGATTGTATTGTCGGGAACAACGTAATTATTGCAAATGCTGTTCAACTTGCCGGTCACGTTACAATTCACGATTGGGCGATCATTGGTGGTGCGACGGTTATTCATCAGTTTGTCACTGTCGGTGCTCATACAATGATTGGCGGCGGATTTCGCGTTATTAAAGATGTCCCGCCGTATATTATGGCCGGTCGTGATCCGTTGTGTTTTGAGCGATTAAATATTATCGGCTTGAAACGTCGCGGCTTTACGCAGGAGGCGATTGATTCATTAAATGATGCTTATCGTGTTTTATATCTTTCCAATCTTAATGTCAGCCAAGGAATTGAAAAAATTAAAGCCGCAGTAAAAATCACACCGGAAGTTCAAAGTCTGATTGATTTTGTGGCTGAAGCAAAACGCGGAATCATTGCTGCTCATTAAATGAATATCCCATGATATATAATAGTGATCAGTGGCAATTAATAAATACCGGATTTCATTCCGGTATTTTTAATATGAAGTATGATGAAGATCTTGCGATGAAACTGCAGCGGCAGGAAATTCCTCCGACGATCAGAATCTATGGATGGACTCCCTGGGCAATTTCATTGGGATACAATCAAAAAGAAACGGATGTTAATGGTAATCAATGCCAACGGGATGGTGTTGATGTCGTTCGAAGGCCAACTGGTGGAAGAGCAATTCTTCATGCAAACGAGATAACGTATAGTATTGTAATGTTTGCCGAGGGAAAAAGTGTGAACAAAATTTATTCCGAAATTAGTCAGGCATTAGTTTCTGGACTTAGAAAATTCCATCCTATGATCGGAATGGAGTCATCTCAGCCGCATTTTCCGACACTCTATAAAAATGCAGAATCATTTCCGTGCTTTGCCAGTTCTGCGCGGTATGAAATCCAATTCGAGGGAAGAAAATTAGTAGGCAGCGCGCAACGCCGATTTAGTTCAGCCGAATATCCGGAAGTGGTGCTTCAGCATGGGTCGATCTTATTAGGACCCGAGCATAAAAAACTTACCGATTATTTCAACGTGTCCGATTCGAAAGTTATTACGAGGATACAAGAGGATTTTGAGCGAAAAACGATTGATCTTGAATCGATCATGCATCAAAAAGTTTCATTTGATGACGCTGCAGAGGCGGTTGTAAAAGGATTCGAAGAAGAATGGAGAATTAAACTTCGTCACTTTATCAAGGAAGTAGTATGAGCACACAATCATCCGACTATAAAAGAATTACGACCAAAACAATTTTGGCGATGAAACAAAAAGGCGAAAAGATCGCCGTGTTGACTGCATACGATTTTACGACCGCACGATTACTTGATGATGCCGGAATTGATGTCATTCTTGTCGGCGATTCTGTTGCGAATGTATTTCAGGGACTCGAAACAACAATTCCAGTAACTTTGGATGAAATGATTTATCATACAAAAGTTGTGAGGCGCGCAGTGAAGCGTGCAATGCTGGTTGCCGATATGCCATTTATGTCATATCAGGTGGATATTAAAGAGGCTGTGAGAAATTGCGGAAGGATGTTGAAAGAATCAGGAGCGGAAGCGGTGAAGATGGAAGGCGGCAAAAGAATTCTCCCTCTCATTGAACAGCTTGTTGATATTGGAATTCCTGTGATGGGACATCTAGGATTAACGCCGCAATCAATTTATAAATTTGGTACCTATGAAGTGCGTGCGAAAGAATCTGCTGAAGCAAAACAATTGGTTGCAGATGCAAAAGCGTTAGACAAAGCAGGAGTATTTGGAATTGTTCTGGAAAAAATTCCCGACTCACTGTCTAAAAAAGTTACTCAATCTGTTTCCTGTGCAACTATTGGCATCGGTGCTGGTGTTGAATGCGACGGCCAAGTACTTGTTACAAATGACATGTTGGGGATGAATGAACAATTCCATCCGCGATTTGTCCGTAAATACACCAATCTTTCTGAATCAATGCGCACAGCGTTTCAGGCATACATTGGTGATGTTAAGGCAAAAAACTTTCCTTTAAAAAAGGAAAGTTATTAGGTCAAGTGAAAATAGAGGTAGTTTCTTCTTGCGTTAAAAATAAATTCTATATATATTGGAAACGTAAAAGACGATAATAGTTTCCATAGAAAAATGCCAATAATAGTTGGCTTTTTTAATAACACGATGGAAACTTAAAAAAATATAAAAGTTTCTGTGTTCTAATTACAAATGTGATTCATGGAGTCATTATGATTGAGGTTGAAGAGAAAGAACCCAAAGAACGTATCATCGTTCATGCAGAAGATCGATTTTTAAGTTCTGGTTTCAACAAAGTAACCCTGGATGAACTTTCGAGCGAGCTGGGCATTAGTAAAAAAACTATGTATAAGTTTTTTCCAAGTAAAGAAGAACTGGTTCGGAGTGTCATGAAGTTGTTCATGAGGCGAGTGGAAAAAAATGTAACAGCCATTTGCGACTCAGATAAACCGGTTATCCAAAAACTTGCCGAGTTAATGCTATTTGTTGGAAAATTGGTTGGAAGAATCAGCCGGTCATTCCAAATGGACATACAACGATTTACTCCGACACTGTGGAAAGAAGTCGATAAATTTAGGAACGAAGTGATCTTATCCCGTATTGCAAAGATGATTAAAGAAGCAAAGGCTGAAAGAAAGTTTCGTGGTGATGTGAGCGATGAGGTTGTGTTAATGATGTTTATTAATTCAGTTCAGACTATTGTCAATCCTGAAGTTCTATCTCAACATTCATTCTCCCCCAAAGAAGCCATGTACACGATTTTTCATGTGATCTTCGAAGGCTCGCTTACAGAAGAAGCTCGGAAGGAATTCCTTACCTGTGAAATTACAACTTTATAATGAGGGTACAATGATTTTAATGATGACAACTACCAATATTCCGAGCGCCGAAAAAAGGAGTACAATCAAGATTATCATTTCGGTTCTTTTTGTTATCCTTTCGACGCTTTTTTTTGCCGGCTGTAGGAACAATCACGATGGTGCAATTGAAGCCAGCGGTACTCTTGAAGCAGTTGAAGTGAATGTCTCATCAAAAGTCCCAGGCCAATTGCAAAAAATACCTGTTGAGGAAGGTACCGAAGTTCGACAGGGAGATACGATTGCCGTTGTGGATCATGAAATGCTTCGTTTGCAGCTTCTGCAAGCAGAAGCTGGGATTGATTTGGTCGACGCACAATATCAATTATTAAAAAATGGTGCGCGCAGTGAAGACCTTCGTGCTGCTCAAGAAGCAGTGACGCAGGCAGAATCTGGTGCACAAACAGCAGGTGCCGATTTCAAACGGATCAAAGATTTGTTTTCCACTCATGCAGTTTCGAAAAAACAATATGAAGATGCTGAATCTCGTTATACAATTACGAAAGCTCAACTAAGTACGGCAAAACAAAATCTCCAAAAAATGCAACGTTTTGCCCGTCCTGAAGATCTCGCGGCTGCTAAAGCACGCGTTGATCAAGCGAAAGCCCAGGCAAATCTTTTCAAACAACAAATTTCAGATTCGTATATTCTTTCTCCAGTTGCCGGGACTGTGACATATAAACCAGTTGAGGTCGGTGAATTAATTGGTGCAGGAACCATCATTGCAAGAATCTCGCAATTGCGCACATTAGAATTAATGATCTACGTTAATGAAACTGAACTTGGGAAAATTAAATTAGGATCAAAGGCAGATGTCGTTATCGACACCTTTCCCGATAAAAGTTACACCGGTAAGGTCATTTATATTTCGCCGATCGCGGAGTTCACTCCACGCAATGTCCAAACCAAAGATGAGCGAACGAAACTTGTTTTTGGCGTAAAACTTGAAGTTGAAAACAACAACGGCGATTTAAAAGCCGGCATGCCAGCCGATGCATATGTCCATTGAGTGATCAATTTATGAATGCTCTAGAAATAACATCGGTAACAAAAACTTTTGGCGGCGTGACTGCCGTGAAAAACGTTTCCCTTGCTGTGAATAAAGGAGAGATGTTTGCACTGGTTGGACCGGACGGTGCAGGAAAAACTACGATTATTCGTATGCTGTGTGGAATTACAAAACCAAATGATGGTCAGCTTTTCGTTGCGGGGCATGATGTTCTTCATAACATTAAGGAAGTGAAAAAAAAAATTGGTTATCTATCTCAGAAATTTTCGCTCTATGGAGATTTAACGATCGATGAGAATATTGAATTTTTTGCCGAAATCCACGGGCTTTTCGATTACAAGAGGCGGCGCAATGAATTGCTTGAATTCACTCGACTCACGCCATTTCGTGATCGTCTTGCTGAAAAGTTGTCCGGAGGGATGAAGCAAAAGCTCGCCCTTGCCTGCACGTTAATTCACACTCCGGAAATTATATTTCTCGATGAGCCGACCACTGGTGTTGATCCCGTTTCACGGAGAGATTTTTGGAAAGTGCTCTCAACACTGTTGAAAACCGGAATTACGATCGTTATGACAACCCCGTATCTCGATGAAGCTGAGAGATGTAATCGGGTCGCCTTAATGAACAACGGAGAAATTTTAATGACAGATTCACCGGCGAATTTGAAAAATGTCATGAAGGGAGAGATCGTTGAAATTGTCTCCACAAATATTCGACAAGCGTTTCAATTGATGAGGGGGCATTCGCTTATTGTCGAAGCCCAAGCTTTTGGCGATAGACTGAATGTTGTTGTACGCAATGCCGCTTTGGATGTACCATTACTCCAAAAATATCTTACCGAGCAGCATATTGATGTTGCCTCTACACGAGTGATCAAACCATCGCTCGAAAATGTTTTTATTTCATTATTGTCAGAAAAAGTTCTTAGCGGCGTATCTGGGAGAGTATGAATACGATTGAAGTAGAAAATTTGACCAAACACTTCGGACCTTTTTGCGCCGTGGATCACATCAATTTTGAAGTGAAGCAAGGAGAAATATTTGGCTTCCTTGGTGCGAATGGTGCAGGGAAATCGACGGCCATACGAATGCTCTGTGGATTGTTGACTTCGACCGATGGAACGGCGCGCGTTGGCGGTTTTGACATCAATCGTGAGCCAAGTAAAGTGAAAGAACATATTGGGTATATGTCGCAGCGGTTTTCATTATACGATGATTTAACGGTTGAAGAGAACATCGATTTCTTTGGAAGAGTATACGGGCTCTCGTATAATGAGATAGGAGAAAGAAAAAAATGGGTTCTGGAAATGGCGAACCTCAATGGCCGGGAAAAAAGTCTTACAAAAAATTTGAGCGGGGGATGGAAACAGCGATTGGCATTAGGATGTGCAGTTCTTCACCGTCCTAAAATTGTTTTTTTGGATGAACCCACCAGCGGCGTGGATCCGGTAATGCGGAGAAGGTTCTGGGAATTAATCAATGATCTGTCTTCTGAAGGTGTTACGGTGCTAGTGACGACGCACTTTTTGGAAGAAGCGGAATATTGCAACGATATCATTCTCATTAATGCCGGAAAAATTATTGCGGGAGGAAGTCCGAAAGAATTAAAAGAAAACTATATCAAATTCCCGATTCTTGAAGTGCAATGTTCAAACGTTATAGAAGCATTGGAGGCTGTAGAAAAGCAGCCGTGGTCTATTGAAACATCGGTGTTTGGGACGCATTTACACGTGAATGTGAACGATGAGCAAAGGGGCAAAGAACAGATCACAAAACTGTTTAAGCGAAAAATCAATCGATATTTTAGCATTGAAAAAATTACCCCCTCTTTAGAAGATGTTTTTATCTATTTGCTGGAACAGGAAACTGTCTCTGCGGCAAAATTTTAAAATAAAAATTTATGTTTAAGCAATTGATTCCAGTTATTGTTAAGGAGTTCCGTCAGATTAAGCGGGATAGAAAGGTGTTAGCAATTTTAACTCTTGTTCCAGCCATGCTGCTGCTTCTAAACGGTTACGCATTAAACTTCGATGTGAAAGATATTAAATTGGCTGTGTACGATGCTGAAAAAAGCTCTCAAAGCCGCGAGTTTGTGAACAGCTTTATCACCGCAGGATATTTTGAATTTACCGAATACGTTTCGGATTATTCTCTCTGCCAAGAACTTATTGATGAAGGAAAAGTAAAACTCATCCTTGTGATTCCCACAAATTTTTCTCATGAATTGCTGCAAGGCCGCCAGACTTCCATCCAATTGCTTGTCGACGGTATGGATTCTAATTCAGCATCAACGATTATTGGGTATGCGCAAGCGGTAACCCTGCAATACTCGCAAAAAATTATTTTACAAAATCTTGCAAAAATCGGGAAGAGGAGCTTTATCCCTGTGAATTATCACGCCCGAATCTGGTATAATCCTGAAATGAAGAGTGCAAAATTTTTAGTGCCAGGGCTTATCGCATTTATTCTTGCCATTACTGGAGTGATTGCAACGTCTCTTTCCATTGTGAAAGAAAAAGAACGAAACACGATTGAACAAATCGATGTCTCGCCTATCCATCCGCTCGGTTTAATTGTTGGAAAAATCATTCCATACGCAATTATTTCCCTTATCGCTGCGGCAATCGTTATCATCGCTGCATATTTTCTTTTTGACGTTGTGGTGAAAGGAAGTTTGATTCTTCTGTTCGTTGCGACTTTAATTTTTATCTGTGCTGCCTTGGCACAGGGATTGCTGGTGTCAACGATTGCCGATAGTCAGCAGGTTGCATTCCAGCTTGCAGCGGTGATTTCGATGTTGCCAACGATGATCCTTTCCGGATTTACATTTCCGATCCGAAGCATGCCGTTATTTCTTCAAATCTTATCGAATATAACTCCTGCCAAATTTTATCTGGTAATTATGAGAGGAATTGTGTTGAAAGGAGTAGGATTGGAGGCATTCTGGGATCAACTGATTTACTTGCTAATTTTTATCACTATTGTTGTGGGTATAAGTTGGAAACGATTTCAATCACACTCGGTGTAAAATGAAACTTCATCGACTTCAAGCAATAATAAAAAAGGAATTTGAGCAATTCATCAAAGACAAACGGCTGCTGCCGATTGTTTTTGTTGCACCGATTCTTCAATTAACATTTCTTGGATTTGCAGCTTCGCTCGATGTAAAGAATATCTCTTTCGTTTTATGCGATATGGATAAGACAAGTGAAAGCAGAACGTTCGTTCAATCGTTTACGAACACGGGATATTTTGCATTGGAATATTCCACGGAAAATTACAACGATGTTCAGTCATATCTCGATGATGGAAAAACAATGATGGCCTTGATCATTCCACACGATTTCGGGAATAAAATTTTGAGAAGAGAATCGTCTGATATTCAAGTGATCTTTGACGGAAGTGAGGGAAATACAACGGCAATCGCAGGTGCATACGTCAATCAAATTATTAATCGATACTCTCAGCAAAAATTGGCTTCAATTGTCGGCACCATCAAAAATTTTGGAGGCATCAATGCGGAAACCAGGGCATGGTACAATCCGACATTAGTCAGCAGAAAATTTATGGTTCCCGGAGTTCTCGTCCTTATTCTTTTATTAACAACGATGAACTTGACTGCTATGGCAATCGTGAAAGAAAAAGAAATTGGTACGTTAGAACAATTATTGGTGACTCCAATTCGCCCCACAGAATTGATATTTGGCAAACTTGTTCCCTTCACAATTATCGGACTCGTTAATGTTACAGTCGTTATGCTTGTCATGAGATTTGGATTTGGTATTGAAATCCGTGGAAGTGTCCCGCTGTTATTCGGATTGACCGGATTTTTTCTGCTTACGGCACTTGGTTTAGGATTGTTCGTTTCGACGATTTCAAAAACACAACAACAAGCGATGATGATAGGAATGTTCTTTGTGATGCAGCCGATGATGTATATTTCCGGTTTCGTGTTTCCGGTAGAAAATATGCCAAAACTTCTTCAACTGGTTTCGCTCGCCATTCCGATGAAATACTATCTCGTTGTAATTCGTTCTATTATTCTTAAAGGTGCCGGGTTACATGAGTTGTGGTTTGAAGCGTTCATGCTGCTTAGTATGGGGGTGATTGTTCTGGCGGCAAGTATTTTGCGATTTAAAGAAAAAATAGATTAGTGAAGGGGGTAACCCCACGATAAATACGTTACAACCGGTCCGAGCGTTAGAGGTTGTTCAAGAAGATCACGACGGATATAAAAACTTTCGCCCGACGGAAATATTGCGGGGCCGAAAGGAGTATCCAATGAAAGTCCGATGCCGATTCCATGGTGAAAATCTCTCATACGGATATCTTCGCGTTGAGGCCAGATGTTGCCAAAGTCATACCGAGCCTTAAAATAGGTATCCCAAATAATTTTAAATGGGAACAGTGCCCTAAATTCTAGACTTGTTACCAGAATTTGCCGCCCGCGTGAATCATCTTCTTTTAAACCAAAAAAAGAATCTTCACCTCCAAGTGAAAATTGTTGAGTCAAGGGAAGTGTTTGATCTCCAAATCCGACAATTACTTTTGGGCGAATCGTATTATCCCATAATGAAGCATTAGTTTCATACGCAAAGTAAATTTTCGAATAGCCAATATCTCCGACAAGTCCTTTAAATGTCGATGTCGCAGTTTCCCATGAAAAATTTGTTAAGGATCCGGAACGAGAATACGGGAAGCGGTCGCGTGAATCGATCGTGGAACTGACTTTCAACGATTGCAGCGTGAATTGTTGTGGCTCATACCCTTTTCCGGAAATGAATTTTACTTCGTCTGATTCAAGTTTGTATTCGATATTTAATGTACCTAAACGTTCTACCTGCTGACCTAAAGAAAAAAGAGCTCCATAAAGAACTTGTCGGTATTCTCCCGCTTTTGTTCTTCCGAACCTCGACGTTGAAGGAATTTTAGAATCACCTTCATACGTATTGATATCACGAAGATCGTAGAAGCCGTCAAGATTGAAAGTAAAGTAGGTGTTAAAAATCCTGTTTGCCTTAAATTCTGCCACGTATTTACGATTGCGCAATCCACCTGCAAAACTTACTCCGATTTCGGTTGCGGTGCCCAGGAGGTTTTCATTTCTGAATTCGATTGATGGTTGCAGGTTTCGTTCATTATCAATTCTGAAACCCATACGCGAAACCTCGGAAGATTTTTCGTCAAGCTGAATGATGACAATAGGGAGGTTACTTTCGTAACCGACATCGATCAAAACCTGGTTAAACAAATTAGTACTGTAAAGATTTACTAATGCATTTTTTCCTTTTGTTACAGTAAAGACATCACCATCTCTAAAGTATAATTCACGCCACACGACCCAATCTCTCGATTTTTTCTTTCCCTTCAAGTAGATTTTGTAGATGATGCCTTCGTTGATGGTAAGTGTAAGCTTTCCAGTCGTTTCGTCAAAATTTAAACCTTGAATTCGAGCTAATGAATATCCATTCTCTCGATATAGGCTTAACATATCTTCTGAAACTTGAGAAAGTTTGAAATAATTGATTGGTTTATTTTTTAACGAATCAAAAAGCATTAGCAATTCGTCGGAATGAATTAAGGAATTGCCGGTGATTTCAACTGTTTGCAATATCGGATTTGCAAAGGCTTTAATGGTAAGATACAACGACGAGTCAGTAAAAATAACTTCGGAATTGACATCACGAAACCAGCCTTCCAAATAGATCTTTCCTAGTATTTCTTTTATTGTAGGAATAGAAATACTCTCTCTCAATCGAATTGGTCGAAGCAGTTGGCTCAGTTTGGTTGAATCAATTGTTGGAATTGCTGTGTGTATTGAATCCACGCGAAAAGAAAACGTCGACATCGGTGAAGATTCGATCAAATTCATCGTTCGGTGGCTTTCAATAGAATCTTTAACCGCCGAAACCTTGTTTTGTGCTGCAGCTATCCCTTGGTTGACGACAAATTCAAGATGTGAAAAATCCGAGGCTGGATAATTTCCGAGATCTGGTGTGACGACAATAGTTGCTTGTTCAAGCGAACGCTTATTTGTTTCTTGTGCCATGATATTAATGATCTGGTCGGCAACTTCCCAGGGGTTTGACAATTGTGACGAGGTACGCATTGGGCTTACCGTATTCACTGCAATGATGATATCGGCACCTAATGTTTTTGCTATATCTACAGGAATATTTGAGACGAGTCCGCCATCAGTCAATTCAAGCGAATCTTTTTTTAGAGGATTGAAAAGCAATGGAATCGAAATGCTTGCCCGTAGTGCTTCGGAAATATTTCCTTTATCAAAAATTATTTTTTTTCCGGAAACAAGGTCGGTTGCAACACATCGGAACGGAATTTTAAGATCGTCAAAACTATTTGCCGGATGATAAAGACTTTGCAAGCAAAGTTGATTGATAAAATTTGTCAGACGCTGGCCGCTTGAAACAGCCGAAGGAATGATCGGGTTTAGTCCATTGAACCGAACGGTTAATTGTTTTTTATCGGCAGTTTGCTTTTGCGTAAGAAAAAGATCTTGCCGTTCGGTTTCTTGACTAAGTGAAAGAATGTAATTCCAATCCGTACTGTTTACCAATTGTTCTAATTCATCTGTCGAATATCCTGAAGCATATAAACCGCCGATAATTGCACCGATACTTGTTCCTACGATGTAATCGATAGGGATTTTATTTTTTTCCAATGTCTTAATGACGCCCAGGTCGGCAAAACCGCGTGCACCGCCTCCGCTTAATACAAGTGCCACTGTTGGGCGCTTGATTTCCTTTATGGGAATTACCGAAGATTTATTTGCCGTATTCTCCGAATAGTTCGGACGAATAATGATTTTCTTTTCTTGAGGGACAGCATGAAGAGAAAAAATGAGAAAAAATGTGATGAATTTAATCAGGATGTTTTTCACGTAAGCAATATTTTGAATAAAAATAGCGAAAAAAAAGGAATGAATAAATATTTTTATCAGCGTTACCGATGTTCTGCAAGGATATTGAATGATAGTAGTCACATAAAATGTCGCGCGATTATTTAAATTAAATAGAAAAAAAATGGAGATTTATGAATAATATGTCTGTAAAATCCAAAAAGAGCTTCAAAATTGCTCTATACTCACTATTGAGTATTTTGATTTTTTCTTTTTCTCTTCTTCTGATGCCGTTTGAATTTTTTTTTATTTCGGCGATTTTTGTTCTAATTGCATTGCGAGCGATGGAAAAAGAATTAAAGAACTTCGATAGAAATACAATCCAATCAGCCGGGCGTCACTGATAGTTATAAAGCGACTCGAATTTTCCCAAAGGCCATCGTTACGATACTAATGGCCTTTTTCATTTTAAAGAAAAAAAATCCAAGATATTTTTCAATTGGACGCTAATTTCAATTTAACTAAATTTCTATCCATAATATCATAAATTCAATTTTATAAAATGATTTCACTCATAGTACATGGCGGTGCCTGGGATATTCCCGACGAAATGCTCGAAGCACATCGTAATGGCGTAAAGCAAGCCTTGGAAATTGGTTGGAAGATACTTTCCAAGGGTGGGAAAGCTGATGACGCTGTTGAACACACCCTCCGTCATTTGGAAGATGATCCAACATTCGATGCCGGCCGGGGTTCATTCGTCAATGCTCTAGGCGAAATCGAACTTGATGCAAGCATGATGAATGGAACTTCATTTTTATGTGGTGCAGTTGCTGCCGTTCAAAATATCAGAAATCCTATTTCGTTAGCGCGTCTTATCATGGATAAAAGTGAGCATGTATTGATAACCGGAATGGGTGCTGCGCGGTTCGCACGTGAAAATGGAATTCCCCAGTGCAAAAGCGACGAACTTCTTGTCGGCAGAGAATTGCAGCGATGGAAAGAGCTTCAAGGGAAAAAGACATTTTCTACCAAAGATGCTTTTAAAAGTAAACTACCGTCTGATACTGTTGGCGCTGTAGCGTTGGATGAATTTGGAACAATTGTTTCGGGAACTTCTACGGGCGGAACGCCAAATAAATATCCGGGGCGAGTCGGTGATTCTCCATTAATTGGCTGCGGGACATATGCCGACAGCACAGTTGGAGGGGTTTCGTGCACTGGATGGGGAGAAGCAATTATTAAAGTCGCCCTTGCAAAAACCGTTGTCGATCAGATGGAAATGAACGGACATGATGCTGAAGCTGCTGCGCGATTAGGAATTGACCGATTGAAAAAGAAAGCCGATGGTTATGGTGGTGTTATCGTTTTGAACAAGGAAGGGAAATTTGGTGTAGCGTACAATACTCCGCGTATGGCGCGGGCGTATCGAAATTCCAGCATGAGCTCAGATATAGTTGTCGTATAGCACTTCTGTGAAAAAATCCTCTCTTATTGGACATGTTGTAGAATTGTATTCAGAAGTTTCATCCTCTTCGAAACCTGCTGATCATTGCATCGATATATTTTTTCGGAAAAGAAAATATCTTGGATCGACCGACCGACGATTTATTGCTGAAACGCTGTACGGCATTCTTCGGCACCAGAAGCGAATTGAATGGTTGCTTTCCATAAGTCAGTCGAAAAAAACGCCGCTCCATTTTTGTATTGCCTATCTTCTTTTCGAAAACAAAGAAACCCTCGAAAGCCTGCGTGATGAGATTTCGCTTACGGCAGAAGAATTATCCCGCATAGACCAACATACTGCAGACGAACCGCAATGTCCAACTGAGATTGAGACTCTCGCGACCAAATATTCCTTCCAAGAATGGATGATTGGAGAGTGGAAAAATTCAATCGGAAGTGACACGCTAAATGTATTTTGCGAGCGATTGAACACGCAAGCTCCGATGACAATCCGTGTGAATACATTGAAAATATCATTGGAAGATTGTCAAAACGAGCTATTAAAAGCAGGAATTGAAACGGAAAAAACCCTTTATTCTCCATTTGGTTTGCATCTAAAAAAACGAATAAATCTTTTCCAGTTAGAAGCATTCAAAAATGGACTTGTCGAAGTTCAGGACGAAGGGAGTCAACTTTTAGCGTTGTTGGTTGATCCGAAACCAAGAGCCAAAGTTATTGATGCATGTGCCGGTGCAGGCGGGAAATCTCTGGCGATCGCTTCATTGATGAAGAACCGTGGTGAAATATTTGCATTAGACATTCATGCATTTCGTCTGGATGATTTAAGGAAAAGAGCGAAACGGGATGGAGTTGATATCATTCGGATCAAATCGATACGTGAAAACCAATTGATTGATGAATTGATTGGACGTGCTGACACTGTTTTGGTTGATGCTCCTTGCAGCGGCACTGGGACGATACGAAGGAATCCCGGTATGAAATGGAGTGTTTCACCGACGATGATTTCTGAGATGCATGAAAAACAAATTTCAATTTTATCGTTAAATTCTCGATACGTAAAAGTGAACGGGCGGTTAATTTATTCCACCTGTTCAACAATGAAGCACGAAAACGAAGAAGTTGTTGAGAAGTTTTTGGCATCCAATCCAAATTTTGAAATTATTCCTCCGTCAACAATTTTAGGACGGTATCAGTTGACAGGTATTGGCGGCGATAAATATTTTCAATTATATCCTCACATCCATAATACCGACGGATTTTTTGCAGCCGCAATGAAACGAATATCGTGATTCTTAGAATATTTCAAATAGTATTTGTTTTTTTATTGGTTTGTGTAGCCGGTTGTCAAAAATTGTCGGACGAAGATTTGTGGATTAGGGTTGAGGCTGCTAAAGTAAATAATAACTGGGATTCAACGAAGCAAGTGTGTGAGAAAATCTTGAGTGAGTATCCGAAGGGCCGATATGCTTCCTGGGCACGATTTGGCTTAGCGGAAAGTTTTCGTTTCAAAAATCAACCGCGCGAAGCATTAAATAATTATAAATTGTTTTATCAACAATACCCGGATATGCAGCCTTCAGCCTTGTCGTTGTTTCTTGTCGGGTATATCTATAAAAACAATTTTCAGATGATTGATAGTGCAAAATTTTTTTTTCAAGCATTTTTAATAAAATATCCGAATCATGATCTTGCACCAACGGTGAGAACCGAACTTAACTTTATCGGAGGATCTCCAGACCAAGTATTGGATGGTGTGAAACAGAAGCAAAAAATGTCGAAGAAATAATAATGGAACAGCAGCTTAAATATCTTGATCCGGAAGTTGTTTCGAAGCTTTCCACAATGGAACTGCGTGCACGATTGGTTGTTGAAGGTTTTATTACTGGCTTGCACAAAAGTCCTTACCATGGATTCAGTGTAGAATTTGCAGAACATCGTCAATACATGCCCGGTGACGAAATTCGTCGGATTGATTGGCGCGTGTACGGCAAGACCGATCGATTCTACGTAAAGCAGTTTGAAGAAGAAACAAATCTAAAGTCGTATATTGCCATCGATTCGAGCGCTTCGATGCGATTTGCATCAGAGATCGATAAAAAGGGGAACAAACGAGTTTCAAAATTTGAATACGCGTCTTTCATTGCGGCGTCGCTCTCATATCTGATGGTTCAACAGCGTGATGCCGTTGGATTGATGCTATTTGATTCAATGGTTCGCACAGTCATTCCTCCCCATGCAACAAAACAGCATCTTCGGCGTGTTCTTGTTGAAATAGAAAAAGTTCAACCGTCGCAAACAACAAACTCTGCGACGGCGCTTCATCAGCTTGCCGATCGGATTTCGCGTCGTGGATTGATTGTAGTGTTAAGCGACCTTTTTGATGATCCGGCAAAAGTGATTGCTGCGCTGAAACATTTTCGTCATAATAACCATGAAGTATTGGTGATGCACGTTTTGGATCCGCTTGAACGTTCATTGGCATTCGGAAGCGACGCAATATTTAAGGACATTGAAACAGGAGAATTGTTGACAACACAGCCTCATCATATTCAAAAAGCATATCAAGATGCAATACGGAATTTTATTGAAAGGTACAAACGAGAATGCCGGGAAAATATGATCGATTATCTTTTACTCGATACGTCAACGCCGTTTGATGTCGCATTGTTAAATTATCTCAACAAGAGGAAACGAATTGGCTGAACAAAAACCTGTCATTCTTGATTTAGGGTGCGGTAAACGTAAAAGAGCTGATGCAATTGGCATTGATAAAAATTCTCGCTCCGATGCTGATGTTCTCCACGACCTTAATCATTTTCCATATCCGTTTTCAGATAATCAATTCGATGCAATTTATGCGGATAATGTTTTAGAACATTTAAATGACGTGATCAGAGTGATGACTGAACTTCATCGCATTACAAAGAACAATGGTATCGTCGAAATTACTGTTCCATTTTACGCTCACCGCAATGCTAATACCGATCCTACGCATCAACATTGGTTCGGTGTCCATTCGTTCGATTATTTTGTTCGAGGAACTTCGCATGGCGATTTTCAATACTCTCCAATTCAATTTTGGCTTGAATCTGTTGAATTTGACAAAGGATTGGTGCAGCGCCATCTCATCGACCGATTGATCGCTTCATTTGCCAATAGCCGAAAGGATTTTTATGAAAATCGCCTGGCAAATATTTTCCCTTTGACACAATTAACCTTCCAGTTGAAAGTTGTAAAGTAATATTTCTCTGCGCCAATCTTTGCCTTAGCACTCATCTTTCCGTATCTTACTGTTTGAACTTTCCAAAATTTTTTTGTGCTATGATTTTCAAGGATTGTGTGCAGCACTTTCTCTACGCGAATGAAAAAGAAAAATTCTTCTAAAACAAAGTTGACAATGCCCGAAGGCCTGGAAGCAGAAACACTCTCTGCAACTGTTGCCTCTGAACAAAACACGCTGATTATAAAAGGGGCGCGTGAACATAATCTCAAGAATATTGATGTTGAAATTCCACGCGATACACTGACCGTTATCACCGGACTTTCCGGTTCAGGAAAATCGTCGCTCGCCTTCGATACTATTTACGCCGAAGGGCAGCGTCGTTATGTCGAATCACTTTCTGCTTATGCACGTCAATTTCTCGGATTAATGGAACGTCCTGATGTCGATTATATCGAAGGACTTTCTCCCGCAATTTCTATTGAACAAAAAACCGTCAGCACAAACCCGCGGTCAACAGTTGGAACGGTGACCGAGGTGTATGATTTTCTTCGATTGCTTTTTGCAAGAGTTGGAACACAATTCTGCGTTCATTGCGGGACAAAAGTGCAAAAGCAAAGCGTCGATCAAATTATCGACGCAATTATGAAATTTTCCCAGGGTGCGAAGATTCAAATTCTGGCACCAATCGTCAAAGGGCGCAAGGGTCATTATCGGGAATTGTTTGAAAAGATTTTGAAGGATGGTTTTTTGCGTGTTCGCGTTGATGGAGAGGTAAAGGAAATATCGAAGGGAATGAAGCTGGATCGATACAAAATCCATAACATTGAAATTGTTATTGATCGAATTCAGATGAAAAAAGATGTACGCAGCAGAATTGCCGATTCCGTTGAAGTAGCTTTACAATTTGGCGAAGGCGTGCTGATTGTAAATGACGGGAAACAAGATGTTTTGTTTAGTAAGAAATATTCATGTCCAACATGCGGCACAAGTTATGACGAGCCGGCGCCGAATTCGTTTTCGTTTAACACAACATCAGGCGCCTGTCCATCGTGCGAAGGGCTTGGTGAGAAGCGTCAGTTCGATCTTTCGCTGATTATTCCAAATAATGCGTTATCGATCCAAGAAGAAGGCCTCGCACCGCTTGGGAAGCCTCGACAAACATGGTTTTATGCTCAAGTGAAAGGGCTTTTGAAAAAACATGGGTATGATTTCTCAACTCCGATAAAAAATTATTCGAAGAGTGCACTCGATGAGCTTTTATATGGAACGAAGGGTGAGAAAATCGAAATCGAATATACCTACGGTGGAGGTCGCACATCGATCTATAAACATCGGTATGATGGTCTGATGAAGATGCTGCAGGATTATTACAACGATACGGCTTCGTTAAAAATCCGCGAATGGGTGGAAAGTTTTATGAGCACCAAGATATGTTCGGAATGCCGCGGCGGGCGATTGCGGAAAGAAAATCTTGCGATCCAGCTCGAAGATTCAAAATCCAGGAACAGAATTAAAATTTCCGACATTGTCGAAAAATCGTTAACGGAGGCGTTGGATTTCTTCCAAACGATATCCTTTACCGATCGGCAGATGGAAATTGCACGGCCGATCTTAAAAGAAATCAATCAGAGATTAAAATTTATGGTTGACGTAGGATTAGGATATCTTGCTTTAAATCGAGCAGCAAGAACACTTTCCGGGGGTGAAGCGCAGCGAATTCGTCTTGCAACACAAATTGGTTCGCAGTTAGTCGGCGTGTTATATATTCTTGATGAGCCAAGCATCGGTTTGCACCAGAGGGACAATACAAAGTTAATTAACTCGCTGAAAAACCTTCGTGACCTCGGCAATACGGTTTTAGTTGTTGAGCATGATAAAGAAATGATGGAAAGTTCTGATTTCATTGTTGATTTAGGCCCCGGAGCCGGAGCACACGGCGGAAAAGTAATTGCTGTAGGGAAACCTGAAACGTTCAAAAAGAAAAAACTTAAAAGTGAATCAAATGGTGATGCATATTCTTCCACGATAGCGTATCTTTCCGGCGAAAAGAAAATCGAAATTCCATCGAAGCGGCGGAAGGGGAGTGGAAAATTTCTTTCCCTCAAAAATGCCACAGGGAATAATCTTCAAAATGTCGATTTGAATATTCCTCTCAGTACGTTTACATGCATCACTGGCGTCAGTGGTTCCGGTAAATCGACGCTCGTTAATGAAACCCTCTATCCGATTCTTTCTCAGAAATTTTATAAAACAAAAATATCTGTTTATCCGTTCAAATCAATCGAAGGCATTGAACATATCGACAAGGTCATCGATATTGATCAATCGCCGATTGGAAGAACACCACGGTCGAATCCTGCAACCTACACCGGATTATTTACATTCATTCGAGATTTGTACGCACAGCTTCCCGAGTCAAAAATTCGCGGATATAAATCGGGTCGATTTAGTTTTAATGTGAAAGGTGGGCGTTGCGAAGCGTGTGAAGGTGATGGTGTAAAGAAAATTGAAATGAATTTTCTTCCTGACGTTTACGTACTGTGCGACATGTGTCTTGGCAAGCGATATAATCGTGAAACACTGGAAGTGACATACAAAGGAAAATCGATTGCCGATGTTCTTGCGATGACTGTTGAAGAGGCACTGGATTTCTTCAGCGAAATGCCGGTGATGAACAGAAAAATTCAAACATTGAACGAAGTGGGGCTTGGTTACATACATCTCGGACAGCAAGCAACAACGCTTTCCGGCGGCGAAGCACAACGAGTAAAATTATCGACTGAACTTTCTAAAGTAGGGACAGGCAACACGCTCTATATCCTTGATGAACCGACGACAGGTCTTCATTTTGATGACGTGAAAATGCTTCTCGATGTGTTGAATAAACTTGTCAACAAAGGGAATACCGTTGTCGTTATCGAACACAATCTTGATGTTATTAAAACGGCAGATTGGATAATTGATCTTGGTCCCGAAGGTGGATCTGCTGGGGGAAAAATCATTGCAGAAGGAACTCCGGAACAGATTTCCAAAATTCAAAATTCTTATACAGGGATGTACTTGATAAAAGAATTACAGGGAAAAAACCCCGAGTGAAAAAAATCTATTTACCGCCACTTGTAATGGTTCTTCTTGTTTTGCAGGTTTACGGTCAGGATACAACCAGTGTACAAGAACCTTCGACTCGAGAAAAAGTTGCTATTTATTCGACGGCAGGAATTCTTGTTCCACTTGCAGTTGCAGGATTGGCGATTAGTTTTTTCCCTCCGAGTGCGGGAGTTGTGTTAAAAGATGGAACGGCTTATGGTAGTTTTGATATTGAAACCGGATTTGGATATGGTGAGAAAAGAGAAACAGGTATTTTTACCAATTATCGTGTGATGTTGAATTATACTCACATTGGCAATGCAAAAGTCAGAGATATTTTTAGAACTGAAGTGACAAGAGATTTTAACTTTGATTTTATTGATCGAAGGAAAATTTTTCTTTCAGGCATTCATGTCAGCACCGGATTCATTTCTGATTTTCCAAATCATGGATATACAATTGGAACTGGAGTGTGGTTAAAATCGCCATGGCTGCCGTATTTTGGTCTCTTTCCATCTCACACATACGGATTAACGTACCGCTATAATTCTTTCTTTTCGGGAAAATCATTTCACGAAATATCACTTGGTGTGACGTCGGCGTTCACTTTTTAGAAACCCACGGATTGTTCTTTAGGTAAAACCGCCACTTTTTTTCTTTTCCTTCAGTAATTCCGATCCGAGTTGTAGTATAAATCTGTGCTCCAGAAATTTTCCCTCCTTCGAGTAAAAAAATTTTATTTTCAAGTAAGTTAGCTCCGGAATGCTCTTGTGTTAAATCAAATGCTTGTGCAAATTTTGCAGGACCATTCGTGAGATTTTTCAGTTGAAGTTCGTTTTTTAGATGTGAACCATGTGGGAAACGCTTTTTAAGCATTATTTCAATTCCGTCAATCGGTTCGACAGCTCGAATCAGAACCGCTTCACCAACATCCTTTTTATATGTAACAATGTTAGCACAATAATGCATTCCGTATATAAAGTACACATAAAGAAAACCACCTTCGTTAAACATCACTTTATTGCGATTGGTCATTCCACGAAATGCATGGCAGGCAGGATCGCTGTGAAGATATGCTTCAGTCTCGACAATTTTTCCGGAAAGAATTTTTCTTCCAATTCTTCGGACGAAAATCTTTCCGAGAAGGTCTTTTGCTACAGTAAGAGTTGGGCGGACAAAAAAAGAGCGGGGAAGAGTATTCACTGCATTTGTTATTTTGAAAACTGCCGAATCAGTTCATCAACTTTGTCTTTGGAGATTCCTTCGCCAAACTTTTCTTCATCCCTCTCACTCTTGACTTTTGGTGGTTCATTCTTAATTCCAACCGGTGCATTTCCTGCTTTGAGCCGGATTCGTTCTTCAATTTCTTCAATCCAACTATGCTGTGGAAGCGGTTGAGATCCATCGAATTTTGCTGGGGCAGGGATAACGGGTTGGTCAGTTACTGTTTTCTTAATATGAGGAATTGATAACGGCTCACTATTTGTTGAGGGCAAATTGATTGGTCTGGTTTCAAATGCTAATCGTTTAATGTTAATGAGATGTTTAGCAGAAACATTATCAGAAATAATTGAACGTCCAAATGTTCCCGGTCCAAGTGTCATCGAAGGGAGAAGTTCATTTGTGTATCCGACAGCTCCGAGTGCAGATTGTGTGTTCACCAAAATTCTGCACGCCGGTTTTTCCAACCCAAATTTTAAAACAATATCTTCATCTGTTGAATGAATGACCATCGTGTGGCCGAGTCCGCCAAATTCTAACATATCAAAGCAGAGATGACATCCTTCGCGCCATCCGTCGGCTGTAAAAAATGAAAGTACAGGTGAAAGTTTTTCTCTTGATAAGGGATATCCTTTTCCAATTGCAGAAAGTTCTGTAACGAGAACACTCGTATCCGGAGGAACGATAAATCCTGCTTTTTGTGCAATGAATGCAGGCGATTTTCCAACAACGTCCGGGTTTAGCGCACCTTTATTATCAAACATTGTGTTTGAAAGTTTTTCTTTCTCTTCCGTGTTGACGAAATAGGCTTTTCGTTTTTTGAATTCAGTAATCACTTTTTCTTTGATCGGTGTATCAACAATAACGCCCGATTCTGTTGAACACAGTACGCCATAATCAAATTGCTTTCCCGAAACAATGTCAGCAACAGCCTTTTCGATGTTCGCAGTTCGTTCGATGAATGCAGGAACGTTTCCGGAGCCCACCCCATAGGCAGGTTTGCCCGAAGTGTATGCAGCTCGGACCATCGGATTACTTCCGGTAGCGAGAATAATTGCGGTGAGTTTATGTTTCATCAACTCGTTGGTTCCTTCAATCGAAGGAACCGACAAACAAGCGATCAAACCTTGCGGTGCACCGGCTTTTGTCGCAGCATCATTGACGATACGAAGTGCTTCAAGTGTGCATTTCGCTGCACGCGGATGCGGGCTTGCGACAAATCCATTTCGACCCTTTACAGAAATAATTGCTTTGAACATTGCCGTTGAAGTTGGATTGGTCGAAGGGATCAACGCGGCAACAATTCCCATGGGTTCGCCGATTTCGATAATCTTTTTCTCTTTGTCTTCGCGGATAACACCGACAGTGCGTAAATCTTTTATTGATTCCCACACTCGCTTCGTGGCAAATTCATTTTTCTTCTTCTTATCCTCAGGTTTCCCGAAACCGGTTTCTTCGTGCGCCATTCGTCCAAGCCGTTCCGCCTCTGCGAAACCTGCATCGACCATTGCTTTTACTATTGAATCAACCTGTTCTTGGGAATAATTTCGGAAAGCAAGCTGTGCTTCTTTTGCCTTTGTCAGTAGGTCACGAACTTCCTGAATCGATTGAATATCTTTGTCCATAAGAATTGTCGGAATAATGATGGCGATAAACTTGAATAAAGTGTTAATATTCTATTATAATGTCCAACAAAAAATTAAATTTAAAACAGTGAGTCCTGTTTTAAATTTTTCTTTGTCAATCCAAAATGTTGATACGCCAATTTAGTCGCTTCACGGCCGCGTGGAGTGCGGTTGATAAATCCTTCGAGAATCAAATACGGCTCGTACACTTCTTCAATTGTTCCGGCTTCTTCTCCGACGGCAACAGCGAGCGTGGAAACACCAACGGGTCCGCCATTATGTTTGTCGATAATAGCATGAAGAATGCGTTTATCCATTTCATCAAGACCGTGTTCGTCAACTTCTAAAGCTTTCAATGAATGCTGCGCTACTTCTTTCGTTATAACTCCTTTATGATGAGAAAGTTTTGTATCAGCTTCGGCAAAGTCACGGCACCGTCTCAACAAGCGGTTGGCAATACGTGGTGTTCCGCGGGATCGTTTTGCAATTTCTGACGCACCTTCTTTATCAATTTCAATTCCAAGAATTGTAGCAGATCGAACGATGATTCTAAATAAGATTTCCGGAGAGTAATAATCTAAACGATTCGTGATGCCAAAGCGTGCACGAAGCGGAGCAGTAAGCAATCCGGCACGTGTTGTTGCACCGACGAGCGTAAATTTTGGCAGCGCAAGTTGAATTGACCGCGCGCTTGGTCCACTGTCGATCATAATATCAAGACGAAAATCTTCCATTGCGGAGTACAAATATTCTTCCACAACAGCATTGACGCGATGAATCTCATCGATGAAGAGAACATCACCCTCATTTAAATTTGTGAGAATGCCGGCAAGATCGGCAGGTTTATCAAGCACGGGTCCCGATGTGACCTTAATATCTGTTCCCATTTCATGCGCAATGATAAAAGCGAGTGTAGTTTTTCCAAGCCCCGGAGGGCCGGTAAAAAGAACGTGATCAAGCGATTCACCTCTTTTTTTTGCTGCGGCAATAAAAATTTTCAGATTCTCAACGATCTTCTGCTGCCCTGAAAACTCCTCAAATGCGGAAGGGCGGAGTGTATTCTCAAACTCTTTTTCGGTGCTGCTTTGTTCGTTTGTTGTATTTTCGGATGTACGATTCTTCATTCCGCTTTTCTCAATTGCTATGCTTTTGCACAAGCTTCCACATCGCACTCACAAGATCGTCAATACCTTCCCGTGTTGCCGCAGAAATATAGTAAACGGGAACACCTTTTGGGAATTTTATTTTCTTCAATTCCTTCCGTAAATCATCATCCGCAATATCAAGTTTCGTAATTGCAACAATGCTTTTTTTCTTTGGAAGATCCGTATTGAATGCCTTCAATTCGTTTGCAAGCACTTTGAAATCATCTTTAATGCTTTCACTCGTACAGTCTATTAAATAGAGAAGAGCTTTTGTCCGTTCAATGTGCTTCAAGAATTGAATACCTAATCCCTTCCCTTCGTGAGCTCCCTTTTTTAATCCCGGAATATCGGCGACAACAAAACTTTTTTCCTCCTGAAAATGAACTAAACCAAGATTCGGAACAAGTGTTGTAAAAGGATACGATGCAATTTTTGGCTTTGCGGCAGAGATTGTTGAAATGAGCGTAGATTTCCCTGCGTTCGGCAATCCGACAAATCCAATGTCGGCAAGAAGTTTTAATTCAAGTTCAAGCCAAAATTCTTGTCCTGGTTCGCCGGGTGTGCATACGCGTGGAGCTTGAAGTGTGGGAGAGCGGAATACCCAATTACCTTTTCCACCTTTTCCTCCTTTGGCAATGACAATTTCTTCCCCATGTTCTGTTAAATCGGCAAGCAATTCACCTGTTTCAAAATTTCGAATAATTGTTCCGGCTGGGACTTTGATGGTTATCGATTCGGCCGAACGTCCCTCTTTGTTTGCCCCTTCGCCAGGATTTCCATTTTTGGCAATAAATCGTTTTGTGTACCGAAAATCCAGGAGCGTATTCAATTGTTTGTCAGCGCGAATGACAACATCCCCGCCGACACCGCCATTGCCGCCATCTGGTCCGCCCTTGGGAACAAATTTTTCTCGCCTCCAATGAATGATTCCATCGCCGCCCTTGCCTGATTTAACAAAAATTTTTGCTGAGTCTATAAACATTAGAGTTGTTCGTCTTTCGATTGCTGATTGGAAAAATGAGATTGCAATGAATTAGTAAGTGTTATCGCCTCGTGTGAAAATGGATCGATATCGTTCATTGTAAAATAGTGGTCGAGAGCCAGAGAAGCGTCATCCCACGAAGCAGATAAAAGAATATTTCCAATGATTGAGCGAAATCGGGACTCTTCGCCGCCAAAGATCGATTTGATGATCAACTTTTTTTCAGATTCCGGCACTTGTAAAGAGACGTTATTACTATTTCGAGTTTCTTTTTGATTGAGATATGAAAATTCTTTTTCAACGGAAAACCCCTTTTTTACATACGAGTCTTTTAACTCTTGAACCAGCTCGGTGTATTCTATGCGCGATTTGCCGAAGTCGCGAAGCTTTAAAAGATGTTGTGCAACTGAAGAGAGATGCTTGTCTTCAAAAAAATAGACGGTCGCTTTTGTCGGAACTCCGCGTTCAATATTCTGTTCGCCGTGTTGATGGATATAAGAGACGAAATCAAAAAATGTTTCTGTCATCTTTGCCAGCTCTGTTGCAGAGTGATTTTTAATTATTTCATTATCTATCTTATCGAACAGAGCAATAGCATTCTCTTTTGATAGCTCCGTCATTTTTTTCGATTGAAGATATTGATCTGCAATCAATCCATAGTATCGATAATCAAAACAAAATTTAAATTTTACCTTCAACTCATCGGCATTTATGGTATCTTTTTCTTCAAAGAGAAAGTTTTCCAATGTCCATTGTGGCCGGCAAAGAAAATTGAAGAGAAAATGGATACAGCGATCCAAAGATAGGAAGAATGCTTTTTTTGAGAATGTATAATGATACATGAGCAGCATATCCATTTGCTCTTGAAGCAATTGGATATCTTCATGCTGATAATCGAACAGGGTAGATCGTTGTTCCTTTTTTCGCTCAGTAAATAATAGCCATTCAACTTCCGCTTTAAAGAAACTTTTTACATTGGTTGGAATGTTAGATTCTACGATGTGTTTTAATGCAACCGAATCGGCATTGCCGATGGTATTCTTTTGAATAATATGATGGAGTTGTGCTATTTCTTTTTCGAACATCAGTATTTGGTCTGTTTTCTTTCAAATTATAGTTAAATTCTTTGGTAAGCAATAAATTCCATAATAAACTCGAAAAGATATTTTATTTCTACAATTAATCATTAAGGAGAAACAAATGCTTCATGATATTTTCTATGTATTGCATGTGACCGGTATGGCAGGCATTATTGGCTTTGGTGCTTTTCTTTTAATTAAAAAGGAGTTGGGTATTGACAAGAAAAAGAAATTCGCTTCAATCTTTATGTCGTGCGCACATACGCAATTACTGACAGGCTTTGCTCTTTTTTTTATTATGATCTCCGAAATCAATCATGTTAAAATCGGACTAAAGATGTTGCTTGCAATTGTAATTGCCATTACAGCAACATTACATAAAAGGAAAATCAGTTCAGAACAAAATTCAAACAATCGATTTTTGATCATTGCATTTAGCTCTGCTCTTGTTGTTACTGCAATTGCCTTTTTGTGGTAATTCGAAATACAAAAAAAAATATTTTTTTAAAAAGCCCTTGAATTTATTGGGGCTTTTTTGCTTTATCGGCGTGAAAAAAAATGAATAATGCAAAAATCATTCATTTTTCAACGGTTTTTTGAAATCTATCAAATTTGGCTCACTTTTTGAAAATTTTAAAAAATGCCTTTATTTTTAAACAATTATTTGACTTCACATTGAAAATACATATATTTACGCAGGTTTATTTGAGAGTTACTGTAATTAACAATTTTAATCACCTATTAATAGGAGATCGTCATGGGGAAAGCAATGACAAAAAGCCAAATCGCAAGCCATTTTGCAGATAAATTTGGATTGAAGAAGAAAGTGGTTAATGAGTTCTTTGAAGAACTCGCAACATTGGCATACAAGGAATCCGTAAATCAGTTTACGCTTCCAGGCATTGGTAAATTAGTGCTTGTTGACAGAAAAGCTCGTCAAGGACGTAATCCAGCAACCGGCGAAATCATTCAGATTCCGGCAAAGAAAGTTGTAAAATTTAAAGTTGCGAAGGCAGCAAAGGTTGAAATTTTGAAAAAGTTTATGAAGGTTTAATTACATCATTACTCATCATTAATAAAGGAGCGACAATGGGAAAAGCATTAACAAAAAGCCAAATTGCAAGTCATTTTGCAGATAAGTTCGGCTTAAAGAAAAAAGTAGTAACTGAAATTTTTGAAGAGATTGCAACGTTGGCGTATAAAGAAGCCGTCAATCAATTCACGATTCCTGGTATTGGAAAATTAGTTTTAGTTGACAGAAAAGCACGACAAGGACGCAATCCTGCAACAGGCGAAATCATTCAGATTCCCGCTAAGAAAGTTGTAAAGTTTAAAGTTGCAAAAGCGGCTAAAGACGCCATTCTCGCGAAGAAATAATCTGAATTAGCTCTTTTAAGAAATCCATTCGTCGTTGACGGATGGATTTTTTTATTTTATGGGATTAAAAAAAAATGCGGTTGTGATTAACGGTCAACTTGCAATGATACTTTTTGGAAGTGCTCTCTCTTTTTAGTATTTTTATCTATCACTCAATAAAAAAATGAAATCGAAATTTCTAATAATTGTATTAATAGCAATCATTTCCATTACAGGATGTGAAAGGAACAAATTTGTGACAAGATCTGGAGTAAAAGTAGACATTTTAAAAGATGGAACAGGTGCCTCACCGAAACAGGGACAAATTGTAACAGTACACTATACAGGTTGGTTGACAGATAGCACGAAATTTGACAGTTCGGTTGATCGCGGAAAACCATTCTCATATCAATTCGGAGTTGGTCAGGTCATTCAGGGTTGGGATGATGGGGTAGCGACAATGAAAGTCGGAGGAAAAAGTAAATTTACAATTCCTCCTGAGTTAGGGTATGGGGCACGCGGCGCCGGTGGAGTTATTCCGCCAAACGCGACATTAATTTTTGAAGTGGAACTTCTGGGGATAAAATAATGGCTCAACCGTACTTGATGATTCATATTGTCCCGGGTAAATGTGATTTTTGCGGATGTTGTGTTGGGTCATGTCCGGAAGACGCAATTGAACTTCAAGAATCAAAAATTGCTATCATCGAAGAACGGTGCACAAACTGCCGGAAGTGTGTATGGGCATGTCCGTGGGAAGTAATAGAGTTTCACCGCGATGGTATTGCTGATTTACCAAACGAAATTCCACAACATTTGAATCAGGTGGTAGAATTTTAATATGAAATTTGATTACGATATTATTGTTGTCGGTGCAGGTCCTGCCGGTTCAACCGCAGCACGATATGCCGCAGTTGGTGGCGCAAAAGTTTTAATCCTTGAAAAGGATCGTGATGTCGGTTATCCAGTAAGATGTGGAGAAGCGGTAAGTCATGAAGGAGTCATTCAATTTATTCAGCCTGATCCGAAATGGATCGCATCAACAGTTACTAAATTTCGATTAGTTGCTCCGAATGGAAAAAGTGTTGTTCCGCGATTAGATGGTGCAGGTTATGTTCTTGAACGGAGAATTTTTGATTACGAACTTGCCAAACTTGCGGCTAAAGAAGGTGCCGAGGTTGTGACAAAAGCATATGTCTATGATCTGCTTCGTGAAGAAGGAAACATCGTTGGTGTCCGCGCCTTGATTAAAGATAAAAAAGTCGACATCCGTGCCAAGATTGTAATTGCCGCCGATGGTGTTGAATCCCGTGTCGGTAAATGGGCAGGGATCAATACAACATGTCATATCCGCGATATGGAAAGTTGTGCCCAGATGACAATTTCCGGAATTGATGTCGAAGAAGATGTACTCGACTTTTATTTTGGTGATGAAGTATCCCCCGGCGGATATCTATGGGTGTTCCCGAAGGGAAAAAAAACGGCGAATGTTGGCCTAGGATTAGCGGTTGAAGAAGCGAAGAAAAAATCTGCAATAAAATTTTTACAAGAATTTGTTGATAAAAAATTCCCTCACGCAGCAATTTTGACACACATTGCTGGTGGAGTACCTTGCGCAAAAACCTGCGACAAAATTGTGAAAGAAAACGTCCTTCTTGTCGGTGATGCAGCACATCAGGTGAATCCCGTTTCCGGCGGAGGAATTATTTCCGGAATGATCGGCGGAATGATCGGCGGCCAGGTCGCAGCCGAAGCGGTCCAAAGTGGAAAAGTTTCCCATCTCAGCGAATATGAAAAGCGCTGGCACAAACGTCTTGGATGGAGACACGATGTATTTTACAACATCAAAACTGCTATTTCATATTTTGATGATTCCACTTTGAACAATATCTGTGAAAGTGCATTGAAACTTCCTGAAGAGAAACGAACGCTAGGAGGAATATTCAGAACGGCGTTGTGGAATCAGCCGTCAATGCTTCTTGATGTCGCAAAAGTGTTTGTTTCATAACCATGATAAAACAAAGCGGGTTTCATCTTTTTGCATTCGTTCTTTATTGCTTTGTAGGCAGTAGCTCATCAGGACATGCGCAATTGTCGCCTCGGCAAATTGTTGATGTTACTTCGCTTGATTCGACTTTTGCTGTTGATATTCGTTATGCTACTGAGAATAATTTTACCAAAACAAAATTATATCCGGTCGCGAAAGCGAAATTACGCCGTGAAGCGGCTGAATCTCTTGCTTCGGTAAATCGTGAATTAAAAACTCATGGTTTGAAATTAAAAATTTATGATGCGTATCGGCCGTTATCCATCCAATGGAAATTATGGAAGGTTGTTCCCAATCCTGATTTTGTTGCTGATCCGAGAAAGGGTTCAAGACACAATAGAGGAGCGGCAGTTGATGTGACAATTGTCGATTCATTAGGTCATGAGATCGAAATGCCAACTTCGTATGATGATTTTACGGAAAAAGCCGCGCAAGAGTACATGAATCTTTCCAAAGAAATTTTGGAGAATAGAGAATTACTGCGTAATGTAATGATGCGTCACGGATTTTTACCCTTAAATACTGAATGGTGGCACTTTGATTTTCAAGGATGGAATCGTTTCGATATTCTGGATGAACCGCTGTAATGAATCTCGCTGACGTAAAGAATATTCTTTTCATTAGAACGGACCGAATCGGCGATGTCGTCCTTTCTCTCCCAATGCTTCCTGTTTTAAAAAAGAATTTTCCCAATGCTTCAATTACCGTTTTAGTGCGTCCTTATACGAAGGGTTTGGTTGAGCGTCATCCATGTGTAGACAATGTGATGTTATGGAATCAGCATAACCATGAATCGCTGTGGAAGAATATTGCGAGATTGAAAACAAAAAAATTTGACCTGGCAATTCTTCCGTACCCTCGATTCAATCTTGCATTAATGATTTTTCTTGCTGGAATTCCAATACGTGTTGGGACTGGATATCGCTGGTATTCATTCTTCTTGAACAAGAAAATCTACGAGCACCGGAAGGATGCGAAGAAACACGAAGTAGAATATAACTTGAATCTTCTTTCCGCAATCGGTATCGCTGATCATTCCGTTCCAGTTTTCGATTTTGCCGTACCCGGTGATCGTCAAAATATTGTTGATACGCAGCTTGCGAAAGACAAGCTTCTCAATGTTCCGTTCGTTGTGCTTCACGTGGGGAGCGGTGGTTCTGCTCGTGATTGGCCATTAAAAAAATTTGCAAAACTTGGTGATGAACTACTTTCAAACCACCATCTAAAGGTTGTTCTCACCGGTAGTGAAAGTGAAAAGGCATTAGTGTCAGAAGTTGAGCATGCAATGAATCTTAAGCCGGTTAATTATGTCGGCAAGTTTTCACTTGAAGAGCTCGGTGCGGTATTTAAACGGGCAACAGTTTTTATATCAAACTCAACAGGCCCGCTTCATATTGCTTCAATGGTCGGAACTTCGGTAATTGCGTTCTATCCGCCAATCATCCAATGCAGCCCCGTTCGCTGGGGGCCGTTTACGAAGAGGAAAGTTGTGTTTACAGCAGACAATAAAACATGTGAACTTTGTAAGGGCGGAAAGTGCCAGTCGAATGTTTGCATGGATCAAATAAAGGTTGAAGATGTTGTTGAGGCCGTTAAAAAATTGCGGCGGAATCTGTAAGATTGAAATTATGAAAACATCATTCGTCGTTTTACTAGCAGTATTTCAATTTTTGAGCGCGCAAAAAATTAATTCCTCAAAACCATTTGACGTGGGTGAACGGCTTTTTTTTGATGTCAATTATGGGTTTATCACTGCGGGAAAAGCGGAAATGTCAATTCCGAAATTGGACACAGTGCTCGGAGCAGCGACAATGAAAGTTGAATTCACTGTCCGCTCCACGCCAACGTTTGATTTTTTCTTTGAAGTTCGAGATCGCTACGAAACATATCTTGATACCGGTGGTATCTTCCCCTGGCGGTTTGAGCAGCATATCAAGGAAGGAAAATATTCGCGTGATTATACAGCGATCTTCGATCAGAAAAATCATATTGCAAGAACCGGAGAGGAGAGCTTTCCAATTCCTCCGTTTGTCCACGATATTATGTCGGCATTTTATTATGCGAGGGCAATTGATTACACCAATTTTAAACCCGGCCAGCGTGTCAATCTCCAGAATTTTTTTCATGGAAAGACGAATCCTCTTGACGTGAAATACATCGGAAAACAAAAAGTTACTGTCGATGCAGGAACATTCAATTGTATTATCGTCGAGCCGCTTGTGAAAGAAGGAGGATTGTTTAAAAGTGAAGGAAGAATTTTGATCTGGCTTTCGGATGATGGACTGAAAATTCCTGTCAAGGTAAGCTCAAAAGTAATTATTGGATCCATCGACGCAGAACTGCGAGAATATCAAGGATTGAAAGGTGAATTAAAATCAAAAGTGAAATGAACGATACAGCCGAACAAATTATTCCCCCAATGAAACAACATCCGGACGGGGTGCGATATTCGCCCGGGCAATTTGCTGCTGTGGCGTTGTTGATCATATTTGTGTTGTATCAATTTATCGGCGGAGGACTGTCGCTGCTTGTGGTCGGCGGTGACTTTACACTTCGCAATGTCAATGCTGCCCGAATTGCATTGATGGCAGCACAATTTATCTTCTTGCTTTTCCCCACGGTATGGCTTATGAAACGTCAGCATGGAAAAATTCATGAGATTATTTCATGGAGAATTCCGTCGGCAAAAGAATTCATTCTGGCGGCTGTCGGAATGGTGGCGCTTCTTCAGATTGCTGAAGGGTATGTATATTTTCAGGACATGATTCCGCTCCCGGAGAATCTCAAGCCGTTCATTGAAAAAATAAAAATCATGATCGAGGAAACATATAAAATTCTTGTTATGGCTCATTCTGTTCCTGAAATGATTTTTGTTGTCGTCGTTGCAGCTTTAACGCCGGCGATTTGTGAAGAAATTCTTTTTCGCGGCTTGGTTCAAAAGAATCTTTCGCTGGCGACAAATACGGTCAAAGGATTTATCATTACCGGCGTTATTTTCGGATTGTATCATTTCAATCCATTTCTGGCCGTTCCCTTGGTTGGGTTGGGAATATATTTTAGTTTCCTACGGCATCGCTCTCAATCGATTCTTTTACCGATGGCCGCGCATTTTATTAATAACGCACTTTCAGTCATTGGTACATATTATCTCGGATACGACGAATCGGATATGCCCTCAATCCTCACGAATGACAGTTCCGCTTCACTTGTGTTCGGATCGATGATGCTTTTCACGATTATCTTTATTGTTACAATAATGATGTATGTGCGATCGACCGAATCGCTGATTATCGAAAAGAATCAAAAAAAATTTTCAGAGAGTATTGTATGAGAGAACAATTCTTTTGTGATAATCATCCTGAACTGCTCGCGGTTGGAGTCTGTGAAATTTGCGGAAAACCTGTTTGTGACGACTGCGCTGTAACAGGTGATGGAAAAATATTCTGCAATGATCTCTCACATGCGACAATGGATGCAGCATTCGACGAACTGCTTACGTCATCAACAATTTTTGAAATGGAACTTCTTGTAAGAAACCTTCATGCGAACGGTATTGAACCGCTTTGGTTCGATTCAAAAAAATATAATTCATCAGTCCCACTGAAAATGTTTATTAAAAAAGGTCAAACAGAAAAAGCAATGGAGCTATTAAAAAAACTGGACCTTCTCGACTTTACATCATTATCTACCTATGGCAAGTAAATTTTCAAATCTGGCACCGCGCGTTATTGTCGCACTTGTTGCAATTCCACTTATTCTTGCGGCAAGCTATTACGGCGGATTGTTTTTTCTCTTATTTGTTGAAGCGATTTCATTGTTAAGTTTGCATGAGTTTTATCGTTTGGCAAAAGCGAAGGGGGCAAATCCACAAATACCGATTGGGATGATTATCATCGTATTGTTGAATCTTGCATTCTTCCATGAAAAAATTCAAAATTTTATTTTGCCGATGTTTATTCATTCAGGCGGAATCTCACTGTTGACGAAACTGCAACTATTCCTCACGATCTTTTTTCTCTCGCTCGTTGTTATCTTAAGTGTCGAATTGTTCCGAAATGCCGGATCGATATTCATCAATGCCGGCTACACGATTTTTGGCGTTCTATACATCGGAATATTTTTCGCTTCACTTGTCGGTATTCGGGAATTGTTTGGCGCGGAATTCCCATATTATATGGCAATCCAATATATCGGACAAACGTCATTTGTGGATGATGTGATCTATCAAACAACATATCATTGGGGCGGAGTGACGATTATTGCAATTCTTGCCTCCATATGGATGTGCGATACAGCGGCATACTTCGGTGGGCTTTCGATGGGAAAGCATAAATTATTTCCGCGCGTCAGCCCGAATAAATCGTGGGAAGGAGCGATATGGGGATTTACCGGAGCTGTTGCGACAATGATTGTGATGCAAAAATATTTTCTTCCGTATTTGCAGCTTCATCAAGCAATCATCATTGGAATTATTATCGGAGTGTTTGGACAGATTGGCGATTTAATCGAATCTCTTTTTAAAAGAGATGCTGGCGTAAAAGATTCTTCCAGTTTAATTCCGGGGCATGGCGGAGTGCTCGACCGTTTTGACAGCCTGATCTTTGTTTCGCCGATTTTATATCTTTATATAGATTTTGTGGTACTCTCGTAAATGAAAACTCATTCCGAAAAAATAAATATTATCACACTCGGCTGCGCGAAAAACACGGTTGATTCTGAAGCGCTGTATTCACAACTGCTTACGAATGATTTTGAATTGACTGAAAAAGTGGATGATGCAGACATTGCCATCATCAATACCTGCGGGTTTATCGATGCGGCAAAGAAGCAATCTGTTGATACAATTCTTGAAACAGTGGAAAGAAAAAATAAGGGGAAGCTCAGCAAGGTATTTGTGATGGGATGTCTTGTTGAACGGTATAAGAAAGATTTACAGAAAGAAATTCCTGAGATTGATAAATTCTTTGGCTCAAACGAACTTCCAAATATCCTTAAGTCACTCGGAGCGGAATATAAATATGATTTAGTTGGCGAGCGGGCAATCTCAACTCCCCATCATTTTGCCTATATAAAAATTTCTGAGGGATGCGATAATCCATGTTCGTTTTGCGCTATTCCTTTAATGCGTGGAAAGCATAAATCGAAACCGGTCGAACAGATCATGGATGAGGTGATGCGGTTAGTCCATAAAGGGGTAAAAGAATTAATCATCATCGGACAGGATACGACATATTATGGTTTGGATTTGTACGGTGATCGAAAACTTGCGTCGCTACTTACTTCGCTTGCATCGATAAAAGAACTGGAATGGATTCGACTCATGTATGCATATCCGGCGAAATTTCCCCTCGATATTTTACAATCGTTTACTGACAATCCCAAAATCTGTCGTTACATTGATATGCCTATTCAACACGCGGCAGACAATGTGCTTAAGTCGATGAGACGCGGCATCACAAGAAGAACGACAGAACAATTGATTTCGACGATCCGATCAACAGTTCCAAATATCGCGCTTCGAACAACACTCATTGTCGGATACCCGAATGAAACTGAAAGCGATTTTGAAGAACTCGTTCGGTTTGTGAAAGATGTAAAATTTGACAGGCTCGGAGTTTTTACGTATTCTCAAGAAGATGATACAGCGGCGTACGGTTTGGGTGATCCGATTCCGGCAGAAGAAAAAGAGCGGCGTAAAGAATTCATCATGGATATTCAGCGTGAAATCTCTTTGGAAAAAAACGAATCCCGAATTGATCTAAAAACTAAAGCGGTGGTTGAAAGAAAAGAGGGGGAACATTATATTGGACGAAGTGAATGGGATGCTCCGGAAATTGATAACGAAATATTTCTCATATCATCGCCCGATCGAAAAATTTCTATCGGAGACTTTGTTCCTGTTACCATTGTCGATGCCGCTGAATATGATCTTTACGGCGAAGTGATCTAACAAAAATTTCTATGAAAACCACAGCGATTCTCTTATTGATAGTTGTGTTCGGTATTGCCCATGCGCAGGTCGAATCGCGCTCTTCCCATGAAACAAACGACATTTCTGTGTTTTATGTCGACGCTCTCAGTTTTTCTTCCGACGATTCACTTTATTCCCGCGTTGACTTGTACATGCAAGTTCCATATGAAGCACTTCTGTTTGTAAAAATTGACGACCAGTATCGATCGAAATATGAAGTGACATTTAATTTTTTGACGGAAGATAATGCGTCTGTGCTGGAAAAAGTATGGTCAGAAGAAGTCCGTCTCCCGAGTTTTGAACAAACACTTTCTCAAAAAGCATACAGCCTTACTCAGCGTTCAGCATCAATTGCCCCCGGCATTTATACGATGCGAGTTCAATTACGGGACAATGAATCGAAAAAAATATCGACCGTTGTTAAAAAAGTTATTGTCGGGAATTATTCCACAAAGGAAATTACTGTCAGCGATGTGCTGCTGGTAAATAAAGTGACGATAGAAGGTGATCATCGGAATATCGTTCCAAATATATCGGGGAATATTGGCGACAATAATAATGCGTTTTATCTTTTTTTTGAAGTGTATACCCCTTTGGTGAATGATTCACTCGAACTGCATTACATTATTACGGATTATAAAGGGGTGCAACTGCTGAACAAATTTCAGACTTATCGGGCGCATACTCACCGATCTCAGATCCTTACACGATTCGACAGCACACAATATTCGACCGGTTCTTATCTCGTGACGATCGAAACAAAATCGCTTGGAAGGAAAGACGGTCAAATTTCGACGATAAAACAAAAAGCATTTATCGTCCGCTGGGGATCAATGCCAGTGACAGTGAACGATCTTGATCTTGCGATCAAGCAGCTTCGATATATTGCTCGAGAAGGTGAATACGATAAAATTGTCGATGCAAAAACCGAAGATGAAAGACGGCGATTGTTTGAAGAATTTTGGCGCCGCCGCGATCCGAATCCGGATACGAAACGTAATGAGAATATGGAAGAGTATTACAGCAGAGTGGAATATGCCAATGAGCATTTTTCGCATTACGTCCCCGGATGGAAAACGGATATGGGAATGGTTTTTATTTTGTTCGGATCACCAAACAGTGTTGAACGTCATCCGTTTGATATTGATTCGAAACCGTACGAAGTATGGGCATACTATGATTTTAATCGACAAATTGTTTTTGTGGACGAAACCGGTTTTGGCGATTATCGATTATTAACCCCGATCTGGGATCTGTTACAGCGGTTGAAATATTAATTTTTCCCATGAAATAATGGGATTGCGAAAAAGTATCGTGTCTTTTTTATTGAATATAAAGCCGTTCATGGTGTTGTGGGGATGGCTTTTTTTGTTGTCCCAAATCATTTCAGCGCAACAAAGCCGCATAATTTCGTCAATTGAATTTGTTCACAATTCATATTTTTCAAAGAATGAATTACTCGAACAAATCCCGCTTAAGAAAAATTCGACTTATTCTTCAGACAATATCCTTCAAACAAAGACTCTTCTTCAGAAGATGTATTATGGAGAAGGATTTTATTCTTTTCGCGTTGATTCGGACATGACATTTTACTCCGGTGATTCTCTGACTGCCGCTGTTACATTTTATCTTTATGAAGGGAAACAAGTTGTTGTCTCCAATATTGTGCTGCACGGGAATGCTTTTGTTTCTTCAGCACAATTATTGTCTTTGATGACCATCCGTTTGGGTGTTCCGCTTCATACTTCTCAATTAGAGTCAGATGTCCAAACGCTTTTGACCTTTTATTCAAATAACGGATTCCCTTTTACGAAAATCAGCAGTGAAAAAATTTCTATGGACTCAACTGATAGTTCACGCTTGATCGTGCAGCTCGTGATCGAAGAAGGGCCAAAACTGTACCTTGATGAAATTCAGGTGCAAGGAAATTCATCAACACGAACGCAGGTCGTTGCGCGCGAAGCACGGCTGGAACACGGCGAATTGTTTCATCAAGAAAAATTGGATCGGATCAAACGGCGGCTTGAACGGAGCCAATTATTTTCATCGGTTTCCGATCCTCAATTGTACGTACTTTCAAAACAAATTTCGGATTCTATGCAGGGCGGAATTTTAATTAATGTAAGAGAGGGCGGGACAAATACATTCGATGGTATTGTAGGATATGTACCGGCAGCTGTCGCGAATAGCTCAGGATATTTTACCGGCAATATCTATATTTCAATGAGGAATTTATTTGGGACTGGCCGTCGTGCGACGGTGCAGTGGATGAGAGAAAATGAAACCACACAGGAATTTCAATTGCACTATCAAGAGCCCTGGCTGTTCGATGTTCCCCTAAATGCAGGAATTTCTTTTTTTCAGCGGAAGCAAGATTCGTCGTATGTAAAGACAAAAATTGATTTTCGGATGGAATACGCCGTAACGGAAGAATTATCATTAGCCGGGAATTTTTCGACGGAGAATGTTTATCCCTCTGCAGATCTTCAACAATTTTCGGTATTTGAGAGCAAAACGTTATTGTTTGGCGGTGAAATTCACTATGACACACGAGATAATCTGTATAGTCCGCGATCGGGTGTTCGGTACTCAACAGCATTTGCTCAGGGAAGCAAAACAATAACAGGTCCGCAAAAATATTTGTATCTTGCAGATACAAAAACATTTTCCATTCAGAAATATTCTTTGGATGCAGAAGTGTATCTGACAACATTCATCCGTCAGGTTTTGACGGCGGCAATTCATGGAAAACAAACGACCTCATCACAATTGGAAATAAGCGATCTCTTCTCATTTGGCGGAACAAATTCAGTGAGAGGATATCGCGAGAATCAGTTTTTTGCGTCGCGTCTGGTGTGGATGAATCTCGAATATCGCTTGCTAACAGGAAGAGTATCATCGTTTTTTGCTTTCTTTGATGCGGGATATTTTTCACGATCCAGAGATGTGCTTCGAGGTATTACATTTCAAGAAAATAATCTTTACGGCTATGGCGTTGGAGCACGGGTAGAAACGGGTTTAGGAATTATGAGTGTCAGCTACGCCATTGGTAAAGGTGATAATTTTAGTAACGGCAAAATTCATGTAGGAATCATAAACGAGTTTTAATGAAATCATATATTGCACTTATTCGTCCGGTCAATTTTATCATTACAGGAATTTCCATCTACGTTTCGTGCCTGCTTGCTGGCGGAATTCACAATCAATTTATTCAAATGCTCTTTGCTTCCCTTGGCGGTGCACTCATCAGTGCCGGTGGAATGGTGATCAATGATGTTTTTGATATCGAAATCGATAAAATCAATAAACCAAACCGCCCTTTGCCGTCAGGTGCAATTACCAAGTTTGATGCAATGATGTATTATGCCGCACTTTCCGGGGCCGGTTTAATGATGAGTGCCTATACGTCCACCATTGCATTTATTGTTGCGTTTGTTGCAGTCCCAATAATTTTTCTTTACAGTTATAAGTTCAAAGCTACACCGCTGTTTGGAAATTTGATTGTCGGTACGTTAACCGGTCTCGCATTTATTTACGGCGGGGCGGCAGTCGGCAATATTCAAAAGGCAATGATGCCTGCACTGTTTGCGTTCCTCATTAATGTGGGACGTGAAATAATTAAAGATATGGAAGACATTGAAGGCGATGCAAAAAATCACATTGTTACGTATCCGATTAAATATGGATTGAAACAATCAGCGCTCATTGCCACTCTATTTTTATTTGGAGTTATCCCCTCAACATTTATTCCAATCGTTCTTGGGTTGTATGGAATAAAATTTCTCATTGCTGTTAATCTTGGAGTGAATGTCGTTATTCTGTTTGTTCTCTTTTCATTGTGGAAAAATCAAACGAGTAAAAATTTAAATTTTCTTTCAAACATCCTTAAGTGGGATATGCTTGTTGGATTGTTTGCAATTTATTTAGGCTAAAGACTGTACTACGCAATGAACATCGAGTCGAAAATTGACCTTCACCGATACGAAAAAAAATACTGGGAGCACGGCGTTCGCTTTATTGCCGGTGTAGATGAAGCAGGCCGCGGTCCGCTTGCAGGTCCTGTCGTTGCATCTGCCGTGATCTTCGAAAAAGGTACGATGATCGATGGTGTGACTGATTCCAAAAAATTATCCGAAAAGAAGAGGGAAGAATTATTCCATTGCATTCACGAAAAGGCGCTTGCCGTTGGCGTTGGCATCGTGAGTCACGAAGTGATCGATCGGATTAATATTTTGCAAGCTTCATTTCTTGCGATGAATAAGGCGATCGATCAGTTAAAAATTGCACCGAACCAATTATTGGTCGATGGAAATTTCTTTGGGCATGAAAAATATCCCGTTGAAAATATTGTAAAAGGAGATTTTCTTTCGCACACAATTGCCGCCGCTTCTATCATTGCTAAAGTAACCCGCGACGCATTGATGAAAGAACTTCATGAACAATATCCGCAATATGGATTTGCACAGCACAAAGGATACGGAACAAAAGCGCACATCGAAGCAATTCGACTTCACGGTTATTCACCTATTCATCGTCGATCATTTCATGTCGATTCGTTGAGTGAAGTGCAATGAAAGCCGGAACAGGACACAGAAAAATTGGAGATGAAGGAGAGAAGATTGCTGAAAATTATTTGCTCCGACAAGGATACATTATTCTCCAGAAAAATTTTGTGTATAATCATGGTGAGATTGATATCATTGCAAAAGACGGAAATGTTCTTGTCTTTGTTGAAGTGAAGATGCGAAGAAATATCTTCTTTGGCGAACCGGAAGAAGCTGTAACAGCAAAGAAACAAAAATTACTGCGGCGAACGGCGGAAGGATACGTGCAACAGAATAATATTCTTGATGCCGAATGCCGATTCGACGTGGTTTCTATTGTGATGAATAATGGCAGGGCAGAGTGCAAATTATTGCAGAATTGTTTTTGATGAGAGAAACTTGGGTGCTGCGCGGGCTTTTGCGTGAATCGAAAATTTAACGTACTTTTGTATAGAAACATTGTGGCATGATGGTGTAAGACGATCGAAAAGGAGATGATCACATTATTGAAAAGAAGTTGAAACTTGAAGGTATCAATACCCTTTCACTGTTAGGATATAATGATTCACACCTTCAACTTATCGAGAAACGCTTTGACGCAGTGATTGTCGTGCGCGGCGATTTTGTTACGGTAAAAGGTGAGCCAACAGAAATTCAACAACTGGAACGCGTCTTTAAAGAACTGCAATTTATTCTTCAGAAAAATGGCGTCTTGAATGCGAACGACATTAATACAGTCTTAGATCTTGTTGTTGAAACTCCCGCGCCTCGAATATCTTCCCAACCGATCAAAGATTCAGAAGAAATTCCTGTTCTTTTCACAAAGAACTCAATCATTAAAGCAAAGACCCCAACGCAAAAAGAATATGTTGTTAAAGCAATGAACAACGATGTAATTTTTGCCATTGGTCCGGCGGGAACAGGAAAAACATATCTTGCTGTAGCAATGGCGGTTGCAAGCTTGAAGAATAATGAAGTGAGTAAAATTACGCTTGCGCGGCCTGCTGTTGAAGCGGGAGAATCTTTGGGATTTTTACCCGGCGATATGGCGCAAAAAGTTGATCCGTATCTTCGTCCGTTGTACGATGCTCTTGAAGACATGCTTCCGGCCGAAAAATTAAAATTATATCTTGAGCGAAGAATCATCGAAATCGTTCCCCTTGCGTACATGCGCGGACGAACCCTGAGCAACGCATTTATTATTTTGGATGAAGCACAAAATGCAACGGCAATGCAGATGAAAATGTTTTTAACGCGTATGGGACATAACTCCAAAGCTATTATTACGGGCGATATTACGCAAATTGATCTCCCATCGAAAGCGACCTCAGGGTTGGTGCAGATACAGGAAGTTCTGAAGAAAATTGAAGGAATTGATTTTGTGTATTTCGATAAACGGGATGTTGTTCGTCATCGATTGGTGAAAGATATTATTGAAGCGTATGGGAAGTTTGGCGAAAAGGAAAATGGAAAGACAAAATAACGCCATGAATTATTATGTGTTGTTATACGATGTTGTTGATGACTACATTACTCGGCGCACTGAATTTCGTGCTGAACATCTTCGTCTTGCGAAAGAATCGTTAGAAAGAGGAGAAATGATTCTTGGAGGTGCGTTTAGTGAACCGTGGGATCAAGCAATGCTTGTTTTTCGGGCGAATGATCCATCCATTGCAGAAAATTTTGCAAAGCGCGATCCGTATGTGATCAATGGATTGGTAAAAAAATGGCGTGTGAGGCTGTGGAATGTCGTCATTGGAAATACATAATTCTATCGACAAGAGAAATTTTCGACGCTGGAAAACCTTTCTATAGTAGAGAAAGGTTTTTCTTTTTTGATTCTTCCCACAGTTTGTCCATTTCTTCTAAACTTGTTTGATGAATATCTTTCCCTTGTTTTTTCAATTCCTCTTCGATGAATTGAAAGCGTGTCATAAATTTATGAATTGTTCCATGCAGCGATTCTTCCGGATCGGCGTGAATGAAGCGTGCATAATTCACCAATGAAAACAATACATCGCCGAACTCTTTCTTGATATGTTCTTTATCATTTGCATTTACGGCAACATGCAGTTCATTTATCTCTTCTTCGACTTTCTTCCAGACATCTTCCTTTTGTGCCCAATCAAATCCTACTTTTGAAGCTTTCTTTTGAATTTTTTCAGCTTTCATTAATGCGGGAAGATGTCGCGGGATTCCGTCCAGAAGAGAATTTCTACCTTCAGTCATTTTTATTTTATCCCATAATACGGATTGTTCGTGACTTGAATTGACGGTCGCTCCTCCAAACACATGCGGATGGCGGCGAACTAATTTTTCACTGATTGTTGAAAGCACTTCTTCGAGGGTGAATTTTTTTTCTTCTTCAGCAATAATCGAGTGAAACACAATCTGCAATGCTACATCGCCCAATTCTCCTTTAAGATCGTCAAAATTGCTCCGATCAATCGCATCAAGTGCTTCATAGGTCTCTTCGACAAAATGTTTTTTCAAAGATTCATGCGTCTGCTCTCTGTCCCACGGGCATTCGCTGCGCAAGCGTTTCATGATTGAAACGAATTCGTCAAATTCTTTCATACTTTCCCTCGTAATGCAATTGAGAAATCTTTACCGAATGTGATGCTTTATGGAATAAAATCATTTTTAAAAAGGTATTGGCTTTTGGAGAAACCCTTTTCTATATTTTTAGTGCACAGCCAATCTACTGCAATGAAAACAATACTCTTAATCGCAATTGCATTTCTTCTCGCCGCGGGTGCATTCATGAATATTGTCTCCTCCAAACAGCATGTCGATATGATCATTGTGAACGCTCATATATACACTGTTGATGAAAAAAACTCTGTTGCGGAGGCGATCGCCATTCGTGGCAGCAAGATTATTGCTGTTGGCACGACACAAGATATACAAAATCGATATAGTTCACAAAACACCGTCGATGCCAATGGGAAGGCAATTCTTCCGGGCTTGATTGATTCGCATGCACATATTCTTGGATTGGGCAAATCACTTACCGAACTTGATTTAGTCGGAACGAGTTCTGCTCAGGATGTTGCGCGTTTAGTTGCAGAAAAAGTAAAACATTTAAAACCGGGAGATTGGATTCGAGGACGAGGCTGGGATCAAAATGATTGGGGAAACGGAAATGGTATAAAACCATTTCCAACGGCTTCTGTTCTTGATAAAGTAGCTCCGAATAATCCTGTTATTCTTAATCGTGTCGATGGGCATGCCATTTGGGTAAATTCCAAAACAATGCAGCTTGCCGGTGTTGTCAATGATACAAAAATGGTTGTTGATGGCGGGAAAATTCTTCGGAATCCAAACGGAAAACCAAGTGGAATCTTTATTGATAATGCTGAGCAGATCATTCGAACGGTTGTTCCGAAATATTCCAAAGAAGAAAAAATAAAGATGTATTCGCGCGCGTTTGATGAATGTGTGAAATATGGTCTTACCGGTGTTCATGATATGGGGATCGACCTAGACGATGTTCAGATTTATAAAGAGTTTGGTCAGGCAAAAAAACTGCCTGTCCGTATTTATGGCTTGATCGACGGAACGGGGGAGCTATGGAATAAGATGAGTCGCACAGGTCCGTATGTCGATCCGCTCCATCACATGTTTTCTCTTCGTGCAATAAAATTATATATTGATGGAGCTCTTGGTTCGCGCGGTGCTGCACTGCTAACACCGTACAGCGATGATCCGGAAAACAGCGGATTGATCACCATGACACCGGATTCGATCAGAATCGTAACAGAATTAGCGATTGAACATGGTTTTCAGGTTTGTGTCCATGCAATTGGTGATCGGGCAAATAGAATTGTGCTCGATGAATTTGAAAAAGCAGAAAAAAGATTTCCTGCGTTATCGAAAAATGCGAGGCTGAGAATTGAGCATGCTCAAATAATTTCATCGGAGGATATTCCGCGTTTTAAAAAACTGAATATCCTTCCAAGTATGCAGCCAACGCACGCAACATCCGATATGTATTGGGCTCAAGCGCGTCTCGGTCCGGAAAGAATTTTTGGAGCATACGCATGGCGATCACTGCTTGATGATGGAAATATTATTCCCGGAGGATCAGATTTTCCTATTGAGCATCCAAATCCTTTGCTTGGATTTTATGCAGCAATTACTCGACAGGATAAAAATGGAATTCCGAAAAACGCCGATGATGTCATCAAAACATTTCAGGTTTCACCCGACGGCATTAACAATCCGGAAGAGTTTGAGGGTGGATGGTATGTTCACCAGCGGATGACACGAAACGAAGCATTACGGTCATTCACGATCTGGGGTGCCTATGCAGAATTTGCCGATCATCAAAAAGGGAGTATTGAACCGGGCAAGTTTGCCGATCTTGTCATGCTGTCAAAAGACATCATGACGATCGAACCAAAAGAAATTCTTACCACTGAAGTTGAAATGACGATTGTTGACGGACAACAACGATATCAGAGATCTTCGAACGCGAACAGCGAGAGGAGGTAACCATGTACGAACGACTCTTAAATGAAACTGAAAAATACCTCGAAAAAGGGAGAGACAAAGATCATTCGATATTAGCACTTTGGGATGCGATGGTCGAAGCTTCCGAAGAAATAAAGTTTGAGATGCCGGAGACTATCGGAGATTTTGAATGTCTTATTGAAGCAGATAAGCGTTTTATTTTTTCCACCGGCACGATGGATGAAGAGCCTGATGACGATATCGATATTGGAGAGGAAGAAGGTGAATATGAAGTGGGGGAAGATTTTTTTGAAGTGGAAGAAATGGAAAAAATTGGATTCAATCAGAACCAAATTGTGAAATTGAGAAAACATATAAAGAAATCTTCACCCGATGATGACGATGTACCGACGTTTGCCCCACACCTTGAACGTGGAAAAAAGAACGAGAAAAAATCTGCCGTTGCGTCCGTAAAAAAACAAATTAAAAAACCAGTTTTAAAAAAGAAAACAACAGTGAAAAGGAAGAAATAATTATTGTCTGTCGTTACACCTTCAAAAAAAGTTTGGACAATCCTCGATTTGATAACCTGGGGAACATCGTATCTCAATGAAAAAGGATTTGAAGAATCTCGATTAACGGTCGAACTTCTAATCGCTCACGTGCTGCATCTTCAACGTATTCAACTCTACACGAGTTTTGACCGCCCTCTTTCTGACAACGAACTTTCTGATTTTAAAGAATTGTTAAAACGCCGTCTTACCAATGAGCCGGTTCAATATATTCTTGGTGAAACGGAATTCATGGGAATTAGGTTTTTTGTCGATCCGAGGGTACTCATTCCGCGTCCGGACACTGAAATACTTGTTGAGACGGTAATCGCAGAATGGAAGCAGCGATTTCACGATGCCAATGAGTTTCATATTTTAGAAATTGGAACGGGGAGCGGATGTATTGCAATCAGTCTCGCAAAATTAATTCCGAATGCTGTCATCATTGCGACCGACAGCAGTGCGGACGCGATTACTGTTGCGGAAATCAATAGGAAACTCAATACTATAGAAGGAAAAATAAAATTTTTCTGCAGCGATTTTTTGACCGAACCGGCAGTGCAAACGAAGTTTCATTGTATCGTTGCCAACCCGCCGTATATATCCACTGTTGAATATCAGCAGTTGGACCCGACAGTGAAAAATTTTGAACCGCCGGCAGCACTCACGGATCAGAGTGATGGATTGACATTCTATAAAGCAATTGCATTGCGAGGAGTTTCTTTGCTCAATGAGAATGGTTTTGCGGCGGTCGAACATGCCTACGATCAATCGAAGCAGGTTCAAACTATTTTTCATGATCACGGTTGGAAAAATATTTCTGCCATTAAAGACTATGGCGGAAATTTTCGCTGCGTTATCACTACACGAGGCGACGAATGAAAGCGTTGGTTCAGCGAGTTTCATCTGCATCCGTATCAATTGCCGGAAAAGAATATAGTTCGATCGGTCATGGGTTATTGATTCTTCTCGGAATAAAAAACGGCGACGGTGAATCGGAGGCAAAATATCTTGCCGAGAAATGCGTAGGCCTTCGTATTTTTGAGGATGCTGAAGAGAAAATGAATCTTTCGGTAAAAGATGTGAATGGATCGCTGTTGGTCGTTTCTCAATTTACATTATATGGAGATACGCGGAAGGGGAACAGACCAAGTTTTGTCGAAGCTGCTCCACCGGCAAGTGCCGAACTTTTGTATGACTATTTTGTTGTGCAGCTAAAATTATTAGCTGGAAATGAAAAAGTTGCCACTGGCATGTTTCGCGAAATGATGGATGTGTCTCTTATAAATTCGGGGCCTGTGACGATCATTATTGAATCAAAGAACTGATCGGTATGGCATTCTATTTTATTTTTTGGGATGGTGTCGGATTTGGAACGAAGAATCCTAAACGGAATCCTTTTTTTTCTGCCAGTCTTCCGACGTTTCGAAACCTTTTTGGAGGTGAGCTTCCATCAAGCACATTGAAAAAATATTCTTCAGATAATGTTTCTCTCTCTTCTGTGAATACTACGCTTGGTGTTCCGGGTTTGCCGCAGAGTGGAACCGGTCAGACGGCAATCATGACCGGACTGAACGCATCGAAGTTTATCGGAAAACATTTTGGCCCGCATCCATACTCCTTATTGGTGCCAATTATCAAAGAAAAAAATTTGTTCAAACAACTTCGAGGAATAAACAAAACATTTTCTTTTGTGAACGGATATCCCGAAAAATACTTTACGTATATTTTTGGCCCTAAAGGAAAAATACCCACCATTGCCCTTTCCTATCTATCAGCAGGGCAAAAATTAAGTACGCATGAAAAAATAAAATCAAGACAGGCATTATCGGCGGATATTTCAGGAACACGTTGGAGTGAATTGGGGCACCCGGAAATTGAACCAATCACACCGGCAGAAGCAGGAAGGATGTTCTGGAAATTCGGACAGCAAGTTGATTTCATCTTTTTTGAATATTTCATTACTGATCATGCTGGTCATTCGCAAGAAATGGGGCTTTCCATTGAAATGCTTGAGCGGATGGATGGATTTCTGTCTGGTCTGCTCGAATCTTTTGATTACAAGAATGATACCATCTTGATGATAAGCGATCATGGGAATATCGAAGATCTTTCGGTAAAGACTCACACACGGAATCCTGTTCCGTTGATTGTCATTGGTAAATCGCATAACTATTTCCAATCGCACATTAAAAAATTAACCGATGTAACTTCAACAATTATTTCGTTCTTTAACCATCAATAATGATTAAAGATAAACCGGCAATTGTAGCCGCACTTGCGATCATCGTTGGCATTATCGCTGCACGATTCACCTCTCTTTCATGGATTGTGTGGTGTGTTGCAGGTGCAGTGGCATTTGTTACAGCGATATTTCAATACTTCCATTTTAAATCTCACAGTGGGCGACGGCGTTCACCTGCTCTTTCATTTCTTATTCTTTTGATTGTTTCTGCAGGCGCATCATATTCAATCAATCACGAATTAATTGATCCGAGCAGTATTATCCGGTATGTCGATCTTCCGGATTCATTGGTGATCCATTGCCGGGTAATCGATCAACCCAGGATATCAAATGGTAAAACATCAACATTGGTTGAAATATTTTCTCTTGGCGATGAAAATGATTCCGTTAAAGTTCATGGGAAAGCTTATCTCACTATCCATCCTGATAAACGCCGAAAGGAATCTGTAAGACAAATTGAATACGGTTCGATCATTTCCTTGAAATCGATTTTACAATCACCGGTGGATTCACGAAACCCGGGAGAATTTAGTTACAAGAAATATCTTGAATTAAATGATATCTATGCAACGGCTTTAGTATTTGGATATTCCAAAATTCAAGTGTCGGAAGAACAGAAAACGAACTTCCTTTTTGAAAAAATTATTTTCCCTTCAAAAGATTTTGTTACAAAAAACATTATGTCGGTGATGAACGGTGACGAAGCGTATTTCCTCGTTGGATTGTTGCTAGGAGACAGAGCCGATATCTCGCAAGAAATCAAAACTGCATTCATGAACACAGGAACGATTCATGTTCTTGCAGTGTCCGGTTCCCATGTCATTCTTGTCGTTGCAATCGTCTTTACACTTTTTGGATTGTTACGATTTCCACGAAAGCTCAAAATTGCCGCGACGATCGTTGTTTTAATTTATTATACATTCTTAACGGGGGCTACTCCTTCGGTTGTCCGCGCGTCGCTCATGGCAATTGCGGTACTGCTCGGGAAATATTTTGAAGAACGCGTGAATGTGTATAACGCACTTGGTGCTTCTGCTGTCATCATCTTGCTCATCGAACCGAAGCAATTGTTCGATGTCGGATTTCAATTATCATTTAGTGCGGTATTCTCAATAGTCTATTTTTACCCCAAGTTAAACATGCTCATCACAAAAATTCCCGAGCCGCTCGAAGAATTTCGAATGGTGGAATGGCTATGGCAGGCATTTGCCGTTTCTCTTGCCGCGCAAATTGGAACAATTCCATTCACGGCGTACTATTTTGGGAAAGTTTCATTGGTATCCTTTGCCGCAAATTTGATTGTCGTTCCACTGGTCGGCGTTCTTGTTACGGTGGGATTAAGCGGAGTATTAGTAGGAATTTTGTCATCGTATATCTCAACATGTTTTTTTGAAGTCAATCAAGTGATAGCGTGGTTTACGCTGAAAGCTGTGCGGCTTGCCGAACTTGTTCCATACGCGACAATCAATACGTCGCTCTATGGATTGCGGGAAACAATCTTTTATTCTGCCATTGTCGGTTTTGTCTTTAATTTGCGTAACAAGGAAGTGGTGAAGAAGATTATTCTTGCTACGTTTTTTTTACTTACCGTTATCTTCTCTGCATCTCTGTTTAATGAAGATAAAAATGCTCTTCGGTTGATATTTCTTGATGTTGGACAAGGCGACGCAGTTGTGATTCAATTTCCATCGGGACACACAATGCTTATTGATGGTGGACCTATTGCGGCGAACTATGACGCAGGGGAACGAATTGTTGCTCCATTTTTAACAAGGAATGGAATTTCGGAGGTCGATGCGATTCTTACAACTCATCCACATTCAGACCATCTCGGAGGAATTCCGTATTTGTTGAAACATTTTTCTGTGAAATCAGTGATTGATCAAGATCAAGCGGCGGATTCAAAACTATTTCAAGAGTATATGACCTTGAGGCACTTAAGTTCACGACAAATGGTGACGGCTGGAACAATGATTAATTCTTTCCCCAATGTGCGGTTATATTGTCTTCATCCGATCCAATCCTGTATTGATCGTGATTCACTTGATGGATATTCTAACTTGAATGAGTCGTCGATAGTTTTAAAATTGGTGTATGGAAAGACATCCTTCTTATTAACCGGAGATGCTGAAGTTCCTTCGGAAGAAGAAATGATTTATCGCTACGGGGATTTTCTTGACAGCGATATTATTAAAGCCGGTCACCATGGTTCTATCACGAGCAGTTCAGAAGAATTTATTTCGCGTGTGACCCCGCAAAGCGTTGTTGTCTCTGTCGGAAAATTTAATAAATTCAGACATCCGTCAAAACTTGTTATGGGACGATATCGTTCGATGAATGTAAAAATTTATCGAACGGATGAAAATGGAGCGATTGTGTTTGAATCGGACGGGAATGCCATAAAGAAGATTGACTGGAAATCTGAATGAAAGACGGAGATTTGAATTTCCCGCAGAAAACTACGATTCTCTCTCTTTACCGATCTTGTTTTTTAGTGTTTTGATCTCAGTTATTTTGTATTTCGTGTTTCATATTGTCGTCATCTTCCTTATTTTTGTTCCACCGGTCATTTATTATTTTCTTAAGAAACGAGAGGACAATGACGACAAAGAAATTTCAGACCGATTCAGGAATTCCGATTAAGGAATGTTACACCGCGTCTGATGTTGATGCCTCGAATCAACTCGGTGAGCCGGGAACATATCCGTTCACACGCGGAGTATATCCAACGATGTATCGGTCTCGCTTATGGACAATGCGTCAGTACGCCGGTTTTGGAACGGCACAACAATCGAATGAACGGTACCGCTATTTGCTCTCGCAGGGAACAACCGGATTGTCGGTCGCTTTTGATCTGCCCACCCAAATGGGTTACGATTCCGACCATGCGATGAGCGAAGGTGAAGTTGGGAAAGTTGGAGTGGCGATTGATACGCTTGCCGATATTGAAACACTGTTTAATGGAATCGAGCTTCAAGCGATCACGACTTCCATGACGATTAATTCCACTGCCGCAATTTTGCTCTGCATGTATGTTGCGTTGGCAAAAAAGCAGAATGCCGATTTAAAGAAGCTTTCCGGAACAATTCAAAACGATATTTTAAAAGAATACATTGCACGCGGAACGCATATTTATCCGCCGCAGCAGTCCATGCGATTGGTGACCGATACGTTTGCGTGGTGCAGCGAACATCTTCCGAGTTGGAATACAATTTCAATCAGCGGATACCATATTCGCGAAGCGGGCTCGACGGCTGTTCAAGAAGTTGCTTTCACGCTTGCGAATGCAAAGGAATATGTTCGTGCCGCAGTTGCTGCCGGCTTACCGGTTGATGCGTTTGCTCCGCGTCTTTCATTTTTCTTCAATGCGCACAATAATTTTTTTGAAGAGATAGCAAAATTCCGAGCCGCAAGGAAATTATGGGCGGTGATGATGAAAGAAGAATTCGGGGCGACAAATCCTGATTCGATGAAGCTCCGATTCCATGCTCAGACCGGAGGATCAACGCTTACAGCACAGCAAATTGAAACGAATATCCCCCGCGTAACAATTCAGGCACTGGCCGCAGTGTTGGGCGGAACGCAATCGCTGCATACAAATGCAAAAGATGAAGCCCTGGCACTCCCCACCGAAGAATCGGCACGGCTTGCATTGCGGACACAACAGGTGATCGGATTCGAAACCGGTGTTACCGATACCGTTGATCCGCTGGCCGGTTCATATGTTGTTGAGTCTTTGACAAGTGAAATCGAATTTCGTGTTACTGAATATTTGAAAAAAATTGATTCGCTTGGCGGTGCCGTTCGCGCTATTGAACAGAATTATTTTCAAACGGAAATTGCCGATAGCTCGTATAAGTATCAACGGGCTATCGATGAAGGGAAAAAAGTAATTGTTGGCGTCAATCGTTTTGTAACGGAAGAAAAAAATGAATTAGAGCTTTTGAAAGTTGACGAATCCATTCGAACCGATCAAATTAAAAATCTTAACGCGGTGAAAGCGCGCCGGGATCAGCATGCCGTACATTCAATTTTAGGTGATTTGAAAAAGACTGCCTCTGGAAAAGATAATGTTATTCCATATATTCTTGCTGCCGTTGAGCGGTACGCGACAATCGGGGAAATTTCCGACGTTCTGAGAGAAACATGGGGAATATATGAGTAAACAAAGATTTTCAGAGATCAAAAAACTTCATCAAAAAAAATTTCGAGACGAGAGTGAAAAATTTATTATTGAGGGGTGGAAAACTATTGAAGAGGCGGTGAAATCCGGGATGACTCTTGAAACTATCGTTTATGATGAAGAAAAGATTCTGGATAATAAATTATTTCAGGTGATAAAAAAATCGGCAAAAGAAATGTTGACCGCGACAACAAAGGAAATCGATGCACTTTCCGATACGGTAACGTCACAGGGAATTATCGCGGTGCTTCCAAAATTGTCTTCGCTCCATCATCTTGCAAACTTAATCCATAATAAATCTGCAATGATTGTCGCAGTCGATCAAATCAATGATCCTGGAAATCTGGGAACAATTATCCGCACCTGCGATTGGTTTGGTGTTGATGCAATGGTGGTCAGCAAAAATTCTGTCGATGTCTACAATCCTAAAGTGGTGAGGGCAACGATGGGATCATTGTTCCATTTCCCGGTTGTTGATAATACCGACCTCGTATCATTCTTAAAAAAAAGTAAGCATGAGGGATATTCAGTTTACACAACGGCATTGTCGGGAAGTAAAGACCTTCGCACGGCGTACTGGGAAAAGAAATCAATACTTGTGATCGGAAATGAGTCGCATGGGGTTTCAAAAGAGGTTTCTTTTTTTGCCGATACTCGATTGAAGATCCCGTCATTTGGAAAAGCTGAGTCTTTAAATGCTGCAATGGCATGCGGGATTATCCTGTCGTATCTCAAATTAAAATAATTTTATTGTGGCGACGACATTATTTTTTAATATAAGAATATAATGATTACTGCCGTTTCGGGAATTACCGTCGGACATTATACCGATAATGAAAACATTACAGGATGCACAGTTATTTTGTGTCCGCCAAATACCGTTGCAAGCTGCGATGTTCGCGGGAGCTCCCCAGGGTCGCGAGAATTGGTTTTGCTTGCTCCCGATAAACAAATGCAAGAGGTTCATGCAATATTTCTTTCCGGGGGAAGTGCGTTTGGCCTTGGCGCTGCGAATGGTGTTATGCAGTATCTTGCAGAAAAGGGAATCGGGTACAAAACACCATGGGTAACAGTACCGATTGTACCGAGTGCAATTATTTTTGATTTAAATATCGGCAGTTCGACAATCTTTCCGACTGCTGAAAATGCTTATCACTCTTGTAAGAATACATCAAAAAATTTTGAACAGGGAAGTGTTGGCGCAGGAACTGGAGCCGTTGTCGGTAAATGGAATGGATTTGAGTGTTCAATGAAAGGCGGGATTGGAAGTTCATCGTTAAAAATCGGTGACGTTGTTGTTGGTGCAATTGCCGTGGTTAATGCAGTCGGTGATATTGTCAATGAAGACGGAACGGTTCTGGCAGGTGCGCGTAACGATGGATCTTTTTTTTCCGCCGAGCAGCGGCTTACTTCGCTCAATACAGAACTTCTTCTTACCCGTAACACCAATACGACACTCGTTGTTATTGCTTCTAATGCAAAATTAACCAAAGTCGATACAAATCGTGTTGCGCAGCGAGGTCATGATGGAATGGCTCGGGCGATTGTTCCAAGCCATACGACATTCGATGGCGATGTAGCATTTGCTCTTTCTACCGGTGAAGTAATTGCTCCGGTCGATCTTGTCGCCGAAATGGGAGCGTTTGTAACTTCAGAAGCAATCAGAAACGCAGTTCGTTATGCACAAGGCAAAGGCGGAACCAAAGGAATTGCAGGATAATTTTAAAAGTTAATTGTGAACACGATAAAAAAAGTTGTCAGCCTTCCGCGCGCTCTTTCAAAATTAGGATATTGCTCTCGAAGTCAGGCAGAAAAATTAGTTTTAGAAGGGAGTGTTTCTGTCAATGGGAAAATAATCAAATCGTTATCTTTTCGAGTCGACCCTGATCGAGATTCGATTTCTGTTAACGGGAAAAAAGTTTCTTCTCGAAAAGAATTTGAATATTACCTATTAAATAAGCCCGTTGATGTCGTTACAACACGTAACGACGAGCGCGGAAGAAGAACGGTGTATGATTTTTTCATTCGGCAGGGAGATCGTCATCTCTTTCCCGTCGGGAGATTGGATAAAGATACATCCGGTGCGTTGCTTATTACCAATGATTCTCAGCTTGGTGAAAAATTGACCAATCCTGAATCGAAGTTCCCTAAGACGTATGAAGTTGTTTGCGAGAGTGTGTTGAGTAAAGACGAAATAGATATTTTTGTTCACGGTGTTAGGCTCAGTGACGGGTACACAACACTGCCCGCAAAAATTCTTCTCCTCAATAGTGACCGCAAACTTCCTCGATACCAAGTAGTCATTGTTGAAGGAAAGAATCGGCAGATTAGAAGAATGTTTGACGCAATTCATCATCCGGTTATTGAATTGCGAAGAACTGCAATCGGTTCTCTGCAATTAGGGACTTTACCGATTGGTGTTTTAAGGAAATTAACCATGGATGAAATTCAACACGTAACTGCCGGCGTGCATACTTCACCATCTCAAAAGCAACAGACGAAAAACAAAAAAATGTTTTGAAAGGGATTATGACGCAAATTGTCTGCAATGTTGTTGAAGTATGTATTTTTTCCTTTGATAACAAAGAACCGCTGTATCTCATGCTCCGTCGATCAAAAAATGATGACCTCTATGCTGATATGTGGCAAATTGTCACCGGCTCAATGGAAGGGGTCGAAACAGCCGTGCAAGCTGCTTTACGAGAAGTGAAAGAAGAAACGGGATATGTTCCTCAAAAACTTTGGATAGTTCCTCACGTCAATACGTTCTATTCAATGAGACATCATGTGTTAAATCACACGGTCGTATTTGCAGTACAGGTTCCTCCCAAAACAAACCCGATATTATCGGACGAACATTATCAATTTGGATGGCATCCCTTCGAGAAAGCAAAAAAAATGTTGGTGTGGCCGGGTCAAGTACGTGCATTAGAAGTTGTTCATGAGTATATTGTGCAGGGAAAAGAAGCGGCGAGTTTTTCAGAAATTCATTTATAAAATTTTATAGGAGTGATGTCATTGAGTATTCTTGTTGTCGGATCGGTTGCCATTGATGATATTGAAACCCCGTTTGGTAAAGCAGATAATGTCCTTGGCGGCTCGGCTGTATATATTGCCGTTGCATCAAGTTATTTCGTTTCACCGGTTCGTCTTGTTGGTGTTGTGGGCGGCGACTATCCGAAAGGCGCGATAGAGTTTTTAAATAATCGTGGAATTGATCTTGAAGGTTTAGAAGTTATTCAAGACGGGAAAACATTTCATTGGTCAGGGAAATATCATTATGATTTAAATAACCGTGATACATTGTCACTCAAATTGAATGTGTTTGAAAAATTTGATCCAAAAATTCCCGAGTCATATAAAAAAACAAAGTATATCTGTCTCGGAAATATTGACCCGGTGTTGCAACGTCGCGTGTTGGAACAAGTTGAAAGACCGAAACTTGTCGTCGGCGATACGATGAATTTCTGGATTGAAACCAAAAAAGAAGAATTGCTCAAGACTATTCCGATGTTTGATGCGTTTATCTTGAATGATTCTGAAGCGCGGCTTCTCGCAAATGAATCGAACTTACTTCGTGCCGCAAAGAAGATTCAGAATCTTGGTGCAAAGACATTGATTATAAAAAAGGGAGAACATGGAGCGTTGTTGTTCCATGAAAACCAAATCTTCTCTGCGCCGGCGTATCCGTTGGAGGATATTTTTGATCCGACAGGTGCTGGTGATACCTTTGCGGCAGGATTTACTGCATGGCTTGCAAAAACCGATGATCTGTCACATGAGAATTTTAAGCGTGCAGTAATTTACGGAAGCACCATGGCATCATTTTGCGTAGAGAAGGTTTCGATTGATGGTTTACGCGATCTTTCTTCCCTAAAAATCCAAGATCGTGTGAGGGAATTTAAAGTTCTTTCGCGTTTTGAAGATTAACTGTTAATCGATTTTATTTTTAAAGACTCCCGCTTCTGCGGGAGTCGAATTTTTAAAAGAGTTATGATTCGATCAATTGAATGGCTTGGCGACAGGATACGATTTCTTGATCAGACGCTGCTTCCCTTGGAAGAACGGTACGTTGAGACATCGGATATTGCTGAACTTGCCGATGCAATTATTTCATTGAAAGTCCGGGGCGCACCGCTTCTTGGAATCGCTGCTGCCTATGGAATTTTGATAGGGGTTCAATCGTTTAAGAATTCTTCTTTGCAAAAATTTTTAGATGCATTCCAAACCAGTTTCGATCTTTTATCACAAACTCGTCCGACAGCAAAAAATCTTTTTTGGGCGCTGGAACGAATGCAAAATAGGATTCGTCTAACTTCTACACACGAAACACAAAAGCTCTTTGAAATATTGTGCAGCGAAGCGGCGGCGATTCATCAAGAGGATGAGGTGATGTGTGCAACGATGGGTAAATTCGGTGCCGAATTGATTCCTTCAAATGCAGTGATTGTTACTCACTGCAACACTGGTGCACTCGCTACGGGTGGAATTGGAACTGCATTTGGCGTTATTGCAACCGCGTTCAGTCAAGGCAAAGAAATTTTTGTCTATGCGGACGAGACCAGACCGTTATTGCAGGGTGCAAGATTGACGATGTGGGAGTTGCAAAAAAATGGGATTCCTTCAGCCCTAATTACCGATAATGCGGCAGCGTGGACGATCAAACAAAAAAAAGTTGATCTGGTTATTGTCGGTTCAGATAGAATTGTTGCGAATGGAGATGCGGCGAACAAAATCGGCACATATAATCTTGCTATCCTCGCAAAAGAACACGGCATCCCGTTTTATATCGTTGCACCAACATCAACAATTGATCTTTCATTGCAATCTGGAAATGAAATTCCGATTGAGGAACGCGGAGGGGATGAAGTTTTCGAAAATTTTGGAAAACGAATTGCACCGCTCGGGAGCGAAGCTTTTACTCCGGCATTTGATGTTACTCCGAATGAGTTGATCACAGCGATTATTACGGAAAAAGGTGTTCACCATCAGCCGTATGAAAGTTCCTTAAAGAAAGCGGTATTGCGATGATTGTAGAAACTGAAGCGATCGTTTTGCATGCGATGAATTATGGCGACACAAGCAAAATTGTTACGCTCTATTCAAGAAAATATGGTAAGATCAAAATTGTTGCAAAAGGTGCGCGAAATCAAAAAGGAAATAAATTTGGTTCATCGCTGGAGCCGATGACATATTCGTCAGTTGTTTTGTATAAAAAGGAGCACCGCGATCTTCATCTGCTCTCAAAAAGCGAAATCGTAACTCCGTTGACAAAACTGCAAGATGAATCGGAAAAGATGTTTACGGCTCTTGCCGTTATCGAATTGGTAAATATGATGATGCACGATGAAGAAGAAAATGAAACAATTTTTCGATTACTCCATGATACTTTAGTGTTGATTGATTCTGCAGAAAAAAATGTGATGAACGTGTTTATTGCGTTTCAGCTGCAGTTATTTAAAATGCACGGTTTTGGATTAAGTCTTGATTCGTGTGAACAGTGTGGAAAAAAGACCGCGACAAACGAATTTCGTTTCGTATTGCTTCGGCTGTCAGATGGTAAATTTATCTGTTCAGGATGCGGCGAAGCGAACAGCGTTGGAGGAATGAAAATGTCCGGAGGTTTATTGAGGTCGCTGCATTTTTTGCAGACAAATGAGTTAGCGAAAACAATGACTTTACAATTAGCATTTTCAGCGAAAGATGAAATTTTGGATGTGCTTCAATCGTATCTTCGATATCATATTGAAGGAAGCAGAACCTTACGGTCACTTTCGTTGTTATACAGCAATAGATAACATTCAGGAGAGAAACATATATGAAACGTTCCATAGCTGCAGCAGTATTTTTTGTTACGATAGGGATTATTTTTGGCGCCGTGCTCGTCTCGGATTTCGACGGAGTAAATCTCGGATTTGCACAGCAAAAACAAGTTCAACTCGGAGCAGAGCGGAAAACTCAAAAAACAGATATTAATCTTCAAGAAGCGAATGATGCGTTCGTGAAAGTATCCAAAGACGCGACGCCGTCCGTCGTTTCGATTATCGTAACGACAAAAGCGAAAAAGAATCCGCACGAAGAGATGTTTCCATTTTTCCCAGATTTTAAATTCAAAATTCCGGACGAACAAACTCAGGGATCGGGTTCCGGCGTGATTGTAACAAAAGACGGCTACATGATTACAAATAATCATGTGATAGAAAATGCCGATGACAATGGAATTGAAGTTGTGTTGAATGATACGCGGAGATTTAAAGCGAAGTTGATCGGGACAGATCCGCTGACCGATGTTGCAGTAATCAAAGTTGAAGCGAACGATCTTCCTGTTGCAGTGCTCGGAAATTCAGACGAGGTTCAGGTCGGACAATGGGCGCTTGCCATTGGAAATCCGCTCGGATTAACATCCACTGTTACGGCAGGTATCATCAGTTATATTGGACGAAGCATCAGAATCATTCAAGATAATTATGGTATTGAAAATTTCATTCAAACTGATGCTGCAGTCAATCCCGGAAACAGCGGCGGCGCACTTGTCAACATTTACGGCGAGGTCATTGGTATTAACACCGCAATTGCGACAACCAATCAACGCTATCAAGGATATTCGTTTGCTATACCAATCAATCTTGCAAAAACAGTAGCGTCCGATCTTATTAAATTTGGAAAGGTTGAGCGCGGTTACATTGGCGTTTCTATTTCTCTTGTTGATGAAACAATTGCAAAAGCAAATGGATTGGACAAAGCAGAAGGAGTTTTTGTTCAGGATGTGATTGGTGAAGCGGCAAAGGCAGCGGGAGTAAGAGCAGGCGATATCATTTTAACGATTGATGGAAAAGCCTTAAAAGCACCGAATGAACTTCAATCCTATGTTGCAACAAAGCACCCTGGTGACAAAGTAAAACTTGTTATTTGGCGTGATGAAAAAAGGATTGAGAAAACGGTGACCTTAAAACCACGATCCGAAAAGGATACTGCATCAAATAACGAAGGAGAGGAATCTGAATCGAACACCGAAGAAGCTTCTTCAAAATCGGTAACATTTGAAAATCTTGGCTTCTCGGTTCAAAAGGCTGACACCAAAATATTGAAAGAACGTGATGCATCAGGCGGCGTAATCGTCAGCGATATGAAAAGTTTTGGTGAAGCATCAAATAGAGGATTGAGCGTCAACGATGTGATTATTGAAGCAGATCGAAGACCGGTGGGATCTCTTTCCGAGTTTGAAAAAATTGTGAAGTCAAAGAAATCGGGGGATGCATTATTGTTGCGCGTAAAAGATGGGCGCGGGACTGCACGATTTGTGGCGGTAAAGATTCCCTAAATTATAGAGTCATGTAGTATAACAAGGCCGTTGAATTATGTTCAACGGCTTTTTTGTTTTATGGGTTGGATTTTTTGTATATTTATTAAGAAAATATTCAGGCACGATTTTAAAATAAAAAACTATTACAAAAGTATGATACGGTATTACACAGCAGGCGAATCTCATGGTCAAGCATTAGTCGGAATTGTTGAAGGAATTCCGGCAGGTTTGGAAATTTCTGCGGAATACATCAATCATCAATTGTGGAGACGGCAGCAAGGGTACGGACGCGGCGGCCGAATGCGCATTGAAACCGATAAAGTTGAAATTCTTTCCGGCGTGCGCTTTGGTAAAACGCTTGGTTCTCCCATTGCATTGATAGTCCGAAACAAAGACTGGGCGAATTGGACAGAAAAAATGTCCGTCGAAGGATCTGGAAAAGGAATTGAGAAAATCACATTACCTCGTCCCGGACATGTTGATTTAATTGGTGCGCTGAAATACGGCTTTGATGATATTCGCAATGTCATCGACCGTTCGAGTGCGCGTGAAACGGCAATGCGTGTTGCGTGCTGTACCATTGCAAGAAAATTTCTTCAAGACGTTGGAGTAGGAATTGGAAGCCATGTTCTTTCAATTGGTTCTGTAGAAATAAAAGATATTGGCAAAGTTGATGCACAAATTTTGAACCTTATCGAGTCGTCGTCTGCTTCTGCCCTTTCCGATGCAGGAGATAAATCAGAAGTTCGGATTCTTGATTCGAAAACAGAAGCAAAAGCAATCGCGGCAATCAAATCATGCAAGAAAAAAGGCGACACGCTTGGCGGAATTTTTGAAGTTATCGTTTCCGGTGTTCCCGTTGGGCTTGGAAGTTACGTCCATCACGACAGAAAACTTGACGGACAACTTGCACAATCAATTATGTCTATCCATGCGGTAAAAGGTGTCGAAATCGGTGATGCATTTGAAAATGCCCGCCGATTTGGTTCCGAAGTTCATGACGAAATTCTTCTCGACAAAAAGGGAAACTATGTTCGCCCGACAAATCGCGCCGGAGGTTTAGAAGGGGGGGTTACAAACGGAGAATTGATTGTATTGCGAGGTGCGATGAAGCCAATTTCTACGCTTGCTAATCCATTACGGACCGTTGACCTTCACACGAAAAAAGTTACCCAATCCCGCTATGAGCGCTCTGATGTATGTGCCGTTCCTGCTGCTGCAGTTATTGGTGAAGCAGTTGTTGCTCCGGTGCTCGCCAATGCATTTTTAGAGAAATTTGGTGGAGATTCTATTGGCGAGATAAAAAAGCGGTACAAACCCTCAAAATAGCTATTTGAAAGGAGAAGTCGCGAAAGTCGATTTCTCCTTATTATTCCCAAATCTTACATTGATAATTGTTTCCGCCCTTCTTATATTTCTTCATGCCAGTAATGTTTAAATAGGCAATACCAAAAGTATTTCGTTAAGTTTATAGGCAAAGGTATTCAAATTTAAGACTTTCAAATAAAAGGAAGCCCTTTCAAAACACTGAATAATAGCGAATAAAGAATTTCCGAATCATTAACGATCGGTAGGAGGATAGACGCCTTCAGTTCATTATTTCAGGCGAAAAGTATTCATGGACGTTTAAATAGCAAGGTTCTTGTACTCAACCAAAATTACGAACCCTTAAGTGTCTGTAACGTCAAGAAAGCAATTATTTTGCTGTTTCTCGGGAAAGCAGAATTAGTTGAAACCAGCAACGGAAAAACAATCCGTTCGGTTTCGATGACCATTCCGTTTCCGAGTGTTGTGCGTCTTTCTGTTTTTATTCGCGTGCCGTATAAAAAAATTATTCTCTCGCGAAAAAATATTTTGCGCCGCGATGGACATCGCTGCCAGTATTGCGGACGAGGAGATGTTCCGTTAACCGTCGATCATATCATGCCCAAGTCAAGAAAAGGGGAAGATACATGGGAAAATCTTGTTGCGGCATGCGTGAAATGCAATAATAAAAAAGGTGACCGGACTCCGGAAGAATCGGATATGAATCTTCTGAGAAAACCGATGAAACCAAATCACGTTACATTTATTCGACATTTCGTTGGCAACTTAGATGAACGTTGGAAGCCGTATTTGTTCATGCACTGACGAAAAGAGAATTGAATGATACATATTTAATTGAAAAAAATTATTTTAAAAAATTAGCAAGGTTTATTTGGAAAAGGGAAAAAAGAGAATTTTAAGCGGCATGCGTCCAACCGGAAAACTTCACATCGGACATCTTGTTGGCGCTTTAGAAAATTGGGTTGCGCTTCAAAATCAATATAGTAATTTTCATCTCATTGCAGATTATCATGCGCTGACAACGAATCTTGAAACCAAAGACCTTTATCAAAATTCAATTGATATGGTGATTGACTGGCTTTCTGCCGGCATTGATCCCGTGCAAAGTCCGATTTTTCGCCAATCGCAGATTAAAGAACATGCAGAGTTACATTTGATCTTTTCAATGCTGATTACCACGGCGCGTCTGGAAAGAAATCCGACGTTGAAAGATCAGGTTCGTGATTTAAATATGGAAACGTTGGTGTACGGGCATCTCGGTTATCCGGTGTTGCAGGCGGCCGACATTCTTTTGTATAAAGGTGAAGTTGTTCCCGTCGGTGAAGATCAAGTTCCGCACATTGAAATTACCCGCGAGATTGCGCGAAAGTTTAATAATCAATGGGGAAATGTTTTTCCGGAACCGGAACCGAAATTAACAAAATTTGCACGGCTCGCCGGGTTGGACGGAAATCAGAAAATGAGTAAATCCCTGGGGAATACGATTTTGCTTTCAGATTCTCCGGATGAGATTCAAAAGAAAATGCGAACCGCGGTGACGGATACATTGAAAGTTCGCAAAAACGATCCGGGGCGACCGGATGTCTGTGTGGTTTTTTCCTATCACAAAAAATTTAATTCAACCGAAGAATTGGAAATTCGCCGCGACTGTGAATCCGGTGCATTGGGATGTGTTGATTGCAAGAAAAATTGTGCCGCGAAAGTTGCGGCAGTGCTTGCACCACTTCGCGAAAAAAGAAATTATTACGAACAGCATTTAACTGAAGTAAAAGAAATTCTTGTTGACGGAGAAAAACGGGCAAAGCACGTTGCCGAAAAAACAATAAGTGAAGTTCGTCAAGTAATGAATGTTGGATAACGAAAAATGTATCGCGTAAAATTGACAGACTTTGAAGGACCGCTTGATCTTCTTCTCTTCTTTATCAAAAGAGATGAGTTGGATATCTATGATATTCCAATTGCAAAGATCACGAAAGAGTTTTTGGAATACCTTCAATATCTGCAGGAACTCGATCTTGATATCGCCGGAGAATTCATCGTCACTGCTGCAGAGCTGATGCAAATTAAGGCACAAATGCTTCTGCCGCGGCCTGAAGGTGAGAATGAAGAAGAGTTCGATCCCCGTGCTGAACTTGTTAAGCGTTTGCTGGAATACAAACGCTGGAAAGAAATGGCAGAAGAGTTGGAGCGGATGCAGATTCGTCAACGAAAAATTGCCTATCGGGGAAATTTCGAGCACGATCCGAAATTTGTCGAAAGCGACGAAGAAGAAAATCTCTTGCGCGATGTGACCTTGTTTGATCTGATAGCGGCATTTCAATATGCGGTTAATAAAATGCCGAGAAAACATGTTCATGAAATTAATAAAATGAACGTGTCAATCGATGAACAAATGGAATACATCGTCGGTCTCTTCAAAGACAAAGACGTCGTGTCGTTTTATGAAATTGCGTTGGCAATGACGGAAAAAATCCGCATTGTTGTGACATTTGTTGCCATTCTTGAATTGATGAAACAAGGAATTATTGCTCTCAGTCAGTTTGAACCGTATGCCGATATCACAATTGTGAAAGTGTCGACGGAGGTCATCGTTTAGCTATGGCAGAAGAAGAAAAAGAAATACAGGTCGTAGAGGAAGAAGTTTCAGTTGAGGTGAAGAACATCATCGAAGCATTGATCTTTGCGAGTGATGAACCTCTTACCACGCGGACAATTCGGGCGCTTGTTGATGAGGCAAATAAAGAACGCGATCCCAAAGATGTGTTGATGGTGAATGCTGATATCGTTCGCAAAGCAGTGGGAGATTTAAACCGCGGATATGGAAAATCAGGAAGCGCATTTCGTATTGCCGAAATTGCCGGCGGATTTGTGTTCACGACTCAAGAACGGTATGCTTCATGGGTCGGAAAACTAGCAAAAGAAAAAGCACGAAGACGGCTGTCAGTTACCGCTGTCGAAACTCTCGCTATCATCGCTTATAAACAGCCAATCACGAAAGTTGAAGTCGAATTTATTCGCGGCGTGAATGTCGATTACATCATTAAAACGCTTCTTGAAAAAGATCTGATTTATATTTCGGGAAGAGCAAACACACCGGGCAGGCCTTTACTGTACGGTACGACACAAAAATTTCTTGAACATTTCGGCTTGAATGAGATAACCGATTTACCAAAACCAAGAGAGATTGAAGAATTAATCGGCGAAACGGAAGCAGAAGTTGATCGTCGATTACTTGCGGAACAGCATCAATTAGAATTTAAAGAAGAGTTGGAAGAAAAGCTGCAAGGTCATGAAGGAACAAAGCAAAAACTGAAAGAGCCAAAACAACCTCGCGTAAAAATCCAGGCTCCCAAAGAACTTGCCGAAGAAAAGAAATCTGAACCAACGGAAACAAATGGTACAGCGGTACCAAGTGATAATGTAAATCCTGTAATTCCTGTCGGCGAAGTTCAAATGGGAGAACCGGTTAGTGAGGTGCCGGCAGAAAGTGTTAATGCTGAAATTTCTGCATCCATAGTCGATGATGAAAAATCACAGGCTCGTGGAGAAATGGCTGACTCCGTTGATGAAATTGTTGAATCTCATGAAGAAGAAAATCAGCCTGACGAAGTAATAGAATCTCAGGATAGTGTAGCAAAACCAATAAAATTATTTAGCGAAAGAGGAGTTGAAATATTAGAAAGTCGTGGGAACATAGAGACAAAAAATCCGGACACGGAACTCAATCCGGCAGGACCGATCGAAAAGAGAGTGGGAGAGGAAAGCAAAGCGATCGAAACAAACCTGAACGCCGAAGATTTGCACAACCAAAACGTTCAAGACCGAGTACAGGGAGAATCCATCCAAAGCGGATCAGGGTGGAGCAAGTGGAAGACCAAGGTAAAGTCGTTCTTCCAGAAAATATTCGGTTAAATAAATTCCTTGCAATGGCGGGAATTGCTTCTCGCCGTGCTGCAGACGAGCTCATCACGAACGGTGAAGTTACTGTTAACGGTACTGTTGTTACCGAATTGGGCGTAAAAATTCACCCTCAACAGGATTCAATTTCGGTTGATGGTCGTCCTGTTTCCATCGCACAAAATATTGTTTACATTCTGCTTCACAAGCCAAAAGATTTTATCACAACGTCGAGTGATGAAAAGGGAAGACGAACCGTTCTTGATCTTGTGAATGTAAAAGAACGGATATATCCTGTTGGCAGACTTGATCGACAAACGACCGGAGTTTTGTTGTTGACAAACGACGGTGAATTAGCAAATAAGCTGATGCATCCGTCGAGCAATGTCGTTAAGTCATATCATGTCTCCTTGAACAAATCTCTTGATCAGATACACGCGAGCAAGCTTACATCCGGAGTGTATCTTGAAGATGGGAAAACTGCCCCGGCGGAACTTGATATCATTCCCGGAACAAAATCGAAAGAAGTGGTTCTTCATATTCATGAAGGGAAAAATCGCCAGGTGCGAAGAATGTTCGAATCGTTTGGATATGACGTCGAAAAATTACACCGCATTGCGTACGCCGGATTGACGCTTCACGGATTGGGAAGAGGTCGATGGAGATTTTTGACTCCGAAAGAAATTAAAAATTTAAAATCAACGGTTTCTGTTGAGTAGCTGTATATTACAAATAATAACTATTGCACACATATGAAATTTGATCGTTCCTCAGGAATTCTTTTACACCCAACATCACTCCCCGGTCCGTTCGGTTCAGGTGATTTAGGGGCTTCATCGTATCATTTTGTTGATTGGCTTGTTGTTGCCGGGCAAAAAATTTGGCAGACGTTGCCTCTTGGTCCTATCGGAATG
>JBBINR010000003.1:0-154229 GCA_037443785.1 Ignavibacteriales bacterium | reverse complement strand
TGATGCCCCACACCTTGGCAACGTCAAACCATGCATGAAGTTCCATTCCTCGTTTATGTGCTTCTTCAACAGCAAATTCCAACGGGTCCCATCCCGGATTTTTACCCAGAACTCCCGTTAATTGATTCGCCCATGGTTCAAGGTCTGATTGATATAAAACATCACCACGCGGGCGGACTTGAAAAAAAACTGTGTTAAAATTATTGTCGTGAAGAAAATCAAACATTTTAACAAGCGAGCGCTGTTGTTCCGTTACATCGGTCGATTTTGGCCAATCACCGCTGGCAACAGAAATCCACACTGCGCGAACTTCATATTTCGGAGATTGAGGGAAGAGAAGAGTGGATTGAAAAAATAAAAAAAAGAGAGTAAAACGAAAAAATATTTTCATCGTACTACAATTTTCCGGTTGCTTCATAAATCAAAATCGACGATTCTTTTCCCTTCACCTTGATCGGATCGAGTTTCGTCAATCTAATCGGATCTTCGCCGGTAACATGCTTTGCAGCATATTCGGATATAATAATTTGTCCCGCCGCTGCCGCACTGCATAACCGAGCACCAAGATTTACGGCATCACCGATTACAGTAAAATCCATCCGATCCATGCTTCCCATGGCACCCATCACCATTTCGCCCGTATTGATTCCAATACCGATATCAATTTTTTCTCCAATTTCTTTGTGAATCGTCTTCATCATTTCCTGAATTTCGACGGCACAGGAAACTGCATTGCGCACCATTTTTTCTCCCTGAAACACGGCGACTAATTCATCTCCCACAAATTTATCGATATCGCCCTCGTATTTTTTCACGATTGCTGCTTGCGCACTGAGAATAGAATTGAGCATTGTAACAACTTTTTCCGGATTGACTTTTTCGGAGTACGCAGTAAACCCCCTGATATCCGAAAAAAACACCGTAGCCTCTTTGCGTTCGCCGCCAAGTTTTACCCCCATTTCATCGGCTCGTTTCACGGCATCAACGGTTTGGCGGGATACAAATTTTTCCAAATGAAACCGCTCCCGTAAACCAATAATCATTTGATTAATTCGATGGGCAAGTTCGCCGATTTCATCTTTTGAATGGATCTTTGCCGATACATAAAAATTTCCGTTGCCGACTTGTTCAACAACATCGCCGATAGAACCAATCGGCTTTACAACAACGGCTTTCATAAAAATGCGGATGACAAGCCATACCAAAATGATCGTAATAATTCCGGCCGCCAGCGAAATCAATTGATTCCGTTTAATTGTAGCATTGATTGCCGCCATCGATGAGGTAACGCCGACAACACCACGAATTTTGTGGTCGTCACCGTGACAAACATAACACCGCTTTTCATTCCTTAATGTGGAATACCGAACGAGAAATTCTTCTCCATTAATCCATTGCATCGCTTCAATCACGGTATCTTTTTGAAGCGCTTCTTGAACAAAATTCAGGCCGTCATTGTTTTGTTTTAAATTGACAAATCGTTCGTTCGATTCTCTGTCAAACACGCGAAGGTCTTTTACTTCCTGAATCGTACGCACTTCGTTGATGAATGCGCGGGCATAACTTCCTTTTCCCACAAGCATGATGCTGCGAAAACCAACGCCGATAACCGATTGAAGCATTTCCGTCAATTGTTTTTCAATTTCATCAGAGCTCGTTCGCAGTTTATTCGCGCGAAACTTTACCTCCATCACTCCACGCCATTTACTCTTCGAGCCGTGGCACACCTGGCATCGTTCTTCGTTGCGCAGAGGAATCAGCCGCGTAAAAATTGAATTTTTCTTTTCCGAAAAAATGACCGGCTCTTCATTTTCAATCGCCGTCATAACAGAGTCGGCGCTCGCCTCACCATCATCTTCATCGCCAAAATGAACTGCTCCGAAGCGGTCGTACACTTTTATTTTCTCAATAAATGGAAGGCGCGATGCGCGATACACAAGCGTATCCATCAATTCGCCCTGACCGGCAAGCATAATATTTCTGAAACCAACGGCGAGCGTGTTGCTGATAAGTTCTGTCGCATACTGCCGTGCATGAATTTCATCGCGGGCACTCATCGATTGCGAATGTGCTGCAAGAAGATCGGGATTTAATTCCAAACGCGTTACCCCGCGAACCAGATGATTTCCGCTGTGACATCGCTGGCATTCTTTTTCATTCAAAAGAGGTTCGATGCGAACAATGTGCTTAGTGTTCCCTTCCTTGTTAAAGAACATGATATCGTTTTGTCCGGAAATAGCGAGCTTCACAAATTCATCTCCGGCACCGGCAACAACACCGCGTCCTTCATCAGGAAAAACTTCTTTTGTCTTATTATTGTACACCCGCAATGTCCCAAATTTCAAGTTTTCACGCGCATCGTTCACTAATTCTGCGGCAAACGGAGCCTTGCCGGAAAGCATCACGTTGCGGATTCCAACCATCACTGTTTCACTGAACAGTTTTGCTTTTTCCTTTTGTTGTTCCAAAAGAATATTCGATTCACGATTGATCGAGATGATCACGTACGTGCCAAATCCAACGATAAGGACAAGAATAATTAGCAGCAATATTTTTAATTCAAGTCGATTTTTCATTATATGCGGCGGTCTTCCATATGTTTCAAAATTGCTGAAGGATACAGTTACTCTCGTTCTTGTTTCCACCAACGGTCGACAACAGCGGAAACATCGGTCGGATTTTCCGTTGCAACCCATTTATCATAGAACATGATATCCGAGCTGTTCGGCGGGGGTTGTGGAAAATCCAATTGCACGCGCGAAGGCAATGCCGTCGCATCACCAACAAACAATGCTTCTCCTTGACGCATCGCCGGAAGAATATCAAACATTCCCGCAAAAGCATCGGGTACCAATTTCTTGACAAAATTTTGATCGGTCGGATTCGTCAACCGGAGAATGACAAAGTTATTACATTGTGAAAGAATTGTTTCAGAAAGTTCCGACGGGCGCTGACTGACGATCATACAGCAAATGCCGTACTTTCTCCCTTCTTTTGCAATTCGTTCGACAATCTTTCGCGCTGCGCGATTTTGCGGAGTCGGTACTTGAGGCAAATAGTTATGCGCTTCTTCAAACAACATGAGCACAGGGAAATCTGTTTTACTCTTGTTCCAAAAATTAAAATCGAATACCGTTCTCGCCAGCAAAGCAACAATCGTATTCACGATATCGAACGGGACACCGCTCAAGTCGATAACAGTAATTTGTTTTTTATTTTCGATGCCAAGCAGTTTGTTGAGAATATCTTTCAGTGCAAGAGAGTCTTTAAACTTTCGCGGGCGGAACATGAACTCGTACCGTTTGTCCGTCATCTTACTATCTAAACGGACAAGAAATCGTGTGAACTGACCGAAGAATGGACCTTCGCGCACACCCGTGCTTGTGGAAATACGTTCGGTATCATAAAATTGAAATTTTGCGCGGACTTCGTTCAAATCATAAAACACGGGCGAATCAACGGTCATGATCGCTTGAAGTTCTGGATTTTTTGCTTTCTTCGCATTCAACACCAGATCTTTCAGCATTTGAATCTGACTTTGCGCCGACGATTCATTTTCATCGACGAACATCTCCCGCATCTCTTCAAAATTCATGAACCAGTACGGCATTTCAAGTTCAGTAATGTTGATCAGATTTCCGTACTCATGAAACGCCGCAGAGTATTCGTTGTGAATATCAAGCATAATCACATGAGTGTTCGAAAACATCTGTACTTTTTGAAGAATGGAAGCAACCGTCGTTGATTTTCCCGAGCCGGACGATCCGAGCACTGCAACATGCTTTCCAAAAAATTTATTCGGATCAATATATTGCCGCTCGCCGACATATCCTGAAATATCTCCGACCGCAAATCCATATTGTGAAAAAGAAGCAAACACCGTCGAAATTCCTTCTTCATCCGTCATAAACACATCGCCGCCGACCGTCGGATAGGCAACGACGCCTTTTTGGAACTTTCCATCCGTCACGGATCCAATCACCTGCGCTTCCAACTCTTTATTCAATTCGCTCGCCATGTAGACGCGGGTAATAACTCCGACAATTTCAACGGCACCAACAGGAAGAATAATAAACGATCCAATCTGTCCGATGCGATAGACTTTGTTGTTGATTATTCGTTCCATCGTAATAAGATCATCATCCAGCATAACGACAACGGTCGAGCTGGTGATGCTTTTAATCGTTCCGATATGGCGTTCTTTTGATGTGGTCGACATAGTTGTGCTTTTAAATTATGAAAAGATATGTTGCATGGTAAATAAAATAAACGGTAGTTTCAACAAGCAGATCATACTATTGATGAATACACCATTTAAAGTTGATCATCACCGTTGCAGCAATTTATGAATTGTATATTTGCGGCAAAAAATATTTTGTTCTTCAGCAATTCTCTTTTATCTTTGCACTGCGCCGCAGAAATGCTGGTTTTTTTCTGCGGTGTTTTATTTGTACATCACTATTATTCATCACCAATAATTTTTTTTATGCTCGATATTCCAAAACTTCTTTCCAATGAACTTTCTCTGTCACCGGCGCAAATTACCAGCGCATTAGAACTTCGTGCTGACGGGGGCACAATTCCATTTATTGCTCGGTATCGAAAAGAACGCACGGGCGAAATGGATGAGACCCAGCTCCGTAATTTGTTTGACCGATTCGATTATCTGTTGGAGCTGGAAGAACGCAAACAAACGATCTTAAAATCGATCGACGAACAGAAGAAACTGACACCAAAATTAAAAAAAACCATTGAAGATTGTCTTTCGAAAACGGAACTCGAAGATTTATACCTGCCGTACAAACCGAAGAAACGAACACGCGCCACGATTGCGAAAGAAAAAGGATTGGAACCGCTGGCAGAATGGATTAAGTCAAAAAATAATGCCGATGCAAAGCGTGTAAATCTTGAAAAGGAAGCGGAAAAATATCTTTCCAAAAAATTGGAAGTGAAAACGGTGCAGGAAGCGCTCGCCGGTGCATCGGATATTCTTGCTGAAGAAATTTCAGAAAAAGCAGAATACCGTCAGCATGTGCGCGAATATTTCTTGAGCGAAGGAATGTTTATTTCATCGATTGATGAGAAAAAATTCCCTGCCGGAACAACAAAGTTTGAAATGTACCGCGACTATAAAGCACGCGTAAAGGATATTCAACCTCACAATATGCTGGCGCTTCGCCGAGGTGAAGCAGAAGAAATCGTCGTTTTCTCGCTGCAATTTGAAGAAATATTTGTCCAGAATTATCTCGAATCAATGGAGATAAAATCACATCTGGATTCGGTGAAAGAATTTTACTCTTCGATGCTGAACGATGCGTTTGAGCGATTGATGAAAACAACAATCATCGCCGAAGTGCGTTTGTTAAAGAAAGAATTTTCTGATCTTGAATCGATCAAAACATTCGAAGCAAACCTGCGCGAACTTCTTCTTGCTTCTCCGGCCGGAATGAAACCAACACTCGGCGTCGATCCGGGATTTCGCACCGGGTGCAAAGTTTCTGTGATGGATGAGACAGGGAAATTTTTAGAATACATCGCCATCTTTCCACACACATCCGGCGAAACGGAACGTGAAAAAGCGAAAAAGATCGTTCAGAAATTAATTGAAAAATATTCCATTGAATTGATTGCGATTGGCAACGGAACCGCAAGCCGCGAAACCGATGAGTTCATTATTGAAGCGCTGAAAGGAATAAAGAAAAAACCGACGAAGGTTGTGGTGAATGAATCCGGCGCATCAATTTATTCGGCAAGTGAAGTGGCAATCGATGAGTTTCCCGAACTTGATATTACCGTGCGCGGTGCAATTTCAATCGGCCGGCGGTTGATGGATCCGCTTGCCGAATTGGTAAAGATCGATCCGAAATCAATCGGCGTCGGACAATATCAGCATGATATCGATCAAAAATTATTAAAGAAAAAATTGGAAGAAACCGTACAAAGCTGCGTAAACTACGTTGGCGTTGATCTCAACACGGCTTCGAAAGAATTGCTGAGTTACGTTGCTGGAATCAATTCGACGATTGCAAAAAATATTGTCGAATACAGAAATGAGAACGGCGCGTTTGCAAGCCGAAAAGATTTATTGGAAGTTCCGAAGTTTGGCCCGAAAGCGTTTGAGCAATCTGCCGGATTTTTAAGAATCCGTAATGCAAAAAACCCGTTGGATTCTTCGGCAGTGCATCCGGAAAGTTATTCCATCGCAGAAAAGATTTTAAAAGATATTAAAATGCCGCTGGATGAAGTCATGAAGAATCCGTCAATGCTTGATAAGATTGATATTAAAAAATATGTAACGAAAACTGTCGGCGAACCAACATTGCGTGATATTGTAACGGAATTAAAAAAACCGGGACGCGATCCGCGAGCAGAATTTCGATACGCAACATTCAAAGACGGCATCAAAGAAATTTCCGATTTGAAAACGGGAATGGAATTGGAAGGTGTTATTACCAACGTGGCAAACTTTGGCGCTTTTGTTGATATTGGCGTGCATCAAGACGGACTTGTGCATGTTTCGCAGCTTGCCGATCGCTTCGTCGAAGATCCGAAAACCGTTGTAAAGGTAGGACAAATTGTGAAGGTACGCGTGCTTGAAGTGAATGAGCAGTTAAAGCGAATTTCGCTTTCAATGAAATCCCAGGCAAGCATTGCGTCATCCGCAAAGAAAAAAGAAGACGCAAAACCGTACGGTGAAAAGAGTTTCACGCTGGAAGATCTGCGGGCAAAGTTTGGAAAGAAGAATGACGAAGGTAAGGATCAAAAGCGATAAACAACTTTCAGCAGTGATGCCATGACTCTACGTCATGGCATCACTTTGGAACAAAGTTACTCTTTATGTTATTTTACTAAAACCATCTTTTTCGCTGCACGATAATTTCCTGCTTGCAAAGTGTAGAAATACATACCGCTAGACAGGCTAGATGCGTTAAATTTTGCTTCATGTGCTCCGACTGGAAGATTTTCATTCACAAGCGTCGCAACTTCTCTGCCGACAAGATCAAATACTTTCAGGGAAACGAAACTGTTCATTGGTAAATGATAATTGATCATTGTTGAAGGATTAAATGGATTCGGATAATTCTGTGACAATGAAAAATCTTTTAGAACTGTCACGAACGGTTGTTCAACAAAAGAAAGCGGATCAAAATATTCCATTGCACAATTAATGACATTTTCAAAACCGGAATCTGATGCCGTTGTTTCCAACGGGAATGACAGATACATGACACCACCGGGTATGACAGAACTCCCGAAATTTCCGCGATAGGATACACCGGCTCCTTTCTGATTGCCGTATTGAAAACAAAGCGAGCTTCCGCCAGCACTGCTAATTTCATCCGGATAATCTTCATCATACATTTGACCGATGGTGAACGAACATTTTGTAAAGATTGGAGCGCCTATTCCGTTCACGTTGTATGAGCCGGCATCATCAGAAACATACGCTGCTTTCAAATACGAACCATAAAATTCTTTATCAGAAGCAGAGCCTTTGTACGATAAATCCCATCCCACTTCACTTCCAGAAACAAACAGATGTCCTCCGCTTTCAAGATATTGTTTTACCAATGTTTGTTCTGTCGTTGAAAAGGTTTCATCTTGTGTCGATTCATCGCCGAGCATCCAGAATACCGTTGCATAGTTTGATAATTGGAATTGTAAATTTGTCAACTGAGAATTTTTAATGCTTTCGTACGACGTTTTATTTTTTCCTATCGCCACCCCATACCTCGTAACAAAAACATTTCCCGGACCCTGCCAGCTTCCCGCACCACTGGCACGTTCAAAACCGTCAACGATCAATATTTTCGATGTGTGCAAAAAATTTCCAACGCTCAAGGCATTGGACAAGGGACCTTCAATTATTTGACTACCTCGAAGAACGGACGATACGCGATACGAGGAAAATGAATTTTTTAAAACCAAAACTACGGATGTATCCTTTAGTATAGATTCGGACATGAGCTGTGACCATTGTTTCCCGTCGGATGTTGCATACAGGCGGTATCCGGCAACTTGAGTGGTGTCGCTTTTCCACACAAGTTGAACTGTTGAGTCAGTAACGATCGAAGCAGAGACTAATTCCGGTTTATTCATTGAGTATGTCGTTTCCATTCCATTATAGTATCGCGGTGTATAGACTCCGTTCAAATCAGACGGTGCGTACGACCAATAGCTCACATCCCATCCTCGTCCGGACGATTCAACAACACGCAAACTGCCGTTCGGCATTTTTTCTACAAACATTCGAACGTGGCCAACTTTGTGAATAGCATCGCCGGGTTTTAACTCATCCCAAGCAGCATATTGTGTGGTGATGTCCGGCATCATCGAAGTTGCGTAATGACTGGTTAATTGCCAGCAGCGACTGACAAATCCAGAACAATCAACTCCAACGGCGTACGCTGAAACGCCTGCGGTATTAATATCACCGGCATATTTTCCCGATGCCAGGCCTGCATCGTACTGCGTCAGTGTGTTGAAACCACCCCACATGTACGCAACACGCGCATTGATTCCAGGAACAAGCCACGATGGTGTGCGGACAGCATCGCCGTCAGGTCCAATAACGTCGAAGGGAGATAAATTATTTGCAGCACATGTGTAGGTATGTAACGCATATTCTTCCCCAAGACGCAGCGCTGTTTGCCGGTTTGCTGCCGTAAGAATTCCTTTTGGCGTTTCAGGAACTGCTTCGGCAGTCGTAAGAAATGTATTGTAATGCTCTTCGTACTGAAATTCTTTTGGGTACGAAATGGTACCGGCAGCGTACGTTGTCAGACCGTCCCAGCGAATAAGATGCAATCCATCACGTGCCGCAAGCAGGTGGTACAGCGCTCCACTCGAATCAATTTGAAATTCTTTTACCAGAACACAAAATTTGATCATCGGAACAGCGAGGCACGAGCGTATGTCTCCATCCGGCGACAATGTATAAATTTCTCTCTGAACCTTGAGTGGAATTTCTGACTGGTAACGCTCTATTAATACAAATGAATTTCCTTTTGCATCAATGCCGATAAGGTCGGCATACGCCAGATCTCCCGGAAACGAAAGATGAAATACTTTCTTCATTTCCGAAAGCTCAAATTGAAGCGATACGTTATTTCTACTTTCGACGTGGACATGAATTGTTTCCCCCGACGAATTTGTTAACTCTCCTCCATCTGACGCAAACAATGATAGATTGGAACCAAGAAAAGATTTCACGTAATGAATATTTTTATCCTGCAAAGCTGATTGGGGGGGTAATTGATTTTTACCAAAAGATCGCCCCACAAAACCTTTCGTAATATCCAATGAAGCGGCAGCATCAGCCTGTTGAAGTGAAATATTTTTACCTTGCACAACTGTTACAAGCGGTTCATCAAAGTGGCGGAGATAAATCATGCTGCCGTCGACATCAAATGATGAGATTGCATAAATCCCGGAATTGTCAATACGGGGAACAACTTTGCATTCTTCATATTGCGTGTGAGAAAGAATTGTATAGTGAGCTTGAGAAAAGAGATATCCACAACAAAAAAATATCAAACAAAATTTTTTCATGGCGAGTGTTCTTCAAAAAGTGATTACACAGCAGATAAATTGAAGCCGTATGCTGCGTCATAATACCGTTTGCGTGGTAAAGAATCAACCATTGCTGACATTCTTTTTCAGCGAACTAAGACAGTTTAATCTCTTAAAATTCGCGCAATATTCACTTTTATCTATTTGTTTTTTTATTCCCACTTTTGTATTTTTACTAAACCACAGAACATCAAATCCCTTTTCGTCTCTGTAGTTTACTCAATCATTTACAATTGTCACACTCTTATCATTGGAAATTCATTTCCGTAAGATGTAGAGCATGATGATATGTTTTTATTTTTGCTATTGGAACAACAAGCATAGTTATGGCCGCTCCAACTCCGACCGAAGTTAAACGATACAATAAAACAAAGCTTATCGTGTCTTTGACTGGCACGATCGTCTCCTTCATCGTGACAATTATTTTTCTTGCAACCGGGTTTACTTCAAAATTAGAAACGTACAGCGCATCGTGGATTTCACATCCATACGGAACACTGCTGGTCTTTTCAGCAATTATTGGAATCATCACAAGTTTTATTTCATTTCCGTTCAGTTTTTATTCCGGATTTATTCTCGAGCACAAATATCAACTCAGCAATCAAACATTTTTGCAGTGGCTGTGGGAAGGATTGAAAGGAGTGCTCATTTCAATTCCGATCGCAACACCGTTGGTCTTAATTTTTTATTACCTCCTCGTAACGTTCCCTGAATTTTGGTGGTGTGCCGTTGCGACCGTATTGTTTATTTTTTCCATCGGCCTTTCACGAATCGCTCCAATCATTATTCTTCCGCTGTTTTATAAACTCATTCCATTGGAAGATTCTCCGTTAAAAGAAAAAATCCTGTCGCTCACGCAATCGACATCCATGATCGTCGAAGGAATCTATTCATTCAATCTTAGCAAGACGACGAAGAAAGCAAATGCCGCGTTTACGGGAATCGGAAAATCAAAACGCATTCTTCTTGGCGATACATTGATCAAAAATTTTTCCGAAGAAGAAATCGAAGTGGTCTTTGCGCATGAACTCGGGCATTACTCGCATGGGCATATCTGGAAAGGAATTCTAACCGGGACATTGAGCATTTACATTGGATTGTTTCTTACATCAATGGCCTATACGGCTTCCCTTTCATGGTTTGGCTTTGCCGCACCGTCGCAAATTGCTGCCCTTCCCTTGCTAACACTCTGGCTCGGAATATATTCGGTTATCACTTCTCCGATCGGAAATATCCTTTCTCGCAAGCACGAATTTGAAGCCGACGCGTATGCGGTGCAACGGACAAACAATAAGCCGGCGTTTGTTTCAACAATGAAAAAATTAGCGTCGATGAATCTAGCCGATGCGGCCCCACATCCCGTAATTGAATTTTTCTTTTACAGTCATCCATCCATCGATAAGCGCATTCACGCTGCTGCCGGTGATATTGTAAAGGAGAATGGCTGATGCGCTGGATCATAACGGCATGCCGATTGCTTTTGATTGTTATTACCAATTTCTTTTTTTCGGTTGCTGCGCTGATTTCCCTTCCGTTTCAACGCAGCGGTGCATTTTATTTTTGGGCCGGCTCAACATGGAGCAGGTTTGTTTTATGGATTTCAAATGTGCACGTTATTCCAACCGGATTAGAAAAATTAGATCGAAGTGGAAATTTTATTGTCGTCAGCAATCATGCCAGTGTATACGATATTCCAACGCTGATGACACTCTTTCCGCAAATGCGCATCATGTTTAAAAAAGAATTGAGCTACATTCCATTTTGGGGGTGGGCATTGAAGTATGGCCATCATATTATGGTCGATAGAAAAAGAGGCACCGAAGCAATGAAAAGCTTGGACCGTGCGGCAAAAGCAATCGGTGAAGGCGGGCAGGTTCTTCTCTTTGCCGAAGGAACGCGGACGCGCGATGGAAAACTTCAACCGTTTAAACGCGGTGCATTTTCACTGGCGGCAAAATCCGGGGTGCCTATTCTTCCGGTCGCGATCAATGGAAGTTTTAAAATTCTTCCCAAAGGCTCGTTCGATATTCGTCCCGCAGAAATCAATGCGGTGTTCGGCGATTTGATTGAGACAAAAAGTGTAACGACACGCGAAGATGAAATGAAACTGATGAATCAGGTATACGACGTCATTTCAAAAAATTATTGTGAAAGCATCTCGTGAACGCAATGTTGACACATCTTGCGTTTCAAATTCAGGATATTGCCGTTCGCCCGTATGTGTTTAGTGCGCTCCGCTTTCTTGAATCAACAAAAGATTATCAGGCAATGACGCTCGCCGACAGTATCCGCGATGCGTTCAGCGGAAGTTTGAGTGATGATGAAAAAAATCGCGTTTCCGACATCGAAATCATGCGGCGAATGCTCAACGAGTCGCGCAATACGATTGACATTATCGATTACGGCGCTCATGCAGACCCCCTCAATGGAACGGTCGTTCATCGCACGCTAGGAGAAGTTGCACTCTCATCAAGCAAACCGTATCGCTGGTCGTTGCTGCTTTTTTTTATTATAGAAAGAATGTCGCCGAAACAATGTCTCGAATTTGGAACATGTCTCGGTGTTTCAACGTTGTATCAAGCCGCTGCATTGAAATTAAATAACAGCGGCACAATAGTGACCATGGAAGGTGCGCAAACGCTGGCTGAAATCGCTCAAAAGAATTTTGCATCGCTTGGATACGACAATATTACGAGCATTGTTGGAAAATTTTCTGATACACTTCCATCCGTGATCAACAAGTATCAACCGTTTGACTATGTTTTTATCGACGGACATCACGAAGGGAATGCAACGCTGAAGTATTTTGAACAACTGCTTCCGTCGCTGATGAACAATGCTATCGTTGTCTTTGACGATATTCATTGGTCGGCGGGGATGAAACATGCGTGGAAAAAAATTGTTATGCATCCAAGAGTAAAATATTCTGTCGATCTGTATCAGGTCGGAATCGTTATCGTATCATGAGGAAGTTATGTCCGTCACACTAAAAGATGTCGACCATATTGCGAAACTTGCAAAACTGGAATTCACCGATGAACAAAAGGAAAAATTTTTCCATCAGTTCAATGATATTTTAAAATACATGGAACAGTTGAATTCGTTGGACACAACGAATGTTGAGCCGCTGTCGCAAGTGATTAAATTGGAAAATGTTTTTCGGGAAGACAAGGTAAAACCGTCAACATCAACAGATGAAGCATTGAAGAATGCTCCAGACAAAACGGACGAGCATTTTAAAGTCCCGAAAGTCATCGGATAAAAAGAAATTTAGTCAGTGCAGGGAACTCTGATTTTTTTGTCAAAGAGACAAAGCCGTCTTAATGGTTATAACAGATTGCTGCACTCAAAAAAAACATTCGTTTGCAGTGACAGGTACAATACTATGAAAATCATCGGCATCATTCCTTCGCGCTACGCATCGACACGGCTTCCGGCAAAACCGCTGGTAGATATTTGCGGCAAACCAATGGTGCAGCGTGTGTACGAGCAGGCAAAAAAATCGTCGCTCATCACCGATGTTGTTGTTGCCACCGATGATGTTCGTATTGAAGAGGCGGTTAAAACATTTGGCGGAGTTGTTATCATGACTCCCGTTACTATTCAAAGCGGGAGCGACCGCATCGCCTATGTTGCCAAAAATTTATCTGCAGATATTGTTGTGAATATCCAAGGCGACGAACCGCTCATCGATCCGAAGTTGATTGATCAAACAATCCAGGCATTGATCGACGATGATTATGCGGTTGTCGCGACCGCGGTAAAAAAGATTTCGTCGGCTGATGATATTTTCAATCCAAATATTGTCAAAGTCGTGCTCGATAATAATCGATATGCAATGTATTTCAGCCGGTCGCCTATTCCGCATGTGCGCGATACAAAGATTGCCGCGGAATGGCCGAAAGAAACGACGCTCTACAAACATTTCGGCATTTATGCGTATCGTGCGGATTTTCTTCAGAAATATACTTTGCTTCCGCAATCGCCGTTAGAGAATGCAGAAAAATTGGAACAGCTTCGTGTGCTGGAAAATGGATACACAATAAAATGTGTCGTTACAAAGTATGAATCGATGCCTGTCGATACGCCGGAAGATTTGCAAAAAGTTGTTGAGTATTTGAACCGTTAAAGGATAGTCATGCCGGCGAATGCCGGAATCCAGATTTTCAAATTGTTACTAAAGAGATGCCAGTATTCAATCTGCAAGTCGATATCTGGCATAGCGCTGTATTTCAAAAGAATTTTTTTTCACCACTAAACCTGAATCACTATGTCACAGCATGTAAAATATATATTTGTCACCGGCGGTGTCGTTTCGTCGCTCGGAAAAGGAATTGCCGCTGCTTCGCTCGGCTTACTTCTCAAATCGCGCGGACTGCGTGTAACGATCCAAAAAATGGATCCGTATCTCAATGTCGATCCGGGAACGATGTCGCCGTATCAGCACGGCGAAGTGTATGTGACTGATGACGGTGCTGAGACTGATCTCGATCTCGGACATTACGAACGATTCCTTGATGTGAATACATCAAAAATGAATAACGCCACGACCGGACAAATCTATTACGAAGTGATTTCCAAAGAACGCCGCGGTGATTATCTCGGGGCAACCGTGCAGGTCATTCCGCACATTACGGATGAAATAAAAAGGCGAATGGGACAGCTTGCGGCAACAGGAAAATACGATGTAATCATCACCGAAGTCGGCGGAACCGTCGGCGATATCGAATCTCTTCCCTTTCTTGAAGCGATTCGTCAATTCATGCTGCAGATCGGGAAACGAAATGCGATTTCAATTCATGTCACGCTGATTCCGTACATCAAAGCCGCCGGCGAGATCAAAACAAAACCGACACAGCACAGTGTGAAAACGCTGCTCGAAATCGGTATGCAGCCGGATATTCTTATTTGCCGGACAGAAAAACGCTTATCACGCGAGACACGCGCAAAGATCGGTCTCTTCTGTAACGTCGAAACCGATGCCGTTATCGAAGGGCGTGATGTGGAAACGATCTATGAACTTCCGCTTCATTTTGAAAAAGAAAAACTTGACAACATTGTTCTCGAAAAGTTAAATCTGAAAGCGAACAAACTCGACCTGCGAAAGTGGACGCGTTTTGTTCATCGCGTAAAAGAGCCGAGCGACCGCGTTACGATTGGGTTCGTCGGAAAGTACACGGAATTAAAAGATGCGTACAAAAGTATTTCTGAAGCGTTCATTCATGCCGGAGCGGATAACGACGTTGCTGTTGATTTAAAATGGCTCCGCGCTGAAGAGATCGATCAGCACAATGTGCATGAACATCTCGAAGGAATCAGCGGACTGCTGGTAGCACCGGGATTCGGCATTCGCGGCATCGAAGGGAAAATCAAGGCAATTCAATATGTGCGCGAAAATAAAATTCCATTCTTCGGCATTTGCCTCGGCATGCAATGCGCTATCATCGAATTTGCGCGCAACGTCTGCGGATTAAAAGGTGCAAACAGTACGGAATTCAAAAAGACAAAAAATAATGTGATCGATCTGATGGCAGACCAGCGCAATGTAAAGAACATGGGCGGAACAATGCGTCTCGGTGCATATCCGTGCGTTTTACAAAAGGGAACGAAAGCACACGCCGCATACAAAAAAGAATTGATCTCCGAGCGCCATCGCCACCGCTATGAAGTGAACAATAAGTTCAGAAAAGTGTTGCAGGAAAAAGGAATGGTCTTCAGCGGACTTTCACCCGACGGAAATCTTGTGGAAATTGCCGAACTAAAAGACCACCCGTGGTTTGTCGGCGGGCAGTTTCATCCCGAATTAAAATCGCGCGCGCTTAATCCGCATCCTCTCTTTAGAGATTTTGTGAAGGCAGCAGTGGTATACAGCAAAGCGACAAAATAGGTATAGAATAAAGAATAGGGTGTAAAAGAATCTCCACGGCTGTACAGCTTTGGAGATTCTTTACTTTTAAATATTGCAACCGCATTCCCAATCAAGTAAATTGGGCGATATACGAGGATCAACTTACAATCATGACACACCACAACATCCCTTTTCAAATTATCGATTGGACAAAAATAAATGCAACCCACCATGGGGGCAAAACAGGTTCGGCAGTGTGGAATACATTGGATCTTCCTGGTTTACGAATTCGAATCGTCACATATTCCAAAGGGTATATTGCGGATCATTGGTGTCAAAAAGGACATATTGTTCACTGCCTTGAGGGCGAGTTTATCACAGAGCACGAAAACGGAGAACGATACACTCTGAAAGAAGGAATGACGTACATTGTCTCGGACGACTTAAGTTCACATCGTTCCGTTGCAGAGAATCAGGTGAAGCTGCTTATTATTGATGGAGATTTTTTACGCTCATCGTAGAACCAAACACAATTTCATTTGTTCTCGACCTCTGCTTTCAAACACCTCCTTTCACTGATGTTTATAAATGCCCATGATTCGGAGCAACAACTCTTTGATGAAAAGTTTTTTTGTTGATGAACACATTTAATATCAATAAATATTTATATTTAAAATATCCGCCAAGGAATGAAACGACGTATTATAAAAATGTTCACCTATCACGACAAATGAAACATAACGCAAAATATTGTGCACTGCTCGTATGCAGCATCTGTGTGATTACATCGATGAACTGTAAGAAAAATACGGTTGTCTCCGTTGAATCTGAAGAGAAAAAAATTGTTTCCCCTTACGATGATTTTTTCCCATTGAACATCGGCAGAGAATTTACTTTTACTTTTGTTGAAAGCTTTTATGCAGGAAGTGTGATGGGTGGCTATAGCTTCGGAAAATCCTCAGGCAGATTGTATTGGAAAGTGATTTCTAAAGAAGATTCTTCAAACGATGAAGTGAGTTTATATAAATACACTATTTCCCAAGTCTACTATGATTCTGCATCGTCACAACTTGTTAAACACAATAATTTTTTCATTTGCGAGGATAAATATTCCTCACAACTTACGATTGGAAATAACCTGACCACGTTTTCATTTTCATTCCCAAAAGACTTTAAGCGGTTTTATACCAAAGATTCAATTTCAACAATTATATTTGGTAACTTTGTAGAAGGCGTTACTATTAAAAAAGATAGCGGTATCGTAAACTATGGCTACTATAACGCTGGGATAACATTGGGAATCTTTAAAGAACATCGGCTTGTCGAAATAAAATAATTGAATTGTAATGCGCCCCAACCAGTCACTCAATTGTGAGGTTGCAACCGTACAAAAGATGAAACAAAATGTTGCCCCCTTGCCGGTACCCTCACCAAACGCCGCACCACTGCCTCTTTATTGTATCTGTTTCTGTACGCTAAAGGTGATAGTCCCGTAATTTTTCTAAACACTTCACGAAACGCCTTCACATCCGAATATCCAACGGCATACATCACTTCATGAATTGTTTTGCGGCTGGTTTCAAATGCTCTTTTTGCCGATTCAATTTTTACCCGCTGCGAATATTCGAGAGGAGTATTTCCAGTCGCTTTGATAAAGCGTCTGTCAAAATTTCGCCTGCTGACATAAAACTTAGACGATAAATGTTCAACAGATATTTTTTCATGCAGTGTGCTTTCAATATATGTTTGTGCTTTATTCACCATTTCATCTCCGTGCTGTTTCTGTCCTGTAAAAATGGTAAATGCCGATTGGCTCTGCCTGTCCATTTCAATCTGAAATACCTTGGAACAATAAATTGCCGTCTCCCTGTTATAATACTTCTCTACAAGATACATCATCAGGTTCAGGAAAGAATACGCTCCCCCATTGGTATAAATTCCATGCTCATCAGTAATCAATCTATCGGTTTGTAAATTTACTTTGGGAAACATCCGCCGGAAATTATCCGCAGCGGCCCAATGCGTGGAGCAGCTTTTTCCATCCAGCAGGCCTGACGACGCGAGCATAAACGCGCCCGTACATATGCTGGCTATTTCAGTGCCGCGTTTATAATGTTTCTTAATCCAGTCAATCAGCACCCTGTTTCCTTTCACCGCATCATGATAATTATGATTCAACGAAGGAATAATGATGAGATTGGTTTTGGATATAGCTGAAATGTTTGTGTGCGGCTTCACGGCAAATAAGCCGTTATAGAATTCCACGCGTTTTGAAATGCCTGCTAACTGGATGGTAAACAACTCCTTTCTGCCAAGCCCCTTCCAATACTCATTGGCTCGGGTAAAAATTTTATACGCACCCACAATACTGCTTAAATTGTTCTGTCCGTTAGGAACGACGATGGTAAGATGTTTCATTGGAATTCCTTTTTCATAAAGATAATAAATCTGCCATGTCCAAATCAACCCGCCACAAAGTCCATTTTACACCTCGACAAAGTAATAGTGAGATAATATATTTGATCCAAGAGTATGAACAATAAAGGAAAGAAAATGACTCTGCCAGATTTTACCACAACCTTGTTAGTAGACCAAACTCCACACGAAGTATTCAATGCCGTCAATAATGTTCGCGGATGGTGGTCGAAAGAAATTGAAGGGAATACAAACACACTCAATGATGAGTTTACCTATCATTACGAAGATGTTCATCAGTGCCGGATAAAATTAATAGAAGTCCTCCCGAACGAAAAAATTGTTTGGCGTGTGATGAACAACTATTTTAAGTTTACGAAAGACCAAAGTGAATGGACAGGCACAAAGATCTGTTTTGAAATTTCTAAGAAGGGGAACAAAACACAACTCTGCTTTACTCACCTCGGCTTAGTTCCGCAATATGAATGTTACGAAATTTGCAAGGATGCATGGAGCAATTATATCCATGATAGTTTATACAGTCTGATCACCACAGGTAAAGGCCAACCCAATGCCACGGGTAAACCGAGGACAGAAAATGAAAAAAAACTTGGATCTTCGGTAAAGTGAACAGCAAGAAAATCGGTGGTAAATGAGAAAAAAATAAATGGAGCCTAAAGAAAATGAAAAGACAAGATTATACGGCAAGCATTACAGTTAATGCAACGGCACATGAAGCATTCACGCGCATTAACAGCATTTCACAATGGTGGTCGCAAAATATCGAAGGCGGCTCCGAAAAGCTGAATGATGTGTTTACAATTCATTTTGTTTTTGGAGACTCGTTCGTCATTAAGATTGTTGATCTTGTGCCCGACAAAAAAATAACGTGGCTGGTAACTGATTGCAACCTTACATGGGTGAAAGACAAAAAAGAGTGGCAGGGCACAAAAATAAATTTTGAAATTTTTACGAAAGGCAAATCTACGCAAGTCGATTTTACTCACATCGGTTTGGTTCCTGAAATTGAATGTTACAACGGCTGTGCCAGCGGCTGGAATCAATTTATTAAAGGAAGTCTGTTCAAATTATTGACCGAAGGCAAAGGGGAACCGGACAGAAAAAAATAAACAAGCGCAGAATCAATAATATATCGTACAAGCGTTCCCGGCCTTCGGTTGGGAACGCTTATTTTTAAAGCAACTCCCCTGCACTTTTCGTATCTTTTTCCATGCTTTCGAATTATTTTACACTCCTTCATCTCTCACGGGAATTGAACACGGCATTACAGGGTGCCGTCGTTGCGGAAGTCTATTCACAAGAAAAGAATACGCTCTCCATTGTTTTCTATACACCGGAACCGTTCACCGTGACAATATCCTGCATAGCACGGAATAACTCCATCATCGCGCGACGCGGGATGATGCGTGCAAAACAAAACTCTGTCGATCTTTTTCCGGCTCTCACAGATAAACATGTTGACGAAATCTACGTCGCTATTTCGGATCGCATTGTGTCGATAAGATTTTCGGAGAATCTATGGCTGGCAGCAGAAATGTTCGGCGCAAGAGCGAATGTAGTGCTTATGGATGAAACCGGAACAATACTCGATGCATTCTTGGAAAAAAAGGAAGTCGTTGGAGCAAAGCGCCAGATGCAAAAAAAATTCCTGTCGATTGCCGCAGAAAATTTCCTTCCGCCAAAGGACGAATTTCTTTCCGCAATGAATGCAGAATCTACGGTCAGTGTAATTTTGAAAAAACAATCCCCAAAGCTTGGAACGGCATTCGTAAAAGAGATTCTTTGCAACGCAAAAATTGCGGGCGAAAAACCGGCTTCTCAGCTGACAACCGCTGAACGCATTGCTCTCTATAATGAAATAGAAAAAGTTATTGCGCTCCTGCTGCAAACACGAAAAACAACGCCGGTGATCTATTTTGATGACAAAACTCCAATTTCGCTTTCGCTCATTCCGTTGAATCATCTTTCTGAATATCGAAGAGAAGAATACAGCGATCTGTTCTCAGCCATACAGCGATTCATCAGCTTTTCGCGTTCATCGGATTCGCTCCATACGCAGAAAAATGATCTTATTTATTGGCTGAAAAAAGAAATCGAGAAAAACAACCGCACGATGGAAAAGATCGTGCAGGAAGTATCGGTGTCATCCCGCGGCGAACAGTACGAACTCTTTGCAAAGCTGTTAATGGCAAATCTTCACCGCGTAAAAAAAGGAATGAAGGATGTTGAAGTGGAAAATATTTTTTTTTCTCAAGAAATGATATCGATCCCGTTGGAACAGTCCCTTTCTCCCGCTCAGAATGCTGAACGGTATTTTGACAAAGCGAAAAAATCAAAAGCTGCAAAAGAAGAAGCGCAGACGCGGCTGGACTTTCTTCGCCGCCAATCGGAAATGCTTTCTCCGCTGTTGAGCGCAGTGGAAGAAATTGCCGACAGCATTTCATTAAAAAGTTTTTTAAACTCAAAGAACACTCAGCTTCACCAGCTTGGATATATGACTGAAAAAGAACAAGAAGAACTTCCTCCATTTAAGATATTTACCGTCGAAGGCGGATTTACTGTCTATGCAGGCAAAAGCAGCGAGAATAACGATTTGCTGACAGTAAAGTTTGCAAAGCCGAACGACTTATGGTTCCACGCACGCGGTTCCAGCGGATCGCATGTTGTGTTGAAAATCGGCACCGGAAACGGCGAGCCGTCAAAAAAAGCGATCGAACAAACGGCATCCATTGCTGCGTATTACAGCAAAATGAAAAATGCAAAAAATGTTCCCGTTGCAATGACCGAGAAAAAATATGTGAGAAAACCAAAAGGCGTTCCTGCCGGCACAGTGGTTATTGAGCGGGAAAAGGTTATATTTGTAGAACCAAAACTTCCCGGTTAAATATTCATGGCGATTAAAATTTTAGTTGTTGATGACGATACCTACATTCGGTCGTTCTTAAAAAAACGATTGACGGCGCACGGCTATGAAGTATTTCTGGCGGAAAACGGCGAAGAAGGGCTGACCCTGGCAACGAAAGAAAATCCGGAAATCATTATTTCCGATTGGAATATGCCGAAGATGGACGGAAAAGAATTCTGCCAGCGCGTAAAAAATGATGAGACATTGAAATATTCGTATTTCATTTTGCTGACCGCCCGCGATTCTGCCGAAGATAAGATCGAAGGAATGGAGCACGGTGCAGATGATTTCATGACGAAGCCCTTCAATGATAAAGAACTTATTGCTCGGGTCAAAGTCGGTCTCCGCATCAACACGCTGCAGCAGGAATTACTGAAGTATCAGCACGAAAAAGCCGTTACCGAACTTGCCGTTACAATCGGGCATGAGATCAATAATCCGCTCGGCATCATTATGCTGACCCTGCAGGTCATGAAGAAGAAAATCGGTACGGAGCGTGAAGCAGAAATGCTTCAGGATATTGAAACATGTATCAACAACGGATTCCGTGTTTCAGAAATCGTCAAGAAATTGTGTTCGCTCGAAGATCCGCACTTCAAACCGTATCTGAAAAATTCCAACGTCAACATGCTTGATCTTACCGGCAAGCCCTGACAATTTTACCATTTCAATTTTCAAAGACCAATTGCCTCCGCGCCTAATTTCTTTATTTCATCGAAAAAAATTTACGCAATACTGCCGGCTCGGAATGCCTCTTTTGTTCTCTGGGCTATTCTTTTTTCATTCAGCTCTCTCGCAGGAGAAATTCTACTTCTATAACGGAAAAACATACGGATCAGAAACGTTGATCAATCCGGGTTCGCTGATCATCAATGGCGGATTCGATATTCTTCAATCGGCAACGCACTCACGCGACCTTTCAACAATTTATTTTAGACGAGGCGCAACGAACGTGTGGCAAAACCTCAAAGATCCGTTCACACAGATACAAAAATTCGGATGGAACAGATTTATCGGACAGGAAGTTTTTCCGACGAGTCTTTCCATCGAAAAGGCACAGTATTTTCCAAATTACACGCTGCATCTCATCGGCGGCGGAATGGATTCGCGTATGATGCTGGAATGGTACAAATTTCACGGCATTCCGTATCCATCGCTCTTTACCGGGCTCACCGTTGCCGCGTATCATTTTGTGAATGAAGCGGTCGAAAACGATCTTTATCGAGGTCCGAATGTTGACCCAATCGCTGATATTTACCTGTTTGATATCGGCGGCGTTATTCTTTTTTCATCCGATGATGTCGCAAAATTTTTCAGCGAAACGCTGCACATGACTTCATGGTCCGGACAACCGGCGTGGAATCCCACCTACAACACGCTTGAAAATCAGTCACAATATTATGTCATCAAATATCGACTGCCGTTTGCTGAGCGGACAAGCGTGTTCTATCATTTCGGTGATAATGGAATGCTGGGGCTTTCGTACTTGCGCGACAATCATGAGAGCATAACTGCCGGTGCGGGATTTGCAACACGCGAATTGCGAACCGTTGATGTGACCAACGGCGCGCGAACGGTTTCTGTTTCATTGGGATGGATTGCCGGAATTTTTTACGACCGGGATAATTCCTTGCTTGCTTCACTGATGGCATCAAACAGAATCAATGAAAAAGTCCGACTGAATATTTACCCTGGTGTGATTGATCTTTTCGGCGTTTCTCCCGGATTCTTTTGCAGCATCGGCAGATTGAATCATTTTATTGCGGGTATATCAATTCAATGGTCTCCTGCCGGACTTGCATTCCGCAGCGATCCGCCTCCGCCGCCAAGTTTATGATTTTTTATCAGAAAATATTTTGGGGTATTTTTTCAGGCAATCAATGTGTACAATTCATTGTTAAAAAATGACCACGTAAAAGAGACTAACCCTATGACACCACTTAAGAACAAAACAGTGTTTATTACCGGTGCGTCGTCCGGTATCGGAAAATCGACGGCGCTTCTTTTTGCGAACCACGGCGCCAATGTTTTACTTTGCGCGCGGCGATTGGAAAAAATTGAAGAACTCACAAAGACAATCACCTCGACTTTCAATGTGAAGGCACATGCATTTCAACTGGATGTTCGTAATCAAAAAAATGTTGAATCGATCGTGCAATCACTTCCCGATCAATGGAAAAATATTTCCGTTCTTGTCAACAATGCCGGCTTGTCGCGCGGATTAGATACCATTCAAGAAGGAAAAATTTCTGATTGGGACGAAATGATCGATACGAATGTGAAGGGTTTGCTCTACATTACACGGGCAATTCTGCCGGGAATGATTGCACGAAACGAAGGACACATTATCAATATTGGATCGATTGCCGGCCATTGGGTCTATCCGAAAGGCAATGTATATAACGCGTCAAAGTTTGCGGTGAATGCTCTTTCGCAGGGAATGAAAATGGATTTGCTCGGGACTCCGATTCGTGTAACGTCGATTGATCCCGGCTTGGTTGAAACAGAATTCAGCATTGTGCGTTTCCACGGCGATCAAGAGCGAGCTGACAAAGTTTATCAAGATATGACGCCCCTTTCGCCGGATGATATTGCCGACGCGGTCGTTTGGGCTGCGACTCGCCCGTCGCACGTCAATATCAATGATATTGTTTTGATGCCGACAGAACAGTCAGGACCGACATTGGTTCACAGGAAAAAATAAATTGCATGAGGAACTTGTATGAAGCGATATTTCGTTCTGCTTATAGTGTCATGTGTTATTTTATCCATATCTCTTGCAAAGGAAGATTCCGTGAATACCGCTGCTGAAAAATATGTCAAACTCGTTCTTGCACTTGGTCGGCATGATGCCGATTGCGTTGATGCATACTACGGCCCTGCGGAGTGGCAGCAGGAAGTGCAGACAAAAAAAATATCATTAAGCGAAATTATTTCCCAAGCCAAAGAACTTTCGGCGATGATATCATCGATACCGGTTGCGAAAGAAGATGAGATGGGAATGCTCCGAAAAATTTATCTTACCAAACAACTCGGTGCGGTCATTGCGAAAGCGGAAATGCTCGGCGGAGCAAAATATGCATTTGATGAAGAATCTCAAAAACTATTTGATGTTGTTGCCCCGGTATTCTCCGAAAATCATTTTAAAACATTGCTGCAAGAATTGGATTCCGCGTTGCCAAAAGGAAACGGAACATTACAGGAACGCTACGAAGCGTTTCACAATCACTTCATCATACCCAAAGAAAAATTGGATACCGTTTTTAAAGCAGCAATTGCGGAATGCCGAAAAAGAACTGCCCATCATATAGCATTGGCGTACAATGAAAATTTTGTCGTCGAATATGTCACAAACAAAGCATGGAGCGGCTATAATTGGTACAAAGGAAACAATTACAGCATCATTCAAGTCAATGTCGATTTGCCAATTTTTATCGACCGTGCCATCGATCTTGCCGCCCACGAGGGGTATCCCGGCCATCACGTATACAATGCGTTATTGGAAAGTGAGTTGATGCGCAAACGAGGATGGATCGAATTTTGCATATATCCGCTTTTCAGTCCGCAATCGCTCATTGCTGAAGGAAGTGCGAACTACGGTATTCAAGTAGTCCTTCCCGGAAAAGAAAGAGTGAATTTTGAAAAAGGGCATCTTTTCCCTCTTGCAGGATTCGATTCATCAAAAGCAGAACAGTACTATGCCATTCAAGATCTTGTGGCAAAGCTTGCGTACGCCGGAAATGAAGCTGCGAGAAATTATTTGAATGGAAAAATTCCAAAAGAGCAAGCCGTTGCATGGCTGACGACGTATGCGTTAATGGCGAAACCTCGCGCTGAACAGCGGGTTGCATTCTTTGAAAAATATCGAAGCTACGTCATCAATTACAATTACGGACAAGACCTTGTGAGGCAATATGTTGAGACTCACGGCGGAACTTCCGAGAATCCCGAAATGCGATGGAAAATTTTCGAAGAATTACTGTCGTCGCCTCGATTGCCGAGCGAGTTGAAATAATAGGATCAAAGACGAACCATGAAAGGGAATTTTGAACATTATGTTCAAAGTTTCTTCCCCGCCGATCGTATTCCCGTTCCAAAAAATTAATCTCTTTCGTTGTTTTTGTCTCTCGAATTTCTTACGATAGTATATTGAATAATTAATTCACGGCATTTATTCAATCAATCAACTATCGCTATGGCTCAAAGAAAATTCCTCCTCACGGAGAAAGAAATTCCACAAAAGTGGTACAATATTGTGGCGGATATGCCGAACAAACCGCTGCCGCCGCTTCACCCCGGAACCAAACAACCAATCGGCCCCGATGCGCTTGCGGCATTATTTCCGATGGAACTCATCAAACAGGAAGTGACCTCTGATAAGTGGGTAGAAATTCCTGATGAAGTACGTGACTTATATGCAATCTGGAGACCGACCCCGCTGATTCGTGCATTGGAATTGGAAAAATCACTGAAAACCGATTGCAAAATTTATTATAAATATGAGGGAAGCAGCCCGGCGGGTTCACATAAACCGAACACAGCAATTCCGCAAGCGTATTATAATAAGAAAGAAGGGGTGAAACGAATCACCACGGAAACCGGTGCGGGGCAATGGGGAAGCGCGCTCGCGTTTGCGTGCAATCATTTCGGAATTGAATGCGAAGTATATATGGTGAAGGTGAGCTACGAGCAAAAACCGTATCGTAAATTATTGATGAACACATGGGGCGCGATCGTTTATTCAAGTCCGTCTAAATTTACCGAAGCAGGAAAAAAGATTCTCGCCGAAGATCCGAATTCACCCGGAAGTCTCGGCATCGCAATTTCGGAAGCAGTCGAACGCGCGGCAATGAACAATGATACAAAATATGCACTCGGCTCTGTGCTTAATCACGTGTTGATGCATCAGACTATTATCGGACAGGAAGCGGTTGAACAATTTTCCAAAGCAGGGGATTTCCCTGACATTATTGTAGCTCCATTCGGAGGCGGTTCAAATTTTGCCGGAATTTCCTTTCCTTTCTTGCGATTCAATCTTGAAAGTGGGAAAAAAATCCGTGCAATTGCAGCAGAACCTGCATCATGTCCGAAATTAACTCGCGGTGTTTTCCGTTACGATTTCGGCGATACTATTGGTATGACGCCGTTGCTGCCAATGTTTACCCTCGGACATAAATTTGTTCCATCCGCAATTCACGCCGGCGGCTTGCGTTATCACGGCGCAGGGGTGATCGTTTCACAATTGCTGAGAGATGAATTAATTGAAGCGCAGGCTGTAAAACAAACGGAATGCTTTGAAGCAGGAGTAAAATTTGCCAAAGCAGAAGGTATTCTTCCGGCTCCAGAAGCAACACACGGACTTGCTGTTGCAATGCGCGAAGTCGAACAAGCACGGAAAGAAGGAAAATCGAAAACAATTCTGGTGAATTTGTGCGGTCACGGATATTTCGATATGTCCGCGTATCAGCAATATTTTGAAGGAAAAATTGTTGACCATGAATTGAGTCACGATGATATTTCGTATCTCATCTCAAAAATCGATACACCGGAAATTGCATAAAATTCTGGGCGTGTGTCAAAATAAAAAATGTCCCGCAGAATGCGGGACATTTTGTTTTATCGCAGAGGCAACTATTATTTCAACGGTTGATTGCCGATTCCTTTTTTCTTCATCAGCGCTTCAATCTCAGAAATTTCCCGCGGTGCTCCTTTGGAAAGATTTTCATTTCCATTTTCTGTTATCAAAATAAGGTCTTCAATTCTTACGCCGATATTGTAATACTTCGGATCAACCCCTTCGCTCCCTTCAGGAATATAAATTCCCGGTTCAACCGTATACAACATTCCCGAGGCAAGCATCGATTGACCAACGTCGTGAACATCTAAGCCAACCGGATGACCAAGACCATGCATAAAAAATTTCTTGAATTCTTTTCCTTCTTTTGCTTTCGTAATTCCGAGGGAAAATAATCCATTGGCAATCACAGAATCGGCAATCGCCGTTACATCGGACCATGGCACGCCGGGTCTTACCGCAGCGATCACCGCCTTTTGAGCATTGAGAACGATGTGATAAATTTCCTTTTGTTCAGTTGAAAATTTTCCGTTTGCCGGATATGTCCGCGTAACATCACTGGAGTATCCGTGATATTCAGCGGCACAATCCGATAGCACAAGTTCTCCGTTCCCAATTTTTTTCCTGTTTGTATTGTAGTGAAGAATGACAGAATTTTCTCCGGCACCATTGATACATGGATATCCATCATACTCCGCTCCCATTCGTTGAAAGACATATTCATATAACGCTTGAAGCTCATATTCATACATTCCCGGTTCAACAGACATCATCGCTTGGGTGTGTGCAAGAACGCTGATATCAGTCGCTTTCCTCACCATGTCAATTTCTTCTTTGTCCTTTATGATGCGCATGGTATGAACCATTGCCGTCGGATCTCGCAATTCTACTTTTGAATTATACCGCCTTCCATTATCAATCCAATTTTGAATCGGCGCAAGTAAGTTTTTCAACCCCCCGGTAACATCAGAAGTAATCGATTGTGCGTATAATTGCGTGATGCCGGAAAACATCACCGAGGAAAACATTTTTTTGAAATTATCGTTCGTCATGGCATGCTGCATCCCAAGGATTTTCTTTGCCCCCTCTTCTCCATATCGGCGCCCCGTCCATGTTTCCGCTTGTGGATTTCTCGCTTCAACAAAAAGAATTTCCTTTACAACAACATTCTTGTCATCAACTTTAACGGACAATCCTTTGGGGGCAAGCAAGAGAATTGCATTAGGTTCTGTGAATCCTGTGAGATAGAAAAAATTATCTGCTTGTCGATACAAATAATCGACATCGCCGTTTCGCATTCGTTCCGGGCCGGAATAAAAAATTGCAGCAGCATCATTCCCAATCATTTTCAGTATAGAATCACGCCGGGCTTTATATGTCGCCGAAGAAATTCCGTCGGTATCGTATTGAAGATATTTTAGATCATTGTTTGTTTGTGACAATCCCAAACAATGCACGATGAAAATTGATAAAATAATTCCTCTCGTTATATTTTTCAAATTCATACCTTCTCCTCCTTTTTTGAAAGTATACGGTGAAAATTCCATGGTGGCAATACGATACTGAAAAATAGATAAATTGCGAAATGCTATTCCGCAATGTACAAATTCATCATCGTTTGCTTGCATTCACAGCAAGTTCCATATAACTTACAAAAAATATTTCAATGATGAGGGAGAACATTATGGACAATAAACATCTACATCCCGAAAGTTTAATGATGTCGTACGGATACAATCCAGAATGGTCGGAAGGTGCCGTTAAGTGTCCGATTTTTCAGACATCGACGTTTGTATTTAAGACTGCCGAAGAAGGAAAAGCATTTTTTGAAGTTGCCTACGGACAGCGTGAACAACGCGTCGGTGAAAAACTTGGATTGATTTACAGCCGTATCAATAATCCTGATCTCGAGATTTTGGAAAACAGATTGACGCTCTGGGATGGCGCAGAAGATTGCGCGGTATTTGAAAGCGGTATGTCGGCAATCTCTACGGTGTTGATGGAATTTCTCAAACCGGGTTCACTGTTATTATATAGTTTGCCGTTGTATGGTGGTACCGAACATTTCATCAAACATGTATTAACGAAATTCGGAATTCATGTCGCGTATTTTAAAGCCGGACAATCTGCCGAAGAGATAATTCAGATCATCAACAAAACAGGACACGCACACGATCTTGCGATGATCTTTCTTGAAACGCCGGCAAACCCAACAAACGACCTGATTGATATCAGAATGTGCAAAGATGTAGCAACATATTTTTCCACACTCGGTAATGAAGTTCTCGTTGCTGTCGATAATACGTACTTCGGGCCATTGTGGCAGCATCCGTTGAAACTTGGCGCTGATCTCGTTTTGTATTCTGCAACAAAATATATCGGCGGGCATAGCGATGTTATTGCCGGTGCGGCGCTCGGAAATAAGTCATTGATGAAACGAATTAAAACATTACGCACATTTTTAGGGAATATGGCCGGACCATGGACGGGGTGGTTATTGTTGCGAAGTTTAGAAACTTTAAAACCGCGAATGGAAACGCAGGCGCGCAATGCACAACAGGTTGCCGAGTTTTTAATGCATCATGAAAAGATAGAACGAGTATACTATCTGGGATTTTTGGATGACCAAAAGCCTGAACAACTTTCGATTTTCAAACGGCAATGTTTATCTGCTGGTGCAATGGTTTCTTTTGATGTGCGAGGAGCCCAAAAAGAAGCTTTCACGTTCCTAAATAATTTGAAATTGATCAAACTTGCTGTCAGTCTTGGAAGCACGGAAAGCCTTGCTGAGCATCCGGCAACGATGACACATTGCGATGTTCCTGATACTGAAAAAATTGAAATGAATATTACCGATAAACTTATTCGCTTATCGGTTGGCGTTGAAAATTACGAAGATCTCATCGAAGACATTGCTCAGGCATTGGAACATGTAGAAGTTTTTGAACACGAGATGGTATAAGAATCTTATTTAATATACGCCATCTTATGAGTTTGTGAAAATGTCGGTGTGTTAATCATATAGAAATAAATCCCCGAAGAAAGCTGCAATTGATTTGCAGACATTATTACCAGGTGTGTACCGGACGAGAGGTTGTCATTTAAAAGAATGGCAACTTCTTTTCCAATACTGTCGAATAACCTTATCGTCACCGCTTCGTTCTTCTGAATCGTAAATTGAATATTTGTATCAGGGTTAAACGGATTGGGATAATTCTGGTATAATTCAATTGGGGAAATAATTGCTCCCTGCTCTTCCTTTACCGTCGTTAAACTTTCATAAAATGGTTGTACAATCACCGTATCAGAGACCAACGAATAATATACGGGGTCTTTCATAAGATCAATTAGAGAAATTTCTGCACCGTTGATTTTTGCTTGTCGTAGAACCAATCTAATTCCATGGCTGTAATCAGCGTATGTCTCTCCATGTCCATTGTACGTTGGTTGAATTGGAATACCGTTTAACTGATGCCAACCGTAAATAACAACAGGCTTTGGAACGCTTGGTTTTAACCATGAATAAATTTTTTTATCAATAATGACATCTTTTTTTGTACCGCCCACCAAAGAACCGAGTGGAAAAGCTCCAAGAAGCGGGTTTCGCAATGCCTTCACGGAGTCATTATGCTGCCAGAATCGAGGAACATTCATCATATAATTGTCTGGCGGAATTGGCTGAGGACGCAGTTTAACATTCGCCGCCAAATAAATTTGATCGACCATCTTTGCCGTGGGAAGCGTGCAGTTCATTGCATTGGCAATTCTTTGCGCCAAGACCGGTGTCATCGGCATTAAGAAATAATCGCTGTCCGAACCAACCGATAGATAATCAGGAGTGACAAAATATTCGAGCGTGTACGATGTTCCGTCGATTGTTTTCGTGGTAGATACGGTGACAAGATTTCTGAGAAACTGCGGGATGTTTCCGTGAGTAATGTGCTCGAAAATTGTATCTTCTCGAGCGTTTAATGAAAGCGAAGAAATGATTGCATTGAATTGACTTCCTGCAGGAGCCGAAGAAATTCTATCTGGAATAGGAAGAATTTGGGAGAAGAGATTCAGCCAAACGATGCAAATATAAAAGAATACTCTGATGATTGTTTTCATGGCTGCAAAGTAAAAAAGAGGAAGCATAAATGCTTCCTCTTTTTCTTACGCACAATCTTCACAAAGCTTTTCACCTCATTATTAACGGTCACCGTACATCATATCACACGAATATTTGTTCCCATTGATTGAGATTGAACCAGTACCCGAGCCGACTGTGACTTCGAAATCTTTTTCGATTGATTTTACATTGTCATTTTCACCCTTAATAATGGTCGCGGTAGCACTAATGTGGCCTTTAATCGTTCCCGTAATGGAATTCACTAAATTATCTCTCCAGGCAGCAAATGTTCTTATCGCCGGTTTAAATCGTAGGGTCGTGACATTCACCGATGTCAAAGTCAATGTGTGATCAAAAATTCTTGTTGCACGTAACGTCGTAACAGAATCAATCCCTTTGCGAATATAATTTTCTTGCAACGAAATTGTAACGGTGTCTTTGTTAATATTTGAAGCAAGCCATGCCCCCTGCACTTGTGTTAAATGGTGAACGACATGTGGATTCTTAAAATAACCGGTTCCGTTCACAACCTTAAATTCCATTTTTTTCGCAGTGTCGCCGCTGACGACATAAAAGGCTTGATGGACGGAATCATTTTTCCAAAATCGGAATTGATAGGTGCGTGTTACAGAGGCAGTCACTCGCATATTGGATCGACTTTTACTGATACTAACTGTCCACCAGCCGGTCGCAGGGTTATAGGATCCGCTATCTGCCGTTGTTTTTTCAAACCCGCCATCAACCAATGGGGTCGTTTGATTAATTGAGCCTTGCGATTGAATGGTGAGCAGATCACCAAAACTTTCCATCGCACCGCCACTTTGATCACCGACTGCACCTGAAATTGAATATGCCGCATCATCATATACAGCACTCGAAAGTGCAGCATCAACCGGATTATCCTTCTTGCATCCGACGAAAACTAATCCGGAAATGAGCATAAGTGTCGCAAATTGTGTAATGAGTTTTTGTGCCTTCATACTGCTGTCCCTTTATATTGTGTTTGAGAAAATTTGTTATCGTTGTCGTTCTTTCATTCGATTACGAATTTCCTCGTCCCGTTCTTTTTTATACAATTCGAATTTCTTTTTCTGATCGGCGGTCAATAATTTTTCTATTGTGGAATCCGATTTTTGCATATTCTTTTGCATCGCCTCTCGTATCGCACTGCGGTCTCCTTCATGCACTTCAAATTCTTTTCTCATCGCTTCGCTTCGTTGCTTCAATATCGTTCGAACGCTTTTTGTCTGCTCGTCAGTCAATCCTACTTTTTCTTTGATCCGGTTTGTTTCCATTTCTGCCCTGTTTCCTCTTCCAGGCTGCGCCATTGCTGCTGTTGAAATAAACAAAACAATAAGTAAACTCACCAAAATTTTAACAAAATGCTTCATGCTACCCACCCTTATTTCTTGAATGAATTTGGTCATGCCACTCTTTGACAAAAAAAATAAATGAAGGTTTAACGGCATACTTACTCCAAAACGTGTTATTTTCAACCCAGGTATTAATTTTTTTGTATTTTATAGATAAATTTATCTGATTTTTAAGGTTAGGATAAAATGAAAAAATTAAAACAAAAACTTATCATTTTGGGAAGCGGGTTCGCATCATTTAGTACATTAAAAGGAATCAATACGAGCTTGTACGATGTCGTGATTGTAAGCCCTCGTAATCATTTTATTTTTACTCCCCTTCTTCCCAGCACGACAGTTGGTACAATAGAATTCCGTTCAATCATAGAACCCATTCGAAGTGCAAAAGAATATAGCACGTATTACAATGCATTGGGCATTTCTCTTGATGTTGAGAAAAAAAATCTTTTCTGCAAGAATGCACTGGATGGAAATGAATTTCAAATTTCGTTTGACTTTTTAGTGATTGGTGTCGGCGCAACGAGCAACACATTTGGCATTGAAGGAGTTTCACAATACGGAATGCTGCTCAAAGAATTATCCGATGCACGTGCAATCAGACAACGCATCATCGAAAATTTTGAGCGAGCAAGCTCTCCCGGAATTAAACCTGAAGAGCAAAAACGGCTTCTGCACTTTGTTATTGTCGGCGGCGGACCGACCGGTGTTGAATTTGCGGCAGAGCTTCACGATTTTTTGACGGAAGATCTCGCCGAGTCATATCGATCCTGTATTCCCGATGTTGCCATCACATTATTCGAAGCGGGAAATACCATTCTGAATACATTTGATGCAACGTTGAGTGAATACACGCTAAAAATTTTCAAGCGGCAAAAAATCTCCGTCCGTTTGAAATCTCAAGTGGAACGAGTTGAAGAAAAGGAATTGATCTTAAAAGATGGTTCGCAAGTACCGTATGGAATGCTCGTATGGTCAACGGGAAATACTCCGAATGCATTTGTAAACAACTTATCGTTTGAAAAAGACCGTGCAGGACGAGTTCTTACCGATGAACAATTGAGGGTAAAAGGATTTCCATTTATCTATGCTTTAGGAGATTGCGCAGCAATTGACGGCGAAAATCTTCCGGCCGTTGCCCAAGTTGCCCAACAACAAGGGCATTATCTGTCGAAATCGTTGAATCGTAAGGCACAAGGGAAACAGGTAAAAAATTTTGTCTTCACCAATAAAGGAATGCTTGCGTATATTGGAAGCAATAAAGCTCTTGCAAATCTTCCGCAAGTAAAAGGAAAAGGATTCTCGACGTTTATTTTTTGGCGGTCAGCGTATTTGACAAAGCTTGTGAGTTTTAAAAACAAAGTCCTTGTGATATTCGATTGGATGAAAACGTTTCTTTTTGGCAGAGATGCCAGTAGGTTTTGATGAACCTTTCAATTTCGACAATAAAAAAAGTCCTTGCACATCGCGAACGAAAAACGATGAACACGCACGGTTATGCTTCGGCGGCAGTATTGGTGCCGATCATTCAGGAGCAAGGGACATACTCACTTCTCCTGACCAAACGAACTGATGAGGTAGAACACCATAAAGGACAGATTTCTTTTCCCGGCGGAATGGTCGATGAAAGTGACGAATCATCGCTCATCGCTGCACTGCGCGAAACTGAAGAAGAAATAGGCTTACAGCAGTCATTCATAAAAATTCTGGGATCGCTGGATGATATTCGTATTCCTACCGGTTTCGTCGTAACTCCCTTCGTGGGATATATTGAGACTCTTCCCTCATTAACAACCAGCAATACAGAAGTCGCAGAAATTCTTTGCATCCCCCTTGACAAATTTTTTGATAGATCATTGCGCAGATCTGAAATGCGGGAGCTTCGCGGAGTTCGAAGAGAAGTTTTTTTCTACGATGTTTGGAAAGAACCCGTATGGGGTGCGACGGCTGCAATTATTAAACAATTTACAGATCTGTTCGATACTCTTCAGTCGGAATAAAAAAATATTTTCCCTATCTTGACCGTATGAATACCCCTGCAATTTCCATTCAACATCTTGTCAAAGAATACCGCCCCAAAAAGGGGCTTCCCATACGCGCTATTGACGATATCTCGTTTGATGTTCAATCAGGTCAGATTTACGGATTGCTTGGACCGAACGGAGCGGGGAAATCAACAACAATAAAAATACTTACCACACTGACGGAGCCAACTTCCGGCACGGTAACCGTGAATGGTTTCGATATCCGATCCCAACCCCTCCAGGTGCGAAAAAATATTTGTGTCGTGCTGCAGGAAAATTCTGTCGATGAATTCCTTTCCGTCAAAAATAATTTTGTGACGTTTGGAAAATTTCACGGAATGACAAAAAAAGAGATCGAAGTCAGAGCCGGCCGTGCCATTGAATTATTCGGATTACAAGATGTTCTCTCTCAACAGGCCATGGATCTCAGCGGCGGAATGAAGCGCCGTTTGCAAGTTGCTAAAATGTTTTTTACTACGAAGTCGATCATTTTTCTTGACGAAGCAACGACGGGAATGGACACGTTCAACAAACGAGCGACGATAACCGCCATCAAAGAGGAAGCACGGCTTGGGCGTACAATCGTCTTGACGACTCACATGCTTGAAGAAGCTGAAGAATTATGCGATGCAATTACAATTCTCAATCATGGAAAAATTATTGCCAGCGGTACGACCAACGATGTAAAGAAGATGGGACTGCAGATTTTTTATCTCTCGCTTAAATTTAAAGAGGTATCAAAACAGTTGGAACAAGAATTACTCCAAATTCAACCGCTGCAAATAACTGTCGAAAGATCCGCAATTGATATGTCGGTTCGTGAACATGAAGCGGCATTACGAGCATTGAGTGTGGCTCAATCGTCCGGCTCGCTCGTCCACTTCGAAATATCAACCGCGTCGCTTGAAGATGTATTTGTTCACTTGATCGACGAAAAAAAAGGAGCTTTGGTATGATGCAGAACAGTTTAGCTGTTGTATATCGTGATGCATTGATCAGAACGACCAGCTTAATGTGGCTCTTTTTCGATATGGCTGTTCCCTTGCTCTATCTATTAATGTTTGGCGTTGGGCTCGATAAAGCCGTTGGAATTGGTGTGATCATAAAAGGGACGGCAGTTAGTTATAATGAATTTTTTCTCGCCGGCGTTCTTGCCATGTCGTGTTTCGGAAGTGCCATCAATCAGTCATACGCTTTCTTCCATGACCGTGAAACGGGAATTTTTTATGAATTTCTTACGTATCCAATGACGCGAGGTGAATATCTGTTTGGAAAAGTTCTCTTTCAATGCATCATGTCCGTTGTGCAGGCATTGTTAACATTAGGCGCCGCAATATTTATTCTTCATATTCATATAAAAATCGTATTGTTGCCGTTAACAATCGCTGCGGTCATCATGGGAATCAGCGGATGGTTTTTTATCCTTGCCATCGGTGCTTTTATCATCCGTCGCAGCGATGCGTTCAACACATTCATCAATGTTGCTTACTTTGTTTTGATGTTCGTCAGCAGTATGTTTTATCCGCTGGATTCTGTTCCTCATTGGATTCAAGTGATTGCATCATTCAATCCGGTGACATGGCATACTGATATTCTTCGATACCTTACAATCGGTGTTGGAAATTTTTCAATGATAGTAAAAGAAACGTTTGGCTTCTTGTTTTTTTCAGGATTGATGTTCGTTCTTGCGGTACGAACACTTCAAAAAGCGGTGTAATAGAAATTCTTAATTGAATGGCATATCATCCTTGATATAATTCTTTTGTACCGACTTTCACTCCCATCAATTTTAAATACATAAACAATTCCGCTTTATGGTTCAAATGATGGTCAAGTGCAAATAGCGATATTCTCCATTTCTGCACCTTTCCCATTTGAATGGAATCCACCTCGCCATGTTGAAATTCTTCGTTATCCATCGATGCGAAAATATCTAAAAATAATTTTGACGACTCACGATATGTACTCAATGCTTCTTGGACTGTTGCGCTTGAAGTTTTTCTATTCGCAACGAAAATATGACGCATCGAAGGAACAGCCCATTCGTTCTTTTGAATTCCATTAGCGTTGAAGCGCAGGGCTTCGGCCATATGGAGCATCAACTGTCCCGCGGTAAATGCTCCTTCAACTGGCTGCCAATCTTTTTTATCCTCAGGCACAAAAAGAAATAATGATTCGGTTGGTTGTAAAATTTCGACGGCATATTGATGGAATTGAGCAACGGTCATAGTTTATCCTTCAAATTCAGTTTCTATCACGATTTCATCTCCAACAACACGAATGTGGAGAACATTCGGACGGCAGCAGACAGAGCAATCTTCCGTGAGCAACTGGTTTGTTCCGCCTTCGGGCTCAACAAAAATTTCATTTTCTTCACCGCAATACGCACAAGTGAATGTTGCAAATCCGTCCATATCCATAAAATACTGAACCGTTTTGCAAATACCAATTAATGGAACGATCGTGCCTTTTTATTCGTCAAATACGTGGATTGTTTGAATTTAGCGGATATCTTTCATTGCTTGTATCTGCTAATTTCATTATTTTTATACACTTACAACGATTTCTAATCAGCAATTTTGTAATCATAATGAGGAGACTTGCGGTATGCGTTTTTCAACAATGATAACTGCAGTAGTAATTTTTCTTCTTGCCATTGATGGAATTGGTTGCGGCGGAGCGTTTGTTGCCGATATTGGAGGCGAGAAAATTTCTGTGGAAGAGTTTGAACAAACCTTTGCAAAAAATAATGGCGGACGTGAAGCTGCACAAAAAACTTCGATTGAAGATCGTCAAAAGTTCCTTGATTTGTACACAAAATTTCGCCTAAAAGTGAAAGAAGCAAAAGCGGCAGGCTACGATAAAGATCATGAACTTGTCAATGAACTTAATGACTATCGAAAAAACCTTGCCGTTTCATACATGATTGAGAAAGAAATCACAAAGCCTGCACTTGAACGATTATATCAGAGAAAATTGAAAGAAGTCCGCGCCAGTCATATTCTTATCCGATTGCAACCAAATGCAGCTCCAGCAGATACCCTGGCCGCTTTCACCACCGCAAAAAAAATTATCGATTCGCTCTCCGCTGGAATCCCGTTTGAAAAACTCGCGGTCAATAATTCGCAGGACCCTTCCGCTCAATACAACAAAGGTGATCTCTATTATTTTTCCGGCGGGATGATGGTTCCGGAATTTGAAGATGCTGTCTATTCAATGAAAGTTGGAGAGTTTTCACATACTCCAACTCGCACGCAATTCGGATACCACATCATAAAACTGACCGATATGCAGACGAACCAAAAAGCCGTTCACGTCAGCCACATTATGAAACGACTTGCACCCAACGCAAATGCGGACGACAGTGTAAAAGCGGCGCAAGCGTTACTCGCTGTCCGTGATTCCGTAATGAAAGGTGCTGCGTTTGCCGATCTCGCAATGAGAAATTCCGATGACACATACAGCTCACCCCGCGGTGGAGATCTTGGATACATTGATCGCGGCAGAACTGTTCGTGAATTTGACGATGTAATTTTTAGAATGAAAGACGGTGACGTATCAACTATCGTTAAAACACAATTTGGCTTACATCTTGTTAAGCGGTTTGACGCGCAGGGAGTTCAGCAATTCAAAGATCTTGAACAAGATTTGAAATCGGAATACCAACGATACCGTTTTCAACATGATTATGATTTAATGGTCGAGAAGATTAAAAAGCAATACGGTTTCATGCAAGATTCTTTGGGATATGCTGCATTTGTTACTAATGTAGATACTTCCAAGACGACAAATGATTCAACCTGGGACAGTACTTATACCGCAGCTGTACGATCTAAAGTAATTTATACTTTTGACGGACAAAAAATATCGATCCAGCAATTGATTACCGCTGCGAAAATAAATCAAGAATTAAGAAATCTTTCGTTCAATACATCGACGACATTTAAGGCAATTGTCGACAAAATCGGCATCAGTTTAGTCATCGAACATTATGCACATCAGATTGAGAATTCGTTCCCGGATTTTGCACAAACAATGAAAGAATACGAGGATGGAATTTTGTTGTTTAAAGCTGAACAAGAGAATGTCTGGAACAAAGTCGCACCAACCGATTCTGCCCTTCGTGTATTTTATGGAAGCAATCATTCCAAATATACATGGCCGGACAGAGTGAACGTACAGGAGATTTTTGTGCTGAATGACAGCATAGCAACGGTTGTTAAAAAGGTAATCTCCGGATATACCATTGATTCGCTTGTCGCAAAAAAGACAAATAAGAAAACTAAAAAAGTTCAATACGATACATTGAAGATCGCAATCACACCGATCTCTTTTGATTCGGCGGCAGCGATATACAATAAACGCGGTGCCACTGTTGAAAAGCGCGGCGTATGGGGATTACAGCCGGTTACAACAAATGTGTTGACCAAACGAGCCTGGGAAAGCAATGGAAATGATACGACAAGTTATTTCCCTAATGACGGCGGATTCTCGTTTATCAAAGTGATTCAAAAAGATGCTGCGCGTGAAAAGACATTTGACGAAGCACAATCAGAACTTTCCGGCGCATTTCAGGAATATGAAACAAAACGAATTGAAGAACTGTGGTATGAATCTTTGAAGAAAAAATACCCTGTTGTTATCAACACCGAGGGACTGAGCAAGACATTCGCATCGCCTGCTGGCGCAGCCTCGACAAAACAGCCATAATGAAACCCTATTTTGACAGCAAAGGAAAGCGTTTCATACGCTTTCCTTTCTTTTTTTTGTTCGGTGCTCTGATCGCTTGGTCATGCAGTGATTCTCCGCAACATGGGCGCGTTATTGCAAGTGTCGACGACCAAATTTTAACGATGGAAATGGTACAATCGCTTGCAAATCCCGACCAAACTCTTACCAATGCCGAAGTACATCAAATTGTTAATCGTTGGGTTACAAGTGAAATGCTCTACCAGGAAGCGCGGCGGCGGGGATATGACGCATCCGAAAGTATTCAACAAAAAGTTGCTGATGCACGGAAACAATTATCGATCGCAGAACTTCTTGAACAAGAAGTGTATTCGCTTGCCGAAAACAGCGTCTCATCGCAAGAGATTGCTCAATACTTCAAAGACCACACTGATGATTATGTTCTTAAAGAAGATATGGTGCGGCTATCCATTGCAATCTTCAATCAGAATGAAAATGCAACTCAATTTCGCGCTTCTGCATTAAGCACAATTGGATGGAATAAAAGTATTTCAGAACTTCGTGGTGATGGGACACGGGGGCTATTATCATTTTCTGATTCGGTGTTTTTCCTTCAATCAGCATTGTACCCTCCGGAACTTTGGAAAGTTGCTTCCATTCTCGGAATGGAAGAAGTTTCGTTTCCGATAAAAACAAGCATCGGATATGTTGTGATGCAATCACTCGGGCAATTTAAACAGGGAACAATCAAACCATTATCATCGGTCGACGGCGAAATCAGGAATCGACTGGCAATGGAGCGGCGGCAGGAACTCTATCAAAATTTTATTCAACAGCTTCGCAATAAACATTCGGTTCAATTGATGATATCATCGACTGACTCGACTTCCTCTGGAGGAGAGTAATTCATGCGTTCCTATATTTTCTTATTCACTTTTAGCTTAACGGTAAGTTTTGCGCAAACAACATTAGATAAGATTGTTGCCGTCGTCGATAAAGAAATTATCACTTTGTCCGATCTGAATTTCAATGTTCAGCAATTGGCGATTCAAAATAAGATTGATCCGAATACCGCTGAATTTCGCGATCGCGTGCTTGATGGAATGATCAATGAAAAACTTGTTCTGGCACAAGCGCTCGAAGACAGTATTGTCGTCACCGAAGATGAAGTGACGGAGCGGCTGGAGCAACAAATTCAGCGGCTGGTCTATCAAGTCGGAAGCGAGGCAAAGCTTGAAGAAACGTATGGAATGAGCGTCAGCAGAATGAAACGCGATTACCAATTTAGAGATATGGTCCGCAAACAGATGCTCGTTCAGAAAGTCCAACAACAGCGGCAAGTGGCTGTAGCGGTTTCCCGTCGTGAAGTCGAAGAATTTTACACACAATATAAAGACAGTATTCCAAACGTGCCGGCTGAGTTTGAACTCAGTCATATTTATATTGAACCGAAACCGGATTCATCAGCTTTGAAAGCAATTTACAATAAAGCGCTCGTAATTGCCGACAGCATTAAGGCCGGCGGAAATTTTCCTGATTTTGCAAAACGATACTCATCAGACGGTTCTGCATCGCAAGGAGGCGATCTTGGATTCGCACGTCGTGGTTCATTCGTCAAAGAATATGAAGAGGTTGCCTTTACATTAAACGAGGGTGAAATTTCAAAGCCTGTAAAATCTCAATTTGGGTATCATATCATTCAGTTGGTGGAGCGCCGCGGCGATGCCGTTCGAACTCGGCACATCTTATTCCCCATTCAGGTCTTGCCCATAAATGATGATTCAGCAATTGCTCATTTGAACAGAATACGGGCATCGGCACTCGCAGGTGAAAGCTTTGGCGTTCTGGCAAGAAAATACTCAGAAGACAACGATACCAAAGATGTCGGCGGCGATCTTGGGAAAACCTCAATTGATCAGCTCGATCCTGCCTATGACGATTTTGTTAAATCAGCAAAACCAGGAGATATTTCAGAGCCGCGAAAGATTCAAGTAGCCAATAAATATGGATATCACATTATTCTGGTACGTTCGGCATCTCCTGCCCACCCAATCAGTTTACAGGAAGACTATAAACGTTTAGAACAATTAGCGCTGCAATTCAAACTCAATGCAAATTATCAGACGTGGATTGAGGGAATGCGCAAGAACATTTATTGGGAAAAGAAATTGTAAATCAAGGATTTTTTTTTTATATTTGTTACAGAATTTTAGAACAAAATATTTGAAGGGTTACAATGGCACAGCATAAATCTGCTATTAAAAGAATTCGATCATCGGAACGCCGAAAAACGCGGAATACCGAGCAAAAATCGGCAATGAAAACCATGATCAAGAAAGTCCGCGAAGAAAAAGATAAAACGAAAGCAGCATCGCTTTTGAAAGAAACTGTTTCGCTCCTTGATAAACTTGCAGGAAAGAATGTTATTCATTCCAATAAAGCGGCGAATCAAAAATCGAAGCTGACAAAAATTGTCAACAAAATTAAGTAGGTAAATTGCAGTTAAAAATAAAAAGGCGGCCCATGAGCCGCCTTTTTATTTTCCATCAATCAAATTTAGATAAGGCCGTCCTTCTCCATCTGCATCTGCTGTAGCTCCTGAATTCGTTTCTGAAATGCCGCTCCTTTATCGGGTTGAGAGAACATCAAAATTTCATAGGCTTGTATTGCCGCACGATATTCTCCTTGAGACGCATAAATTTCCGCTAACGTTGGCGTCACCATATCGGGACTATATTCTGCCGATGATTCTTGTTGTTCCGGTTCTGCACCTTTCGTTTCATAATTTTCCCCGGGGACAATTCGTTCTGCATTTTGCAACTTCTCCGCGAGCTGGTCAAGATCTTGCGGCTGGTCTGACGTTTCGTTCAACTCGGCAAATAACTGCGCCTGCTCGGGAGACGAAAATACCATTTCCGGTTCCTCAGAAATTTGAGCTTCTGGTTCTGTAACATTTTCACTCTGCTGCTGGCTGACTGGAGATTGAAATTCCTGTTCAGAAGATTCCCGAACTTCCTCACGGACAGCAGATTCTTCAACAGGTTGTTCTGGTATATTCTCACTAACATTTACCGGCATTTTTTCTGCACCGCTTTTCGATGTGAGGTAATCATCTAATGCTATCGTAGATGATTTTTCAATATGCGGCTGATGTTCAGAATAATATTCATCGAACGATGGAAAGTTCTGCTGAGTCGGCTGCCCGTATCCTAAATCCGTAGATGAAGATATTTCAGAAGTTCCCGCATTGGATTGCTGAATATAATTTAATTCTTCAGGCGTAAGAGCATCAAAGAGAGAACCATTCAACGGAGTTTCGGGCTGGCCCGCTTCATTAATTTTTTCAGTGGAAGACTCCGGAGATGAAGATGGTTGCGCAGTAAAATAATCTTCATCGGTAGTTCGCACAGATTCATCCGGACTTGAGGCAGCGGATTCAATTAATTTTTTTATCGCCAGATTAAACGGAGAGAGTTCCTGGGCTTTTTGAAATGCCGCATTCGCTTTTGAATACTCTTTGAGGGCTGCATGAGTTTTTCCAAGAACAAGATGTCCCGCATAATACTGCGGAAACAGTTTTATTCCTTCTTCACATAATTTCAAAGCTTCAACCGTTTGGTTTTTTGCCAGGTAAAGATCGGCAAGCCGCGCAAATAACGGCGACTGCGGATTTTCTGACAATTTCTGTGCGAGAAATTCTACATCAAATTCAAGTGTTTCCATATTCCATCATCCTCTGATTTCTGATACCAAAATAGGAGAGAATATATTTAATTGCAAGGAAGTAACTGACTCATAGAACAAAATTATTGATGTAGAAAATATCGTGACCTTTTTAGCTCTTTAACTAAGGGAACTATATCGCAGACAATACCAATCGGGAAGCGGGGTTGGTATAAAGTGAAATCGTTCTTTGAAAAACTAATTTACTTTTTTACTTCTTCTGGTTTAACGCGGACAATACGCTTAATGGCTTCTTCAAAACTCATATCGAGTTTTAAGGGCTTCTCGTATCGAAGGACGTTATCTTTTTTAGATTTGGGTTTTTGTATGGTTTGTTTTTTCATTGTTAAAATGGCGTATTAAATCTTTTATATGGATGAAAAATTGATGTGTTTGGTTCACAAACATAGCAATACATTATTTTGTGTAAACTCTTATTAACATCTTTATATGAAAATCCACCAAGAAGAGTAAAGTTGTGATTTGAATTAAAAATAATTGAAGAATCTCCAAATCTATATGGTGCGGTTATTCCAGCAGTTGGAAGTAGTGTTAAACCTTGATAACCAACTTGATTAAGATGGTTAAGAATCCATAAAGAATCTTCTTCAGTTGGTTCACCATTAGTAATTAACGTTGCGACGTGGTCAAAGTTATATGCTGGAATTTTTCCGAGATTAACATAATCAATCCTTGCACTAATTAAATGACTTGATGAAACTGAAAGCAGAACATTGGTTATCCCAATATATCCAAGAATCGACATAGGTTTTGGAGATTTTTTTATATCTGTCAATGAGTCTTTTTTTATTTGTTGCAAAGTATCTGGTTGAATTAATGAAATATTTTTTGGCTGGGATATTACATCATTTGAATTTGGTAAAATTATTGGTGCTTTATTGGAGTATTGAAAATGAAGATAAATGGTAATGCAAAAGAAAACAACTTCAACAGTAGAATAAACAATCCAATTCGACTTTTTTGGGACTCTTTTGTTAAACTTGATGATGAAATGAGTAATCCCAAATGCAACCATCAAAAATGTAATCCAAAGACGAACAACATACTCGAAAAATCCATTGGTGGAAAAGAAAAACAAACCCGAAATAATAAGATAAGCACTCAAAACGATTTCAGGTCTTATCCAACGATTAAAGAAATTCTCTTTGGAATTTTCTATGGATTGATCTTCTTTGTGTTTTTCTATTTTATTATTCATTTATGAATAATGGTTTATATATCAATGAAATGGTTTTATTCCTATGCTAATTTCTAAAATATTAAGTGGTAGTTCTGATTTTATACCAACCCTACATTCTATATTAAATTCACGCAACGAATTTTTAAATAATTCCGCTAATTCCTTATTAGAAGTTCCAATAAATATCCCCTGTGGCATCGCAGTGCTTCCGCCAATTACGTGTTGGTCGTCAATAATTTTCCATCCTATTAAGCGGAATGTTTTTGCAAATATATTAAACAATCGTTCTGATTCAGGAGTGCTAAAACATGCCATTTTTATTTCGATGTTTTTAATGATTCTTAATTTCTTTGCCAATTCGTCTGGAGAGAAATCGCGTGGGGATGTTGCTTCTTTGGCTTCTTCTGCCTTCCGTGATGCAATTTCTGTTTTATCTTTTGTTTTATTTAATTCGATCTTGAGTTTTAGATTCTGTTGTTCTAATTCATTGCTTTTAACATTTGCTTCTTGGGCGAGTCTATTTGATTCGGCTTGAGAATTACCAACTTTGGCAATTTGTAGTCTTAGAGAATCGTTTTCTAATTTTTGCAATTTTCCAATTTCTGATTCTAATTTTAGTTGAATTGCTCCAAATACAATAGTAATCGCACCAAATATCACTAAAAATATCTGAACAATAGTTTTCCATGATTCTAATTTTTCTATGGGTACATTATTAAATATTGCCATACTATTATTAATTCTGGCAACTATTATTAGCGCGATAATAGTAGTTGTCGTTAAGATTAAGTATTTGATTTTTTTGAACAAGAGAAAATCTACTTCTGTATAAGATTTTTATACATTAATCTGCCAGAACAATTTTTTAACATAAGACTAAATCTTTCTGTGTCGTGAATATGTTTAGAATTGAAACGAAATTCAAATTCATCAACGTACTTATCCAAGTGTTTTTTGGAAACTTGGTGATATATGCCAAATATACCACGTTTAAGTATAGCCCAAAAAGACTCTATCGAATTAGTATGAATGTTGCCTCTAACGTATTCTTTTCTACCATGATCTATTTGGCTATGATTCTTAAAATGTTTGTTCAACTTCCTATACGCGCTCATTTCGTCGGTAATAACATTAGCATCTGGAGAAACTTGTTTAATAAGAATCGGAAACAAATTAGCAGAGTCTACACGGTAAACTCTTTGAGCAATAACAACACCCTCACGTTGACGAATACCAAAGACGGCAGATTTAGTTTCAAGACTTCTACCTTGAGTTTCTTTGGTTCGCTTGTCAAAGTGTTTGTTCTTTTCTTTGCCACCTATAAAAGTTTCGTCGGCTTCAATAGTTCCGTCAAGCGGTTTTTCAAAGGATTTAGTTCTAACAGCAAAACGTATTCTATGAAGCATGAACCATGCAGTCTTTTGAGTAACACCAATATCTTTACCAAGCTGAACGGAAGAAATACCCTTTTTGTGTGCAGTCAAAAGGTAGATTGCCATAAACCAAGTTTGAAGTGGAAGCGCGGAATCTTCAAAGATAGTTCCAACTCTAACAGAGAATTGCTTTCGGCAGTCAGCGCATTTAAGAAGTTTGCCACCACTTACTTTGTAGATTTTTCGGGAGCTTCCACAATGAACACAAACAGGAGTCTTACCCCAACGAGATTCAGCCAAAAAGTTTCGGCAAGCGGTTTCATCTGGAAAGTGTTTTACAACGTCAAGAATGTTATTGAATTTAGTTTTCATGGTAGACCGTCCTTTTGTCTACCAGTAATGTAAATAATTACAGTGGTATTGTCAAGTATATAATTCCCATTTTTAAACAACATTATGGATAAAAACACAAAGAGCCAACACGGCTGTTGGCTCTTTGTGCATCACTAATTTTCTTTACTTATGCCGCTATTGCTTCAATTGATAAATTCATTTTTTCCAACTTTACACGACGTGCTTCCAATGCTTGTTTCACCGAAAGATATGCAACAAACCCGTATCCTGATGTAAACAGTAGTTGAAAGGGAACAGCCGCAATTTCAAGATAGTAGAGTGAAGAGATAACTCCGAAGAAACAATATGTTGCAAGAGCTATTTCAAGAAGTACTGTCCAACTGAATTTTACCGGAACATATTTTTTATCTTTCCACGATTGTTTCTTCCCTTCGATACCGTATTTTGGCGTCCGCACAAATTCGCTTTTGCGTTTGAACAATCCTTCAAGGACTGCCTTGCTGTTATTCACGGCAAATCCCATGCTTCCTGCCATAAATATCGGGAACAGAAAAATACGCCGACGCCAATCGGAGTAAATATCTTTTTGCGAATACATATAGAACATGAACGATCCGATGAATGCAAGAACAAACACGGACATAAAATCAAAATATGCGTTGAATTCGCCGCCATGTTTAATGAATGTCAACGGAACATTGAGAATACTGGCAAGAACGATAAACGGAAACACGATATTATTCGTCAAATGGAATGTTGAATGAATTTTGATTCTCATCGGAATATTCGATTTCCACACCATGGGCAGAAGTTTCCGAGCCGTTTCGATTGCTCCTTTTGTCCAGCGAAACTGCTGCGATTTTAAAGCATTAATTTCTGCCGGAAGTTCTGCCGGAGAAGTAACATCACGCAAGAATTTAAATTTCCACCCTTTTAATTGTGCGCGATAACTTAAATCAAGATCTTCGGTCAAGGTATCTGCCTGCCAGTTACCCGCATCTTCAATGCACTCTTTGCGCCATACACCGCCGGTTCCGTTGAAGTTAATGAAATATCCCGCTTTGTTTCTCATATTCTGTTCGATCACAAAATGTCCATCGAGCGCCATTGCTTGTGTCCGCGTCATCAATGAATACTCGCCATTGAGATGCTCCCATCGCGTCTGCACCATTCCAATTTTCGGATTGGTATAAAAATATGGAATCGTTCGTTGTAGAAATTCCGCTTTTGGAAGAAAATCGGCATCAAAGATTGCAACAAATTCTCCTGCGGCAGTTTTCAATCCCTCTTTCAATGCACCCGCTTTAAATCCTTTTCGATTCGCACGGCGAACATGATGAATGTTGAATCCCTGATTCTGTTTTTCTTTGACGATGCTTTCTACAAGATCAACTGTTTCATCGGTAGAATCATCGAGCACCTGGATTTCTAATTTCTCTTTAGGATACTCAATTGCACACGAAGCATCAATCAATCGGCGAACGACATACATTTCATTGAAGATCGGCAACTGGATAGTTACGATCGGCGTATGAGTCAGCTGGAGATTTGAATCCAATTCGTGACGGTGTTTGTAATAGTGATACACCATCACAAAACCGTGGGCGCCAAAAACAAAAAGGATGCTTAAGCAAATGATGTAGGCAAAGAGTATAATTTGTTCCATTGTAGTTTTATTTAACCTTTATATAATAGTGTTTTCATTTCTTTTACCAGCCGGAAACCGTTTCGAGAAGAATGTCTTCTGCAACCTTCCGAATTGCTTCATCGACGGCAACGGTTCGTGTTTGAGATCCCTGTTCATATTCTCCCCAATTTGAAAAATCCTTTTCCCAAACCTTTTTTCTAAATTTCATATCGGTGAACGTCGCATGGATGATCACCGTGATTTTTCGTTTCGTTACTTGTTCGCCGGGGGCAATAATCGACGGTGCATCGGTAATTGTTGTGATTGTTCCTTCAAGAATCGAATCGGACGTTAAGCGCTCGCCGATTTCAAGGCTGTTGTCATTCACAAAAAGCTGAATCAGCTGCTGTGTAAACTTTTCACGAACTCCCGCCTCACCAAATCCGCTTACATCTTCAAACAGCGGAATAGCAACTGTTTTCAAATGCGCGGGCACGGAAGAACCACTGAAACCGTAACACCCAAAGCTGAAAAGTGAAAGGAAAAAAACGATTATTCTAACAACATTTTTTTTCACCCATGCTTCTCGATTTTTGTAATCCAATGCAATCATTCTACAATCCAAACTCTTTTATTTTTCTGTACAGGGTACGTTCCGATATTTTCAATTCCGTTGCTGCCAATCTTCTGTTGCCATGATACTTCTTTAATGAATTCTCAATCATTCTTCGCTCCATCTCTTCCAGAGACACTGTTTCCGGAATTGCCGTTGTATGAACCGATGAAAGCAGCGGTTGATGATTTTCAGGAACTTCTCCGCCGGCAGCATTTTTTAAAAGATTTTTTAATTCAAGGATATCATTCTTCATATCCATCAACGCATGATAGATCAACTGCCGTTCGTCAAAATCATTGCGTTTCGGAATAATCATCGGCAGACTGCGATCATCACTGCCAAAGCGAAGATATTTCTGCACATCATCAACGTCAATTTTCTTTCCCCGTTCGATCACAATCATGCTTTCGACGACATTCCGAAGTTCGCGCACATTTCCATGCCAGTAATAACTTTGCAGCATTTCCATTGCCGCAGGGGTAACACCATTGAACACGATTCCATTTTTTTCTGAAAATTCTTTCACAAATTTTTCAAAAAGCAATGGAATATCTTCGCGCCGTTCACGCAAGGCCGGAATTCTGATATTGACTGAACGAAGCCGGAAAAAAAGATCCTGACGAAAATTTCCGTTGCGAGCTTCCTGCTCCAGATCTTTATTCGTTGCGGCAATAACACGCACATCAACTTTGCGTGCAACGGAAGAGCCAACGCGGAGAAATTCGCCATTTTCTAAAATGCGGAGAAACTTCACCTGCGTTGCAATAGGCAGTTCGCCGATCTCATCCAAAAAAATTGTCCCGCCGTCGGCAAGCTCAAAATATCCTTTTCGTTCGCTGCTTGCACCGGTAAACGATCCGCGTTCATGACCGAACAATTCTGATTCGATAATTCCTTCCGGAATCGCGCCGCAATTCACCGTCATCATCGGTTTTTTTGATCGCTTACTTGCACCGTGAATTGCCTGCGCGATCACTTCTTTTCCAACACCGCTTTCTCCGGTGATAAGTACGGTAATATCCGTTGGGGCAACATGTTGAAGAACCTGGACAAGTTCCAGCATCTCCAGCGAGTTGCCGACAATCCCAAATTGCTTTTGGAATTCATTCCCTCCTATATTTTCTGCCGATATGTTCATTTAGCGCTTTACGAGAAACCAATCCATATTAAATTTTGATTTCAATTCACTGCCAAACAATCGCGCTGATTGTTCGTTCTCAAACCCTTCGAATGCAACAGCGAATACCGTTCTGCCATTGCTTTGCTTTTGAAATACTGTTGCCTGCTTACCGACCGTTTTGGAAAAAATGTTTGACTGTTGAATCGCGGTTGGTTCGAGAGAATACACCCCGACTTGCACCGCAAATCCGCCTTTGGCAATCACCGCGGATGGCTGAGATAATGCCGGTTCCTGTTTTTGTTCCACAGAAGGCTCTTTGACCATTGAACTTTCTTGAACTGCCGGTGCCGTTTCTGCAAGTTTTTGCGGAACTGAGATTTCTTTCTTTGCGTAAATGGAATTCGGATAGTCTTTGTTTAATTTCTCCATTTTTGCATCGGCCGTTTTATACAATCCAACAGCATAGTAATATTGGTAAATCCGGTAAAGTGCATCATCTGCCCAAATGCTTTTTGGGTATTTATCTGCCATGATTTGATATTTTTTGACTGCTTGTGAACCTTCTTGAGTCGTAAACGCATCGAGATAGGCAACACCCGGATCGTTCGGATATTTTTGTTGAAGCGACGGAATTTCTGATCGAATCTGATTGATCTTTCCATTATGAACAAGATCTAATTTTGCACGAACATCTTCTTCCGTCATCTGCGCAAACACTATTGGTGAAAAGCACATGAACAGAAGCAGGATATGTTTTATCATTTCATCACCTTTGCGCTAACATTAATTGATATTTACTAATTTTCCGAACAGCGTGTGCGCTGTTGCTCGCTCAACGGTAACTGTTCGATATTGCCCAACTTGCGCATCTTCTCTTGCAAACAATGTTTTCTTGTTTGTATCCGTTCTTCCTAAAAGATCATCCGATGAACGCGAGCTGTCACGCTCAACAAGGACTTCAATCGTTTTGCCGATCATCGATTGATTCAATTCAAAAGAAATTTCTTGCTGAAGAGTGATGATTTCATTGAGACGTTCAAGTTTCTTTTCTTCTGCTACATCATCTCCCATCTCCCATGCTTTTGTATTTTCTCGGGGAGAATATTTAAACATGTAGGCGCCGTCGTATTTTACTTCTTTTAACACATTAAGAGTTAAGTTGTGATCATCATCAGTTTCGGTAGGAAATCCTGCCATGATATCGGTAGAAAAGCTTGCTCCCGGCATTGCAATCTTGATTTTGTCCAATAATTCAAGATAATGTTCAATCGTATACGTTCTGTTCATGAGTTTTAAAATACGATTTGAACCAGACTGCACGGGCAGGTGAATGTATTTGCAAATATTGTCGTGGGCTGCCATTGTTTCAATCAGCGCATTGCTCATATCTTGCGGATGAGATGTCGTAAATCGAACTCGCATGGTGCGATCAACTTTTGCCACTGCAGCAAGTAATCCGGCGAAATCATATTCGCCGTCGTGATAGGAATTTACATTTTGTCCGAGCAGGGTTATTTCTTTGAATCCCTGCGCACTTAATTTATGCACTTCTTCCACCACACTTTTCAAAGTTCTACTTCGTTCACGCCCGCGTGTGAAAGGCACAACACAAAATGTGCAAAACTTATCACAACCGCGCATCACCGAAATCCATGCACTAATTCCTTCTGTCCGTAACGGAGTGATATCATCGTAATTTTCTACGCGCGATAATTTTACAGCAATTCCCCGCTGACCGGCGTACGCATCTTCAACAAGTTTCGGTAATTTTCGATATTCATCCGGACCGACAACCACGTCAACAACATTATTTTTGTCAATCAATTCGGTACGTAATCGCTCTGCCATGCAACCAAGCACGCCAATCAATACATCGGGATTCTTATGTTTGTGAGTTTTTAATTCGGATATGCGCTGTTTCACCCGCGCTTCGGCATTGTCGCGCACACTGCAGGTATTCACTAAAATTACATCGGCAACAGATGCGTCGTTGGTTAGTTTATAGCCAACACTGTCCATAACACTTAAAACAACTTCGGTATCTGCCATATTCATCTGGCAGCCGTAGGTTTCCATATACAATTGTTTTTGTTTTTGAGTCATAAGCACTACAAATATACCGCATGACTGACATTTGGACAACTGAAAGTCTCAACATTAATGAAAATTAATTCAATTTAGACTGATTTTGAGACTTTTTGCCTTAGCTTGTAATTGCCATTTCGTCAGCAACTTTATTGACGTTGAATTCTTAGCAAAATTTCTATAGAATGAATTGTTCACAGGTTTATTTTTTTGAAAAACAGGAATATACTATCATGAATCCCCAAAATTTTATTACCGAAACAAGAAACAAAGCTAAGCAACTTAAAAAAACTATCGTCCTTCCCGATGCAACCGATCCCCGGACAATAAAAGCAGCACGAATTCTTGCAGATGAAGGGATTGCGACTCCAATTCTCATCGGCAATGAAGAAGATATTCGAACAAAGGCGGATCAAGAAAACAGTTCACTGCAAAACATTCGCGTCGTCGACCCCGTAAAATCGGAGAAGCTTTCAGATTTTTCTCATGTATATTTCACCCTGAGAAAATCGAAAGGCCTGCAGTTCACTGAAGCACAGGAAGTGATGAAGAAACCTCTCTTCTTCGGAGCGATGATGGTGAGAGAAGGAATGGCCGATGGAAGTGTTGCCGGATCTCTCTCGACTACCGGCGATGTCCTTCGTGCAGCAATTCAAATTATCGGGATGAAAGAAGGAATCAGTGTAGTCTCGAGTTTTTTTGCCATGGTATTTCCAACTCGATTGCTGACATTTGCCGATTGTGCCGTTGTTCCAGATCCGACAGCAGAACAGCTTGCCGATATCGCACTTACGTCAGCAGAAAATCATTTTAGAATAACCGGCGAAGAACCGCGTGTTGCGATGCTATCATTCTCGACAAAAGGAAGCGCAGCACATGTGCTTGTTGAAAAAGTTCAGAAAGCGACGCTGATTGCACGGCAAAAAAACCCAACATTGAAACTTGACGGCGAATTACAACTTGATGCTGCCATTGTACCAAAAGTCGGAATATCAAAAGCCCCCGGGAGCGATGTTGCGGGTACCGCAAACGTTCTGGTCTTTCCGGACTTGAATGCAGGAAATATTGGCTACAAACTTGCGCAGCGTCTGGGCGGAGCGGAAGCCATTGGCCCGGTTGTACAAGGATTAAAACGTCCGGCGTTCGATCTTTCGCGAGGGTGCAGTGTTGAAGATATCGTGAATACTGTTGCAATCAATGTGGTCATGGGAGCGGCTTGATGTAATGAACGCTAAACATTGGATTGAAAAATTACATTTGCAATCTCATCCCGAAGGGGGTTCTTTCAAGGAAATTTATCGTGCAGAGGGAATTATCCCGCAATTATCGCTGCCATCGCGGTACACGAGCGGAAGATCATTCGCAACAACAATTTATTATCTGCTTGAAAGCAAAGATATTTCTTCATTCCACCGATTGAAATCCGATGAGCAATGGTTTCATATCGACGGAAGTGCGTTAACAATTCATTCGATTGATCCCAGCGGAAATTATTTACAACAGCATATCGGAAAGAATTTAGGGAAAAACGAACAACCGTTTGCCGTTGTCACTCACGGAAATTGGTTTGGCGGAACCGTCGATGAATCTGATTCATTTTCGCTGGTCGGTTGTTTTGTTGCACCGGGATTTGATTTCGATGATTTTGAACTTGCCAAAAGAGATGAATTAATAATGCAGTTCCCGCAACACAAATCTATTATTGAAAAACTCACTCATTAACAATCATAGCCTGCGAAGATTTGTACACTTCGCAGGTTCTTTATTTCTTCCCCCATTCTGATTCCACGGTCATTGCTATTCCACCGCGAACTGCAAACTTACCTGTAACTTTACACCATCGCGGTTTTACGGCTTCAAGAAGGTCATCCAAAATAACATTCACCACATGTTCGTAAAATGTTTCTTCATTGCGGAATGATTGGAGATAGAGTTTCAGAGATTTCGATTCAACAACAAATTTATTCGGTATATAGCTGATTGTCATTGTGGCAAAATCCGGTTGTGCATTTACCGGACCGAGTGAAGTAAACTCATTCGTTTCCAATGTGATCAGATAATTGCGATCTTTATGATGATTTGGAAAAACTTCCAACCTTTTTTGCGGTTTCCCTTCTTTACCCAATAAAGAAAGCGCATCAAGATCGTCAGCTTGGGTGAGTTTCGATTTTTTCATAGTATCATCCTATAGAGTTTAACAGAGGTGCAATTCCAAACGTAAGAAGAAACGCCGCCACAATTTCAACGGCAAATGGAATCATAATTCCATCCGGATAAATTTCAACATCCGAATTTCTTACAATGAGGAATGCTGCAAGCCCAATGGCGAAAGCAAAACTTAACAATTCAGGCATTTGGAACATACCAACCAAAATTGAAACGCCTGCCGCCGCCGCACACGTTACCAATGGAATTGTAATTTTACGAATTTTTCCCGCAAGAATATAAAGAAAAAATTTTATACCAAGATCGATAAACGGAAGAAAAATTTCCGGCTTCATAGTTTTCGATGGTTCTCGATCGCGTCATACATTCCGCCATAGACAATTTCTCGGATCGGATTACTTTCAAGAAATTCGTACGGAAAACCCATTTCGATCGCACTGACATCATTCAATCGTTTCATATCGTCAGCGTTCAGGGCAACTTTAAGACAACCAATATTTTCTTCTACGTGCGATGCTTTCGTTCCTCCAATAATTGGAATTAAAATTCCTTCATGCTGGCGAATCCATGCCAATGCAACTTGGGGCGGCGGCACTCCAATTTTCTTTGCGACAGCGACTACCTCACTGGCAATTCTTAAATTCCGTTCACTTAAGCGCCTGCTTCCTTCTTTCAATCGCGTTTTGCCCGAATGTTTTTCAGAATATTTTCCTGTTAATACCCCTGCACCAAGCGGCGACCACGGAAGCACCGCCATATCAAACGCTTTTGCCATCGGCAATAATTCGCGTTCACCTGTTCGCTGCACTAAGCTGTATTCGATTTGCAATCCGACAAAACGGGTCCAACCGCGGAGTTCGGCAACCGTGTTCATTTGTGAAACAATCCATGCCGGCGTATCAGAAATTCCGACATAAAGAATTTTTCCCTGACGCACTGCGTCATCGATTGCCCGCAGAATTTCTTCGACGGGAGTCGTGTAATCCCACGCGTGAAGCCAATAGAGATCGATGTAATCGGTTTTCAACCTGCGTAAACTGTGATGAAGCGATTGCATGAAATTTTTCCGATGATTGCCGGACCAATTCGGATCGCCATTTTTCATCTTTAGAGTATATTTTGTCGCAAGCACAATGCTTTCCCGCTCTTGCGCAATTAAATCGCCGACAATTTTTTCGGATGTTCCTTCGGTATAACGGTTGGCTGTGTCGATAAAATTCCCGCCAGCTTTCCGAAATATATCGTACATTTTTTTGCATTCGTCCACCGATGCGCCCCATCCCCATTCTTCACCGAACGTCATCGTCCCAAGACAAAGTTCGGAAACACGCAATCCGGATTTCCCGAGAAGTTTGTATTTCATGGCTTGCCTTTTATGGTTGATTGATTTTCCGCTGCACGAATCGGTTTCATTCGGCTTGTTTCAAGAAATCGAAGAAATTGTTTCCGTGCTGCAATCACTTCGTTATGCGAAAGATCAGAATGAATAAATATCAAACGGTTCTTCACAAGATCATGGCTCGTTAAATTCTTTTCATCTGTTGCAAAAAATGGAATTCTCCAGCCTTCAAGATCCGTCATGAGCAGCTCGGATTCACTTTTTGTTCCTCCGCTATCGGTATAAATATCGATGAAACGATTTTTGTAATGATCACTCCAATGAGCGAATTTTTCTGTTTGACCATACAGAGCGTCAAATAAAATCACATCGGAAATCTTTTCTGTCACACCTCCACGCATTAAGCAAAACGAAATCACCCGATACGCGCCGCTATGACCAGCAAGAATAATCTTCCCGACATCTGGGTGAGTAATTTTCTTTTTCTGTTTCAAGAAAATTAAAACATCATTCACGAGATTTTTTAAACCATCTTTTTCTTCCAGCTTACCGCCGAATGAATCCGGTGAATCTTTCGGTCCTTCAGGAAAAACAAAAATGGCATTTTTCTTTGCCTCGGCAAACTGTTCGATCAATTGAAATTGCGCGCATGCACTGTCGAGATTGTTATTCCAGCCGTGGAAATAAACAACAATATCCACGCTTTTTGCCGGCTTAAAATAATTGGGAACAAATATTGCAACACTGCTATCTTTGTAATGCTCTTCGACGGAAAATGTTTTCCCACCATACAGATGACCGTTCGCACGCATCGGATGTGGAAATGGTGCTGAAGAAAATTGATGAATAAACATTTCGCCAAGAGACGAATAACGATCAGTCAATGATTGACTCTGACCGTACGCCGATATGATCAATACAACCAGCAATAAGCGAATCATGATAATATCCTGTGTTGCCGTCAATATACGAAACTATCTGAATTAGTGCGGTAGCTTATTCTAATCAAACTTTAAGAATTCGTTTAGACACTCTTAAGATCAACCCTGCTACCTTTAATGCAGACATATCAATTAATAACAAAGGAGGCAACCATGTTCGATCTAAGCTATCTTCACCCAATGGTGGTACATTTTCCCATAGCACTTTTAATTGTAGGAGTAATTGCGGATATTACCGGAGTGGTATTGAAGAAAGAATTCTTTACCCGTGCAGCTTTTTATCTTTTGCTGCTCGGAACAATCGGTCTCGGCGTTACGTATCTTTCCGGCGAAGCTGCAGGAGAAGGAGTGGTTGAAACCGGCAGTTTGAAAATGGCGCTCGAAGCGCACGAAGATGCAGCTAAATTGACACTCTGGGCAATGGTGGTAACAGCAGTTGTTCGTATTGCATTGATAGTGATTAAAAAAATGAAGGGTGTTTTGCATTGGGTTTCGGTTGGTCTTTTTGTTATCGGAGTTGCAACAATGGTTCGCACGGCGCATTACGGCGGAGAACTAGTGTATAAACATGCAGCCGGTGTGCAATTGCAAATCGGAAATACACTTCCCGCCGAGACATCGGAAAAGGATGATGACTAACCATCAATGATTTTCTGACTCGAATTTCTGTATGCGAATTTTAATTGTCGAAGATGAAAAGGGAATTGCAAATTTTGTTCGCGATGGATTAAAAGAAGAAGGTTTTGCCGTTGATGTTGCCGTCAACGGTAATGTGGGCTGGGAATATTTTTCCAGTAACGATTACGATTGCATTCTGCTTGATTGGATGCTTCCCGGGATGAGCGGCATTGAATTGTGCAGCCGCATTCGGAAAAAAAATTCGTCAATTCCAATCATTTTTTTAACTGCAAAAGATACGCCGACTGATACGGTATTTGGTTTGGAATCGGGTGCAAATGATTACATCAAGAAACCGTTCGACTTCAGTGAATTGCTAGCCCGAATTCGGGTTCAACTGCGCCCGAAAGATGTTGATGGAACTGTTTTAGAGTGCCGCGATATTACTCTCAACCGCGATACACGCCAGGTTTTTCAATCCAAAAATGAAATTGGTCTCACCGCAAAGGAATTCTCATTACTGGAATTTTTATTGCAGAATAAAGGAAAGGTCTGTTCCCGCACAAAAATTATCGAACATGTGTGGGATATTCATTTCGATGCTGATACATCAGTAATTGATGTCTACGTCAACTACCTGCGAAAGAAACTCGATCCTTCTGGAAAGAAAAAATATATCGAAACAATTCGTGGAGCCGGATATGTGATCCGTGAAAAATAATGTTCATGCAAGTTAGCCTTCGAAATAGAATTGCCGCTCTGTACGTTCTTGCAACCGGAATTATTGCCGCAATCGTTTTTCTCCTTCTGTACTATGTCGTTCAGCAAACAATGTATAATCATCTCGATACTGACCTTCAAACAGAGTCAAAAGAAGTATTTAAAGGAATTGTCGTCTTACGTGATCAATTTATTTTTGCCAACCCATATGAGTGGAAAGAGGGTGAACACCGGCAGGTAGAAGTGAATCCTACTTTTTTACAGGTGATTGATACCACAGGAAATATTCTGAGAAAATCAGAAAACCTTTTTCAATCGGAATTGAATCGCCTCGCAGCCGATACTTCTACAGAATATTACAATACATCTCTTTCCGGCTCATCAATTCGGCAAACCCAAATTCCAATTATGAGCACTGAAAACGCTGTTTTAGGATATGTCTTGATCGCTGTTCCACTTTCCGAAGTTGAAATTCTTCTTGGTAATTTGCAATTATTGCTGATCGTTGTATATCCGGTCGTTTTATTTGCGCTGTTTCTCACAAGCCGATTCATTGCAGGAAAAAGTATTGCGCCGGTTGAGCGTGTTATTTCTACCGCAGAAAAAATCACTAAGGAAAATCTTGACCAGCGCATTGAACTTCCCGTCCATCACGATGAAATGTTTCGACTGACAACAACGATCAATCAATTACTCGAACGGCTGCAGGATGCCGTTTTTCGCGAAAAACAATTTACATCGGATGCATCACATGAATTACGAACACCGCTGACATCGATGAAAGGAACGTTGGAAGTATTGCTGCGCAGACCAAGAACAGCGAAATTTTATAAGAAAAAAATTTCTTTCGTGATTGATGAAATTAACAGAATGTCTCGACTTGTCGACCAATTGCTCGCGTTTGCACGATTTGAGAGCAACGATTATGCGAAAAACATTACACCGATTGAATTGCCTTCGTTTGTAAGGGCAACGCTGCAAAAGATGGAAAACGAATTAACGACTTCAAAATCCAAAGTAACTTTAAAAGGCGAAAAACCTTACATCGTCCGCGCCGATAAAGATATGCTCAGCATCATGATTCAAAACATCGTCAGCAACGCGATAAAGTATGCCAAGGCGAGACCGGATATTTCGATTTCCTTCTTAACCTCCGATGCTGAACTTTTGTGCATTATTTCCGATAAAGGAAAAGGAATCAGCAAAGAGCAACTGCCGTTCATCTTCGATCGTTTTTATCGAACCGACGAATCACGAACGTCTGAAATTTCAGGCAATGGGTTAGGGTTAGCCCTTGTTCGGCGATATGCTGAAACCCAGGGACTTTTTGTAACCGTAGGAAGCGAGCTTCACAAGGGTTCGTCATTCACCATTCATTTTCCCTCATTCTCATTTTAATCCAATTTTAAGAAATCATTAACCATCTTTTCATGATGGATGATGTATTTTTGTTGAACCAATTCAACAACATTATATCTCACCATCATCAAAGGAAGGAGCTACAATGAAAAAATTTTTTGTTATTCTCATCGCAATCGTCGCTGCATCTGCGTACGTGTTTGCAAAAGATGTGGATGCATCACTGGCAAAAACAATTGACGATGTAAAAGAAGCTATAAAGGGAGAAACAACAGCAAGCGCGAAATATCAAGCGTATGCAAACAAAGCTCGTGAAGAAGGATTCACGAACATTGCGCTGCTCTTCGAAGCCGCTTCAAAATCGGAAGCAATTCATGCCGGCAACCACAAAGCGGCGTTAGAGCAATTAGGAGAAAAAGTTTTTGAGTTTACGCCAAAATTCGAAGTGAAATCGACAAAAGAAAATCTTGAAGATGCTATTAAAGGAGAGTCGTACGAAGTGGCTACGATGTATCCGCAATTTCTAAAAGATGCAAATAAAGCAAAGGCAAACATTGCTTTACTTTCGTTCAATTATGCGTATCAAACCGAGCAAAAACATAAAGTGATGTATACAAATGCCCTCAAAGCCCTCGATGGTAAAACTGATAAATCGCTTCCGTTACAATATCAAGTGTGTCCAACATGTGGAAATACGTACGAAGGTACTGCACCGGCACGCTGCGGAATTTCGATGACATCGAAAGAGAGATTTCTAACGATAATGTAATTGTATCGTATCGAGCGTAGTGCTTTCACCTTGCAAAGGGCGTGTAAAAGAACCATCATTTAAGTAGGTGTTGATTAAAAATCCTTTGCAAGGTTTTTTATTTTTTCTGCACAACTCTTTCAATCACTTCCATCGTTTTTTCTGCACCAATCTGCCAATCAAATTCTTTTGAACGTTGAAGTGCATTGGCGGTAAGTCGTTCGCGCAAATGTTCATCGCGAAGCAGAAGAATTATTTTTTCGGCAAGCTGCTCCCTATTGCCATATTCGTACAACAAACCTGTTTCTTCATCGACCACAGCGTCGCGTAATCCCTGCACATTGCTGGAAACCGTCGGAGTGCCGCACGCATTCGCCTCAATTGCCGTCAATCCCCACCCTTCTTTTGCGGATGTGTTCACCGCAATGTGCATCTTATTCAGCCAATCTACTTTTTCTTCTTCGTCCACAAAACCGGTAAACGTAACAGAATCCATTATGTTCAACTGTTTCGCCATTTCTATAAGACGCGGTTTATCGTCGCCGTCGCCAACAACAACAATCCTTGCATCGGAAATTTCTTTTTTGACAATTGGGAATGCTTCAAGAAGATGATCGAATGATTTGTATTTTTTCAATCTGCCGAGAGCGCCAATGAGCGGTTCTTTTGATTTTAAAACTCCGGTCTCACGAAATAATTCGTGATTCATTCCGTACGGAACGTAGTGAATTTTCTCAGAAGAAAATCCTTTTTCTTGCACTTCGGCCAATGTGCTCGGAGAATGAATCATGAAATGGATTTTTTTATACAACGGAAGCGCAGCTCGTTCCATGAGATAAACGTATGAAGCGAGCGGCGCCATTGTTTCTTTAAAGACGCTTGTTCCAAGAAGATGATGAAGCTCGCCGAGAATCGGTTCTTTAACGTATGCCGGAGTATAAAATGGAATCTTATTCATATCATCCACGATCAGATCAAAACGCTGTTCTTTGAACGTGGTGAAATATTTTTTCATCACAACATAATTGAAAAGAAAACGCCCTCCCTCTCGAATTATCGTAATGCCGTTCATTTCTTCAAACGGTTTGGCACCGTCATACGATGAGCAAAACAGGGTCACATCGTGGCCCATTGCGGCAATGCGGGAATACGTTTCGTGAAGATGAACTTCGGCTCCGCCGGAAAGCGGATGTGAAATGTCCTGCCAGTTGAAGATCAGGATTTTCATTTATTTTTTTCCGATCACTCCCATGGAAAGCGAGGTGTAATACGCGAGTGGAGTATCGCGGAGAGAATTGCGCAATGTTTTTCGGATGTTTGTTAGAAGGGGAATTTTTGGATTTAATGGAAGCTTGAGACCAAGTTTCAACAACGCTTCACGCGATGCACGATAGAATAAACTCGGATACATCCATTCCCCATAGATATGAACCGTCGTCAGTCCAAGACGTTCCATTTCTTTTTTTAATTCCGACACAGAAAATGAGCGTTCCCATCCGGCAAACCATTTATTGATTGCAATGAGAAATGTTTTAATCACAGTGTAAATATGATATCGCTGTGGAACATCAACGCACAGCAGTCCGCCGGTTTTAAGCACGCGGATATTTTCTTTTAGGAGCGCTTCTGCTTTTGCATAGCGAAAATGTTCAAGAAGTCCTTGATGGAAAATAATGTCGAACGTTTCATCTTTAAATGGAAGCATGAATGTGTCGCCGCCGACAATTTTCACATCCATCTTTTCTTCCTCGGCAATTTTCTTCATGATCTTCAACGAATTGAACGAATAGTCGAGCTGATAGACTTCCGCACCGAGTTCGACGAACGGAAAACTGTCGCGTCCGGTACCTGCGCCGATTTCAAGAATTTTTTTTCCGCGGACATCGGCAATTTTTTTGATATTGCGAACAACGCGGTCAGAATTGGAATAGACTTCTTTTACTTCTTTTTTTTCTTCCCAAAATGTTTCCCAGTGCTCTAAACGAGATTCTTTCATGTATTCCTCAATAAAAAAAACAAACCACAGAGTCACAGAAGATAATTTATTTCTTGCTGTGAAGTTCTGTGGCCGTTACACCTTTCATCAATTATTTTCTTGCCGTATCTTTTTTTGCCCCGTCACCAAGCGCCATCTGTGCTTGGATTTGCCCTTTTTGCATTGCAGCCCACTCCGAAAGGCCTTTTACACTGCCGTATATTTCTTTAATCTTGTCGAGTGTTTCTAAAGCTTTACTATACTCCCCGCGATTCTGGTACGTCGTAAATAACATGTAGTACGGGTGGTATTGATTGGTAAATGGTTCAGAAATCGGTTTCGACGTAATGTCCAACAAATGCGACAAAACTTTATCAGAAACTTCTTTATACCTGTCTTTTGCTCCGGCAAAATAATAGAAGTTTGCAATATCCGATTCAACGCGATAGTCCAATGGAAGAACGCTGGCCGGGAATCGGGCCAACATTGAATCCAACACGGCAACAGCTTTCGCGTTTTCATGTGTTGCGTTCATATAATACAACGCCAACCGCATAAAGGCATTTCGATAATTCATTGCAAGCCGTGTAACATTTTCATCGTAATGCACTGTAGAATCCTGCAAACCGCGGTACAAATATCCGCGCTGGAATCCTTTATTTGGAACTGACGGAACATTCATCAAATTGGCGGAAAGAATTGAAGGATCAATAACTCCTTCATCGTTGGCAGTTTGATACGGAATTAATTTCATTGCCAAACCATCCATACGGAAATATCGATCCAAACCAATCTTGGAATCCGGGGTTGAGGTCACTGCAAAATAAATCGGGCGTTCCCAATTGTTTGCTTGAATAATATTGAACGCCATAATATCCTGCGCACGAATGGCTTTCACATTGCCAAATTGCATCGTATTCGGAAGAACAAAAGTAATATCTCCTCCTTTTGCCGACGTATCTGCAGGTAAATTCGGCTGTGCCGGACGATCTGAACTGTATTGCTTATATTCCCGCATGACACTTGCAGGAACAGGAATTTTCATCGTTCGAGGTTCCCATTGGATCGGTCCAATCTGCTCAATTTCCTGATCGGAAAGTGTGACCGGTACTTTTTTTGCTCCGTAGGGCATCTCATGTTTCAACTGCTGAATATACCACGATGTATTGACTAAGCTTAAATTGACGATCCGAATATCTCTTCGTACTCCTTCAACATCCTGCAAATACCAAAGTGGAAATGTATCATTATCACCGTTCGTAAATAAAATTGCATCGGGCTCGCAGGACTGCAGCAAGTTATACGAATAATCCCATGCAACATAATCACCGGTTCGGTCAGCAGTCTTATAATTTGTCCGCGCCATATTAAAAGGGATACATACTACGCATAACAACAACGCTGCATAGGTAATCCATTTTTGCGCCTGTGTATTTTTGATCATCTCTCGCAACGAATCGACAATTCCCAGTGCACCGATGCCAATCCACATGGAGAACACAAAGAAGGCGCCGACATAAAAATAATCGCGCTCTCGCGGCTGAGGATTCTGCATGTTAAAATAAATCGCCATGATGAATCCCATCAACAAGAAGAAATTGAAAAAGACCCACCACATGACCCGGTCTTTTTTATAGTGGTAGTAAAATCCGAAAATGCCGATGAAGAGCGGAATGCCCCACAATTGTTTCCAATTTGCTTGTGCTCCTTGAAAATCTCCTTCACTTCCCACGTACTGCCACAAGAAATACCGCAGAAACATTTCGTCCAGTTGATACCGCACAAAATAATCCCAGTCGCTTTTATAATTTGTGTAGATCCCTTGATGCTGCGGTTCCTGACTGTAGCGTCGTTTCATCATCGGCGCATCGCCGTACTGTTCACGATTGAGATAAGAAACAAGCTTCTTCACTGTACTCGGATCATTTTCATTCATCGGAGTATGAGCATTCGCACGAATGAGCACCATCGCATATGTAGAATACCCGAGAATAATAAGCAGGAATGATAACGATGCGAGATTTAAAATTTCGCGCTTGTGTTTAACCGAATAATAAACCCCGTACAATGCCGCGCAAATTGCCGCAATAGGAATTAATGTCCATATGATATTTTTTGTTTCGGGACCGCTGCCGAGCGCAAATTCACCATCGAGCATATTCGGAAGCAATTTTACAATACCGGGATACACAACAGCAAAAATTGCAATGGCGATAATTCCGAAGATAATATAATTGCGAAACGTGTAGGTGTATCGACGGAAAAAAACAATAATCAGAAATGGGAAAATAACCAACAGTGCTAATAAGTGTACGCCAAGCGAAAGGCCGATGAGATATGCGATCAACAAAATATACCGCTGGTGATTCGGAGAATCTGCCCTTTCATTCCACCGCAACGAAAGCCAGGTGATCAAACCAATAAAGAGCATGCTGGCGCCATATACTTCTGCTTCAACCGCATTAAACCAAAATGTCGGACTGAATGTAAGGGATAACGCACCGATTGCTGCGCTTGTATAGAGAGTTATTTTATTCCATGTCTCTTCTGTCCGTGGTCTCCACAAAATAATTAACTTTACCAGCGAGAGATAGAGAAACATCGATGTGAATGCACTCGCGATGGCTGAGATAATGTGAACCCGAACCGCAGGGTCGTGATAGAGCGGAATCATGCCGAATAATTTTCCGATAAGCAGAAACAACGGCGAACCCGGGGGGTGCGGAACCTGCAATAAATACGATGCGGCAATAAATTCACCGACATCCCAAAATACAACGGTATCCGATAATGTTTTAATATAGGTCACCATCGAGATCGCAAAAACCACGGCGGCGATGATCTTATTTAGTTTCTTGTGCTCCATTAATTCCTCAGAAATTATTGTGAACCATACCACTTAGACGGATAAATATACTTTGAAAGGTTGAGAGAAACAAAGGAATTTTGACACGAACATGCCGGCGACACTCATCATTTTATTCGTCACTCAACAAATTTCTCTGCTATTTCATCGCAAATCATGTACCCTTTAGACGTAAGAGAGATCATCGTGTTCGAGCAGACAATCATCTTTTCTTTTTCAAGAGTTTGAATAAGATTACGATGCGTAATAAGAAGGTCCCTGCGAAAGAAAGCGCGAATTTTCCTGATATCAATCCCCGTGGAACGCAATCCGAGAAAAATTTCTTCATTAAACATTTTTTGCTCGTCAATGTGTTCACCGCCGACGATCGGAAATTTCCCTGCATCAATATCCGAACAATAGCTCTGCACGCTTCGCACATTCCACCATCGTTTTCCGGTCGCATAGGAATCTTTCCAGAACGAATGCGCCGAAGGGCCAAAGCTGATGTAATTGGAATGATTCCAGTAGTTAATGTTATGTTTGCATTCGAATCCGGGTTGCGCAAAATTCGAAACCTCATACTGATCATATCCATGTGCCCGCAGCGTATCAAGTGTCATCTGATACAGTGCAGCATCGTCTTCATCCGGAAGAGGGTGAACAAGCTTATCTTTTACCATCGTTGCCAGCGGAGTTTGATCTTCAACAATCAATGCATATGCAGAAATATGTTTCGGCTTCAATGCAATTGCACGCCGAAGATTTTCGCTCCATCGTTCAGGCGTTTGTTTTGGAAGAGCAAAAATAAGATCGCAGTTCACATTATTGAATCCCGCTCTGTACGCGCTTTCGATGGCATGTTCGGCTTCAGCAGCAGAATGAATTCTGCTCAAGAAATGAAGATCATCGTCATGAAACGATTGGATACCGATGCTGACGCGATTGATTCCTACAGCGTGAAAATCTTTTAGCTTCTGTTGTTCGACAGTTCCCGGATTTGTTTCACAGGTAATTTCTGCCTTGGGCTCTATGAGATAGTGTTTGTAAAGCAGAGAAAGAATTTCTTCGAACTCTTTTGGCGAAAGCAGGGACGGGGTTCCCCCGCCAAAAAAAATTGTTTCAATCGATTCCGGATGAGAAAATTCATCAGCACGCATAACAATTTCTTTTTTCAATGACGAAAGGAATTGCTCCATCGATGTCATATTTTCAATGGAGTAAAAATCGCAATAGATGCACTTTCGCTCGCAAAATGGAATATGTAAATAGATGCTCGCCATTATCGCACAATCGTCCCGATTCTGTTCCAGCGTATGCCTTCGTCACCCTTCGACCAATAAACCACCAGCGCCTCGCCAACAATATTGTCCGCCGGAATGCAGCCCCAAAATCGGCTGTCGTAACTGTTATTCACATTGTCACCAAGAGCAAAATAATAATTTTTTTGCACTCTATAGGAAGACGCTTGTTTTCGATCAACAAAAATTTTCGAATCATATCGTTCGACGGTATGACCTTCACGGCAGATTAATATTTTCCATCGATCAAGCGATGAAGAATCAAGATGAATCTCCATCCCCTTAAACGGAACAATTATCCCGGAAAAATCTTGAACAAATTTTTTCTCCAGTCCCGGATACAATCTGGAATTTACGGTTAATGTGCCATGGTGAATTTCAATTGTATCGGCAGGCAGGCCGACACACCGTTTGACAAGATATTGATGGCGGACGGGAATCACTTCTCCGGGTTCACCCGGAAATTCAAACACAATCACATTGCCGCGAAGAACTTCTTTGATCTTGGGAAATTGAATTGAAGGAACTGGAATAAAAAAAATAGGTGACGGAGTTTTGGCTCCATAGATAAATTTATTGACGAGAAGAAAATCTCCGGGAAGAAGTGTTTCACTCATCGATGCGGTTGGAATCCGGTACGCATCGATGATACATGATTTTAACCCTGCGGCAAAGACAATGGTCAGCCCAACAGCAATAATGGCGCTGCGAATTTTACGCCACATGACTTTCCGTTACCCAATCACCGTGCCGACACGGTTGAAGCGAATCATTTCTGGATTAAATGCTGTCAGTAAAATTTTTGAGACGATATCGAGAAGAATATTATGCCCGGACAATGTTGTGTAGATCCAGCTCATGCGCATTTCTTCACCGCGCATGGCAAGCTGCCCGGCATATTCATCCGTATTTGTTACAGAGAAATAGACGAACATCGGTGTGCCCACGACATAATCACGGGGGATGAAACCCCAGAAACGGCTGTCCAATGAATTGTCGCGGTTGTCTCCCATCCCAAAGAGGTAATCTTTTTCGACAATGTATGCGTTGGTTTGTTTTCCATCGACATACACTATTCCGCCGCGCAGCTCAGCAGTGTGCCCGTCGCGCTCAATAAAAGTTTGCCACATGGCAAAATTTTGCGGCGTTATTGTCATTGTCATCCCCTTTTTTGGAATAACAACCGGGCCGTAAAAATCTTCATTGAATGGCGCAGTGGGAGGAAAAATTCTTTCATCGGCATATCCGGGTGGTTTTCCTGAAAAATTAAATTTCATATTTTTGGGAAGCGGTGCAGGCTGACCGTTCACGTACACAACCCGATTTCTTACTTCCAGCGTATCGCCGGAAATCGCCAAACATCTTTTAAGATAGAATGTGAATTCTTTGGGATGAACTTCTTCACGCATTCCGGGAAACTCAAAAACGATTACATCACCGCGCTTCACATCTTTAAATGCCGGAAGCGTTGTCCACGGCAGACGAATATTGGTGAACATGATATTGCGGGGCGTTGAAGCGCCGTAAATAAATTTATTCACCATCAAAAAATCGCCCGTCATCACTTCGTTTTCCATTGAACCGGTCGGAACGAGAAATGATGCGATAACAAAATTATTGAGAAGAATGAATCCGCCGAACACGATGACAAATTCTTTTACCTGCGCAATGAATTTTTCTTTCGATGTTCGTTTATCTTTTTCCTCGTGTTTTTGTTCTTCCTGCTTTGCCATACAATTACAATCCTATGGGATATTTTGGTTTTTGTTCGCTTACAATTTCTACTTCACAATTCATACTTTTTACTGCTCACCTGCATCACTCGTCACCCATTTGCAGCACCGCTAAAAATGCCTCTTGCGGAAGTTCGACTCTGCCCACTTGTTTCATACGCTTCTTCCCTTCCTTTTGTTTCTCGAGAAGCTTACGCTTTCGGGAAATATCGCCGCCGTAGCATTTCGCAAGCACATTTTTCCGCATCGCAGAAACTGTTGTACGCGCAATAATCTTGCTTCCAATTGCGGCCTGAATGGCAACTTCAAACATCTGCCGGGGAATAAGTTCTTTTAATTTTGAACAGAGCTTCTTCCCCATATCATACGATTTATCACGATGAACGATGGTTGATAATGCGTCAACCGGTTCTGCATTCAACATGATGTCAAGTTTCACAAGATCGGATTCACGGTAATCAAGATATTCATAATCAAGCGATGCGTAACCACGCGTAAGCGATTTCAACTTGTCGTAGAAATCAAAAATAATTTCGGACAATGGAAATTCGTACGAAATATCTGCGCGTGTCGGATCGAGATAATTTGTATCCTTCCAGATACCGCGACGATCCATGCACAATTTCATAATGTTGCCGATGTATTCTGTCGGTGTGATGATCTGCGCTTTGATGTACGGTTCTTCTACTTTTTCAATCTTTGACGGATCCGGCATGTCGGCAGGATTATCAACCGTTATTGTTTCTCCATTCGTCAAAATCACACGAAACTCTACGTTCGGAACGGTGGTAATAAGCGATTGATTGAACTCGCGTTCCAACCGTTCCTGAATAATTTCCATATGAAGCAAACCAAGAAATCCGCAGCGGAATCCAAAACCAAGCGCACCGGATGTTTCGGGAGTATAGACAAGCGACGAATCGTTGAGCGAAAGTTTTTCGAGCGACTCGCGAAGTTCGCCAAAGTCATCGCTGTTTGTCGGATACAAGCCGCTAAACACCATCGGTTTCACTTCTTTGTAACCGCTCAATGCTTCTGTTGCGCCGTGGTGAAAGGTCGTGATCGTATCACCGACTTTTGTATCTCGCACATTCTTCAATCCAGCTATAACATAACCGACGTTGCCCGCTTCGATTTGTTCCGTGCGCGAACGTTTCATATAGAGAACGCCGCATTCTTCAATCTCCGCTGCATTGCCATTATTAATAAATTTAATCTTATCGCCCTCTTTCAAAATTCCATCCACCACACGAACAAACGCAATTGCTCCGCGGTACGAATCGAATTTGGAATCGAAGATCAATGCACGCGCCGGTTTTGTTACATCACCTTTCGGCGCAGGAACTCGCGCTACGATTGCTTCAAGAATTTCTTCAATACCAAATCCTGTTTTCGCGCTTGCTTTGATAATTTCTTCTTCTTTGCATCCAATCAATCCGATAATTTCATTCTTCACGGTTTCCATCGTTGTGGCAGCGGAAGGAAGGTCGATCTTGTTCATGACCGGAATAATTTCTAACCCCGCATCAATCGCCATATACAAATTGCTGATCGTCTGTGCTTCAACTCCCTGCGATGCATCAACGACAAGAATTGCACCTTCGCATGCCGCAAGCGAGCGTGAAACTTCGTATGTAAAATCAACGTGACCGGGTGTATCGATCAAATTAAAAATATACTGTTCGCCGTTTTTTGCTTTATACTTCATCTGGATTGCGTGGAGCTTAATCGTAATACCGCGTTCCTGCTCGAGATCCATATCATCCAGCACTTGGTTCACCACTAAATCGCGTGAAGTGATTGTGCCGGTATATTCCAGCAAACGGTCTGCGAGCGTAGATTTGCCGTGGTCGATGTGTGCGATGATGGAGAAATTTCGGATGTTGTTCATTCTTGCTTCAAAAATACAAAAAGGATGATTTTTGAAGGATGAATTATGAAATACTTTTTCATCCTTCGTAATTCATCCTTCACAATTTGCAAATAAAAATCCCCGCCGAAATGCTTCAAAGGCAGGGTTTTCTGAACTCAAAATACTAATAATAGAGAGGAAGTGCAAGAAGCACCGATTGCTTTTCCCTTCAATAAAACTTATTAACAATTATCAATGACGATTTGTGTTTCGTTTCGCACCAGAATATTTGCATCATTTTGGGTTATTTATCGTTATAGTAAAATATTTTTTTCATACTTTGTTTCAATACTTTACCAGCGAAGGAATTTTCCATGCAAAAGTTTCTGTGCTTTTTTGTCGTTCTTTGTTCAATTGCATTTGCAAAAGATGCAACGCGTTTCAACAATGGTAAACCATCCGCCTCGTATTGGCAGCAGCACGTTGACTACACCGTTAATGCAGAATTACTTCCCGATTCGAATCTGTTAAAAGGGAAAGCGACAATCACGTATTTCAACAATTCTCCCGATACACTTCGAACAATTTTTTGGCACATGTATCAGAATATTTTTCAAAAAAATTCTGAAGCGCGCAAAACATACGGCACGACTGGGCGCGTGTATGAAAGCACAAAAGGTATTATCATCGATTCGCTGGTGTTGAATGGAAATTCACTCCCTATGCGCATAAATAGCACGATTATGGAAACACCGTTGGTAACACCGTTGCTTCCCAATTCAAAAATTGAAATTACGGTACAATGGAATTACAGGATAACAACAAATCCTGATCTTCGCACCGGCAGCGACGGAACTGAATTTGGTCTCTGCCAGTGGTATCCGCAAATTGCCGTGTATGATGACTGGCGTGGATGGGATACGACGCAATATCTCGGTCAGGCAGAATTTTACACTGAATATGGGAACTGGGATGCGCAATTGACCGTGCCGGCGAATTACATCATCGCCGCAACAGGCATTTTACAAAACACCAAAGATGTGCTCACTCCTGAACAATTATTGCGACTCGATATCAATTCAAAAGATTCAACAATTGAAATCATTCCGCCGAATGAGACGGATTCTGCACGATTGTATCTAAAAGAAGGAAAGCAAATGTGGCATTTCACTGCACAGCATGTGAGAGATTTTGCATGGGCTTCATCACCGCGATTTGTGTGGGATGCAACGAAAACACAATCCGGGAAAAATATTTATGCATTCTATCTTCCGAGTGAACAGCGAGCAGAATCATTTCTTGTCGGCGAAACAAACAATTGGGATAAAGGCGCGGCATTTGCCAAACGGACGATCGAATTTTTCTCAGAACATTATGGCGAGTACCCATATCCACAGGCAACGGTTGTTTCCGGTCCTGTCAATGGAATGGAATATCCGATGCTTGCATATATCGAAAGCGGCGATGCAATCACGTCATCGATGTATTATACTATTGTGCATGAACTCGGACATCAGTGGTTTCCCATGACGATCGGATCGCACGAATCAAATTATGCGTTCATGGATGAAGGATTTACTCAATTTATTTCCTCAACACTGACTGATGAGGACCGCGGTACAAATGGTGCTGTCTCTCCTGCTACTGTTCAGAAATTCAGGAAATTTCTTCCAAACAACAGCGAACGTCAATTCAATCTGCGATTTTTGATGTGGAGCGAAAGACACAATCGAATTCAATCCCTGCTGACCGATTCGTATCTTATGCCGCGAAACGATTACGGAACCACTGTCTATTTTAAAACATCTGCTGTAATGTCCATGCTTCGCGATATGCTTGGAAGAGAATTGTTCGAGCGTGCAATGAAAGAATATTTTGAGCGATGGAAATTCAAACACCCGTCGCCGCAAGATTTTTTCAATACGGTTGAAGATGTTGCGGGAACCGACCTTGATTGGTTCTGGCACGAATGGTTTGAAGAAACATACAAACTTGATTTTGCGGTTCGCGGGGTGAAAAGTGAACAAACAGATTCCGGATGGACTACATCAATCGCATTGGAAAATTGTGACCGCGCAATTATGCCGGCAACGCTGCGATTGCATCTTGCCGACAATTCAACAAAAGACGTTCGCGTTCCGGTAACGGCGTGGCTGTATCGAACGAATTACACACACATCATTCACAATCTTCCGGCAAAAGTCAACCAGGTCGAATTAGATCCTGATCTTCAATTGCTTGATTTGAACCGAATGAATAACACTTCAGGCTTGCCGAAGATCGAGTACGATTACGGATTTAATATTCTTAACCAGCTGTTTTATCCTCTCGATTCATACCGAATCAATTTTGCTCCAACCGCCGGATTCAACAATCGTGATGGAATTGAAATCGGAACGAGCATTACCGGAAATTATTTGCTGACAGATTACAATACGAATTTGACGGTGAAGTATGGAACACGAAGTAACATCCCCGATTTTCTTTTTTCGTATTCAACGCCGATCAGTTTCTTCTCGCCAAATCTCACGACAGAGATCAAAGGATTTCGTCTCGACGGAAGAACCGGTTATCAGTGGACAGTGGATGCGATGTGGGAGCGATATAATTCTATTTACAGCAATCTGAGACGAACCTTCGGAATTTCTGCAGGCATCAAATCAACTGCACTTCGCGATGCGCGATATCTCAACAGTCCATCAGAATGGAATCCGGGTGATCTTGTCTCCGGAACAATTTCTTTCCGCTACAACAAAATGTATTCATGGGGACGATCGTCATTCGTCATGTCAAATGAATTCGGAACACCGTGGTCAACATTCATCTATACAAAGTACACTGCCGAAGCGCACATTGAATCGAGATTATTCGCAGGCTTTACATCAAAGCTTCGATTCTTCGCCGGTGCAAGCGAAGGAAATATTCCTGCACAAACTTCGCTTTCGCTTTCGCAATCATCTCCGCTTGAGCAATTTGAATCGTGGATATTCCGAACTCCGTGGACAAGCAGAGTGTTACGATCTCACTTTGTCTCCTCCGGCGGCGGAAATATGTTTATAACGCACGATACGACGGCAAATCGTGTTGCAGCGGCAAATCTTGAATTGAAACGCGGCGCTTTCATTTTGTTTGCCGATGCAGGAACCGCGTACGATACAACGTCACAGCGAAAACTATTTTTCGATGCAGGTGCCGGATTATCATTGTCAGTAAACGGGTCGAATTTTTTTGGCATTTCAATTCCTGGATATGGCGTTGGCGTATACTTCCCGCTGTATGTTAACGATCCATCACGACCCAATGAAAAAGCCTTTGATTTCAGGTGGCGGGTTGTATTCGGCGTTCGATTGTAATGTTCGCCAAAAATATCGTTGCAAAACAAAGAACTTCCTGGGCTCCCCCGCTGTTCTTTCAATACTTCTTTATTTTTTACAATATCAGGAAAGGTTTATCGTCTTCTATTCTGTATAATATTCTCGTTGAGAATCACGAAGAGGGTAAAAATTGGTAACCACAGTGGCTATAGAACGCACTCGCACTGTCCAATCAGCGGCAGACGCAACATTTCGCGCAGAACGAAAACGATTATTCGATTTCATCCGCCGTCGTGTACGTACTGAAGAAGATGCGGAAGATATTCTTTCGGATGTGTTCTATCAATTAATGTCCAACTACAGCGTAACCGAGCCGATCGAAAAGATGACGTCGTGGCTCTTCACTGTTGCACGAAATAAAATCATCGATTGGTACAGAAAGAAACGTCCCGATTCCCTTCCCCGAAGCGACACCGATCCTTCGATGCCGTTGAATCTCGAAGACATTCTCTACGATCCAACGCAAAACCCTGATCAGGTGTATGCACGATCGCTGGTGTGGACGGAACTTGCCGATGCGTTGGACGAACTTCCTGATGAACAAAAAGAAGTGTTTGTGATGCACGAGTTGAAAGGAAAAAGTTTTAAAGAGATTGCAGAACAAACGGGCGAGCCGATCAACACATTGCTGTCACGAAAACGATATGCCGTGCTGTTCCTGAGAGAAAAGCTGCAAGAGATGTACGATGAATTTGAATTTATTGGATAAGAAATGATTCCCGCGACGAACGTACGGGAATAAAGATGAACAAGAAATTTATTTTTAAGGAGAGACTACAATGAAAACTTGGTGGGCAAAAAAAATCGCGATGTTCCTCGCCTTCGGCGCGCTGATGATTCTCGTGTTCGGCGTTGCTGTCATGGAATTGTGGAACATGTTGATTCCTGATATTTTCCACGGACCAACAATCACATTCTGGCAGGCAATCGGCTTGCTCGTCCTTTCGCATATTCTTGTGCGTGGCTGGGGCGGACATCATTCATGGAAACATGACAAATGGAAACACAAGATGGAAGAAAAACTTGCTTCGATGACACCGGAAGAACGAGAAAAATTTAAAGAAGAATACCGTCGCCGATGCGGCTGGACACCCGATGAAAAAAAGATATAACAATATTCTATTGTGAATTTTGGAAACTCGATCTTGCTATAATAATGAATCATAATTCTACGGAGAAGGTGTAATGAATATTGGAATTCTGGGAACAGGAATGGTTGGAGATGCAATTGGAACAAAGCTGGTTCAACTTGGACACAATGTAAAGATGGGATCCAGAACAGCGAATAATGAAAAGGCTTCGCAGTGGGTAAAAAAGAATGGAATGCTTGCATCGCACGGAACATTTGCCGATGCGGCGGCATTTGCGGATGAATTTATTTTCAATTGCACAACGGGCATCGGATCGCTCGATGCGCTGAAATCAGCGGGAGAAAAAAATGTGAACGGAAAAATTCTTGTCGATGTTGCCAATCCGCTCGACTTCTCAAAAGGAATGCCACCGTCACTGACAATTGCCAATACCGACTCGCTTGGCGAGCAGATTCAACGCACATTCCCCGGCGCAAAAGTTGTGAAAGCATTTAATACGCTTTCCAACGCATTAATGGTCAATCCAATGCTTGTGAATAACGGCGATCATACATTGCCAATCTGCGGTAATGATGAGCTGGCAAAAAGCAAAGTTGTTTCACTCATCGTTTCATTTGGCTGGAAAAAAGAGAACATCCTCGATCTCGGTGATTTATCAGCTGCACGAGGAACAGAATCATTTTTGCTGCTGTGGGTCCGCATGTTCGGAAAATTTCAATCGCCGATGTTTCAAATGAAAATTGTGAAATAATTACTAAACGATATTTCAAAGAAAAGTCATTGCGAACCGTTGTTTGGTGAAGCAATCTCGTTTTTGTTTTACTCTGGGAAGATTGCTTCGTTCGCTTCGCTCTCTCGCAATGACCATTCATTTTTGAGTCAACTTAAAAATTTTCCATGCCTCTTCAAATAATTATTTTTTTCTCAATTGTTACTGTTGTCTGTTCGCTGGGCATTACGTACATCGGCAAACGATTGATTAAACCGATGGCATGGAGCAAAAAGCAAAAGCGCATCGCGTGGATTATCCTTTCCTCAATATTTCTTCTCCCCGTTTTTTCGACGATTTTTTCGAGAGTCAGCGGCGGAACAGGCTCAACATTTTCGTGGATCACATACGTCGGACTCGGATTCATCTCTTTTGTTTTTACTTTTCTCTTTCTTCGTGATGCCGGTTTATTGATGACAAATATCTTCCAGAAGATCTATTCTTTTGTTAAGCCGCAGACACAACTCATCGACAACTCTCGCAGACAATTTCTTCTGCAGTCAACGAATCTCGGGGTCATCGGCGCCGCGGCAATTGCAACATCGTACGGTATTTACGAAGCACGAAAAACTCCCGGCATTGTTCGGATTGATATTCCTATTGCCCGGCTTCCAAAAGAATTTGACGGATTTACCATCGCACAAATCAGTGACATTCATGCAGGATTAACGGTTGATAAAAAATGGATTGAAACTGTTGTGGAAGAAGTTCAGAAACAATCTCCCGATCTCATTGCTTTCACCGGCGATATGGCGGATGGTTCGGTGGTGAATCTTGAACGGGATGTTGCATCGCTCGGCGAACTGCATGCACCCTTCGGAAAATTTTTTACGACGGGAAATCACGAATACTATTCCGGTGCGATTCAATGGATCAAACATGCCGAACATCTTGGGTACGACGTGTTGATGAACGAACACCGCGCAATTGAAAAGAACGGATCAAAAATAATTCTTGCCGGTGTTACCGATTACAGCGCTGGGCAATTTTATAAAGATCAAACTTCCGATCCTCACAAGGCAATTGAACGTGCACCAAATGGTGCAGCAAAAATTTTAATGGCGCACCAGCCGCGTACATTATATCAGATGAATGATCTTGATTTCGATCTTGTCTTGAACGGACACACGCACGGCGGGCAATTTTTCCCCTGGAATTATCTTGCAACACTCGGACAGCCGTTTATTAAAGGTTTGCACAAGTGGGGAGAAAAAACGTGGGTGTATGTGAGCAAAGGAACGGGCTATTGGGGACCGCCGGTGCGGCTCGGCGCGCGATCGGAAATTACTGCGCTAACACTTAGAAAAGTATAAAGCGATCTAAAAAAATTACCTGTTTGCAACAACCGGCCGAGAAATACATCATCGCTATTGCAACAAGCTTTACAGTCTTTCGATCGCCATTATGGTTCGGATTTATTCCAATAATATCCGCTGTGTTCGTCAGGTGGAACGTTTCTTTATCGTTCTTCGAGCGCTCGCAGTTCGGCATCGGTTTGGCGGAGACGAAGCGCAATAGCGTGCGCAAGGCGGGCAAAGACCTGTACGCCAAATTCGGGATTGGATCTGGATTGTACGTTAAATCGTGCGCGTGAAAGAACATAGAGATCGGTGGGAACCTTCGCTTCCACATCGGCAGAGCGCACTCCTTTGTCAAGGAACGCAAGTTCGCCGAAGAAATCTCCCGCACCAATCGTCGCCAGGTGATGACGTTTTCCGCGCTCAAGCGGAAGCATGATACGCACACTGCCGCGCCGCACCAGAAAAATTTCATCCGCCGCATCTCCATGCGAAAAAACTTTTGCTCCCTGTGGAAGCGACAGTTCACTCAAGCAGTTCCTCAACTCATTCATCGTCTGTTCGTCGAAGTCGCGGAAGAGATCGAAATCTTTGACGTCGAGCATTCGTTCATCTTCTTTCGTATTGATGCCGGCGTTTTCAAGTATTTGTTCTTCCATCCATTCAAGCGCACCATCCAAAGTTTCCGAGATCATCACCCCGGCTTCTTTTTTGACGACACCCAGCTGCGTTAAATAATGTTCAAAGTCTCGTTCATCAAACAACCCGGAAGGCATCCCGCTGAATATCAGCTGTCCTCCGTGCTCTGCTAGCTGTCGGTGCATCTGTTCGAAAAGATGCGCTGCCGTATAATCTAACGATTGAACCCGGCGCATATCCATGAGAATATATCGTTTTGCACGCAGATCGGAACCTAACTGAGAGAAGAGCTGATCCGTAGTACCAAAGAAAAGATTCCCTTGCAGTTCGCAGAAAACTCCCTGGTCTCCCTGCGTGTTGAGAATTTTTCGCTCTGCTTCGCGGCGGTGAGTTTTTGAAGAAATCTGATTCAAGTATAATTTCCGTCGGATGACCGAACCTTGAATTTGATCGCGGATAAACAACAGAATCGCAAGTGCAATGCCCACGCCGGATGCGGCGATCAAGTCAACTGTTATTGAGACAAAAATTACGCCGGCGATGACGGCAAAATCCAACCGTGCTTCCGGATATCGCAGCAAACGAAACATGCTCTTGTCAAACATCCGCCATGCAATGACAAGTAAGATTCCGGCAAGGGCACTAATGGGAACCCATGCAATCAGTTTGCTCAAAAGAAGAATGACGAGAATAACAAAGATTCCTTCAATAAACCCGGAACGAGGTGTGCGTCCGCCGCTTGTAATGTTCACGAGTGTTGGTCCCATTGTTCCCGCACCGGGCATTCCGCCGACGATGAACGACGCTAAGTTTCCAATTCCCTGCCCTATCAATTCGCGGTCTGAATTATGACGGCTGCGGGTGAGAGCGTCAAGACCAACGCACGTCTTCAACGTATCGATGGAAAGTAACACCGAAAGAGTGAGAGCGGGGATAATGATAATCTGAAGTGAAGTGAAGTCAATCGAGAACAATGAAGTAATTCTGCCGGATGCAACATCAACGAAAGAGCCTGAAGTTTGAATTGGTCCGATGATGAGGGGATTGCCGTTGAGGGTGAGAAGCATTGGTGAAAAAATAGCGAGAACAAAATAAAAACCTATTCCACCAAGAAGTCCCACGATGGCGGCAGGTATTTTCTTTGTTAGGCGCGGCGCGAATCCCATAAAGGCAATTGTAACAACACCAACGGTAAGTCCTTCCCATTTCCATAATACGGGAGACGTCAATCCTTGATGGAGCGAAATTCCTTTTGCAAATCCGAACAGTTTCGGAATTTGACCAAGTGCAATAAGAACGCCGACACCGGAGAGATATCCGCTGACAACCGGGTACGGAATAAATTTAATTAATCGTCCTCCGCCGATAACTCCGTAGAGAATCTGAAGTCCTGAAGAGAGCAGAGCGGTCAATGCAAGGAGAAAAAAAATATTCGCGGGAGAAAGTCCGGCACCTCCCCTGCCTGCAAGCAGCCCTGCGATCAGCGCAGAAAGAACTGCAGCCGATGGTGCACACGGTGCTGAAATAAGTCCGCCCGTTCGTCCAAACAATGGGGCAATCAGTCCAAGTGCCGCTGCACCCAGCATTCCCGCCATTGCACCGGCTCCTGAATATTCAGTTCCCAATACAGAATAAGTCAACACTCCAAATGCGATTGACGAAGGGAGTGCTACCAGCATCGCTGCCAATCCTCCCCATACATCACCAATCCACGATCGCGATCCTTGTTTCACCGGTTGAGTTTGCGTATTCATAGAGTATTTAGGATTGAATGCTTTTGCGATAACGGAACGTACTCCAAACAACGATTCAAAAAAATTATCGATTCGCGATGCCGGTAAGAAAATACATCATTGCTAAGGCAGCAAGTTTTGCAGTTTTTCCATCCACATCATATTTCGGGTTCATTTCAACGATATCAATCAGTTTCACTTTTCGGCGTTTCCCTGCAAATAGTGCGGCGGTAAGAAATTCTTCTGCAGTTAATCCGGTAGGAAGCGGCGCACTCACACCCGGTGCGTCACCGCTTCGCACCACATCAAGATCAAAACTTATATAGAGTGAATCGTTCGATGACGCCGCCAGTTCATAGGAAAGGTCAAGAATTTTTGTAATGCCCTCCTCACGCACATCGCGCAAAGAGAAAATTGTCGCTCCGCGTTCAACCAATTCATCGTAATGCTCTTCGGCATTGGCAAACGATTGCACGCCAATATGCACAAGGTTCATCGCATTCAACGGACTTTGGTGCTGATCAAGCATCTGTCGAAATGATGTGCCGCTGTTTCGTTTAGGTATCGGTTTGCGGTAGTCGAGATGGGTATCAATATTGATGACACCAACGGATTTTTTATTTTTTGAAAATCCGCAGAAATCGGGATACGCAATGTCATGTCCGCCGCCGAGAACGATCGGCAGAATGTTCGCAGAAATAAGTGCGTGAACAACTTCAGCGAGGGCATCGTGAGTTTCTTCGAGAGATTTTCCTGCTTTGATGTTCCCGCAATCGAAGATCTGAAACGCAGATGGTGAATTTTCCTTTCCGATCACAAATGGAGTGCGTTTGTAGAACTCTTCACGAATGGCATTTGGTCCTTCTTTTGCGCCAATTCTTCCGCCATTACGTTTTACGCCTTCATCCGCTGGAACACCGACGATGGCCGCCATAACATCAGTGGTGAATTTTTTTTCACCGCGAAGCACGCAGTCTCCCATTCTTGGGTCGGATTGATCTTTCCGTGAATAAAAGAGTGCTTCTGCAGGAGGTATCAGGTATCGAAAGAAATCTGTCATGCGTAGAAAGTTAGGAAACTTCGGGAGAGATGCAAGGATGTTTTTTTTGCGTGTGATCTTTCCCTTTCCGTTGATTCTTGTCCGTTTTTCCGCTACTTTATTTCAGAATCCGTATCATTTATTGGCACCAAAAATTCTTTCATGCAAAAAAATCTTCGATTAGTTTTAATCTCCATTGTACTGCTGGCGCTGCAAACAACGGTTGTTACGTTTACCTCAATAGGAAATATTATTCCGGATATCCTGTTAATTTGGATCGTGTATGTTGCCGTCACCGAAGGACAGATTCCGGCCACCGTTTTTGGCTTTTTCATCGGCATCACGATGGATCTTGTCAGTGGACAGTTTCTCGGATTATCAGCGTTAACAAAAACTGTCGCCGGATTTCTTGCAGGATATTTTTATCACGAAAATAAAATCGATATCACACTTGGCAATTATCAATTTATCGTGATTGTCGCAATTGTATCGCTGGTACACAATGTTATTTACTTCGCTATCTTCACACAGGGAAGCGGAATCGGACTTTTATCCGCGCTTGGAGAGTTGGGCCTGCTGTCAACAATGTATACGACAATTATTGCCATGATCCCGATGTTTATTGCGTCACGAAAACATCAATTACGATAAAATCTTTTTATGGATGAATTTGGTTCATCGGAGCGACGCGTAGTAATCAAGATCGTTATTGCTGCAGGATTTCTCATCCTGTTCGGACGGCTGTTCCAATTGCAGTATATCTACGGCGATTTGTACGGGAAAGAAGCAGAAGCGAATTCGATCCGCAACGTTTCAAAGATTCCGATCCGCGGGTATATTTACGATCGAAAAGGAAAATTGCTCGTCGAAAATCAGCCGGCCTATACGGTGATGCTGACACCGATTGATTTTGATACGACAAAAATCAAATTCCTTTCCAAGATTCTCGGCATGGCCAGTGAAGAGATCATAGCGCGGATCAAACAGGCGAAGAAGTACAATTCGTTCGTTCCTGCTCGTATCAAGCGCGATATTTCTTTTGCAGAACTTTCGCTCATTGAAGAATACAAGGACAAGCTTCGCGGTGTAGAAATCCAGATGGAATCAAAAAGACATTACGCTTCAGCCGCACGCGGAAGCCATATGTTTGGATACGCAAAAGAAATCAGTGACGCACAGCTTGAAAAAAATAAAAATTATTATCAACCCGGCGATCTCATCGGCAATGCAGGATTGGAAGCGAAGTATGAAGAATATCTCCGCGGTGAAAAGGGATGGGAATTTATTTCGCAGAATGCGAAAGGGCAAATCATCGGGACGTTCGACAACGGTAAACATGATATCCCTCCCGAAGCGGGACTCGATCTTCATCTCGCAATCGATGGCGATGTGCAGGCAATGGCAGAATCACTGCTTGCCGACAAGCGCGGTGCTGTCGTTGCTATCGATCCACGAAACGGCGGAGTAATTGCATTAGTGAGCAAACCCGATTATGACCTTGCGACGTTCAGCGGTGTTACTCCTCCCGACGAATGGCATGCTCTCAACAACGATCCTGATAAACCGCTCTTCAATCGCGCAACATTAACACGATATCCCCCGGGTTCCACTTTTAAAATGCTTCTCGCGCTGGAAGCGCTGGAAAAAGGAATCATCGATGAAAATTGGAAAGTAACCTGTCCTGGATATTTCCGGTACGGAAATAAAACTTTCGACTGTGAACATGTTCATGGGACCGTCAATGTTGTGGATGCAATCCACAAATCGTGCAACGTTTTTTTCTATCAGTTAATGCTGAAAGTTGGTCTGGATAATTGGGCAGAAATGGGAAGAGAGCTTGGATTCGGACGACTAACGAAAATTGATATCAAAGAAGAAGATACCGGCCTGCTTCCCGACCGTGATTATTATGACCGAGTTCACGGAAAAGGAAAATGGACGCAGGGATATTTGATCAGTCTCGGAATCGGCCAGGGAGAAGTCGGCGTATCGCCGGTACAAATGGCAAATTATGCAGCAATTCTTGCGAACAAAGGACATGCCTTTCAGCCTCACATTGTAAATTCGATTTACACGAAGTATTCAAAAAATAAAATCGATGTGAAAAGTGATGAGCACACAATTAAGCTGTCTGATCATACGTGGGACCTTGTGCGGGAGGGCATGAGGCGTGCGGTCATGGAACCGCACGGAACAGGAACGGCAGCACGCATTCCCGGAATTCAGGTTGCAGGAAAAACAGGAACAGCTCAAAATCCACACGGCAAATCGCATGCATGGTTTATGGGATTTGCTCCGTACGAAGATCCGAAAATTGCAATTTGCGTTCTAGTAGAAAATGCGGGGTACGGTGGAGCATTTGCAGCACCAATTGCCGGATTGTGCATGGAGAAATATTTATACGGAGAAATTATCCGGTATAACAGAATAAAACTATCGGGTGAAGTTCGTCCGATAGCTGTAAACTGAAAAATGTAAAGCACTTCATTCAAACAAATAATGAATTCCTTTTTTAAAGAATATTTTGATCGAACAATTTTCTTCGCCGTCCTCGGACTGATGTGTGTTGGACTTCTTTCGATCTACAGTGCAACGTTCGATGCGTACGAAGGACGCGACTTCTTTCGTCAATTGCAGTGGGCGGTTCTTGGTTTATTTGCGATGTTATCGATGATGCTGCTTCCGTTGCGATGGCTGCAACGGTCAGCGCTTCCAATCTTTTTTGCCTCCCTCGGTTTATTAATCCTTGTTCTTGTTATGGGCAGACGCGTATACGGATCGCAAAGTTGGCTGGGCATTGCAGGACTCGGGATTCAACCATCTGAGTTTGTCAAGATTACAACGATGCTGGCTGTTGCATCATTCCTCAGTAAAAGTGATGTGAAAGCAACCGACTTAAACGATCTTATCAAAGCAAGCCTGATTGTTGCACTTCCAATTATTCTGATTATGCTTCAACCTGATTTTGGTACGGCACTGACATTCCTTGCAATGTTCATTCCTGTGCTGTATTGGGCCGGAGCGTCAAAATTTCTTGTCATTATCATCATCGCTCCGGCAATCATTGCCACGGCATCCATTATCGGTACAACTCCTTTTCTCATTGCCCTCATCTTGCTCGGTGTAGGATTGTGGATGCTGCGCCGTGAGAACCAATTCATTGCATCGCTCGTGTTCGGCACAAACGTGGTTATTGGGTTTTTAGTACAGATGATTTACAATAAACTTCCCGCGTATCAACAAAAACGTATTGCGACATTTCTTGATCCAAACAATGATCCGCTCGGTGCCGGATACAATGTAATTCAGGCAAAAGTCGCAATCGGTTCCGGCGGATTATTCGGGAAAGGATTTTTAAAAGGGACGCAGACACAGTTAAATTTTATTCCGAAACAATGGACTGATTTTATTTTTTGCGTCCCCGGCGAAGAATTCGGATTTTTCGGCGGCGTTGTTGTGCTCGGATTGTTTGCTATAATTTTGTTCCATGGAATTCGGCTTGCATCGATCACAAAGAATAAATTCGGAAGCCTGATCGCAATCGGTTTCTCTTCCCTCCTCGCATTTCACATCTTCGTCAACATCGGCATGTCTGTCGGATTAATGCCTGTCATCGGAATTCCGCTTCCCTTTTTAAGCTACGGCGGTTCATCGCTCATCTCATATATGATGATTGCCGGATTATTGATGAACGTGTATGCAAACAGAAAAGAATACTAACTTATCTGTTTTCTTCCCGAACTCGCAAACTCTCTTTTTCATTTCTTATCTTCAATAACTGATCTGCTAAAATCTCCGCATTTTCTTTATTCTCATGTAGCACGATTTTTGAGGCATAAGAGGAAAAAATCTACATCTTCGAAATAAAAAATTATGTCACTTCAGCCGCAATATAAGATTCGAACCGGCAATCAAATGATTGCCGAAGGAGCTCTTCATGCAGGATGCCGTTTCTTTGCCGGATACCCCATTACGCCCGCATCGGGAATTTATAAAACAATGATTGAAGAACTGCCAAAACGAAACGGCGTTGCGATCAGTTCACCGGATGAAATTTCAGCGCTGGCGTACTGCGTCGGCGCATCGGCACGCGGAGTAAAAGCGATGACGGCAACTTCAGGTCCGGGCTGGTCACTGATGATCGAAACGGTACAGTATGCATTGATGACTGAACTTCCCGTCGTCATTGCAATGGTTCAACGTTTGGGACCAAGCACCGGAGGCGCAACCCAAAGTGCACAAGGTGATCTCTTGTTCACTGAATTCTGTACTTCCGGCGGATACACGATTCCAATTTTTGCGCCAAGTACGCCGCAAGAATGTTTTGAAGTTACCACTGCCGCAATGTTTTGGGCTGAAACACTCCGAACTCCGGTTGTTGTCCTATCAGATAAAGAAATTGGCATGACGGCGGAAGATATTGATTTCAATTCATTAAAAAGTTTTCCATCAATAGAACGAGCGGCGTTCGTGAACGGTTCTCTGAACTCTGCTCCTTATCGTTCGTACGATTTTTCATTGCCAAACGATGTTCCGCTTTTTTCTCCTGTCGGAGGAAAATATAAGACGACGTTAACCGGATCGGCTCATGATAAAAAAGGATCATTGCAAAAAAATTCCCCCGAAACAATTGATGTGCTTCGTCATCTTCAGCAAAAGATTGAAGCACGTGCAAACGATATGGCAATGGTAAAAATTGACGACGATCCGAATGCAACAATGCTGCTTATCAGTTTTGGAATTACTGCCCGGACGGCGCTCGAAGCAGTTGCCGAGGCGCGGAAGAATGGAAAGCGCATTCGTTTTGTCAATGTGATTTCACTCTTTCCAATCCCAGAAATGCAATTACGAAAACTGGCTGAGGGGGTTCAAACCGTTCTTCTCGCGGAAGAAAATTTTTCCGGGCAATATCGATCGATGATTCGGCATCTGTTTGACGGCAAAGAAATTCGCGGCATCAATTCTTTCGGTAAAATGATTACACCGAAAGACATCCTGGAGTCACTGCCATGAATACGTCAACACCCTACTTGAAAGAATCGGCAGCATTCCCATTCTGCAAAGGATGCGGACATCATCATTATGTCAACCATTTGGAGGAAGCGTTTGCACAGTTAAAACTGGATCCTTCAAAAATTTGTATTGTCAGCGATATCGGATGTATCGGCGTGCTCGACTCCCTTTTTTCAACTCCGCATACATTTCACACGACGCACGGACGATCGACCGCATTTGCAACAGGCGTCGAACTTGCTGACGGAATTTTGTACGATTCAAAATTAAAATCGGTTGTCGTAATCGGTGACGGAGGTGCAACAATCGGATTGCTTCATATTGTCAATGCGGCGTTGATGAATGCTGACGTCACTGTTCTTGTTGCCAACAATATGCTCTATGGCATGACCGGCGGGCAAAATTCCGGTTTTTCTCCCCTTGAATTTATCACGCCAACGACCCCCGGGGGGAATATCGTTCCACCGATGGATATTTGTTCCATTGTAAAAAGTTGCGGCGCAGAATATGTTTCGAGAGTTTCTTCAACGGATAAACATCTCTCATCGATCATTGCGGCAGCAATCAATCATCCCGGGTTTGCTTTGGTGGAAATCATGGAGCTCTGTACAGAGTTTGCCGTTGGTAAAAACGCCATCAATGGAAAAACACTGCAGCAAATGGTTGATGAACGAAATCAAAACATTGATGTGCTGAAAGATGGATTTAAACGAATTGAATTTTCTGAGGTGTATAAATCCAAAATCCTTGGGAATCAAAAACCGTCGCAGGATGATACCATCAAACGGCAATTTACTTCGTCGCTTCGCGGAAAACAACAATGGGTACTTGCCGGAACGGCAGGAGAAAAAGTTCAATTAGCCTCGTATTTGTTGATGCGTGCGGCAATCACCTGCGGGCTCCATGCCACGCAGAAAAACGACAATCCGGTAACACAAGGTTCTGGTTTTTCACTTTCAGAAGTATGTATCAGCGATACTGATATTTTTTACACCGGCATCGAAATTCCCGATATCGTTATTATTTCTTCAGCGGATGGATTAAAAGAAGTTTCCTCAAATGGAACACTTGCACGCTGCACCCTGTCGTCAATAATCATTGCTGAAGAAACACTTTCGGAATTTTCAGCCGCCGGCCGCATTCTCCGGATTCCAATGCGGGCAATCTGCACGCCGCAGCGAGCAGCGGTAAGTGCTGTTGCGGCGTGGATGACAATTGAAAAATTACTTCCGCCAGAATCTATTGCGAGCGTCATCCGAGAAAAATACGGTGATAAAATTTCGCTATATCAATCTGATATCGGGAAAATAATTCCGTTACTCACAGAGGCCATGGAGAAAAATCAATGAAACATCTTGATGAATACTCGACGATCACGACAGTGATTGAAAAATTGATCGAGCATGAGAACGAAACGATCGCTATCTATGAAAACATTCTGCGGGAAACAGGGGAAAGCGTCATTTCGCCTCTTCTTCACCGTCTAATTGAAGAAAAAAAAGATCACCGTGCGAGTCTTGAACATGAATTGGAAGATTTGAACGATCACTTTGAACTTGACGAAGCAATTGTGTAATTTTGGCTGGCAGTAACGATTGACCCTGATGTTTCTGTTTTCATTCTGCGTTTCATTTTTCTATCAGAGGAAATTCAATAATGAAATGGAATGTGATATTGCTTTTGTCGCTTTTTGGAATTGCTATGGGGACAGCGTCGATCTTCGGTTTGACAGCATCAAGAGAATTATATGAATGGGTCGTCATTGCGCTTCTGTCTGCTTACATTCTTTCCAAGCAAACCACTCACAAAATATTTTTACACGGGGTGTACTCCGGCATAGGAATGGGAATTAATTTTTCACTCGTGCAGATTATATTCTTTCAAACTTTTCTTGAGCACAATCCGGCAGCATCTGCCGGCTTTCAAAAAATATTCGGCGATCAAAATCCACAAATTTACATCGTCGGTTTAAGTCCTATCATTGGCGGGATATACGGTCTGATTGTGGGATCACTTTCCGTTGCGGCAGGAAAATTTCACATCCCGAAATGACGTTTTCCTCTACCACTCTCTTGTTTCACCCAGCTTAAATATCCAAAAATCGTCATGCGGAAATTTTTGCGCATCAACGGCTTCATATAATTTCTGAGGAGGTTCGTCCATCGGCTCATCGGTCATCACAAATGTTCCCCAATGAATGCCGAGCATTTTCTTTCCGCGCAGATCCATCGATGTTTGTACCGCTTCGGCGGGATTCATATGAACGGGTTTCATCAATTTTCTCGGTTCGTAAGCGCCAATGGGAATCATGGTGAGATCGAACGGACCAAAATTTTTCCCGATATGTTTAAAATGAGAGCAGTATCCCGAATCGCCGGTAAAATATAATTTCTTTTTGCCGAGGACCGCCCATGAGCACCAGAGCGTTTGATTCTTGTCGTTGATCCATCGTCCGGAAAAATGCTGTGCCGGCATGCAGATGATCTTCAATCCGTTGAATGTCACCCCTTCCCACCAATCTAATTCTTCGACATTTTGAATCCCTTTATCTTCAAACCAATCGCGCACGCGGAGAGGAACAAAAAATTTTACGTTGGGATGATTGTCGGCAATGTTTTCAATTGTCGATTGATCGAGATGGTCGTAATGATTGTGAGAAATCAACACGGCATCAAGCGGCGGAAGTTTTGAAAAGTCCAATCCTGGATCCGAAATTCGCGGAGAACCGCCCCAGCGAAACGGTCCGGCAGATTCAGCCCACACCGGATCGGTGAGAATATTTTTTCCTTCCATTTGAATTAAAACAGTAGAGTGACCAATCCATGTAACGGTGTACGGCTTTTGTTCCTTAAAAATCGAGCCGTCATTATAGAAACGCGGAATATCTACTTTCGGTGTTTTGGAAAAAATGTTTCCGAATTTTTCCATAACCCACGGAGCCATTTCGGTAATCGGCGCTTCTTCAAAATCGGGATCGGTGTTAATGAATCCGTTATCACTGTGATGAGCAGGAAGAGATGTTCGATCCTGTGCAAATAATTTTCCCGAATTCAACATAGCGGGAAGATAGACGAGCGATATAAGTGCTGAACGGCGTTTCATCGTTTGAACATACGAACAAATTATTTACAAAACTTTATCATTGAAAATTTGATGCAGCATAAGATGAATGCCTTCTCATTAACGGAGAGAGAACGGATTTGTTGCAAAAAATCCAATAAATGGTGAAAATTAGGGCGTTGTATCCAAATCGGAAAACGGATTGCAAGAAAATTGCTTCTTTTCAACTTTCTCAGTAATCTCTCTTTGAGAAGTTCATATTTTTTAAAGACAAATAATTCGTGAAGGAATATGTATGGTCGGTTCAATTCTGCAAAACAATCGCCTTGTTTTAATCTCCCCAATCTATCGTGCTGTTTTTTCTATTTTTATTATTGCGTTTATTGCCAATTTGAATGCATTGGTTGATTTTGTTCTCCATCCGGAGATCCCTTACTTTGACGATGAACATCTTCTCGTCGGCGGGTGTACAGCGGTAGTGTGCATAATTGCTTTTGGTCTCACTCACTTCTATTCAAAAAATCTTGAAAGCGCTCTTTCAAAAATAAAGACGCTTGAGTCACTCCTTTCTATCTGCGCTCGATGCAAACGAATTCGTGAACCTGAATCTGATCCGAAACTGCAGGATTCGTGGACACCGTTTGAAACCTACATCAACAAACACACTGGAACAACGTTCAGTCACGGACTCTGCCCGAAATGTGCGGAAGAAATGCATATGGAGTATTTTCATTGATCGAGTCGTAAATATTTCCGCAACATTTTGTAGCGTCTTAGTTTAACTAAGATTCGTCATGCCCGAATGTTTCTGTCGGGCATCCATCAATGGATTCCCACCAAAAGCGTGCGGGAATAACATTTGCATTTGAGTAAATTTCAAATTGAGACACCTCTCAATATTTTCTTCCTTCATAATTTATTTTTATCTTTCATGCATGACAAAGAACCTTTTTCCGAATTCATTGCATCGTACTGAATGAAAGAACTTCACGACACCGCCGCCGATCATGATCTTATCGCCAAAATAAAATCTGGCGATGAGCGGGCATTTTCTAAACTTGTGCAGCGGTACGAACAAACAGTCTGGGGATTCGCATTTAAGCTGTGCCGCGACAAAGAAAAAGCGGAAGAATCGTTTCAAGATACGTTCGTCAATGTCTTTCGGAAGATTGATCAGTTTGACGGACGTTCAAAATTTTCAACATGGCTGTACACGATCGTTGCCAACAATTGTTTAATGAAACGGCGCAGAAGGAAGCTTGAAGATCTTCTCGAATCGTATGATGATGCGCCGGATGTTGAGGATGAAAAAGTGCAAAGGCAGCTCACGACGTGGGATGATACTCCGATGGAAAAAATGCTGAACAGTGAACTGCGAAACCAATTGGATGACGCGATCATGAAATTGCCCGACGAATACAAAGTTGTGTTTGTGCTGCGCGATCTTGAACATCGAACAGCAGAAGAGACATCAAAAATTACCGGACTCACTGTGCCAGCAGTAAAATCCAGGCTGAGACGATCACGAATATTTTTACGACAACAATTACACGGGTTCATGACATCATGAAACATCATCATTCACATAAGCATATTCTTTCCTGCCCGGAAGTGTACGAGCATTTGTGTGATAATTTAGATGAACAAATTGACTCTGAATCGTGCCGTCAAATTAAAGCACATCTTGCCGGATGTGAAAATTGTACGGCACTGCTCGATTCGCTCAAAAAAACAGTGTATCTGTACCGGAAATACCCAACTCCTAAACTTCCGACCAAAATCAAAACCGAACTATTTGCTGTTGTCCGATTGGATAAACAGCATCCGAAAAAGAGAACGCGCCGCTGAATCCTTTTCTGTCCGATTGCATCATACAAGAAGAATAGTTCATTAACGATTCTCTTTACAACTCAGACAAAGGAAAGTCATCATGAAAACAAACATCGGTGCTATTGAACGGCCAATTCGAATTTTATTAGGATTATTGATTACATCACTTGCGTTTTGGGGACCTGAAACCCCGTGGGCGTATGTGGGATTGATTTTCGTTGTAACGGGGTTTATTAAGTACTGTCCAATTTGGCACGCAATCGGCGTCGATACAAACAAAAAAATTGACGTCAAAAAAATATAAAAAGATAATTCACAAAAAGATTTTCAATGGAGTATGTATGACAGAAGTGCTCACAAAAGACACCTTCTTAACAAAAATTTTTGATTACGAAAAAAACAAAGAATGGAAATTCACCGGCGAACTTCCCGCCGTCGTCGATTTCTGGGCGCCGTGGTGCGGACCGTGCCGTTTCTTAAGTCCGCTCATCGATGAGCTGTCCGAAGAAATGAAGGGGCAGGTGAACTTCTACAAAGTGAATACGGACGAAGAGCAGGAACTCGCCGGCGTGTTCGGCATTCAAAGCATTCCGTCATTGTTGTTCATTCCAAAAGACAAGCAGCCGATGATGGCAATGGGCGCTTTGCCGAAAGCAGAGCTGCAAAAGATCATCAACGAAAAATTACTTGAGAAAAAAATTATCACATTATCATAAGAGACAGCGCAATGCCGACCTACGAGTATATCTGTACAGACTGCAAAAAGAAATATGATGTGTTCCACAAAGTGCGCGAAGTAGAAGACGATGTCGTCTGCCCTTCCTGCGGATCAGCGCAACATCGAAAAGTGATGTCGCTGACCATGATGTCCATGGGAAATGATTCGTCGTCATCGTACGATTCTTCTTCTTCGTCATGCGAATCAGGTTCGTGCTGCGGCGGTTCCTGCGGAGTCAATTAATATGAAAAAACATTCTCGAAAAATAATTGCTACGGCAATTGTTCTTGCTGCAGCAGGTTTTATTATTGCCCAACAGAATGATTCTGCTGTTATTTCTGTTCAAGAAACTCGCAATGCGTTGAACAACGATTCAACAATTGTGCTGCTTGATGTGAGAACGCCGCAGGAAAATTCCACCGAACGGATTGCCGATACGCCGCTGATTCCGCTGCAAGAATTGAGATCGCGCATTGACGAACTGCGGTCTTACAAAAATAAAAAAATCATTGTGTACTGTCGTTCAGGACATCGCAGCGGCATTGCGACAGAACTGCTTCGGAGCAAAGGATTCAATGCAGTGAGCATGACAGGAGGAATCAATCAATGGAAAGCAGAAGGATATTCTACACTTAAAGGAAATGGCGAATGACATCGGATCAAATTATTTTTTACGTAATTCTTGGACTTATTGTACTCCTCTATCTCAGAAAACAATTTCGCATGCGCGGCGTTACTCAATATTCTGCCGCCGAAGCAAAAGAGCGGATGAAATCCAGTAGCGTGATGCTCGATGTCCGCACCGCCGCCGAACGAAGCTCACGTTCGATTGCATCGTCGCTCCACATTCCGCTTCACGAACTTGGTTCACGAATTAAAGATCTTGAAAAACACCGCAGCAAAGAAATCATCTGCTACTGCGCAAGCGGAAGCCGAAGCATCAACGCGGCATTGAAACTAAAAAAAGCTGGATTCACAGTCGGGAATTTACAAGGTGGAATTGCATCATGGAATTTTTCAAATCGTTAACACTCTGGCAGAAGCGCGCCGTTGCCGCATGTATCGGCGGGACTGCGGGCTACGCCTATTATCATTTTATCGGATGCGCCAGCGGTACGTGTCCCATTACAAGCAATCCGTACATTTCTACGGGATATGGAATTCTTGCCGGCGCGTTTCTTGTTGATAAACCGAAAAAAGAAAAGAAAGAAATTGAACATGGAAACGACAGCGCCTCAACCGATAAAGAAATATAAATCGTTCACCTATCGCACTTCCGTTGCATGGAAATCTGAACGCCAGGGCACTTTAAACTCCGAAGGCAAGCCGGAGATTGCAATTTCTAGTCCGCCGGAATTTAAAGGGATTCCCGGCGTGTGGACTCCGGAAGATTTTCTTGTCGCCGCAGTTGAAATTTGCACGATGTCAACCTTTTTAGCGTTCGGAACACGAAAAGGAATTCCGCTCAAGTCCTACAAAAGCTCAGCAGAAGGATTGCTGGAAAATGTTGAAGGAAAATATAAGTTCACAAAAGTGATTGTGAAACCGGAAATTGTTGTTGAGCAATCATGGACGAAAGAACAGGTTGAAGAAATTGTTCATCAAGCGCATGAAAATTGCTTGATCGCCAATTCATTGACAGCAAAAGTCATTATTGAACCAACTATTATCACAGAGTAAAAACATGAATTACGGAATTTCAAAAAGGGTTTCCCTTTCGTACGAACAAGCGATCGAAAAAGTCACCGAAGAATTAAAAAAGGAAGGCTTTGGCGTTCTCACGACAATTGACATGAAAGAGACGCTGAAGAAAAAAATCGATGTTGATATTCCACGCTACATCATTCTCGGCGCATGCAATCCTCAGTTTGCCAATAAATCGCTACATGCTGAGAAAGAGATCGGATTGCTTCTCCCCTGCAATATTATTGTATACGAAAAAAACGATTCAATCGTTGTCTCTGCCTTCAATCCGGGTATCATGGAAAAACTTGTCGAAAATCCCGCGCTGAAACCGATCGCCGATGAAGTAAAAGCACGGTTAGAGCGAGTGATCGCAGCGATTTAAAATAAAAACTGTCAGACATTTTTTTCGATGCCTGACAGTTTAATTGTAATACCGCAATTTATTTTTCCGAAGTTCCTTTCAACGTTACGTTCACCACAAAAACGACCAGCGCAAGAATTCCGATGGCAAAAATCGTATCGCCCGGAACGCGCATCCATCGCAGTGTGGACATAATTCCTGTCTGCAAAAATTCTGCGCTTCGTGCATACCAATATCCATACTCAACCGAAGCCCATGTTTGCATTAACCCGACCGGAAGCAAACTGAATGTTACCATCGCAAACAATCCTGCATTGATCGTCCAGAAAGAAAATCCGATGAGCTTTCCGTTCCATTGCAACCTCGGATTCATTGCGCGGAGACAGAACAGAAGCAATCCGATGCCAAGCATTCCGTACACGCCAAACAATGCCGCATGTCCGTGCACCGGCGTGGTGTTCAATCCCTGCATGTAATACAATGCAATCGGCGGATTGATCATGAATCCGAACAAGCCCGCGCCGACAAGATTCCAAAACGCAACGGAGACGAAGAAGTAGATAGGCCATTTATAATTCTGCACCCACTCTTTTGCTCTGGAGATTTTGATATTTTCCCACGCTTCATATCCCACAAACACCAGCGGAACAACTTCCAGCGCGCTGAAGACCGAACCGAGCGCCAGCACAAAAGTCGGCGTTCCCGAAAAATAGAGATGATGCAGTGTGCCGATGATTCCGCCGGAAAGAAAAATTGTTGAGGAAAATATTGTTGCGGCTCCGGCTGTTTTCAAACTTATTAATTTTAGCCGCGCAAAAAGAAAGGCAATCACCACAGTCGCGAAAACCTCGAAGAATCCTTCAACCCACAGATGCACAACCCACCAGCGCCAGTATTCCGTGACGGCAAGATTTGTGTGTTTGCCGTACATCAATGCCGATGCATAGAATGAGGCGATGGCTGCGCTTGAAATGAGAAATAATGTGAGGATTGGTTTTTGTTCATCTTTTTTCTGCAGTGCAGGACGAATCGAACGGAACATCAGCCAAAACCATAAAAATAATCCGATGAGCAAGGCAATCTGGAAGAAACGGCCGAGGTCGATATATTCATATCCGCTGTGACCGAAGAAGAACCAAAGATTATCCGGAAGAAGATTCATCACACTCATCCACTCGCCTGCCATTGAACCAAGCACGACAACAAGCAATGCACCGAACAACACATTCACACCAAGACGTTGCCCTTTCGGTTCAACACCGCTGACGGCGGGCCCGATGTATAATCCTGCGGCAAGCCACGCTGTTGCAATCCAGAAAATGCCGAGCTGCGTGTGCCATGTGCGGGCAATCGAATACGGAAGAAATTTTGCGAGTGGAATTCCGTAGAATCCATCCCCTTCAACTCCATAGTGTGCTGTGACCATTCCCATTCCCATTTGGAGAAGAAGCAATCCGAGCACGGTCCAAAAATATTTAAGTGTGGCTTTTTGCGACGGCGTTGCCACTGAATTGAGAAGTGGATCGGATGATGGAATGTCATCATGAATCTCCTCAGTTTTTTGCGATGCACGGAACCAAATCATTCCGCCAATTCCCGCCAGAAGCACAATAATGCTCACGCCCGTCCATACGACCGCATCTCCTGTCGGACGATTACCGATGAGTTCTTCATGAGGCCAGTTGCTTGTGTAGGTAATGTTATCGCCGGGGCGATTTGTTGATGCAGCCCATGATGACCAAAAAATAAATGCCGCAAGCTGTCGGAGTTTTACCGGATCGCTTTGCGTATTTTTACGAATTGCATATTCAGTTTTTCCATTTGAAAACACATCGCTGTAATGCCGTAGGTTTGATTCGAAAGCACGAGCGCGAACCGGATCGACGGTAATAGTATTCGTGTTCGGATCATACGTATTGTTTCGAATCAGTGCAGTTAACCGCGCTTTCAATTGTGCTTGCTCTTCATTCGTTAATGCTTCAAATGATTTTTGATGTTCTTGTTGTGACCATTCATTCAGAATGAACATCAATTCACGGTGAAGCCAATCAGCTGACCAGTCCGGCGCAACATAGCTTCCATGTCCCCACACCGAGCCGACTTCCATTCCTCCCAATGCCTGCCAAACATTTTGACCGATTGAAATATCACCTGATGGAATCACAACTACTCCATCACTCGTAACAACTTTATCCGGGATTGGCGGTGCTTGGTGATAAATGCGTGTTCCAACCCACCCCAGCACCGCAAACGAAAAGACAATAACCGAAGCGAATCCTATCCAATATTTCTTCACAAGAAAATTCCTTTCATGTATTTTATTTTGAGAGTAGTTGTTGTTCTAATGCAATTGCTTTGGGAAAGAGAATGTTATTTTCCAAATGCACATGCTGATGTAAATCTTTTTCAAATTCTTGGAGTTCTTGATATGAAACTCGAAATGTCGTGCACGCATCTTCAGGCGGAGTATATGAATTGCTGAGTGAACGAATTCCATACATTTCATCTCCTGCCGTTTGATGTTCCTGTTCCATCATGCGAATTGGATTTTGTACGGAACCAAATGGTGAACGGCCTGATGGAGAACCTGTTTTCTTTGCTTCAACCAATGAAATGATATAGGGAAATAATATTTGTTCTTCCTTCTGCATGTGCTGCTGAAATTCTGCAGCGACAGACTCAAAAGCTTCGGCAATTTTAATTACTTCGGGATGGTGTGAACCATGGACAGTTGCAACTTTTTGCGTATGTGTGTACAGAACCGGAATCATTCGTTTAACATACTCATGATGATTCTTCACAATGTAGTCGATAAGAAAATCGAGACTCCATTCAGAAAAATGCATACCTGAATTATCTTGCGATCCTCCAAGCGATGCTAAATCGTTAAGAACAGCATCAATTGAAATTCCTTTTTCAACGCACGCTTCATTAATTGTTTTTCCTCCGCGACAGCAGAAATCGAGAGAATATTTTTCAAAAACAGATGCAGTTTGGAAATTATTCGTAACAATCTCTTTAATCGTTTGCGATGTAATATTGTTGATAAGCATATATGACTCCTTTGTGATGAGATAAGATATTTAATTCGGAGTAATATATCTTAATTTAAAATAGCAAAGTTTATGATATATGTCATAAAGATAAAATTTTCTAAAAACTCACTTGGGGTCGTTGAAATCGTTGAAATTATATCCGGCTCTGGCGAGAGCGCGATGAGTCGCTTCTAAAATATATGGCTCATCACGATGAGCGTGAACCGGAACTTCAGATGTATTTTTTATTGCGTGCAGTATCGTTTCAACATCAGCGGCGGAGAGAGCATCACAAGCATCATAAAGACCGCCGGTTTCTTCTTCAAGAAGATCGTGCTTTTCCAAAATAAACCGTAGCGCACGTATAACTTTGGGAGAAGGTGATGGAACCATTAACGCTGTTAAGGCGCCATGATCCAATCGTAATTTTGGTATAAGGGCAAATTGAGAACCGTTGTGTTTTTGAGCAGCAGTGAAAAGAATAGTTTCTTCCATTTTAATATGCTTCAACAGACCAGTGCGAAAACGGCTATACGAAGTCATTTCAACATTGTGCGGATCTTTTGTTGCCTGGTTAAGAAGATTGTCCAACCTTCGATGATCTTCCGTGAAAAAACTGTGGAGCGGTCTTCTCATTTTTTTTTCATTCTTTCAAAGGATTTGTAAAATCAATCATGAATAAACGTACAGCAAAATTTACCATGAAGATTATGATGTACATCATAAGAGAAATACACTTATGGCGAATGGAAAAAAATTACTGAAAAACTTTCCAAAGAATTTTTCCATCACTATTTATCGTGAGGAATTTTTTTTGCTCGAGCGATTTTATACATCGAATAACCGTTTCAACACGAAGCCCTGTCATATCTGCAAGCTGTTGGCGTGTAAGAGGAATTTTGTACGGTTTAGAAGATTCCGTTTTGTTGTTTCCGACAAAGTATTGCATAAATGTTATAAGTCGATGTTCTGCTTCTTCGATCGCCAGCTCCGACAGCATGGTCGATTTGTAGATCAAACGACTGGAAAGCGTTGCTGTCAATTCAAGATGAATATCGAAATTATTTTTCAACAATTTTAAAAAATTCTCGCGTGAGATTTTCCACACCGAGCTTTTCTCTACGGCAATTGCAGAAGCAGGATACGCACTTTTTTGAAAGAAGGGGGGTTCGCCAAAACTTTGCCCATCGGTAAAATATCCCTGAACAAATTCACGTCCGTCATCGCTGTAATTTGCCATTTTAATTTTCCCATGATGAACAATGTAAAAATAGACTGCAGAATCACCGTAGTGGAAAAGAGTTTCACCTTTTTCCAGAGTAGCCAGCGACGCATGAAAAGTTCGTAAAATATCTTCGGAAATCATTATATAAAATTCGCCAGAATATTTCGCTTTCGCAATGCCAAAAATGAAAAAAATTTCTTATACCAGACATTGACTTTCGACTGCATTTTTCCTATTTTATTACTCCAAAATTGAACAGAAAGAAGGATTGAAAGCATGTATGCAGTAGTAGAAATTGCCGGACAGCAATACAGAGTAAACCCGACGGAAAAGCTCTATGTCCCCAGATTAGAAGGCGCTGTTGACAGCGTTGTAAAGTTTGATAAAGTCCTTTTGCTTGCTGATGATAAATCTGTGAAGGTCGGAAATCCGGTCGTTGCAGGAGCATCGGTTGCAGCAAAAGTGCTTGCACACGTGAAGGATGATAAGGTCATCGTTTTCAAAAAGAAAAAACGCAAAGGATACCGCGTAAAACGGGGACACCGTCAACAGTACACACAAATTGAAATTACGTCCATTAATTAAGATTTTAGTAAGGAGTTACGTAGCATGGCACATAAAAAAGGTGCGGGAAGTACCAAAAACGGACGCGACAGTAATGCGCAGCGCCTCGGCGTAAAACGCTTTGGCGGAGAATTGGTCAATGCCGGAGAAATTCTCGTTCGTCAGCGTGGAACAAAATTCCACCCCGGCGATAATGTCGGACGCGGCGGCGACGATACATTGTTCGCTTTAAAGACCGGACGCGTAAAGTTTCACATGATCAGCAAGACACGTCAAGCTGTCTCGATCATCGCACAATAAATCTGAAATTATCAGAATTATTTTTTTACATTAAGCGTCCGCCTCAGGCGGGCGCTTTTTTATTTTCAGAAACTTTTAGGAGATCATTATGAAAATAACAGTTGTTGGTGCGGGAAACGTCGGTGCAACTGCTGCACAACGAATTGCAGAAAAAGAACTTGCCAACGAAGTTGTGCTGGTGGATATCGTGGAAGGAGTTCCGCAGGGAAAAGGCTTGGATATGTTAGAGTCCGGACCAATTGAAGGATTTGATTCAAGAGTAACCGGAACAAACGGTTATGATGCAACGGCAAACTCTGATATCGTTGTGATCACAGCAGGAATTCCGCGCAAGCCAGGAATGAGCCGCGACGATCTGTTGGCAACAAACGCAGGAATTATAAAATCGGTAACAGAACAAGTTGTCGCAAAATCTCCGAAATCGATTTTGATCGTCGTTTCAAATCCGCTCGACGTGATGGTGTATGTTGCACAAAAAGTTTCCGGTTTTGAACGCAACCGCGTCATCGGCATGGCGGGTGTTCTTGATACAGCTCGTTATCGCACATTTATTGCAATGGAACTCGGCGTTTCGGTAGAAGATATTACCGCATTGCTTCTCGGCGGGCACGGTGACTCGATGGTCCCTCTTCCGCGTTATACATCTGTTGCAGGTATTCCTCTTCCTGAATTATTATCAAAAGAAAAAATTGATGCAATCGTAACACGTGCACAAAACGGCGGCGCCGAAATTGTGAATTTTTTGAAAACAGGTTCCGCATTCTATGCTCCTTCATCTGCAGCAGTGCAAATGGTAGAATCAATTGTGAAAGACAAAAAACGCGTTCTCCCCTGCGCTGTGTATCTGCAAGGCGAATACGGAATTAAAGATACTGTTGTTGGCGTGCCAGTGAAGCTTGGACGCAACGGGGTTGAACAAATTCTTGAAATAGATTTGAACGCAGAAGAAAAAGCATTGTTGATAAAATCTGCAGAGGAAGTGAAAGCGAATATTGCAAAAGTAAAGCTGTAAACTTGAAAGAAGCTGTAAATAAAAAAGGCTGATCAACGATCAGCCTTTTTTATTATCACAACTTTATTGTCATTGTTACTTCATTTCCCTTCTCATTATATTCCACCGATTGCATAAAAGCCTTCATCAAAAAAACGCCTCGCCCGCCGACACGCATTAAGTTTTCTTCACTCAACGGATTGGCGATTTCGCCCGGCTTAAATCCTTCCCCTTCATCACGCACAAAAATTTTAATAATGTCATTCCCTTTTGAACATGTTACTGTTACATTTTTTGTTTCGTCATTTTTATTCCCGTGTATAATGCCGTTGTTCACCGCTTCCGTAACAGCAACGAGAACGGCGTGAAGTTTTTCGTCGGGCAGGCGAAGCGCGTCGTTGATGGAATGAAAAAAATCTTCAACGCGGTGAATATTTTTCCTGTTGCTGGGAATAACAAGTTGGAATTCTTTTCGCGGCGTCATTGTCTTAAAAAAAATATTTAATATTCATCATTACGTTTGAATAGTCTCTAATGTTCTCGCCGGAGTTCCGCTGAAATTCTTTCCACCCGTTGATCTCGATCAGCGAATCCGGTGAAAGATGAATACTGATCCGTGCTGTCGGCCCCGCGCTGAGGTACGTATTTTCAAATCGTCGAATATTTTTCTCGTAGCGAAATCGTTTTTGGGCAAACGAACGAAACCCTATCGCAAACAGCCAGCGCTCCGTATAGTGATACCGCACTTGCGGGGAAAAAGTTATTTCCTCGACATATTGCTGCGGGCGTTCTGAAAAATCTTTCCATGAAAATTCACCACGCTCATAGATGCGAAGATGTCCAAACATATCCAACCCGAGGGTTCGTGATATATCATACGAGGTTGAATCAAGAAAAGCAACCTGGCGGTACGAGTAGCTCTTCACGCTCGGAACCAGTGTCTCAAAATCAAAAACGGTATAATTGGCCAGAACTTCAAATGAATTAAACATCCTGAATCGATCCGACGGACGGTATTCCACCTCCGGTGACAAGCGGAAAATTCTGTTCCAATTGTTATTTGCACTCTTCTCCCCATGAAGATACACGATGTGGGACAATATCGCCTCTGCTGAGATTCTTCCTTCAAACACATGATTAAACGTATGACGTTCCTTCAAGGAAAGATTGATCAGAAGCTCATCGCGATCATCAGTATTGTTCGAGTCGGGCGTATCGTACCGAAGTATACTGATGGAGCCGTCAAAAACAGCGTCATCGGCTGATGACAACCGGGCGGTTGTTGTTTCGCTCAGCGTCGTTTTCAACGCTGTGTTATCAAGTTGACTTTCCTGCCTCGCTCGTGTTTCTTGCAAAGCGTGATTCGTATTGTCAATTTTTTCGATAGAATGCTTTTCATCCCGCTCGCTGACATGCAGTCCTATCAATGACGAAAAAACTTCTGAACGATACCTAATATCGATGCCGCCTCCAAGACGAAATTCCTGGACATTCGTATTAAATAAAATTGACTGCGGATCGAAAAGGATCTTGTACCGGTACTTATTATCGATGATACGGGATTCAATTGACGTGACGAATTCCGTTGAAAAACCATAGCCAAAATTATAGTCCAAAATATTCTGGATAGTATACATTTGCTCGTTGCGTGACCGAATATTTGATTGCACGCCATAGACTTCTTTGATATTGACATCCGCAGGAATATAAAAATCCCATCGGTTGCTGTACCAGTGAAGATGAATGCTGTCACTCGCTCCTTCGGAAAATGTAGAAGCAATCGTGAGGTCGGCACCGTTGTTGTTAAATTTTCTGGGATGGAGATCGCTTTGATTGAACTCACCGGAAAAATTTGCGCTGTAACCGCTGAAATCAAGCGAGTCTGCATAGAGAACAATTCTATACTGTGCTCCTTCATCTTCTTCTCCTTGCTGCTTATCGTACCGAAGTCCAATCAGCGGGGTGAGAGAAGTATTACGAAACGGCCGATACGATATTCCACCAAGTAAAGAATGAATTGCTGCTTTGCTCACTCCTAGCGATTGATTATCCGATGCAACAAACGAATGCGTTTCACCGTTGAGTGAAATTTGCTCGGTCATTGTGTACGCTATATCCATGCCCAATGTATTTTCATCACGAAATGAGTTAAAATTTTTATGGATCAAGGATGAGGTAAATTGATCTGCTGCACGGAAGGAAAAAAGAGAATCCATATGCATGACAGCCGAATTAAGATTCCAAACATAGGTGGAAATATTTCGTTCAATCCTAAGATTTGCTTTATTAGAATCCGACGACATCACAGGCAGCGAACGGAATATATCGGTTTGTGCAAATCCATGCGCGATAGTGAGAAACAGCACGATACCTATTATGGAAAGCCGATTCACTTCAGCACAATATTGTGTAATGAAAAGTGAGGCTGATATCCGAGGAGTGCCGACGCTTTCGCATGAGAAATGATCGCATCTTTTCCTGAAAACGTACCGGCAAATGTTTTTACTTCGGGGTAAAAGACGGAGAGCAGTTCTTTCGAATCGCGTCCTGTCCAGTTTTCTTGTGCGGTAATAAAAAATATCTCGTGAAGGTTTTCAAGATCGGTTTCTGCAGCCAATCGGTGAGCTTCCGCAACATCGAAGACATGAACATACGTCCAGAGGTTCTTATGCCAATGTTGATATTCAGCAATCAATGTTTTGTAAAACGGGACCATTGAGTCTTCCGGAACCCAAATCCACGGTTCACGCAAGCAGACTGTTCGCATTCCATATCGTGCCGAGTACGTCCTGCACATTTGTTCGCATATAACTTTGCTTAATCCATAGACATCTTGCGGGCGCATCGGGTGATGTTCGTCGATTGGAATGTATTCCGGAACCATGCGATTGGTCATAAATGCAAATCCAAGTGTCGATTCACTGGAAGTAAAAACAACTTTCTTAATTGAATTTCTTGCGGCGGCTTCCAATACGTGAAATGTTCCATTCACATTTACGGTGAACACTTTTTCCGGCGGATCGTTTAATGGATGAGGAATCCCCGCAGCATGGATGATGCAATCGTATCCTTCCGCTGCATCAATCACATCATCAAGCTGGAGAACATCGACATGATGAAACCGAATATCTTTTCGTTTCGGCGCAGCAATATCCAACACGCCGACGGTGTGATGATGCGAAAGAAGTTCATCAACAATATATTTTCCGACAGTGCCGCTGCCGCCGGTGACAAGAATTTTCATTGTTTCCTTTGTAAAAGTAATTCTCTATTTCTGCAATAACAAGATGCTTTAAAACTAAAAAGGGAACTCCGAGAAGTTCCCTTTTATTTTTTACGATCAATTCATCAATCTTCTTCTGTCTTGGAGCCACTTTCCACGAATGACTGCAATTTTTCTCCAAGCCATCCGCCGAGAAGCGAAAGGATGAACCCGCCGACTAAACCTTCGCCGACATACACAAGTTCATTCGTCATCAACAAAGAGAACGAATAAAGAAATATTCCGTTAAGGATAACGCTCAATGCTCCGGCAATCGCAGCCTCTTTAATAGTAACACCCGGTGAAAAATATCCAATCAGCAAGCCGCCGAGCAGAAAACTTGCTCCAAGGGCAGATAAAATTCCAACAAAAGAAAATTTAAGAAGAGCAAAACCGCCAATGACAAAAAAGGAGTTCAAGGTAAACGCAACAACCGTCCCTGCTAAAATCCATCCCCACTGCAGCTTGCCTTGTTTATCATCTTCCAGTTCTTTTGCCATTTCTTCGGGCGTTACCTGGATTTGCTCTCCGACCCATCCGCCGAGTAATCCGAGGAGTAATCCGAGTACTGCGCCGGCTACCAATTCCCAGCCGCTGAATTGGTAATTGAATCCATAAATAAGAATGATAGCGACGAGAAGCATTGTAATTGCTCCGCCAATCGCAGGTTCTTTAATGGTATATCCTTCTGATTTATATCCGATAACAATTCCCATCACGACAAATCCCAACAAGCTCATAAACGTAGGAATAAGTGGAATGTGAAATGTTTGAGAGATCATTTGATGAAGAGAAAGGCAAAGAGTCGTACCGGCAATAACACCGATAATGATCCACTTCCACTCCAGACCTTTGGAGGTGGTCGTTTCTGTAGTCATGCAAAAACTCCTATGATAATGGTGTGATGTAAAAATAAACTGTGAAAATTTGGTTATTTCTTAGCTGAAAGTCAAGGAACGATTTTATAAAGAGAAAATTTACAGCGAAGCGGAAGATGTAGAAGTAATGAGCCCCATAAGGTGGTGAATATCACCAAAACTCCAATTCACTTTGTTGGTAAGAATGATGACGGTTGCATGATCATCCAATCGACGAGCAAATAAACTGTTATACCCTCTCCACCATCCGCCATGATATACAATTTTTCGTCCGTCGTCAAACGTCGTTATTCTCCAGCCAAAGCCATAATTGTTGTTCCGTTTAAAATCATAACTCATTGGCGTGAATGCTTCTTCAAGCGTTGCCTGTTTCACGATTTTTTCGGTGTATAATGCTTGGTCCCATAAAAAAAGATCATCAACGGTAGAAAAAATGCCTTTGTCTCCAACTACCCCGCTCAGGAAATCATCGACAGCCCGACGGCGGTTTTTGTTATATCCATTCGTTTCGTATTCAATCGTTTTCTTATTTTTTGGGTTATACACAAACGTGTTGTGCATGGCTAATGGTGCAAAAATATTTTGTTCCATAAATTCATCGAACGAGAGACCAGATGCGCGTTCGACAATCAATGCTAACAATGCATAACCGGTATTGCTGTATTTATATCGTTTATCCGGCAAAAATTCCGGTGCCGGCTTGTGTTTTATCAGGATATCAAGCACATCGTTATTGGTTAAAAATTCTTTTTTGTTATGCCAATATTTTCCTGAGAAATACATGTAATTCGGCAAGCCTGAACGATGGGAAAGCAATTCGCGAATGGTGATATTTTTATAGGGAAGTTCGGGAATAAATTTTTGGAGAGTATCTTCGTAATTGACAAGCCCGCGTTCGTGAAGCATCATCATTGCCACGGCGGTAAACTGTTTGCTGACCGATGCAAGTTGAAAAACAGATTTGATGTTCAACGGCTCTTTTTTTGAGAGATCAGAATACCCAAAAGTATTTTTATAGATCACACTATCGTGAACCGCAACGAGGACATTTCCATTAAATCCTCTTTTCTGAGATAAATATGAGAAAAGTGAATCAATTTGAACCGCACGTACTTCATGAGAGACAACAACTTTTTCGATAGAAGAGCTGTTACTCTCCTTTGAATTGTTGTTGGCAGAAACAAGAAACGTTGCTGACAATCCAATTAAAACAAACGAAAATGAATATAAAATTTTGCTCATTCGCTCAAAAAGGTATTAAAATAATACTGTTAAGATAAATATCTCAACGGAGTTAAACAAGGGTTCTATCTTATCAAGATAAAAAAATCTTTTTTTCTTATTGCCAGCAAAACACAAGTATTTAAGTGGCATGCAAATTGTGAACTCAAAAAGCGGTGAAAAAAAGAGTTTTTTTGTTGACTGTTCCTTTCCTCGTTAATATGTTTGTACAGGAAAGTTTCTTTCTGATTTACTGTTCCTTCTCATTTTTCCAGAAGCCTTGTCTTTAATTCATAAAGTCGAACATTCTGTTCTGTAATAAATATTTCACCGAAATATTTACGGAGGCAGGAATGGCAATCGAACTTAATATTTCTTCATTACCGTATGTGACTGACCAACGCTGGGCAATCATTCTTGCCGGTGGTGAAGGAAAAAGAATGCAGGATTTCATCAAACGAAAGTTTGGGAAAAAACATCCGAAACAATTTTGCACTTTTTGGGGAACACGATCGCTGTTTCGGCACACCATTGAAAGAGTGCAATTACTTATCCAAGATAAGCAGCTTCTTTCTGTCATCAGCGGTAATCACTATCAATATGCACTCGACGATATTCACGACAGAGATGCAGAAACAGTACTGGTAGCACCATTCAATCGTGAAACAGCTCCGAGCATGCTTCTTCCTCTTTTGCACATCTATGAATGCGACCGGGACGCTACCGTAGGAATATTTCCTTCCGATCATTTCGTCATCGAAAAACAACGGTTCATGGATCATGTTCGATTCGCTTATGAGTTCACTGAAGAAGAACAAGAGCGCATTGTTCTTCTTGGTATATTCCCCGAAAAAGCACAGCCTGGGTACGGATGGATTCATTCCGGAAAAAAATTATACGGACGCGGAGATGAAAAAATTTTTGCAGTGAAAAAATTTTGCGAGAAACCAAGCGATCGCAAGCTCCAAAAATTTTTCTCGGAAGGATGCTTGATCAACACAATGGTGCTTGTGGGGAAAGCAGCGACGTTTTTAAAATTGTTCCGTACACACACTCCCGATTTGTATTACACACTGCAGTCATTGAAATACGCCATCGGTAATGACGACGATACAGAAATAATAAATGATGCTTTCGAAACGATGCCACACATCAATTTTTCGGATGCCGTACTCCAGCACAGCATCGATTGTCTTTCTGTCCTTCCGATCACCGATGTGTATTGGAGTGATTGGGGAGAAGAAGAGAGAGTGCTTGCAGATATTGCACTATTGGAGCAACGAACTCAAAAAAAATCGTGCGAATTCGTTACTCCCATAGAACATAAAAATTATTCGATTGAATATTTTCCGTCCTGATCAGAGTAAATACGACAACCGCCTTAGTCAGTTACTGCGCCAAGCGAACTGGTCGATACCAATTTTGCGTACTTTGCCATTACCCCGCGTGTATATTTCATCGGGCGCGGTTTCCATTCAGATCTTCTCTTTGCAATTTCTTTTTCATCGATATTCAACTGCAAAAGATTTTTTGTTGCATCAATTGTAATTGAATCGTGCTCTTTAATGAGTGCAATTGTTCCACCGACTGCCGCTTCGGGTGCAACGTGACCGACAACCATTCCGTAGGTTCCGCCGGAAAATCTTCCGTCGGTAATCAATCCGACTTTATCGCCGAGCCCTTGTCCGATAATAGCAGAAGTGGGCGCCAACATTTCGCGCATCCCCGGTCCGCCCTTTGGTCCTTCGTAGCGGATTACCACAATATCACCTGCTTTAATTTTATTTCCGGTAATTGCCGTCATTGCTTCTTCTTCTGATTCAAATATACGCGCCGGTCCGGTGATAACAGGGTTTTTTACACCGGTTACTTTTGCAACAGCGCCTTCGGTGGCGAGATTTCCTTTTAAGATAATGAGATGCCCTTCTTTATAGAGCGGCTTATTGAACGGTCGAATCACTTGCTGATCTGCGCGCGGTTCTGCAGGAATATTTTTTAATACTTCCGCAATGGTTTGTCCGGTAACGGTTAAACAATCTCCGTGAAGAAGTCCGTTTGCCAACAACATTTTCATTACCTGCGGAACGCCGCCGGCTTTATGGAAATCTACCGTTAAATATTTTCCGCTCGGTTTCAAATCGCACAGGACAGGAACGCGTTTGCGGATTGTTTCGAAATCGTCGATGGTAAACGGAATATTTGCTGCATGTGCGATCGCAAGGAAATGAAGGACGGCATTCGTCGATCCGCCGATCGCATTAACAACTGTGATTGCATTTTCGATTGATTTTCGTGTTACGACATCCCGAGGGCGAATTTTTTTCTTTAACGCATTCATCAATACTTTTCCGGATTCGTACGCGCTGTCAGATTTTTCCTGATCTTCTGCCGCCATTGTCGACGAGTGGGGAAGGCTCATTCCGAGTGCTTCAAATGCGGATGACATTGTGTTTGCCGTGTACATTCCGCCGCAGGAGCCGGCACCGGGGCAAGCAAAACATTCGACTTCTTTCAATTCCGCTTCCGTAATTTTTCCGACACTGTATTCTCCCACTGCTTCAAATGCACTGACAAGATTCAAATCTCTTCCATCTTTCGGATGATGTCCCGGTTTAATCGTTCCGCCATATACATAGAGAGCAGGAATGTTCATGCGCATCATCGCAATCATTCCGCCCGGCATATTTTTATCGCATCCGCCGATAGCAATAACGGCGTCCATACACTGCCCATTACACGCAGTTTCAATGGAATCAGCAATCACTTCCCGCGAAACAAGAGAGAATTTCATTCCTTCTGTTCCCATGGCAATACCATCGCTCGCAGTAATGGTTCCAAATGTTTGCGGCATTCCGCCTTTTTCTTTAATTCCTTTTTCCGCTGCCGTGGTTAAGATATTCAATCCCATATTACAAGGAGTAATGGTGGAATATCCGTTTGCCACACCGATGATCGGTTTTGCAAAATCGCCATCCTGATATCCCATTGCACGCAACATTGCACGGTTCGGAGTGCGGTTAATTCCTTCGGTGATAATTTTACTTCGTTCGTTGTCCATGATTGTTCTTAAAAAATGAAATAATTTGTTATTGGATTAGTGAAATGTAACGTTTTTTGCCAAAATTTCATAAAGAAGATACATAAGGAAATGGATTATTAATTCACATTAATTGTGTAGGAAGTGATGGTTAGTTGTGGTATCTTTATACTGTTAATCGTACACCGTGTTACCTCCCAACAGTTGGGAGTTTTTCCGCTCAGTAGAGTTGCAAGAGCCGCTTTTGTTACCTGTTTTCGATGGATCGTTTTGTTTCTTTTTTAGAACACACCATCAGGTAGTACAGACGGATTTTCTCGGAGTACACCGCGTCCGGAGGTTTTGCCGGACAATATTGAAAGGATGTGTTCCATGGAAAAAGGAACAGTCAAATGGTTCAACGGAGCTAAAGGTTTCGGTTTTATTTCACGCGCAAATGGCGAAGATGTATTCGTACATTACAAAGCTATTACCAGCGAAGGTTATAAAAACCTGAACGAAGGTGACAAAGTTGAATTCGAAGTGCAGACCGGTCCAAAAGGACTTCAAGCTGCAAACGTTACCGTTATCTAAACAGTAACGTTTATTCGAAACATCGTAACCCCATTCCGATTTTTTCGGGATGGGGTTTTTAATTTTATTCTGCAAAAAATCATTCTATAATCCTCTTCATTGCATTTCACCCCTATTTGTGCTACTTTGTTCCTAAATTTAGAAGATGAGGAAGTATTTATCACCGAAATCACGATAAGTTCCTGTCTTAACGAAACCCGCAATTTATGGCAGAAGAAACACACGATCAGCAAAATGAACCCAGAGAGCAGAGACGGGAAAATCCATTCCGCAGAAGAAACTTTAAGGGAAAATTCCCTCGGCCTCAAAAAAAGACAAATCCGGACTCTGAATTTCCGTCATTAGAACAACAACCAGAATTACCATCGGCAATTGTCGGCGAAGAAGCTGAACCAAAACAGCACAAGCCGCACGAGCATCATGCGCCGCAGCAAAGGCCGCAACCGAAACAGCCGCAGCATCGAAATCGTCCGTATGTTTCTGTTATCATTCCGCTTCTAAATGAAGAAGAATCATTGCGCGAACTTCATGAGCAATTAAAAAATGCGTTGAACAAAGTCGGCGGCAATTATGAACTCATCTTTATTGATGATGGTTCAACCGATCGATCATTTAATGTGCTGCGCGAACTTCGTCAGCGGAATAATCGTGTGAAGGCAATTCGCTTCAGAAGAAATTACGGAAAGAGCGCCGCTCTTGCAGTTGGCTTCCAAAAAGCACAGGGCGAATTTGTTATTACGATGGATGCCGATTTGCAAGATGATCCGGCAGAAATTCCAAACTTAATCCGCGAAATGAAAAACGGATTGGATGTCGTTTCCGGTTGGAAGAAAAAACGCCGCGATCCGATTTCTAAAACTCTTCCCTCGAAGTTTTTCAATTTTGTCACAGGAAAAGTTACCGGCGTAAAGATTCATGACTTTAACTGCGGATTGAAGGGATATAAAAATGAAGTTGTAAAAAGCGTTCATGTGTACGGAGAATTGCATCGGTATATTCCCGCGCTTGCAAGCTGGCTTGGATTTAAAGTCGGCGAGACGGTGGTCAATCATCGTCCGCGGCGATTCGGAAAAACAAAATTCGGCATGGCCCGCTTTACCCGCGGATTTTTAGATCTCGTTACGGTCGTGTTCACCACGCGTTATATTACTCGCCCGCTGCATTTGTTTGGCGGCTGGGGAATTTTTTCGGCATTGATAGGAATTATCACCGGTGCATGGCTGACATATGAAAAATTTGTAAATGGCGAACCGTTAAGCAATCGCCCGTTGTTTCTCGTCAGTTTAATCATGATCATTGTCGGTGTTCAATTCATTTCGATGGGATTGATTGCAGAGCTGACCACTCGAAACCGCCAGATCGAACGTGAATATTCCATCCGCGAAGAAATCAATTAAGCGTAATGAACATTATTCTTATTGGTCCTGCATACCCACTTCGCGGCGGCAACGCATTGTTTGTAGCACATCTGTACGAGGCACTTAACAAAAAACATTCTGTTGAAGTGGTTTCGTTTTCACGATTGTATCCTTCGCTTCTTTTTCCCGGTGTCCGCCAAAACGATATCAGCGGCACACCGATGAAAAAACATCCTGCAAAACACATTCTCGACAGCGTTAATCCGTTAACGTGGTTTTCAACTGCACGATACATCGTTCAACAAAAACCTGATCTTGTGGTCTTTACATGGTGGAATCCATTTTTTGGCCCGCTGGTGCGAACTGTTGCATCGTCGATTAAAAAGAAAATCGGCGTTTCGATTGTGATTGTTGCAGAAAATGTTATCTCCCACGAAGGACGATGGATCGATCTTTTTCTGACAAAACTTGCGCTAAATACAGCCGATCGATTCCTTGTTCTTTCAAAAGTTGTTGAAGATACCGTAAAGAAATTTTATCCCGCTGTTCCGCTGTTTCGTTCAACACTTCCTGTGTATGATTGTTATCAATCAAACGAATTGGTGAACCACGATGAAGCGAAAAAGCGTTTAAAGTTGGATGGAAAAAATGTCGTATTATTTTTCGGATACATTCGTGAATACAAAGGATTGATGAATCTCCTCGAGGCATTTCCGATTGTCAAAAAAAATATTTCGAATGCTCATCTGCTTATCGTCGGTGAGTTTTATGGCAATCCTAAAGAATATTACGATGCAATTGATCGGCTTGACATTCGTAATGATGTTACTGTTGTTGCTGAGTATGTCGCTAACGAAGATGTCCACAAATACTTTACGACATCGAACGTTGTCGTGCTGCCATATAATGAAGCGACACAGAGCGGAATTTTAAGCATAGCACAATCATTTGCAACTCCGGCAATCGTTACAAATGTCGGCGGATTGGCGGAACTTGTCATTGATAACGTTACCGGTTTTGTGGTGCCGTCGCGAAATGTTGCCGCACTTGCTGAAACCATCGTCAAATATTTTAACGAGAACAAAGAAGCTGGATTTTCGGCGGAGATTCAACAACGGCGTGACGCTAACAGCTTCAACACCATCGCCGATATTTTTGATGAAATCACAGCGTTACCGCATTCATCCAGAAAATAATTTTCCTCGATACCATGATTCTTAAATACGATTGCAAATATTTTTTTGGTGACCGCCCCTGTAAATTTCATAAAACAGAAGGCGTGAAGTGCGATTCGTGTCCGCATTATGAAGTTGCGGCAATTCGTATTCTTATTGTTAAGCTTGATGCAACAGGCGATGTTCTTCGAACCACTGCGGTGCTGCACGGGATCAAAGAGCAATACCCTTCTTCCGAAATAACATGGATCACTCGAAAAGCAGCGCAGCCAATTTTTAACAACAACGCGTCAGTTGATCGCGTGATTATTTACGAGTCAACTGAAGCACAATGTGTTGTCGATGTTGAACATTTTGATATTGTTTATAATTTTGATGCGGCGTTTTCCAGCGCAGTGCTGGCAACGAAAGCAAGTGGAACAACAAAACTTGGCTTCGGTGTGGACAAGAAGGGAAATGTTTATCCGTTCAACAAAGAAGCAGAGCAATGGTTTGAGATGGGCGCGTTCGATGATGCAAAGAAAAATAACACGCGAACGTATCAAGACCACATGCTTGCGCTGGCAAAAATTTCTACAACAAAAAAAGATATCGTTATCACGTTGTCCGACGCTGAAAAAAAAATTGCTGCATCATTTGCCGCATCGCATCAATTTAATCCTTCCGTAAAAAAAATCGGATTGAATACCGGTGCAAGCGACCGTTGGCAGTACAAACAATGGACGTTCGATGGATTTGTTGCACTTATCACAATGATTTTGGAAAAAACGAACTACATCGTTTTGTTGTACGGCGGGCCGTTTGAAGAAGAACGAAACACAAAACTTGCGGCAATCAACCCTGCACGTGTGATTAATATGGGAACAAATAATTCTCTACGCGAATTTTTCAGTCTCATCACATTGTGCGATGTATTCGTTACCGGCGATACGCTGGCACTACATGCGGCAACAGCATTGGAGAAAAAAGTTATCGCCTATTTCGGACCGACATCGGTTGCAGAAATTGAATCATATAACGGACAAATCACAAAAATTCATGCCGATCTTGATTGCCTCTGCTGTTACAAAATGCGGTGCGATTTTCAACCGAACTGCATGAATTCGCTCACGCCGGAATTCATGTTCTCACATATTCAAAAAATTGTCTCAACACAACAATAGAACGCTATGCATTACGATCCTATCAAAGATGTTATTGGCAACGTTGCAAAAAAAAAACCAATATTTCGGAAGATATTTTATTTTGTGCTTGGAATGATGTTCCTTCGCACATGGCATGTCAAGCGCGCACTCCGTCAATTGCTTTCATCGAAGAAGGAAAAATTCGAATTATTTGATGCGGGAAGCGGGTTCGGGCAGTATTCATATTTTATCGCAAAGAATTTTCCAAATGCATCGATCCATGCCATCGATGTTAAAGAAGATTATATTGCCGACTGCAAAGAGTTCTTCACAAAGGTCGGTATTACAAATGTGAATTTTGGCGTTGAAGATCTTACCGTTCCAACGCACACAAACAAATTCGATTTTATCTTATCGGTCGATGTAATGGAACATATTGAAAACGATGTGCAGGTGTTCAAAAATTTTTATGCGGCATTAAAGAGCACAGGAACAGTTCTCATCAATACACCATCGAACCTTGGCGGATCGGATGCGGATTCCGATAGTGACGAGAGTTTTATCGGTGAGCATGCGCGCAACGGGTACGGTGCTGATGAGATAACAGAAAAATTAAAATCGGCGGGATTTAATTCTGTTTCCGTGCGATACACGTATGGTCCAATCGGAAGTATTTCGTGGCGGTTCGCAATTAAATATCCGATGCTGATGCTCAACAAGAGCAAAGTTTTCTTTCTTCTTCTTCCCTTCTATTACATTCTCACGTTATGGTTTGCATTGATATTAATGTGGATTGATTATGTTTCAGACAATAAAACGGGAACGGGGTTATTGGTCGCCGCGGAGAAAAAATAATTCCGGCTTCCTCGTTGATGGAACATCGATTTTTTCCCGAAATTATTTATTTACCATATCCCGGGAATTAATCGAAACCTTACCTTGTGAGTATATTCCTCATATCCATTGAGTTCTTTCAAGAGCACCTTTTCTTCGCCAATAATTCTTGCAATAATCATTATCGAATATAATAGCGAAAAGATCAGCGCCCAGTACGATCCCAACGCTAACGGGCTGAAAAGAAACATTACCATTGAACCAACGTACATCGGATGGCGCACAATCGAATATGGTCCGGTGGAAATAACCTTTTGATCCTTTTGCACTTCAACAACATGAGAAGCGTACCGATTTTCTATGAAGACGCGAACGACCATCATGTACGCAAGACAAACGATTATATCGGAGACGATAACAATTTCAAAAGGAACGGATGACCATCCATATCGTTTATCAAATCCAGGAATTAAAAAACCAGCAATAAAAATTAAAGCACCATATTGCTGGATGTAGCGTTGTTCTTTCTCTTTTTCCTTAACCTTCATCCTGTGTGCTAAAAAATCGGGATCGTTCTTCCAAAAATGACGAACAACAAATACCGCCGGAATAAGCCACATCGCAATCCATATCCACGCTTCGATATAATTAAATGTCCCTGCCGGCAAAAATAAAATGATGCCTGCTGCAAGCACGAGACTGCCCCCTCGAATAAACAACGTTCGCCGTAATAATGAAAGGTCTAGGGAAGAGTCGGAAGATGAATCTGCATTCATGCGCACCCCCTCTTGATTGATGAAAAAAGAAGTTTAGTGGAAAATCATGAATAGATAAAAGAATGAAGGGAATAAATCATATTGTAATGTACGATTCATTTAACCTTATATTCAATGCACAATCGGCACTACTTCATGAATAATTATTTTCTGCGCGCAGAAGCTTCGATGTATTGCTTGAATTCTTCCGGTTTTCCTGGGGGTGCGATCGCAAATTTTATTTTGATTTGACCTTCAGCTTTTTTCTCGTACGTCAAACGAAATCGAGGCGCATTAGTATTGATTCCACTGATGAAGATAACTGAGTTTGAATCTTTGGAGAACTCAACCGTATAATGAATCACATGTCCTTCATTATCGAAATACATTGCCGTTGTTTGCTTGCCGGTTTCTTGATTAATGATCATGAGATCGTCGTGTGAAAACGCGGGACGATCTTTTGTCGCGGGATAGTCAGAATAATTTTTTCTAACAATGACTGTACCCTGAAGATCTTCTTTAAATGAAAACGAACCAATACCTTGTCCCGGTTCGCCCCCACCTTCACCGACCCATTCGCCGAGCAAAAATTGCCAACCTTGCCATCGTACATTTTTCAACGAGCTTTGTCCGAAAAGGTGATTAGCTGCAAGTAAAGTCATAATACAAAAACAAACGAAGAGACCTTTATATTTGAATACCGGAACGCGAAGGAAACTCATACGATTCTCCTTTTTTGTCTTGTGGTGATAACCTTTTTCATACAAATGCTGTTATCAATATTTGCATATTGCCCATAGTTAGGTATAAGTGTATATCCTGAATTTTGATACAACGCGATTGCTTCCGGCTGCTTTTTTCCAGTTTCTAAGATACAGCAAGAATAATGAAGTTCTTCAGCCCATTGCTCTAATTCCGATAGGATACGCCGTGCGATTCCTTTTCTGCGATGGTCTGCGCAGACAAACATTCGTTTTACTTCAGCAGTATCTTTTTCATATTCTTTTATCGCTCCGCAGCCGGCGGGTTTTTCATTAACATACGCAACGACAGCATGTTTGATCTTATCGATCTTGTTGTACTGGGCATAGAAGGGATGGTCATCACCATCCCTTTGCGCAAGGTCTGCATCAAGAAGAGCGACCAACCCGCGAAAACTAATATTGTCTGAGTTGGTTCTAAGTATTCTTACCATAATAGGAACAAAGGATTAATAGCAACAGAGAAGTTATCACCGTTCTCAGACTAGTAATTATTTTTTCTTCTCGTTCTCTTGTAAAAGCTGCAGTGTGTGTTCAAGACTTTTGTTACTGCCCCAGTTAAAGTGGCCGGGAATTACATACTTCGGGTGCGAAAAACGATCGAGTACATTTCGTATCGTTAACGGCCATTGTGAAAGATTAGCATCTTCGATATTGCCGAGTGAAAAGTTCTCCGTACTTTTCACCAAACACCCGCCGTAAAGAATTTTTTCATCATCACACCAAATGACAATGTTGTCTTTTGTATGTCCTTCGCCGGGGTAGTAAGTTTGGAAGGTATGATTGCCGATGACGAATGTTGTGTCTTTTGTAAAATAATAGTCCGATGGCTGTTTGTTGTACATCTTACACAAATCAAACGTCTGCTTGGAAGTATAGGTTGCAGCGCCCCTTCGTTTGAAAAAATTAATTCCGGCAGTTCTGTCGTCATGATAATGCGTTGCGATCAGCAGCACAACTTTTTTATTGTGTTTTAATAGAAGACTGTCGAGCAGTGGTTGAAATTCTGTCGAATCCCATGGCGTATCGAACAATACCACACCTTTATCGGTGACAACATACATACTGTTGGAGGGAAATAGTTTTCCTCCGTATTCCTTATATGTGGTGTAAACGTAAAAATCCCCGGTCAAATGTGAAATCTCCAGATTCGACGTTTGTTCTTGCCCGAAAAGTTTTGTTGAAGAATAAATTATAATGACAATTGACAGTATAATTGACGAAGTTTTCATAGAATACTCACCTGTTAAATACGTTTTGAACGCATCGCGCCGAGATGTCGTAAATTTTTATCTTGGGATAACTTTTTGTATTCAGCCGATTCAATTTCATAAATAGCAATTTTCCCTTCCGCATTGCTGTGAACTCCCCAGCCGTATCGTTTTGTTAATGGTGAAGAACGAAAGCACGGCTGTGCCTTCGAAAAAAATTTTTCTTTTTCTGTCGTTTTCTTTTCCGCTGGAATCTTATTCTTTATAGTATAGACGGCAAAGAGAATATCGTCAGAAGTAAATTTATACGGATTCTTTTTGATCATTTCAAATTGAATATTCGCCGCCGTTTTCTCTCCATTTTTTTCGGGCGGAACTTCGGCGTTCCTCACAGGACAGTCTCCTGCCGCTTCAATAAATGTATCGGCATAATTTGTTGTATGAATCTTCATTTTTTATTTCAATGTATCGTTCACCTTTTGAAAATGCAAGATACAAACACCTCAATTCCTTCTGTCATTTCACTTCATTTCTCCGTACCTTTAGTTCGTATAATAGTAATATCTTCACTTGTTTATTGACTACGTATGGAATCATTTATCGCTCTTCTTGCTCATAATAAATTACTTCTGCTATTTTCGGTTATCGGCATCGGTTATCTTCTCGGCCAAATTAAAATTTACGGATTCAGTCTTGGCGTAGCCGCTGTTCTGTTTGTCGGCATCGCTTTCGGAGCGTTGGATAAACAGCTTGCTCTTTCGGACGAAATCTATGTGATCGGCCTCGTCCTTTTTGTTTACTCCGTTGGCTTGCAATCGGGGCCAAGTTTTTTTTCATCGTTCAATCAAAAAAGCCTCAAATCAAATCTGTTTGTTATTGCCGTGCTGATTATTTCCGCGGGAGCGACGGCCATTTTTGCGCATATCTTTTCCCTTGGCGCGCCATATGCGGCAGGATTATTTTGCGGCGCACTCACTAACACTCCAGCACTTGCTGCTTCTGTGGAAGCGGTAAAATCGTTCACCGCACAGCATCCCGAAGAATTGCGCAATCAATTGATCAACGCCCCCGTCATCACATACGGACTCACCTATCCATTCGGCGTGCTCGGCGTGATTTTGTGGACATATCTTTTTATCAAAATATATAAAGTGGATTTTATAAAAGAAGAATCAGATCGCATGAAGGAAACGGGCGCCGGATCGATTCAAGCACAGACATTTCGCGTAACCAATCCTGCTATTGTCGGCAAATCCGCAAACGATGTATTGAAGCTGATCGTACAGCGTCGCTTCGTGCTCAGCCGATACAAACGGGGGAGCGAAATCAACATCGTGCTTCCTGAAACGATTTTCCAGCAGGGAGATCAGCTCGTTGCCGTCGGCACACCGGATGAATTAGAACGAGCACGTGTTTTCATTGGCGAATTGTCTGATGAACCGGTCTCACTTGACCATGCAGGATTCGAATACCGCCGCATGTTTGTGTCAAGCGAGGAGGCCGTCGGCAAGCTAATCAGTGAATTGCATTTAGAAAAAGAGTTCGGTGCCACAATTACACGCATTCGCCGCGGCGACATTGATTTTGTTCCGTCACCCGATACGCGGCTTGAACTCGGCGATCGTGTGCGTGTCGTCTCTCGTCACGAAAATATTCAACGGATTACAAAATTTTTCGGCGATTCGATGAAAGCAATTTCCGAAACAGATTTTCTTTCGATCTCGCTCGGCATCGTCATCGGCGTTTTCATCGGCATGATGCCGATTCCCCTTCCGAACGGTTCAACATTTAAATTAGGATTTGCCGGAGGTCCGCTGGTTGTGTCCCTCATTCTTGGGCGGTTGCAGCGCACCGGTTCAATTACATGGACAATGCCCTACAGCGCAAACCTCGTGCTGCGACAAATCGGACTTGTTTTCTTCCTTGCGGGCATTGGTACAAAGGCGGGAGATGGATTCGGCGCAACATTTCGCTCAGGTGGATTTGAGTATCTTGCCGCCGGTGCAATCATTACAACGGTTGCCACGGTGTTGACAATCATCCTCGGATATAAGTATCTTCGTTTGCCAATGTCAGCAGTGATGGGAGTGATGAGCGGCTTAGGAACACAGCCGGCGTATCTTGCCTATGCAAATCAGCAGGCACAAAACGATCAGCCAAATATTCATTATGCCATGGTTTATCCTGCATCAATGATCACGAAAATTGTTCTCGCGCAAATTTTGGTCACGGCATTGTGGCGATAAAAACAGAATGGTAAAATATTTTAAACAATTTCACATCACTAAAGAAAATATGAAACGAAACATTTTTCTTGCACTGCTCTTATTTTCTTCCACATTGCGTGCGCAAAATGTGTCTGAGGTATATTCCCTTTCTCAGCAGAAACTCGCCGAACATGACACGACCGGATTTCTGAAGCACGCACAGCAAGCGCATACTCTTGCTCCTTTCGATCTTTCATTGAGGGTCAATCTTGCCAAAGCCTATGCCATGAACGGGCAAAAAACAAAGTGTATCGAACTGCTGGATGATATTGCGGTAATTGGATTTGATTACCACATTGAAGCCGACAGCGGATTCATGAAAGTGTGGAAACATTCCCTGTTGAAAGAAATTTCTGCACGGGCAAAGAAAATCTCATCAGTGGTTGCCAGCGGACTCGCGTTTACCATTTACGAAAAAGATTTGATTCCTGAAGGAATAACGTACGATCCTCGTAAAAATATTTTCTACCTCAGCAGTATTTACAAACGAAAAATTGTTGGTCTTCTTCCCGACGGTTCAACATTCGATTTTGCAGGGGAAGCAAGCAATGGGTTGCTGAGCACATTGGGAATGCGTGTTGATGCGGCACGAAATCAACTGTGGGTGCTGAGCACCATGCAATCAGGAAATGCAAAGATCGTCGCAAAGGAAGAGATTGGCAAATCGATCGTGCATCAATACGATCTCGAAACGAAAAAATTGATTCGTACGTATGCGCCAAGCGATACACTACAGCACATGTTCAACGATTTAACCATCCTTTCGAACGGCGATGTTTATCTCACCGATAGCAAAGAAGGAGCCGTGTACACCATTGATGCAAAGAATAAAAGCTTGCATCGCTGGTATAAAGACGCCAAAATGATTTATCCCAACGGTATTACTGTTTCTCCTGATCAAAAATATCTGTTTGTTGCGCACTGGCAAGGCATCAGCAGGATTTCTATCGCGGATACGCAAACAATTTTGATTTCAACAAAAGCCAAAACAACATTGACCGGAATAGACGGCTTGTATTTTTATGATAACAATTTGGTTGGTGTACAAAACAGTGCCGGTCCGCAATCACGCATCATGAAATTTGAATTGAACAATAATTTCGACGCGGTAATGAAAGCAACAATTTTAGAATCAAATCACCCGAATCACAACATTCCAACGACCGGTGTAATTGTCGGTGATGATTTTTATTACATTGCGGACAGTCAATTGGAGAGTTTTACGCAGGATGGGAAGATATTCCCTGAAGAAAAGCTGAAACCTGTTTACATTCTGAAACTGCCGTTAGAGAATTAAACAACCAAGACTACGATAAAAGAAAAAATTTTCCACTGCTACTGTGTATCAACCTTCGCTTCAATTGTTGCCTGAATTGAATTTGAGACCTTCGAAAGAAAATTGAATCCAGTTTTCTTCTCTATTGCATCAATTGTTGTTCGAAATATTTTCCAGTCATCGTGGTTGCGTATCAAACTATTGTCGTTCGGCATATCGACGGCAATGGTCCGTGTCGATGTCGTCACTCTTTGCAGATCGTTATTACCCGCATCGAGCACAACAATTACTTTCCAAGTCCGCTCCGGTATATTGACCCGCCCGCTGTCGAGAAATCCCTTTGATCCGTATCCGCCGGAGTAGATGTATAATTCTTTTCCCTGCTTTACTAAGTCGCGGCAATAAATTTCCAACGTTGCCCATGGTCCTCGATTATTATTTGCCACTTGCGGAATCATGTTAGTCATCAGAAATGTTGCGGAATTATTTTCCTGCGTATTCGTTCTGTCGCCGGAAGGACACATATGTCCGCGGTCGTACCCGCTTCGGCGATAACTGGATTCGGTAACATGATACCATTTTTCCGGAAGCGTGCTGTCCGCGCGAAAATTATTGCTTCGATGCATTTCGCCAAGCCATATGCTGTCCACATGCCATGCAACCCAGTTCGGAATTCCAGCAAAGCGGCTGTACGACAACACATATTGCGGTTTTATCATTAAATAATTGCTTCCAACAGAAATATCGACAACCGCAGCACTGGGATTTCCCAGTGCCAAATGCTCTTCAAGCGGAGAATGAAATTGAATTTGTGATTGAGCGGATACACAAAGAACAAAAAGAAAAAGCTGAAAATATTTTCTCATGCAGAATTATTTACAATACCACCAGCATTGATCCATTAACTCTTTTCCGGCGACATGGATAACAGCATTCACCTTGTTTGATTGATGCGCATTTAGTTCAACACTGTTCCAAGTGAAAATATGATCTTCGCTCTTCATCGTTCCCAGCGATTTTTCATTGACAAATAGCTCAACTTCGTTCGCATTGGAATATACTTTAACAGAGATTTGGTTCGTATCTCGAGCCGCAAAATGTTTTCCGGTGATGAAGACCATCGGCTCGCTGTTCCAATTCGCTTTGTACCAATAATACGAATCTTTTTTTGTGAGGTGGTCGTGTGTCACTAATCCTTTATCATTGACACCCGCTGAAAATCCTTCTGTTCGTTGGTCAACGGAAAAATCAAATCCATTCCAAAGTGCTTTAATCCAGAGATATGGACGCGCTTTCAATTGTTTCCATGTCTCTTCGTGCATATACATTTGATATTCTTCGGGATGCCACATCGCGTTGTGTACTGTTTTTTCTAGCTTCTCCTGGTGATGGAAGATACTTCCTCCGGCTCCATATTCACTCACACCAATTGTCGTGTTCGGATATTTTTTATGAAGATTATCAAGAAATGGTCCGAAGTCGGAAACATTTCCCTCATACCACCCAAAATATTTATTGATCGCAATAGCGTTGGGTATCGTCATGGCAGGAGCATCGGCATTGAGAGCACCAACAGTCGGGCGTGTTGAATCTTCTGATTGCGCCAGAGCATTCAATTCTCGAATGAGTGGAGCAGGATCGGGGCCGTCCTGGAGATAGATTTCATTGAACAAACTCCAAAAACAAACTGAAGGATGATTGTAGTTCTGACGTATCAGTTCGATTAGCTGCGATTTCGCATTCTCCCCAAATATTTTTTCCGTGCTGATGCGATCGACAAGAGGAATTTCCGCCCACGCTACAATGCCGTTCTTATCGCATAACTCGTACATTTTATCTGCATGCTGATAGTGAGCCAATCGTACAACGGTTGAGCCAATATCGAGAATTGCATGCATATCTTCCTCGCGGTCATTGTCGCTGACGGCTCGACCTTTATCTTTTTTGTCTTCATGCCGATTAAAACCATGAAGATCGTACGGCTGTCCATTAAGGAAAAATCCTTTTTCGGGATCGATGGAAAAATACCGAATGCCAAGCGGCTGAGTTATTGCATCAATATTTTTTTCTTTTTCTTTCAACGTGACTTTAACAGAATACAAATAAGGATCAATCCGTCCATTCCACAAATGTGGTTGTTGAATAATTGTTTGCTGGACAACATCGGCGCTTTGAGTTTTCTTCAACACAATTGTTGAATTCAATTTTTTAACTTCATTTCCTTCACGATCAACGATAATAGATTCCACAGAAATATTTTTCTGCGCATTGTCATCATTCTTCACTTTTGTTGTGACCTGAATATTCGCCGATGCACTGCTGACGTTGGTTTGTTTTATATAAACGCCGGGCGAACCGTAATCGAGCGGTGTGATATGGACTTTGTCTGTTACGATCAATTCCACAGAACGATGAATACCGCCGCACATCGTGAAATCTGCACGAAGCGGTGCAAGATGAAATTCAGTCGATGTGAGATACGACGTGTTATCAACTTTCACTGCAAGCACATTTTCTTTTCCAAGGAGAATGCCGTCGGTAATATCAAATGTGAACGCCGCATAGCCGCCTTTATGTTCGCCGATCTGTTTTCCATTGAGATACACATCTGTGATCATATTTGCTGCACCGAACTTCATGAAGATTTTCTTCCCTCCGTATTCAGCCGGAATAGTGAAATGCTTTCTGTACCATGCCGGCCCGCGATAATAATCGTTCCCGCCATCCTGCCCATCGAGATTATTCCATGTGTGAGGAAGAGTTATAGATTCCCATTTGGAATCATCGAACACAGCATTCTCAGCATCGGCCGCATTGGATTTATAGAATTTCCATGAATCGTTGAAGTTGATTTCAGTCCGTTGAAATGCAAAAAGCGAGAAGGAAGTGAATAGAAAAATGAATAGAGGTGTATATCTAAATGCTTTCATAATAACAATTTTTCACCATAGTGTATAAATCAGGATATTTTAACCCCGAGGGCATAACAACATTATACCAAGGTGTTTTCAAAGTTCAAAACAGAAAAGAAGTAAAATTATTTTTTTTACACCTTCACAAACCATTTCTTTTTATACATCACCCACACAATAAGATACATCACGGATATCCAGATGATCGCGTGCATGAGCGAGGCGTTCAGCGGAGAAAAATATGGATCAAAAAGATTTTGGGTGATGATGGTTTTCATCGCTACATCAGCGCGCGTTCCATCACTCAATTGCACATTAAATTTCCACAATCCCATCGTACGCCCGACAACGCCGGAAAGGACAAAAATAAAAATTGCATTCATGCCATACACAATGAACGGGTACGCCCATTTTTTTATTCCTTTTGCGTCGATCAAAAAATAAAAAATTCCGAAAATACACGACGCCCAGCCTGCCATGAAAATTGAATACGACACGGTCCACAAACTTTTGTTGATCGGCATCCACATATCAAGTGCTGCTCCAATCAACAACATCACCGCACCGAACACAAACATCCACGCCGATTTTTCGATCTTGGAATGTTCCGACTGACGAAGATAATCCCCCGTTAACGCACCAAACAATGTTGTTGCAATTGCCGGAATGGTGCTGATAATTCCTTCCGGATCCCATGTTTTTGTCGCGCTCCACATGTGCCCGTTTAAAAAGAGAGAATCAATATATGCGGCGAAGTTTCTTCCTTTTTCAAACAATCCTGTGCCAAATTCTGGAATTGGAATGTAGAACATCATCACCCAGTACAAAACGAATAAAGCCCCGATGGCAAAAATTTGTCCGCGTGTGTTTGTATAGAGATAAATAAGTGACGAAATAAAGTAACAAACAGCAATACGCTGAAGAACACCGGGAATGCGAATTGCTGCCCAGCTGAAATGATGTCCCCACAATAAACCGAATGGAAATCCTGCGAGAAAAAGTCCAAGAGCAAAAATGATCGCTGAACGTCGAAATACATTCAACAAAAGTTTTTGCTTCGAATCTCCTTTCGCAGCGCGGACGGCAAAAGAAAACGTCATCGCCACACCGACGATCCACAGAAAGAAAGGAAAAATCCAATCCGTAAATGTCCACCCGCTCCACTCAGCATGCTCTAATTGCGGATAGATGTGTGACCAAGAACCGGGATTGTTGACAAGAATCATTCCGGCAATCGTAAATCCGCGGAATGCATCAAGAGAAAGAAGACGTTCGTGTTTCATAGCAGACTCCTATACGACTCCCGCTTTAATTCTCCCCCCCCTTCAAGGGGGGAGATGTCCGAAGGACAGGGGGGGTTATTCCACAACAAATACTCTGTAGCCGAATTTCGGCAGAGTGATTTTTTCAATATTTTTATATGCTATTTTTTTCCCTGTAAAGGCGTTGACAAATCGTAATGACGGAAATGCTTTCGGAAGTTTAAGATGTACTGTTCGCTCGCTGCTGGAGAAATTAAATGCCGCAAGAATTGTATTTTTTCCGTTTGTGCGGATAAATGCATACACCTGATCTGGCCGATTGTTTTTTACACATTGATAGTCGTCTGTTGCAAGCGACGAATTATTTTTTCTGATCGAAAATAATTTTGTATAAAATTCTCTCCACGCTTTTCCTTTTGTCCAATCAATTTCAAATTTTTCAAATAATCCTAATTTCTTGTCGTTGCCGATTTCTTGCCCGTTATAGAGAAGCGGAACTCCGGGAAATGTGTTCGTAAGAACAGCCGCAAGTTTCGCTCCATCCTCGCCAAATTTTACCACATCGGGATTATCCCACGCATTCTCATCGTGATTGGAGCTGAAACGCATGCGCAGAGATCCTTTCGGATATGCCAACGATTCGCGATAAAGGATCGAATCCATTTCGGCTGCGGTTTTGCTTCCTTTGATGACATCACCCATGTCGTGATAAAAATTCCATGAATATGTGAGATCGAATGCTTTCAGATGTTGTTCAGGATATTGTCCTTCGGCAAGCATTACGATTGGTTTCAAAGAATCCAGCGCAGCGCGCGCCTCATTCCAGAAATCTGTCGGCACCATTTCGGCAACATCGCATCGATATCCGTCAATACCAATATCTCTCACCCAGTATTTCAACATCTCAATCATGTAACGACGCAATCCAGGCTGTGAATAATCCAGATCGACAACATCACTCCAATCGGCAACCGGCGGAATAAATTTTCCCGCGCTGTCTTTTGTAAACCATTCGGGATGTTCCGTAAATAATTTGCTGTCCCACGATGTGTGATTCGCCACGAGATCGATAATAATTTTCAAACCGTTGTCGTGTGCTACGCTGACTAATTTCTTGAAATCGTCAAGCGTTCCGTATTCAGGATTGATGCCATAGTAATCTTTAATGGAGTATGGACTTCCAAGCGTCCCTTTTCTCTTTTCAATTCCGACAGGTTGAATCGGCATCAGCCAGAGAATTGTTGCACCAAGTTTTTTAATTTCAGGAATTTTCTTTTCAACGCCGGCAAAATTTCCCTCTTTGGAAAAAACTCGTGGAAATACTTCGTAAATAATTCCATTCGTTACCCATTTTTCGGAATGACGGGCGTTTTCTTTTGCGTATTGAGTTGGTGTTTGCGAATAAAGAAACGACGTTACAACGAGCAGGAGCAATATTTTTTTCATGGTGTAAGCGGAGTGATTGTTATTGATAAATGACGGCTTGAAAAAATGACGACAGAAAAGTAGCGAAAGAAAAGAAGTGAAGCAACGTGAAGATTGCCAATCGTTTTCTTGATAGTCGTATTATCGCTTTTCACTTGTTCTGTATGCGATCACTTTAAATGAGGATTGAGGTCACTTTAAATGAGGAATAGCATTTTCCCATTATTTTTTTCTCTGCTAATTTGTCAGCTTTAAGATTTTTTTTTATTCCTAAATCATTTTGGGTAATCATTCAAACCCTCTTTAAATCCCTATCAAAATATTACCGCTGAACTTAATAAATCCATTACCAGCGATGACACATTTAATATCTATCCATGAACCAGCTGCAACAGTAATGGGTGCACCGGTAGTTACCGTCAATTCATAATAACCAATTCCACCTGCCGGCGTTACTGTAATTGTCCCGGACATTGCAGTATCAACACCGTTCACTCGCAAAGTAAATGTGTGCGTATAATTCTGTGCCGGCGACGTTGCTGGTCTTCCTAAAATTGTGAAAGCATGAATTGTAATATCACGGTCACCAACAGGATAACGCATATCACCGCTCACCGAAGAAACATTATAATATGCCGGAGTAACATAGCGCGTTACACTCGCACCGAACCCGCTTTCAAATGCCATCGGAAGTTGGCAGTAATTAATCTTTGCATCGATAGCGGATTGAAGGGTAGAATCCGCCGCAGCACGAGCAGACGCTTCATTTATATCCGCAACTGACCGCGCTGTAGCTTCTGCATTAATCGCCGATAGCAAGGCTTCATCACCGTCAGCGCGTTCCTTTGCTTCACCGGCGACAACACCGGAATAATCAACGTCCTGAACCGGTAGATCATCAACAACAACATTGCTAATATTATTTAACCCGACACCCTCAATCATCAATCCGCTTCCGAGCAGATCGGGAATAATCTCAATCGTGCCAGTGTGAAAATAAAAAGGGAGGTGCGCCTCATTGCCATCAACATAAATAGCAGCATCAACGCTCTCATACGTTCCGGTGTTCTGATTCTTTAGCATTAACTTGCTGAGTGTAATTTCAGCCGTGGATGTTATAGTGAGTGAACGAAATTTCTTCACCGCATCAAAGTCAATCTCAATATAATTCTCTTGAATAATCATTGAGCAAGCGTCAATCCAAATTTATTCATAACATAATCAATCACATATTGGTCGTCGTTCCATGCTTGATAGTCTGCACCGGCGATGACAAATTGTTTCTGCGCAATGCGCTCATAATTTGGTACACTAGCACCGTTAATAATAATCAATCCCTTATCCTTAAAAAAATCGACGTGAATCTCTGCGCTGTCATTCAGCCGCAGCGCATTTATTTGTATTTCGATTATATCTGCCATTTGCAGATCTATTGCTACTGGTATAATATTTAGTTTCATAAATTCTCCTATGCGTTGTAATAAGGTATTTTTTTCTGTGCTCCGTTAACGTAAACAATAATAAATCCTTCTGGTGTTGCCGGCAAAGCGCCAACGCCTGCCGTTGCTGTTGCAGCAGTCTTTGTTGTTTGAAAATATCGTTCCCATACACTCGAACCGTCTGTTAATTTTGGCAACGATGTTCCACTCACTTTTGCTCCTATATACGGTACAAAAGGATCTCCTCCGCTTAGCGTGCCAGCTCCGGAGATTGTCGCGCCGTCTACAAAAACGGCTATAACACCTTGTGAGTAGTGGCTGACAAGATTCATGTTAGTCTGTATTTCGATTGAACCATAAAAATAACCCTCACCACCTTGTGATTGAGTGGAAAATATGCTTAACGACACATTGTTGAATATACAATCACCCATTTTAATTAAACCGACACCAACGGCGGCGGAAATTACATTTGAGATTGTTGATTTTTCAATGACTATACTCCCCGAATATGAGGATGACAATGCGGCGATTGTATAATTATAACTAATACCGATAGAGACAATCCGAAGAGAGCCACTGCAACGAAGACCAAATGTAGAAGAAATGGTTGTTGGAGTCGTTGCAAATGAGCCTTTTATTACAACGGATGAATTTTGGCGATTATCCCCCGTGAAAATTATATGATCGGACCCAACGTGATTGTATTCCGAGCTTCGCGTACCAACAAATACGGACTCTCGATAAACGCCATTTTTAATAGCCACGACAAAAGGATTGTAACCAAAAGAATTATTTGAAACATCGTCAGCCGCTGATTGTATGAATCTGTAAGCATCGTCCGATATGATGATAATGTATTGCCGACCCACGATCGTTGGTATATCAACGTCGAGCGATAGTTGTGTTGCACTATCAAGTGCGGTAATAATTGACCTGTACCAGTAAAAACCATTATAAACAAGAACATAGTTTCCAACGACGGCTCCTGTAAAAACTGCATTATTATCAATCAGCTTGCTTGCGGTGTCCGTAGTAATAAACCCTTTTAGCGATTCAATTATTTTACCGGTATGATTATCAATTGCATAATAATATGATTTGCCCGGTCTAAATATGTCGTTTGAAAGACGAAGTTTTGTAGAGCTAATAACCTCTATAATCCTTGCAGATATGTGTTCCCAATTCCCGTTGGGAAAATTGGGAGCTCGCGTGACGGTGCCATCAGTATTAGTATTATCGTTTGACGTTAATTGCATTATTGTCTTACCGAGAAGGTCGGTGGTAAAAGCCGCGTCGTTATCAATAACAACTCCATCCGGCTCGACGGCATCGAACAAACCTTGCAATACATTCTGCTGAGATGAGACTATTCTTATTCCTGTCTCAAACGCTCCATAATTTTGTTCATATATCCTTGAGTTTGTTGGAACAATTTTATCGTTAATTCTTTTCACTAAAATTAAATTATCACCCCACGAAACTCCATTGCTGATGTATACACCGGTAACAACCCCGCCAACGATAACAGTAAATTGCACACTCTCAGGATAAAGATTCGCATCAAACGCTGGTAGAACAGAACCGCGCAATGTTTGTAATTTTCCCATCAGATAACTCCCATATCAATTGCAATTGGTAACCGAGCAACATCAATATCAAATAACGCCGTGCTCACATCATAGTCGCCGGTCAAAAGAAAATTTGTGAATTGATCGAATTTATTTTTTGCGGCGTATAATACATCATTATGTGTATCGTGATCTCCGCCAGATTTATGTGAATTAAGACTTATCTGCACAGCAGCCGCCGCTCCATTCATATCATACAAGTCAGGATGACCGGTCGCCGCGTGTTTGTCATCGGCGTTTCGCAGCTCGTCAACATCCTTCTGCAGAGCTTTATCGTTTTTATTGATTGCTTGACGCAAACGATGAAAATCGGAATCGGTATGTTTTATCTCTTCAATCATTAAGCCATCTGAAATAGTAAAGTGACAAACCAATCATCGGTTGCACTGCTGCTCACGGTGCTTCCGCTGCCAAATCCGCCATACGTCGATACAATCTCTTCATCAACAACAGCATTGATTGTGTACGTGCGGCGGACGATTTTTAATTGCGGTTTATAAGTTCCTCCACCATAGTCAATACCCCGTGCGACATAGACAAAACAACATTGATTCTGGCTTACGTTCAATGTAAAATCAAAATTCAACTCGAATGATTCACCGACGTAAATACTGCCGGTAATAACTCTATGGATGCAGACACGAATCAATTTACAATTCGGCAATCCATTGAATTTTCTATTTCCTTCAATCTTCGAATAAATTGGATCGGCGATTGAATAATTCGCAGCATGTAACTGTTCTTGCACGGAGAACGAACCACTAACTTGTCCGTTGATAAATTTGCTTGAAACATATTCCTCAGTAGCGAGCTTTAATCCTTTTGCACCCACATCATGGTTTGGGAAATCTACTATTGTTCCACCTTCATTCACTTCGCATATCGTCTTTACATTATTACCAGCCTCAACAATTTGCGTACGCACAACAGTCTTTCCAGCAACAACGTCTCCGGAGAAGTTACCAATTGGTGTCCCATCGGAGTGCTGCAGTTCAATTGCCGGCTGCGCTTTTTTCACCTTTATATTTTGCACGAATGTTTTTATCCCGTCGATAATTTGATCGAGTGTTAATCGCATCAAATTGGCAAGAAGCGATGATGATAAATACCGTGCATCATGATCGCCGCTTGCCTTGTGAGTCACAAGCGCATTATCCTGCGTCGTTTGTGCCGCATCGATCTGAGCCCTTGTGTAATACAACGTCGGATGACCATCTGTAACATGCTGCGCTTGCTGAGCGGTATTAGCATCTGCAGTGGCTTTCAATGCTTCGTCGTTCGCATTAAATTTTTGTCGTCCTGCGTCCAATGTATCGGATGCTGCAACCGTCTGTATATTGGTTGGCATAGAATTATTTCTTTCTAAATATATGAATCAAATGTTGTGCTGCCGATGTCTGTAAATGTCGTTCGCCGCGCTCCCCAATAACCGACCGGATAATTCAACGGAGACTCATAGCGTTTCTTTGAAGTGAAAACTAATTGGAAATTTTCATACGCCATCGCCACGTCATTGTCATCATGTTCAAGTGTGTCATTCGTATCAACGTCGTAGTGCTCTTGTGAATCGATGTTCGGGAAAAACTTCATGTCGGAAATTTTCACATTGAACAAATCTCGATACGTCGTGTTCATCAAATCATAAAATACACCTTCATATTGTATTGTCGCTGTATAATAATAGCCGCGATTTTTTCGCTTCATGTCTCCGGTAAATGGATTTTTATATTCAACATAATCCTTTTCCCAGCGTTGCGACATCAATGTAAAATCTGATGGCAGCAGCAGAACCGTTTTCTCAACACCATTAAGAGTGTAAACAACTTTTGGAGTCACAAATATTTCCTTGAAATAGTTTTTGTCGTTTCATTAACGTGATCATCTTCGATCTCGTGAATTGTGCTGTTTCCACCGACGATATTAATTGTCTCGCACGGATTTACCGGAAGCATTTCTGAAAATAAAGTTGTGATTTCTTTATATGGTGAAATTGCTGTTTGAAATTCACGCAAACAATATGCCTCAGGCGTTTCAGTCCACTCGTCGGTGAGAAAAATAAATGTGAACATAGGCAGATCGATGAACGGATGCTTCTCTTTCACAACGTCACCATATACTTCAGATGGAACTCTCAAGTCTAAACAATTATCAGGGATATTCAGCTTATCACCGACCTTGATAAATTCCATTCTGACACCATGATAATCTCGCGGTTCAAAATTATCACTGCTCGTCACAATCACTTTTGTTTCTTTCAATGAGTGAATCGCATACGCTGAAAAGATTTCGCCAGCTTCATTAATACGGCAGGGGAATAAAACATATTCATATTCAGCGTTGCAATCTTCTTCATTATACTCGGAGATGAGTTCATCATAACCGGTATGTACAATAGATTTTAGATCGGCTTTCTTTTGAAACGTCAATTGATATTTTCCGATTGCAGATAAATCATCCAACACTCCCATGACAAACCGATATTGTTTTGCTATATCGATTAATCTATCTCGCATCGTATATTTTTGGTCGTTGGCATATGGCGCGAAACCGGCATCATAGAGCGCCATATTGAATCGAACAAATTCAAGACTCACATCTTGGATGATTTCGATGTCGGAATACCATTGTGTATTATGTAGTGCGTCTTTCAGCAAACCAAAAACTTTTTTAGAAATATGAAGCGCGGTGAACGAATAAATTTCTGTTTCGGGATTGTAACCGGACCCTTCAAATTGAATTGTACCGTAAAACTTTGTCACGTCACCATCTTTGATTGCGATAAATATTTCTTCGCCGGCGTTAACAAGATCATACAACTCTTTTCCGTCCGTCAGATCAAGCTGCAGATCGCTCGCCACAAAATCATAATCCTTTTCTTCATAACGACGCGTTACTTTCGCTTCCTTCACGAAGAGTTGAAATGTGTGCGTTTTGCTATAGGCAAGAACCGATTTCATAATGCGTATGCTGCTTTCACGCGTTGAAGTTTTCGTTCACCCTTGCGCATCCGCGTCCAGTCGGTATCAAAACTATTTTTAACAATCGGCGGATTGTTAATGATAGCTTTTGTGAGAGTCTTAAATTCTCTTTTCAAATCAGTTCCCGCATTCGATACCGTCGCAACAACACTTCCAACAACGCCGCCGGTGGAAAATTTTGGCAGCGTAATTTTACCTGCGTTGAGAGCTGAGAGAAAATTGAAATGCTTTTGAGTAACGACACGGTTCATAATGAATTCACCCTCTTCAGCTTCAATGAGTGTTCCGCCTTGGGCGTGTCTCTGTCCGCCGATCAATCCGCCAATAGCAAATTTCGGTACGATCTTTTCAATCATCGCTTGAACGGCAATACCGGCAGCAGGTGCAGCAACGATATTAAGCGGAAAGGGAATCATCGAAATGACTTTCGCCAGTTGCGTTGCAACAGCTTCGGCGATGATGCGTTTAATGTTCGCGCGCGATATATCTTTCATGTTTTCAGCAAACGATTTGCTCGTATCATATTGCTGAGTTGCAGCAAGGATGTTTTGTTCCGTTGCCTTCTGCTGCGCTTCCTTATTTGCATCATCGTCTTCAGCATTTTTTTTGTCGATAGCGGCACTGTTATCAAGTGCGTCGAGTTTCGCTTCATCAATTTTTTTTAACGCGCCGCCAGTATCCTTCACGCGTTTGTCGAGTGCTTTTTTGTTTCTCTCGGTCTCCTCAGCTTCGGCATCGGCAGTCGATTTTATTTTTACTTTCTTGAGCGGCGGTGCGACGATGTCATCACGTTTCTTTTGTTCGAGCGCAAGAAACTTTGTATAGTCTTCCTGCAGGATTTCTTCTTTCTTCAAACGCTCATTAAGTTTTTTAAGAGCCTCAGCATATTCCAGTTCAGCTTGTGCTTTGTGCTTTGCGTAACCATCCTGCATCGTTTTAACACGAAGCTCTTCAAGTTCAGTAGCAATCACTCCGGCATTTGCCTTGCGCTTCTTTTCAGAATCGGTAATGATCGATGTCTTTGTATCTTCGTATCGCTTCAATCGCTCAACTTCTGCATCTCGCGCTGCATCGGCTTTTGCAATGTCTTGATCGCTCGCACTATCGGCACGAAGTTTTTCTGCATAGTCGTAAAGTTCCTGAAGCCGTGCCTTCGATTCCTTAATCTCAAAATCAAGGCTTTGAATTTTGAGTTTTATCGACGGCAGCTTATTGATTTTATCGATTGTTTCCTGAGTCATCGCTGCAGATGAACTTGCAATGTGTTCAATCTCTTTCTGTTTCAATTTCCAGTCGAGATAAAACTTTTCAATAAGCAATCCGAAAACGGATAATGCGGCAATGGCAACACCACCGATAAGAGCATTGGTAATCGCAATTGCAGCGCTTAATCCAGTCCACGCAAACGAAATACCTTTTACGGCAACTGTAACTTTGCCTAAGAATGCAATAATGCCGACCGATTGAAGAGCGTATGCAGCGGCGGCAACAAAGCCAATCGCAATCGCAGTATTCTTTACCGGAGGTTCAAGGCCGTTAAATGCACGTGCCATTGAATCAACAACATTCACAAGCGGAATAAGTGCGAGTGAAATCATTTCGCCGACAGATTCTTTTGCATCGCCTAAGTCAGCTTCAAATTTTTTAATTGCACCGGCTCCGGTATTTCCCATCGCCTCCGCTTGTCCGCCGACAGCTTTTGTCAGCTGCTCAATGATTGAGATCGTTCCACGCTCTTTGATGTCCGCTTCATCTAAACCTTTTATGTATCGTTTCAACATTCCGGCGTTGCCGTCGAACGCATCGGCAATAACGCGAACAGCACCTTGCATGTCGCCGTCCATCAACGTGCTTAAATCTTGAACGGCGACAACCGCATCTTTCAACGCCTTCCCCTGTAAACCCATCGCTGTGAGCTGTCCCATAATGGAAACGATCGCATCATCATCAATTCCGGTAAGACGTTGACGCTCTGCAGCAAACTTTTTCAAGTCATCAATAAGTATCTCGCTGTAAATACCTTGCGACTTCAACGCCTGTGTCAATTTCGTTGAAGCATTTTCAGATTCTTGATACGCGCGAACGCTGTCGCCGAGTGTTCCATTGATGACATCAAATATTCTTCGAGCGCCGTCAATTGCAAAGCCGATGTTGGCGATATTATCTCTGTAGCTTTTGAACGCAGATTTTCCGGAAGACGAAAGTGAATCGGATTGCTGCACAAGCCGTTTCAAATTATCCGTTGTCAGCGCAAGTGTTCCATTGACTTGCGTGCCGTCGATGTCTATTTTTATTTTTATCGTTTCCATGAATTAAAATCTGCGTCGTATAAGCACTTCAAAAAGGTCGATGAGTAATTCCTTGAATTCTTTTTTCCCGCCTGATGTTACATGCGAGAATGATTCTTTGATGAATTGGTTCTGTTCAATGTAGAACGCAAGCAGATCACCGACGCTTCGTTCATTCCAACATTTTTCCCACTCGGTAAAAATTCCATTAGCACAAAAATTTACGATCTCTCTCAGTGATTCTTCAATCGGTTGTTCAATAACCGATTCGCCGTTTGCATCGCCTGCTATTCCTGCGTAACACTCTGCAAGTTCTTCGAACCGGGAGTGTAGTTCGTAAAAAAATTTGTAAGCATTTCTCCTAATTGAAAGACATCATCAAACTTTTCAATATCATCCGGGCTAAGCGGTTCTATAATAAGAGCGCCGAGTAGAATAGTAAGCCGTTCATCGTCAGTAATAATATTAAGAAGCAGTGCGTCGAAGATTTTTTGTGCTTCATCATTCGATACACCGATGAACATTGTATGTGCTTCTGTGAGAGTTTTCGCGCCGAAGACTTTTGCGACTTTGAGTAATCGCTTGCTGCTTGCCGTTTGCGCAATAGTGAATTGTTTACCGTTGATGTGAACGATATTCTGTTTTTGTTTGCTCATCGAGTTCTCCTGTTAAACTCAAGAGCCGCGCCGATGCACCGGACACGGCTATTTTCTCTGTTGGGGTGTTTGAATTTTTATACCAATGCAGCGAGGCGGTCGATAATATCCGTTTCATCATATACCGGAACTTCGCCCATCAATTTTACCGTTGAAGCATCACCGACAAGGACTTCGGTGCCGTGTTGCAACGGAAAGTTTTTGATAACCAGATAAGGATTATCAGCACTCACTGCACCTTTTGGCGTGCAAAGCAGCGCAACGTTTTTCCCTTCAAAGCCAAGAAGTGTCGTTTGAAGTGTTTCATCGACCGGCATCACAACGTTAACTTCAACCTTTGCTGTTTTGCCGAGCGTTTTCTTACCAGCCTGTGTATCAACTGTTTTCGGGTCGATGTTGACTTTTGCGAACGGCGTACCTTTTAGATCGCCGAGGTCTGTGCCTGCTGCGAATGCAGCGGCGGTTGTGAAGTCTGTCGTATCCGCAGCCTGGACGATCTTAATTGACTTCACTTGCATTCTAAAATATGACATGATTACTCCTTCAAAAAATAATTAGCGTTTTGTTTTTTTGTCAAAAGCATCGGCGATACGTTTTACATCACGCGCAACGCCGTCAATTTTTACATTCACCACTTCAAGTTTGTCTTCGATCATCTTTGTCACTTCCTCACGTTTCGGTCTATCGGAAACAAATGAGATAACACGTATGCCGCCGTAGATGAGCGTGATTGATGTTGCAGCAACTCCTAAAACCGTTAGTTCTTGTTCCAAAAAGTTTCCTTTCTTCGTTCTCACCGCACTATCCCGTCCCGTTGTTGTCGGAGTCAACAACGGGACAAGAATAATGCAGCAGGAGACGACGCGAGCGTGTGGAGAATAATTTTACAGCGTAATGCGTGACAATCGGCGAATAGAATTCAATTCACGGATTGACAGGTTGACGAACGATTGAATGCGCGACATGCCGGCAGGAATCGATTCGACTTCGTCGAAGTCTTTGAATGCGATACCGCTGTTCGTGTCGATCTGCACGCCGGTATCTTCAGCAAAGCGAACGATGAAGATAGAGCCTGCGTTGACAACGGCATCGTATGTTTCATCCATTGCCAATCCTGCAACCGGAATCATCGGAACGTTTGCAAACGTCTTCACCGAAACGCCGAAGCTGTTTCGTGTTTCGCCTGCAGCGCCGAGCCGTCGCGCAATTGTTCCAAGACGCGCGAAAAGCGGACCGCTCATGATAAGTGCATTCGCACCCGGAACATTCACGATCTCTTGTTCCAGCAATTCAACAAATGCATCTTGGTTTGCAGCGGTATTTAGCTGCAGTGTTACCTCTTTGTTCAACGCGGCAATTTGCGCAGCGGTAAAACCGAAGCGCGCTGTTTGTCCGGCAGCAGCAGCATCCTTTACAAACTGATTGATGCCGAGCATGTGATACACACCGCCGACGTCGTTTGCATCGATACCGTTAATGATTTCATTCGCAAGTTCAGACGCGAGACCTTTCGCTTCAACGCGAAGCTGTGTATCGCCGAACGAGCGCAATCCTTCAACAGACTGCAGACCGGCAGCAACGTCGTTACGACGGACATCGTCGATATACACGTTGCGTGTGTAGAGCGCGAGATTGCGCGCAGTGGTATTTGGTGTCGGTGTATTTTTTGCGCCGGGATCACCTTCTTTGCGCGCAGCACTGTCGGTCGTTTTGCTTCGACCGGTGACAACAAGATGCGAACTTCCTTCCAGCTTGAACTCCGCTGTTTGCAGAAGCGGGGCTTCCTGAATCATGACTTCCAGTAAACCTTGACCGCGACCGCTGAGCGATGACACTTGAGCTATATTCATGTGTTACTCCTTTATGTGATAATGAAAAAATGGTTATTCAGTTTTTGTCTGTGCAGTGCCGCTGAACTCTGCAATTTTTTTGCCGAGTTCCGTCTGCGTTGCACCGAGCGTACCGCGAGACACGGCGGTTTGGACATTCGTCTTTGTTGCTGCAGCTTCACCGATGACCGGCAATACTTCGATCACTTTTTTTGCATTATCGAAGTTGGCTTCAAGTAACGTGCGATACATTTTTTCAGACACGTCATCTTTCGCTGCAATTTTTTTATCAGCTTTTGCCTTCGTAATCACGGTGTCGATTTTTTCCTGCAGCTGATTTTTTTCATTCGACTGTGATTTCTCATTCAGGTCTTTCACCTGCTGCGACAAATTCTTTATTGCTTCCGTTTGAGAATCGATGAACCGCTGCAGCGCTGGCGGAATCGTTTCCGTCTCCGGTTCCTTTTTCGGAGTTGGAGGTGTCGGCGGTTCATCGGAAATTGTTTTTTCAACTTCCTCGATCTCTTTCACCTTGTCCGGCAAAAGTTTTTTCAACAGCGCAACAAAATCTTTTAACTTCATAAAATTTTCTCCTGTGTATGTGGTTGCTAAATGAACGATGCAAATTTAATCACGCGGGAAAATTATTATAGAGTATATCCGCATATACCCGACTTTTTTTTTCTGCGTGCGGTATGTTTGCATTATCATTTTAGAAAGGACGTCATGCTCTATACCTACAACGACATCAAAGAACTGCTCAGCAAGTCTGCCGCAAAAGTTCTTGCCGATGAAACGAACTTTGGAAAGTTCGCTGCAAATACTGAGACGATGATTATTGATAAGTGCGGAACGTTTACGACAGCGCCGGATTGGATGCAACAGCCGTATGCATGGATTCTTGAATATCTTGCAAGCGTAAAATTAGAAGCAACCTCGCCGGAATATAATTCTCGCATCACCAAGAATTATGATAATGCAATGAAAACTCTTGCGCAACATGCAGGCGGTTCAACATCAACAACTCCGGCGAAAGTTGGAACGATGGGAGGACTCTACGAGAATGAATAAGAAAAGAATTTTTATTTCCGATCAACTGCAGAGTAAAATATCCATTTGGAAAAGCAATCATCCTGAAGCGACGCTGCAGGACCTTTCTAAAAAATTTCACGTGAAGATTCACCAAGCGCGTTACGCGCTGCAGAAGCACGCTGAAAAATCCGAACTCCTGAAAAACACATCGAAGGGACAGTTAAACGCAGCACAAATGATGCGTGATGAAAATGACGATCTCGGCTTGATGAAATCGCAGCTCTCGCTCTGTGCCGGAATGCTTGAGATGAATCCAAAAATGAAATTGAATTCGCGGGTCAGCATTCTTTACAAGATGTCGCGCATTCGGCAGTTCCTGCAAAGCGTTGAACTTGAAGCGCACATGAACCGAGCAGACGCTGAAATCATCGCGCGCATCATCCGGCGTTATGCACCGGGTGCAACCAATGATGACGTGATAAAAATTTACAATGAGGAAATTGCGAAAATCAAGATGGAGAAAAAACGATGATACTGCGAGAAGCGGCAAGCGCGATACGAACGGCACTGCAGCAGCATGCATTGATGACCGCTGCAAAGGTTGATGTTGACTTTGGAAAATTCGGTACGATGCCGAGTATGACACCGTGCGTGTGGATTTATATTGACCCGGAACCCGGGACAACTTCACAAAAAGGAAGTGTGATCAGAAAATCGAAGTTCACATTCTTTGCCTGCGCAGGCGGTGAAGACAATCCAATCTACAGCGCGCTCGATGCGATTGAGTTATGCGAGAAGGTTGAAAAGATCGTAAATGAAATTTCCGATGTAATGATTCAGCAGAATGCGGAGCCGGTGAAGTTCGACGGTTACTACTCAGACTTTGCGGCGGCGTATGTCGAATTCAATGTTGTGTACGATTCAACGCAGCAATAAAAATTTTTGTTCTTTGACAATTTACATTTCTTCACCAATCAAAGATCACTGAGAGCCACACGATGACGCAGCTGAGACTTAGAACGGTGAAGACGATTATCTTACGAAGTTTATAATTTTGATGTGACGGTAAATTAGCCACGCTTTATGATTGCTTCATTGAGTGAATCAACGATGGATTTTATTTCTGATTCGCTTTTCAAAATGATCGCGTTAATTTCACCGCCTGCAGTTCCAATTCTCACTGCGTATTTTTGTCGATCAAAAATAATCAGTAATGCGCCGATGAGAGCTAAAAAGATTGCGGTCGGTATTTGCCATGTTGCGCTGCTGTCTTTCGAGACGTAGTATATTGTAATGGCAAAAAATATTATTGTCACACCATACAACCGTATTACCTTCGGAATTTTTATAAACATCACCGAAGTTATATTCGACATAGAAAAAGTTTTATCGCCGAAAACAGCGCGAACATTTGAAACTTTAATATCGCGGTGTTCATAAATTATTTTTTCTTCCATAGTATGTTAGTGGTTTGAGTTTTGAAATCCTCCGGCACGCAATAATTCTTTTGCACGTTTAAGTTCCTCTTTCGGTTTCACCTCTAAAATTTTTACGATGTCGCAAAGTAAGCGAATCTGTTCTGAGATTTCTGTATTCCTTGAACGTATCGCTTCACGCTCAAGCCACTCTGATGCAGTTTTTATTTTTTGAGAGGAATAATGTGCGATTGCGTCGCGCGCAATCAACTCTTCTTCATCAGCGTAGCCAAGTTCATACAATCGCAGCTGCATCTTAGAACCAATCGGTTCAAGACCCAATAACATCTTTGATACTTGCGTTGAACGAATTTTAAGTTTATCAGCAAATTTTTTTTGCCAGCCGTGACCTTTCCCCACAAGAGAATGACCGAACGCTTCTAATTTTTCAGGGGTTATATCGCTCATAAAAAAGTTTCGATAATCACTATTTTCTGCTTGACAAAAGTAGCGAGTTTCACTATATTGGTTTAGAGTAATAAACGTTTTTAACACTAAACAAACATAGGAGACAATTAAATGAAAGTCAACAACGTTGCAAAGCTATTTAATTCTGCGGAGATCGGAAGGCGGCTCGGAGTGAGCGAAGTTTACGCACACATGATTTTGTCCGGACAGCGCCCCGGACTAAAGCATAGAAAGAGAATTGCCAAAATCATGAAAAAAGAGGTCGAGCGGTTCGAGAAGGCTGCGTAAAAATCGCGTTCCAAACATGATTTTGGGAATTCCCAAACATTACTACCACTAACTATTGGAAAAAACAATGAAAATCGCTTATAACGCAAATTTGAAAGATTTCGTTTTTTCAAAAACCGGCAAAGAAATTACCCGCGCCGATGTATCAAACTTCATCAACAAACGATTCGACTACATCTCAAAGAAAAAAGTTGCGGCACTAAAACAATTCTGCATCGAACAAGGTCTGATCACTCCGCGAGTGCCAAAAGAAAAATTTATTATCGCTCGGAACCCGCACGGAATTTCTCTCAACGGTTATGAATTTGTTTTAACGCAACGCGGATATGTAAAGAAGTTCAACTCGAAACAAGACGCTGTTGAATTTTTGAATGAGAAATTGAGATATGGTTTAACAGAGAAACAATATTCTGACAAAAAGGGAATTTACATTTTCCCTGCAAGTAAGTTTTCAAAATAATTTTCATCACTAACTAATCGGAGAAAATATTTATGGCAACAAAACTTTGCGATGGAGCCAAAGAAGCATTGATAGGTAGAAAGATCGTTCGCGTTGAAGGCAATGCGGTTGTATTGAGCAGCGGTTACTTATTGCAAATTGCCGAGCAAGACATTGAATCGTTGAATTTTGCATACGGTGAATTAGAAGAAACTGAACTTCATCAACATACTTCGGAGGAACAAAAATGAAGAATCAAAAAATGGCAATGCAGCAAGTTCCGCAACAAAGCAAAATTGATAACGGAAAAGATTTTATTCCAAAGCATCAACTGTCACGCTTCGCAGAATCATACAACCCACGAGCGAAAGCAATTCTTGAACGTGCATTCAGTAAAATGGAAGGGCAACGCAAATGAACATCGAAGAGAAACGTCAGTCGCTTCTTATCAGCATCGAACGTCTGTACGAAGAACTTGCAGAGCAATATCCTTTCATCGAAAATTTTTGGTATGACGATGTGCTGTGCGGTTGGTGTTTCATATTGAACGGAACTGTCTATGGTAACGATGTGGAAACATTCTCATCGCTCACTGCAATGATCGACTATGCAATCCGTTTGCACTATGCGCTGCACAAAGAAGAGATACCGGAAAAATATTTATCGGAGGGCGCACTATGAAAAATATTTTGAAAGCAATCGCTCGAATAATTTTGCGTGATGAACTCACGATGCTTCAAGCGCAGCTTGTCGCGGCGGAAACATCTGCGGAACATCAAGGCTTATTGTTGCTGGCATGCACACAGGAACTTCGCAATCAACGTATCATCTGTTCCGGACTGCGAAATATTACTCATCAAGTGATCAACGCAATGCTTCCGGAAGTAAGTCATTTTAGAGAGGGCGGTGTCGCAGAAGGCGGTCGTAGTTTCGCGTAACGTTGCAACGCCTGCTGCATGTTTGCGCACGCAGCAGGCTCTATTCAATCAAAGGTCAACATGGAAGAAATAATAATTGAAACTGACTTTACAAAAATTTGTGAACGATGCAACAAGACTCTTGCGCAATGCGAGTGCCAGTTTATACAGCCGCAGGAAAAACTCAGCGGAAAAATTCCGAAGCGCAAGACTGACAATATTTTTTCAGACGATGAGTTCGATTCAAACAATCCGGTGAACGACTAATGGAAAATACTTTTTCACACATACAGCATACCTTCCCGCAGTTTGAAGCGAACGCAGAACTTGCAGCGATGTTGTCGCAGGTACAGCCATTCACCGATGCAGAACGAACACCGCAAGCGCGGGAAAAAAGATTGCGAGAAGCGTTCGCATCGCATGAAGCGTTCGATAAATATTATTTTCCGCCGTCGATGTATGAAAGTTACGCGCCGCCGTGCGAGTTGCACGGTTACATCGGTGAAGTTGCGCAGGTTGCCGGCGTGCACACAATTTTCGGACCTCGAAAACACGGTAAGACGGCAAAAGGAAAAACAACGCTGTTATGGATGCTGCTGTGCGGTAAAATAAAAATTGCCGGAACGTATGCAGAAACGATTTTGAAGTCCGCAAACATTTTGCGCGATTGCATTATGCTGCTCGCCGACAATGAACGCATCCGCGAAGATTTCAAAATTGAATTCGCCGAAGCTAACTCAGATCAATGCCGATTCCGTGCAACAGCAGATTTTTCTTTTATGAACGATGGAAAAAAGAAAAAGAAATCGGCTTCGACGAAAATTTCTGCATTGAACGAATGGAAATACATCGCATCATTTTCAGAAGGTCGTTCGTTACGCGGTTACACTCGTTTGTTCGGCAGGCCGCAATTCCTTCTCGGTGATGACATCGAAACACTTGAATCGTCATTCAGCAACGACGCAGTGCAGCTACGCATCGATAAAATTTCCGAAGCGTTCCAATCTCTTTCCGATGGCGGCACATTCTTAATTCTTGGCAACGACTTTACAACAGCCGGCGCGCTGCATCGTTTATCGCTTGAACAAGAGCAAGGCATTCTTGCACGTTCATGGACTGTGACATCGTTCAAAGCATGGATTGACCGCGAAACATTCACCACACTTTCTAAAGTTGTCAGCTTCAGTAAAGATTCTGTGTCACGGTTAGAACAATACGACGGCTTCTCGTTATGGTTCAAAAAATATTCTGCAATGAGCGAGAACGAACTGAAGGAAATGTTGAAGCCGAAATCTGGAAGTGACTGGCAGGCGAACTTCCAACAAAATCCAATTCCTCCGGAAGGCGATTTCTTCACGCGCGATCACTATCACGAATATACATCGATACCGAACGATGCACGCGGTGTGTTGTGGGTTGACCCGAACCTCTCAAAAAAATCGAAAGGTGATACGACAGCGATGCCGGTCTATAAATATTCTGTCTCAACGGATTCTTATTTCATCACCGAAGCGTTATGCAGATCGTTTGCGGACAGCAACAAATTATTGGATGAAGTGTTCCGCATGCGCAAAGCGCACGACGTAAAGAATATCGGATTCGACGGCAACGTGAACCAAGAGAGCAACTGGACAAACAATGTTCGGAACTGGTGCTTAATAAAGAAGTTGCCATTCCCGCACATCGAATATAAAAGATACAATGTTGACGAGCTTGCAAAAAATTTTCAAAGCGCGTATGCAGCTGACAAAGTTTTTTTTCCTGCCGGATTTGCGAAGACACCGGAAGGCGAAAAGTTCCTTGCTCAGTTTTTTTCTTTCACCGGTGTGAAGTTAAACAAAAAAGATGACGCTCCGGATTCAATTATTTGTGCGCACGAATTTATTCACGACCGGAAAATTACGGGACGCAAATCAACGCCGCCTGTTCCGGTCAACGATGTCTATACCAATTAAGGAATTTTATCATGGCTCGACTCTACCCAACGCTTGACCAATTTTTCGCAGCATGCAAGAACGCCGATGAACCGAACGACAAGGTGCGGTCAACGGAAGTGATGTTCAAATATCTCAAACAGCTTTTTGCCAATCCTCGCATCAGCGGTCATGCAACAACTCGCAATAGCGCGCTGTCATCATTCTCGTGGAATCTCACCGTGAGCGACGCAACGTTTCAGAAAAAAGCGGAAGAGATGAAGACACGATTGTCTCCGGCTATCAATGCGATACTTCAAAAACAATTGAATACGGTCTTGTATGGTGCGTTCCTTGTAAAACTGCAAACTATTTCTGCAAAAGACAGTAATATCCTTTCTGTCGAAAAATTTTTTGAACCGGATGAATTCGATTACAGCAACACACACTTCCTCATTAAAAATAAAACCGACAGAACTGTCACTGCAATCAGCAGAACAGAATTTCAAGCGGAATATATTTTTGATGCCTATACAACATTGCCGCGCGGCGGTGTGCTTCGCACGGTTATGATTCCTGAAATCTTGCGGTGGGACATGGTGCTTGAGAATGCGAACTATTTGAAAAAGTTGAAAGGCATTTTGCAGATCATCAATAAAGGGACCTCCGACGACAATCAAGCGGCAGCGGAAACAGCGGCAGCGAATGCGGTAAAGAATAACTACCTCGTTACTGACGACATGATCGAATTCAAATTGAATCAGATCGCAGCTGCAGGCGGCGGAACGCAGTTCAAAGATTTCAACGATGAACGCAAGGCAGAAATTTCTATTGCCATGTTAGGGCAGGCGAATACGTCGGAACTTCCGAACAACGGCGGCAGCCGTGCGGCAATCGAAATCTTAAAACTTGTCAGTGCCGATATTTTTTATACGGACATGAACCGCGTTGAAGCACTGATGAAACAATTGCTGCTGATCGATTACAAGTTGAATTATAAATCCGACGCAGCAATCGATGACCTTCCGGTAAAGTTTGAATTCAACATTGCCGAAGAACAGGATATAGAAAAGAATGCAGCGGCAATCGATGTGCTGCACAAATTTCTTCCGATGCGTGAAGATGAAGTTTATAAAAAGGCTGGATTCACTCCGCCTCAGCAAGGTGACAAACTGTTTACGCCGATCAATGCAAGTGAGTTACCGTGAATAAAATTTCTTTCATCGAAGTCTGCAGCGATTGTAAAGGTGAAGGTATGATTCGCTATTCCGAAAGAACGTCAGGTCACGACTCGGAAACGAAATCGAAACCGTGCGGACGGTGCAACACAACAGGGAGAGTTGTTGTAACCATTTTATTATTTGAAGCGCCGTTCGCACAACAGGAGAAATGCAATTGAAGCTGTCTGAAAAAGTTTTAACGAAAGCCGGAACGATTGCACTCGGCATGATTGAAGAAAATATCGCCAAAGGCGTTGATGTGAACGGCAAAGCATACAAGTATTCCACGAAGCCGTTCTTTATGCCATACAACAAAAAAATTGTTTCTCGGCTCGGCGGAAAATCTGGCGAAGGAAAATTGTATGACATCGTTCACAGTAAGAAGTCCGGGAAACTTGGAATGATTATTCTTGGCGGCTATGCAGACTTCAAATTGAAAGTCTATCCTGACATGATCAACAACTTTCTTGAAGCAACCGGCAAGATGCTGCGCGACATGAAGATTGTCAACTATACAGACAACGGAGTGATACTTGGATTTTGGACAAAAGAAAATTCCGACAAAGCGTTTTATCTGAATATCAGCGGAGCGGGTCGAAGCCGGAAGCTGTGGAAATTTTTTGGATTGTCGAACGAACAAAAGAACCAACTTGCAATAAAGATGACGCCTGATGTAACGAAGGAAGTTGCAAACGAACTTGCTGCAAAATTACAGACTGTAAAATAACAATCGGAGGCTTTATGGTTTACACAATGAAGGACGTTTCACATCATCCCGACAGGATAGCACGGATTTCTCAATTGAACATTTTCAAAACAGGAAATCCTCTCTGCAATAAAAAAAATCTGCTGAAAAGAATCGACCGCTTGACGCATCAACGAATTTTAGATCAAGCGGAAAACGAATCACAAAAGGAACGATGAAATGAACGACAAACAAAAAAATATTGCACTTGCCAAGTCGGACTTTCTTGCCAATTACAGTAAGTCGTACGAATCTGCAGCGTTGAAGCTCCCGGCAAAGCAAATGTTTATCGACGCATATAATCTCGGTAAGCTGCTGCCGGACATTTTCAAAGTTCTTGGTTCGGTTTCATTCAAAACTGCAGAGCGATGGAAAAAACAATTGACCGATACAGGCGGCGATGTTGACGCGCTTGCACCTAACTATAAATACAAAAATATCAGTCAGCGCAAATTGTCCGAGATCGAAATGAAAGTTTTTGTCGATCTACTTCTCGACCCGCGTGCGCTCGACATCGGCAAATGCATTGCGCACACAAAATACAGATTGTCGATGCACGGCATTCCTGTTTCATCATCCGATATGACGTATCGCAGATATGCTGCAGACTTTTACGAACAGAACCGTCTCGTGTGGACTCGGATGCGTGAAGGTGACAAAGCGCTGAAGGATAAATTTCTTCCCTACGTCGAACGTGATGCTGCTCGCCTTGAAGTTGGTGATGTGTTTGTTGCGGACGGAAAGACGACAACATTCAACATCATTAATCCCTACACCGGCAAAGCACAGAAATCGACGCTCATCGGTCATCTGGATTGGAAGAGCAAAGATATTGCAGGTTGGGAATTGATGTTGACCGAGAACGTGCAGGCAATCGCATCATCGCTGCGCAACGCAATCCTTCGATTGCAGCGAATACCAAAGATCGCTTACCAAGACAACGGTAAAGCATTCAAAGCACGATTCTTTCAGAACTCTCCATCGTTTGAAGAGTCGGGCTTCTACGGTTTGTTTGGTCGCTTGAATATAGAACCGGTGTTTTCTCTGCCATACAACGCACGTGCAAAAGTAATTGAGCGGGTATGGAGAGAGTTTGTTGAAGGCGGCGAAAAACTTATTCCAAGTTACACCGGCACAAGTCCCGTTGATAAACCTGCCTATATGATGCGCAATGAAAAATTTCATGTGAAGCTGCACGAACAGCGTTACGGCACAGACGGCATTGCAATCAAGATCGATGAAGCAAAAGAATACATCGAAAATTTTCTGCGCTTCTATCGTTTGCAAGAATGCCCGCACGTTGCAGGAAAAACAATCGGCGAAGTGTTCAACGAATCGCGCGCAATCGAAAATCCTGTCAAAGAAAATTTACTTGACGACATGATGATGCAGCTGCAGGAAGGCGATTCACAGGTCTATCGTAACGGCGTGCGATTGTTGGATGCTCATTACTACGCGCCGGAACTGACAAACATTGTCGGCGATTATGTTCGGGTGAAGGTTTCAATCTTTGATTACTCGTATGTGAAAATTTTCAATTGCGACGGACGCTTCATTTGCCGCGCAGAGCGTCAGGAAAAAACACATCCGATGGCAAAACAACTCGGCACAGTGAAAGACCAGCAGGATTTCAAGGAGAAAATGAAATTGCAACAGCGCGCGAAGAAATCAGCGAATGAACAGACCGCACAAATAATGCGATGGCATCAAGGCGCGTCTCGGATGATTGCAGACGGAACATACGGTGCAACAGCAATTGTTGAATTGCCTGTATCGAATGAACCGGCTGCACTTCCCGCTCCGGTTGGATCAACGACTGCGATTGATAATAGCGAAAACATAAAAACGTATTTAGATGATTAATCGGAGAAATGATAATGTCTAAACTAACAACGTATGTCAATCAAAACAAAATAAAATTGGAAGCAAATTTTGACCGTGAAGTTCTACTGTCGTTTTCTCAATGCGAGCGAGCCTTGAAGGAACATCTTTCAAAAGAAGTGAACAGAGAAAAAATAAAAATGCTGTCGCTGACAAAACGAACGACACGAACAAAGAAGGGATTGCGAACGGCTCTTATTTCAATTTGGACTTACTAATTCAATCATTCATTAATCAACAGGAGACAAACATGAAAACACTTTGCATCGTTCTATTCTCAATCGGTTTCGTTGCGTGTGAAAATAGAATTTCAACTCAGAGAGTTTTCCCCGAACGGAATAAAAAAGCTGCGCAAGAATTCATTGTGAAGCAGATGGAAACAATAAAAATAACAAGTCGCAACGAAGACGAGGACTTTGATGATTTCCTTTGTCAGGCAAAAATCAACGCATTGAATATTTACGGCGTTGATACAATCGGAGTTTATGAAAATGATTTTTCAAGCGGTCAACATTTTTTCCCATATGCACTTTGTTCGCTCGAAGACAGACAGCGCATTGATGAACGTATCAATTCAATTCACTAACTCAATCGGAGAAAAAATGGAACGCAACGCAATGGAGCAGTTACAACACGAAATCGGTGCATGGCAAAGAAAAACTTTTAAGAGCGCGACGGTCAAATCAACATTTGCACATTTGGCGAGAGAAATCATTGAACTTTCAAAAGCAATTAGAGATGGGAGTTACAATGAAGTGAGTGGAGAGATTGCTGATTGTTTTCATCTTTTATTTGGTCTTGCCGAACATTATGACCTGAATGCTTACATCGCGGTCAAGCATAAATTTGAAGTTAATAAAAAACGTAAATGGAAACAGCCGGATGAAAGCGGCGTTTGTGAACACATTAAATAAAACTTTTATAACTCGGAGATAACACAATGGAACAAAACACACCGCTACAAAATGACTGTTGGCAATTGATGCAGACGCTTCAAGTCAATCATCGCATTGCGTCGCGCATGATAGGGACAAGCGAGACAACACTGCGCAAATGGCTGGCGAACAACGCGACCGGCAATGTTGTAGACCTTGAAGAAAAAATAAAAACGTTCATCGAACGCGAACAGGAAAAACTTGCAGCCGTCCGCCTCAACGTCCCGTTTGTTGATGTGAAAGTGTATCGCACAATATCGCGCGGATTGCGCGCGTGTCACCTTGACAACGTGATGGGAATGATTTACGGAGAGAGCGGACTCGGCAAAACAACAGCAGCACAGGAATATGCGAAGCGATACCGTGACGTAATCTACATTGAAGCGCACCGCGCTTATAGTGCCAAAATTTTGTTCAAACATCTTCACTTGTTACTCGGTGGAAACGGCATCGGCAGCACATGCAGCATGATGGATGACGTGATTGAACGACTGCGCAATAGCGGTCGGTTCATCATTATAGATCAAGCGGAATATCTTAACGAAACAACATTGCACTTACTCCGCACTGTGTACGACCACGCGCACATCGGAATTGCGCTGTTGGGAACGAACGAACTTTTCATACAGGTGCGAAAGAGACGCGGCGAACTTGCACAAGTGTTAACACGTATCGCAATCCCTGCACGTTTGAACCGTTGGGAAGATGAAGACTTGGTGCTTGTCGCACGCGCGACGTTCCCGAAACAAAAAAATCTTGCTCTTGAATTTGCAAAGCGCGCAAAAGGTAACGGCATGGTATTACGCAATCTCATGTTCAACACGTTAAAGATTGCAGGTTCAGAAGCAAAAATAGAAGTGAAGCACATTGATAAAGCAAGCACATTTTCAATTCAATAATCAAAGGAGATATAAATGAAAACCACAATTGACCCGCGCGTTCTGCCGGACATTCAAATAAAAGAAGTTGGCTTCATGATTGACGCACGCGGTGCGCACATTCCAATCGATCTCGTAAAGCCGGTCGATAAAAAACGAGACAAACTTGTGAAAGCAATTGCCACACACGCAAAACAGGTTTCATCGTTACTCAGTGAAGTAAAAAAACTTTGGAATGCCGAGATCGACAACTATGTCGAGAACGTTGCAAAGTCTTACGATGTGAAACTCGGCGGGAAAAAAGGTAACATCACTCTCGTTTCGTTCGACGGTGCATTCAAAATTCAGATCGCCGTTGCTGAGCGAATTGTTTTCGATGAACGTCTGCAGATCGCTAAAGCGCTCATCGACAAATGCATCAAAGGATGGACAAAAGATTCCCGCAGCGAGATTCTCGTTCTCATCAACAGCGCGTTTGAAGTTGATAAGCAAGGCAAGATTAACACAGAGAAGATTTTGTCGCTGCGTCGCTTGAAAATTACTTCCGAGGATTGGAAGAAATCAATGAGCATCATTGGCGACAGTATTCAAGTTGCAAGTTCAAAATCGTATATCCGGATTTATGAACGCGACGGTGAAGAAAGTTATCGACAGATACCGTTGGACTTTGCAGCATTGTAGATAAGAACGGTCGAAAGACCGTTCCATTTATTCATAAGGAGATTCAGTATGGCAAACAGCATCAACAAAAATAAACCAACGGAGCAAAAGTTTCTTGAATTAATCGTTGACGGTTTCATGAATGGAATCCCAGATTGCGCAAAAAGAAAAGACGCTCTGCGTCAGGAGATTGTTTCAGACGATGGAATTTTCGCCGTGAAATTTTCTGTCAGCGAACGTCTGGAACTTGCAAAAATTTGTGACAAGCTCTAACTGTCAGTATCGGAGAATACAATGGCAAGCATCTATTATGCAGTGTTAAAAGAGTTCAAATCGCAGTGGGAAAAAAAATATGTCGGTCGGACGTTCACACCGAGAAATTATCACTTCAAGCAGCTCAAAGATTTTTTCAAACCTGTTGAAGGGTTTGAAGAAAGCGTTGACCTTGCTGATGTGTGTGAGAGAATCAAAATCTATCTAAACAATAAATTTTATGATGTCTGTGCGCATAATATTTCGATCTTTATTAAAAACTACGACTCGTTCATTCCACCTGCGCCGCAAATACCGCGAGGAACGAATGTATGTCGAAAGTGCGGAATGATTTTTCGTATCAATGAACCGCATCAATGTAGTGTTATTGCAAGCAACTATCGCAAAGACAAACCGGCGATTGCGTTGAACGATCTGCTGCCGCCTAAACAATAAAATGACGAATCAATTAAACATTCCCTTTGCAAAAGATACACGAGACGAAAGCTATAAAGAACTTGTCGCCTCTGGGAAAGAATTGAATCAAACGCTGCGGCTCTATGACTTGTATCATGTTGTTGGAAATCTGACAGATCGTGCAGCGGCAGAAATTATGGGAATCCCGGAAGGACGTGTCGCAGCGCGTCGTAACAAATTAATTGACGATAAATATCCGATTATGGATAAAGGAACAGTCAAAGACGATGTTACAAATCGGAATGTTCATCTTTGGGGATTAATACCATGACAAAATTTGAAGCAGTTCAGATCGGAGAATTGAAGAAAGGTGATAGATTTTATTTTGCGGGAAGTTCAAATAAAGCTGTGTGGGAAGTCGATCATGTCAGCGAGATTCGAGTCGATGCTTCTCTCGTTGGAGGCGGACGTATTAAAAAATGCAAGGCGGAAGCACCGGTCATATTCCTGACATCGAAACAAGAAAGGTTTGCATTGTGAACTCGCTGGCAATTATTCATATAGCGAAAAAAGAACTCGGACTTGATGCAGTGGCATACGAAGCGATGTTGTCACGCTTTGGAAAGGAATCATCAAAAGATTTGAACGAACAGCAGCGATTGGAATTGATTGATGATTTCAAAAAACTTGGATTCACGATCAAGTCAGATAAGCCGCTTCGATATTCCCACTTGAGCAGTGATCGAAGGAATGATGTCGGTCAGCTCTTTGCATCACCCGGACAGCTGCGAATGATTGAAGCAATGTGGATGAGTTCGGCATTCGTAAAGAAAAAAACAGTTGAAGCAATGAATAGTTTTATCAAGCGAATAGCAGCGGTTGAAACTGCTGAATGGTTGCTAATGAAAGATGTTCGCAAAGTTGTTAAGGCAATCAAAAATTTATCTTCATCATCGGAGACAAACATAAATGCAATGCACTAAATGCGGGCATGAGAAGTTATCGGTCATCAAAGTTGAGCGCAACAGAATTCGCCGCAATGGAATTTGGATTGTCGCAAACGATAAAGATACTCGAATAGTTGTATGCGATAATTGCGGGAAACGATATTTGACGGAGACAACGCTTATGAGTGAGGTTGTTTTCAACACGACGACGCTAAAGCGGTATGAAAAGAGTGTCGCAAGCGGTCAAACATTTTTATTTGAACCGGAATATATACAATGACAACGGACGAAAAGTTGGATTTGATTTTAAGTAAGTTAGATAAATTGATTCAGATGCCGAGCGTGCAACAAAAAAAGAGTTACAGTAAAAGAACGTTCACGAATCGGCAGACACAGCACCCCGAAGGATGCACCTGTGAAATATGTTTCAAAGAAGTAATGAAAAGAACTTAATCGGAGTTATCATGGGAACTCAACATCAATTTACGGTTGGAAGACTTCTAAAAAAAATTAAGAAGCTGAAGCAGCAAGGGAAAATTTCCAATGATAGCAAAGTTGTATGTGGTGACAATTGCGGGCTTGAGTGCGGAAAAGTCGAATCAATAAATGAATTTGGAAACGAACTGAATTTTGGATTTAGAATTTCTGAAGAAGAATGACATCACAGCTAAAACAAAAAATACAATCAATCATCCGGCGTTACTTTCAGGAAGGCAAAGCCGATAGATTGAACACCGAAGGCATGGACGAAATTCGGCGCGCGATAAAAAAATACGGCGTTGAAAAAATTACTGCGACCGAACTTAAACCGATGGTGAAAGAAGTGCAGAATGAACTTCATCAAAAATTTACAGATGAACATCTCGGTGCAATAATAGGTCAGCCCGAGCGCTCAGCGCAGACGATTCTTGATAATTCGACATACTCGACAAACAAAATTGCAGCCGATGGAATTTCTGAATCAAAAAAAATCGACCGACGCATCATCGACGGAGTGAAGCAAGGAATTGATGAAGCAATGAAGGGTGATGCTGACTGGCGCGATGTTTCGCGTGTTGCTCTTCGTAAGTTACAAATGGCGGAACATCATATTGAAACGAATATCAACACTGTGCAAGGTGCGCTTGATAATGCAGCGCGATTTGAACAGTTCAAACTTGGTGGTGTGAAGGTTTTAGAATATGCAGGAACCGCTTTGACAAAACGAGATTTTTGTGCTAAACATGTTGGTAAATTTTATCCTATTGAAGTTGCTGAAAAAATGATTAACTCGTTTGGGCAACGTGCAATATACTATGTTGGTGGATGGGGGTGTCGTCATCGATGGAGAGTAGTGAATGAAGGTGAAGTAAGTATCGAAAAGGGAACTAAAAATACTCTCTCTGAAATTGAAACTGCACAAGCGTTGAAGAATGCTGGAATGAGTGTTCGGCTCATTAAAAAAAGTGAAGCCGAAGGAATAAAAACTCATGATTCATTTGTAAACGATGTTCCGGCAGAGTTCAAAGATATGACCGATGAAACGGTCAACCAAACGCGACGCGCAAGAGATCAATTTTCAGAATCTATAAAGCAGGGTGCAGCACATTTTGTCTTAAAAATAAGTAAACACTCTGTCAATATGATCGACATCAATGAAGGCATTGCACGTGCTATAAAACATGATTCAGTTGGAAAAATTAAAAAAATTACTGTTATTATAAATAATGTTGTTCAAACAATTACGCGAGAGGAATTTATCAATGGAAAGCAGTTTTCTTAACGACATAAAAGAACGAATCGATCTGGCACAACAAAATAATCAACTCACAGAAAATGCAAAATTAATACTTTGGGGTGAAGCACTTCAAGCATCTGGTTTCGGTCGTATTACTCTTAACGATGTTGAAGAGTTAGAAAGAATGATGAATCTTGATACAACAAAGTATTGGAAGGATTTTGAAATTGCTACTTTTGGAGTTACGCAATAGTCCGACAGTACGTCAGATTGAGTGTGAAAAAATTGCTAATATCGAATTCTTGCAAAAATCGCATATTTTAATTTTAAGTCTTTATTTTTCAAAGCGTTACAATTTCTCAAACTGTGTGAAATAATTTTTCAATTCTTGACAAATTTCTCAAAATCCCCTTCTCTGCAATTTTTCTTATAACTCTTTACTTATCAACATTTTAACGTTAAATTTTTTCAATTTCTAATTTCTCAAACTGTGTGATAATTAATAGTAGCATTGACATTCAGCGTTCTTAGAATCGGACTAGAGTAGAATTGAAATAATTTACACGCCTAAAATATGCGTTGGGAAACACGCCTTAGAATCGGACTAGAGTAGAATTGAAATCAGTTCTTATCATCAAGTTCACCATCAACTCTAAACTTAGAATCGGACTAGAGTAGAATTGAAATATAGCAACCAACGCTTTGCAAACAACCGCATAACTGCCTTAAAATCAGACTAGAGTAGAATTTAAGTTCGGAATAAGGGAAGAATTTTAGTTCGTGAGATAAATCCTGATTTTTTAAGAGTTTCGACAAAAGGGTGAAAGCGATATTGACTGTCATCTAAAATTTGTGAGAATATTTTGCAGTGCTGCGGCCGATCTTTTTGTATATCAATCTGACTAATTCATGTAATGCCCTATTGTGTCGCAGACATCTGTTCTTTTGAACGTGAGGCTGCGAATTTTATTTCGGGCATTTTAATTTTTATTCTCATTTAGCAATGCCGTATCGAATCTTTTTTTTGTAGTTATAGATAGAATGGTCTTATAAAAGCCTCAACATTTTTTTTGTCGACTTTTGTTCATTGGCAAACATATCTAAGTCATACGTGTGTTTAGGTAAAACTATTTGAATGTCATCGTCTGATTTTTTCAGTGAGACGCGTTCTCCATAAATTCAATTGATGCAAGTTTAATCTATCACATTTATCAACAATGAAATCATTCTATCGTTTGAAAAATATTTTTTCCATTTAAAATATTTGCTTGACATGCACTCGATCACGTATTATACTTTACGTCTTTTTCTTTTGCGACAACTCAAATATTAATTTTTTTCTTGTTTGCATTTTTTTCTTGACATGCATTCGATCAAGTATTTTATTGTGAACAATCAGTAGACAATATTATCATCTACTGATTGTAAAAAAATATTTTAATAAACCGATAAGGGTATCATTCGCTCACCGTGAGCGATGATGCCCTTTTGTTTTTTTAGTCGATTCTGGGATAAGATAAAGTCATGAGTAGAATGAATTCAAGAACTCGAAAAATTAATTATCCAAAGCTTGTTCAACGAGATGGGGAACAATGCAAAAGGTGCGGAATGAATGGCAAAGAGAAAAAATTGGTAGTAGATCACATCGATAACAATAACAATAATAATGAATTTAACAACTTACAGCTTTTGTGTTATAGCTGTAATGGGAAAAAGAATCCAAGGGGAAAAGGAAAAAAGCTATCGCCTGTATATATACGTGGGGATGAGTATCTGGGTGTAAGAGAACCTTCACCGGAGATGAAGCAAAACCAACGATGTGAACCGATATTCAGGCAATGGCTTGAAGAGATGATCAATAAACATGAAATGTTAGCATTTGAAGATGTCCTTAATGGCGGTGCAGAGAAAGCGGGGTGCAGTCAAGCATCGATCTATCGCTATCTACAAAAAGTCTGTTCAATTGAAGGTAAGTACATGGTCATACAGGGTGATAGTGAGAATAGACATGTAAAGTACAAACCTGAGTTTGAAGTACGACGGAAGTCACAAGAAAAGAAGAATCAAAATCCAGAAAATATAGTTCACTTGGATATTAAAACAACTGCTGCGGTGTAATAAATAAATACCGTAGCAAAACGTAACATTTTAGAGGACACTATGAAAAACAAATATACCAAAAGACAACAGCTTTTCGTTGAACACTACTTGACCTGTTTGAATGCAAGCGAAGCAGCCAGAAGAGCGGGATATAAACGAAAGGCAAACGTTGCTGGTTCAGACTTATTGAGTAACCCTGAGATCCGATTACGAATTCATGAAGAATTAAAAAAGGTGACGGTATCCGCTGATGAAGCCGTGGCAAGAATCAGTGCAATTGCAAAAGGGTCAATGGAATATTTTATCACATTTAATAATGAAGGCAAGCCATGCGTTGATTTGAAAAAAGCTAAAGAGAATCACAAGCTTTTTTTGATTAAAAAAATACGAATTTCCAATGATGGAGAGATGACAGTAGAGCTGCTGGATTCGATAAAAGCCATGGAATTGATCATAAAACACAGTGGTATTTTTGACAAATTCTCTGGGAATGGTGTCCCAGAAGATTCTCCTTTAACAAGGATTAAGAAATTTGTAGAGGAACAATCAGCAAAAGCAAAACTAAAAAAATTAAAACACAAAAAAAATAATCTACCCGCTGAACAATCCGGTGTGCCAGAACATTAAACACAATTTATATTTTTGTTAAAAGACTCTTTTGAAATGGCAACGTTCCTCAAACGAAATAAGTTTTACACGATCGTTTACACAGACAAGACCGGTCGCCGTCGATGGGAATCTACGGGCTGTTTCGATCTTATTCGTGCCCAGGAATATTATCGGACATTTATTCGGATGAAAGATGTTCATTTTAAGATGACTCTGGAAGATTTAATGATTGAATTGGAGAAAAAACTTACAAACCGATTGTCGATAAAAACCGTCAAATTATACAGAACGAAATTATCCCTCTTCGGGAAAATGATTGGCGATAAACCGATTGATAAAATTTCTGGAAGCGACATTGAAGATTTTATGGCGAAGCGGATTCAAGACGGTGTTTCATTCACGACGGTAAATATTGATTTCAGAACCATCAAAGCAGCTTTTAACCGTGCAATAACAATGGGATTTATCTTAAATAATCCATGTAAGAACATCGAGCCATACAGACATCCCCATGAAGATCCTGTGGTACTATCGGATGAACAGATGATTGCAATTGTAAACGCTGAAGAAAATCAGTTGTTCAAGGCGCTATGGATGATGTTGTATCTTACAGCGGCACGCCGTGGAGAGATTTTATACCTTGAATGGTCTGATATCGACTTTAATTTAAGAACGATACGATTACGAAATAAAAAAGACCACACACTGAAAACTAAAAAACCAAGAACGATTCCGCTGTCATCGATTGTATTTGATGTATTGCTAAGTCTTCCGCGAAGAGGTTCATTCATTTTTTGTAAAGAAGATGGAAATGTTTATTCGAGCGAATATATTTCAGCACAGTTCAAAAGTATTATTCGCCGGCTTCATCTTTCAGATAAATATCACCTTCATTCACTTCGACATTCTGCAGCCACACGCCTGAATGAATTAGGCGAATCAAGTTTTAACATTCAACAAAGCCTCGGTCATTCATCCGTTATGACGACGCAATTATATATTCAACCATTACCAGAGACACTTCGTTGCGGCTATGAAAAAATTGCTTCCGGATTCAAAAAAGTTTTGCATCCTGTACCCTATTCGGATCAATCAGCTGTACCACATGGTGCATCGTCTGTGGAAGCAGATGACTATAAATCTCTGTCACTCGTGAGTTAGAATGTCCCATCAATTTTTGCACCTCAAAAAGCGTCGCACCGTTTTGCACGAGCCAGCTTGCGAATGTGTGCCGCAATCCATGAAATGAAAATTGCGGATCGAAATTCAGTAATCGGATGTACCGCTTGAACATTCGTGAGACATGCTGGCTGGTGACCGGTTTTCCGCCTGTGAAAGAAAAAACAGAATCACCGGTTTTTACCTCATAGCAATGCTGAAGCATTTTCAATGCCGATTCATTTAATGGGATAACACGCATCTTTCCATTCTTTGTTCGAAACGTCGGTGTCGGATATAAAAAAATCACCCTCCTATTGATGTCAATATTTTGCCATGTTAAATGAAGCAGTTCATTTCGGCGCAGCCCTGTCAATGCGCCGAGGATGATCATTTGCTTTAGCCATGGTTCTTTAACTGTCGTCACCAAATCTTTGTATTGTTGAGGGGAGAGAAAGAGCGGCGGTTTTTCATCGATGCTGCAAAGCTTTATGCCACGAAATGGATTTGCCTGAAGGATTCCCCAGCGAACGGCATGTTCAAAACCTGCCTTCAATGCTCGCAGTTCAATGTTGACTGTGGTCTTCGATACTGTGCAGAGGCGGACTGTCTTGTATTGATCAATTTGTCGGTGTGTTATTTTATCAAGAGAGATATCCGATAAAAATCGAAAGAAAAAATCGAATGACTTCTTGTAAATCATCACCGTTCCGGGACGCAAGTTGCTTTGTAGATACGGCATCAGTTCGGCAATGAATTCAGACAATTTAGGAAATCGTTTTGTTAGTTCCGGATTGACTTCATACTCGGCAAGAGTTCGAAGAGCTTCACTGCGATTTCTGGTTTGTGTGGAGACCCACCGTCGAGAGCCGTCTGGTTGAACGAAGACGAGATAAAAAATCCCGTTTTTTCGTTGAAAGATGGTCGGCATAACACCTGCTGTTAGCAATCTGTTAGCAATTGTGTTAGCAGTCGACCTGTAAGGAAGTACCAACGACTGTAAGTCATTGATTTATATAGTACTCTCAACGGGAATCGAACCCGTGTTACAAGCTTGAAAAGCTCGTGTCCTAACCCCTAGACGATGAGAGCGTTACAGTTAACAATAAACAGTGATCAGAATTTACAATAAT
>JBBINR010000002.1:0-158916 GCA_037443785.1 Ignavibacteriales bacterium | reverse complement strand
AGAAGGGGGGGGGGATCGAAATGAAATCCCCCGACTCGCCTTTGGCGAGTCACCCCCTTAAAAAGGGGGATTAAAAGTCCCCCTTCTAAGGGGGACGACGCGAAGCGTCAGGGGGGATTTGGTCCCCTGCTTGAAAAGGGGGATGTCACGAAGCGACAGGGGAATTTTCTGAAATTACCAACACCTGCACCTAATTATATATACAATGAACCACATCGACCAAAAATTGTTAGAGCTGTACGTGCTGAAGGATGAAGGCATTTTGCCGCAGCGCGACATGATTGAACAGCATTTAAATGAATGCGCCGGATGCCGGGAACTGTACGCACGGATGGAAGAGATGTATTCCGGATTTTTTGCCAATATGGAAACGGAAAAAGAAAATAGTTCTGAAACTGTTCTGGCAAGGGTAAAAAAATCTCTCATACAACACACTGCCTCTCCATTGCAAGAGATTCGCGCAAATTACGAGATTGAGCGAGCGCCGATTCGCAGAGTAATGATGTTCGCAAGAAGACATCCTTTTGTCAGTTCGACAATGTCTTTGTTTGTGGTAGGATTTTTTGCACTGCTTGGCTTGCAGATGTTTAAAGCAACTGAGAAGGTTGATGATAACCCGAGTTATTATAGATACAGTCCTGATAATAAGTTGGAAGTGTATAATAAAGAAAATAAACTGTTGTGGGTTATGCCCTTGCCTTCCAACAATCATTATGCGACCGATGAAACAGACACAAAACAATTTGTCTCTATTGTTGATTTGGATAATGATAAAATCAATGAGGTTATTTGTTGTTTACCATTAGGTGAAAACAAAATCGCCGGAAAGCTTTTACTTTATGATGGGAAAGGAAGATTAAAAAATTCTTTTCAATACAGTGATACAAGCGTACATTTTCGAAACACCCAATATCCCCGTGGAAGGAGGGGTATATCCCAATTATTAACTAAAAGTAACTATTATGACGAAAACGAAATTATTACTTTTGCAAATGCAGCGGGTTACTCAACACAATTTATAACTCGTTTTGATGCTCAACTTAATGTACTTGGAGAGTACTGGCATTTCGGTGGCTTTAATTCAGCACAACCCTTTACGTCAAATGGGAAAAAATATATTGCAGTGTCATTACAAAATGATATTGATGATGAGAATATGAAGAATTTTTCTGCGTTGGTTATTTTAGACCCTCAAAAAATAATAGGAAAAAAAGAATCTCAGGTTACAACGGGATTTGGACTGCCACAATCAAATGCTGAAGAATATTACATTCGTTTTCCTGAATCTGATATAGAAAAATCGCTCAATATAAAAACAACTCTTATAATAAACTCATTCGATGATTCGACTATGGTAATACGTCAATTCTATCAAGATCATCAACGTTCGATTTTTTTGGGGTTTTATTATTTTCTCAATCTAAAGACTATGATGATAGATAGAGTAAAATTTATCACTAGAACGGAATGGATTCACAAAAAACTCAAAGACGAAGGAAAAATTCACAGTGTATTTAACGACCAGTATTTGGAAAATCTAAAAAACAATGTTGAGTATTGGGATGGAGAGAAGTGGAGTAAGCGGCCTGTAAGAGTACAACAAACCATCAACCTTGCGAAGGTTCCATAACCTTCGCAAGGCTTAGAATGTTTACCGAAGTAACAGCATTTTCTTCGTCTGCGCAAAATGATTATTTGAATTTCCCACATCTACCGCTTCAATCCGATAAAAATAAATGCCGGATGCAAGGTGAGCGGCATTAAAGTGTTCGTCATAATATCCCGCTTCACGTTCTTCATTCACAGGCGTCGCCACAATTTGACCGAGCGTGTTGATGATTTGCACTTTTACTCTGCTCCGAGAAGGTAGGCTAAAATTTATTACTGTTGATGGATTAAAGGGATTGGGGTAGTTTTGGGAAAGTGAATATTGAGTTGGATTAAAAATTATATTTCTATTAGCGTACAAAATACTTGTACCAGTAATTAAAGAATCAAGTCTACCGTATAAAAAATTCTTTGCACTATCATACGCCCCCACCCCCCAAAAGTATTTTGTATTTGATAAAAAAGGGGTTTTAACTTGATAAGACGTATCAAAAACAGAAGTGTCTACTGGCATTCCAGGATGATAGTATCTACCGGTATCTGCAAAAACCCAATACTTGTTTGCACCCGGAAAAGAATGCCAAACTAACCGAGGATTTCTCTCTACATTCTTTAATCCTGTCGGATAGATTAATAGTGTGGGTTCATTAAAATTTTCCGGCGTTTTTAAAAATATCGTATCAGACGAAGATACATTTTGAAAGCCATCGGACAATAGACCAGTTACTCTATAAATAGAAGATTTCAAGAAATGATATGGATAAAAAGTGAGTGTTGTATCTAACGTAGAGTTAGCGTATACATAATTGCCAGTTTCTGATTGTACAGCTATGATATAGGTTATAACAAGATCAATTGGATTGTTTGCTTTAGACCATCTTAGAGTGATGGGAACAGAAAAATCATATAATGTATCTTTAAATGGGTAAAATGAAAACGAAGACGGTTTGACATAACTTTTTGGCATTTCTGAGCACCATAATAGGTCACCATTTGGTCTGATGCCGTACATAATGCCGTTCTGCGTAAAAAAAAGAGTCTTCCAATCGGACACACGCGATGAGTATTCCCAAGAAACCCCACCATCTTTTGTTCTATACATGTTACCAGTTAATGTTATCACTGTAATGTTGTTTCTTCCCCAAGCAAAGATATCTCTAAAAAGATGTGAGTCCATTTCCGTATTTGCGATATTTTCCCAATGTAACCCTCTATCCGTTGTTACGAGAACTAAACCCCAATATTGAGCAATAAAAGCAGTCATAGAATCCACTACGGCAATACCTTGAGTTGGATAAATATCGGGAATATTTGACTCTGTCCAAGTTCTGCCTGAATCAGTGCTTATTACACAAAATGGACCATATCCAATACTGATATTATTACCAGCAGCGGCAATAAATCCAGAAGCATCACAAGATATTCTCGATATATCACGCCCTGGAAATAAATGAGAATCCCAAGACTTACCCCCATCATATGAACAAATGATACTACCTCCACCCGCAACTAACACAATATTAGAATCTATAGAAGTTATTTTTGCCGCACCTATTTTTGGGGCCGAATCCAACTTAAACCAGTATAGTCCACCGTCCGTTGTTTTAAATATAGAATTATCATCTCCATATGTATACCCAATCTGAACTGTAGGAAACGTAACACCTTGAAATGATTTTGCGACACTATCATACGAAGGTACCCAATGCAAACCGCCGTCATAAGTTTTAAAAACTACTCCATAGATCCCCGTAGAGCCTGTAACCCACCCAGTATCATTATTTAGAAAAATAACATCATTCAACTTATAATTTTTATATGGACCTCTTTGAGCATTTATAAGGTAAAATTGAGCGTGAAGTATGTTTGAAAATAATAGTACATCAATCAGGATAAGCATTTTTCGTATTGTCATAGTAACCCCCTGCCTTTGAACATTATTTTACCAAATTGATCTTTATTGATTTTTGAAACTCTCTTGTATTCATTTTCACTAAATAAATCCCCGCTGGCAAATAAGAGGCATCTAATTTTTGTGAATATTCACCTGCCTCATACTCTCTGTTTGTTATCATTTCAATTTTTTGTCCAAGTAAAGAATACAATTCTATGGTCACATTACTTTTGTGAGGCACCGAGAACGTTATTGTGGTGGCAGGATTAAACGGATTAGGAAAATTTTGATTTAGATTAAACAGCTTTGGTGAAAAAATTTTATCGATTACTGAGGTTGCGGGTTTGTTGACAGTGATGATCTTATTGATTGAATTATTAGCTTCGTTAGATTCATCAATCGTATTATCCGGGTCAACCTCTGCATTGATAATATAATCTCCGGCTGTTGTAAAAGAATAATCAAGCGAAGCGGATGTTGTTCCGCTTGAAGGAACAGACCCAGTGGTAAAAGATGCACCTGCTAAAACACCCTGAATAAAGAATTTTACTTTTGCCTGCGCACAACCAAAACCGTTATTGTCTGCGATCTTTGCTTTGATTTGGACATTCATTCCCTCATAAATTGTATCGCCGTTGTTCACAATAATTGAAGAAAATCCTATATCTGGTTTTGGATTATGTAGATGAGGAGTCATGTAGACATCCCATCCCTGCTGGTCGGTAGTCCAGCCTTTACCTTCAGCCGGCGCGGTAACTGTTGTTGAATTGAATTTGTACGTTCCTCGGAAATACATCTCAACTTCCCCTGAAATATTTGGAAAGACCTTTATTTTTAAATGGAGATCTTCGGTTCCCGTATATCCTTTTAGGTGTGCTGAAACAAGATGGTATTTTGCAATCATCTGTCCAGATGTTTTGTGATAAATTGTATCGCCCGGGTTGTATACTCTAGTATCTGCTCCCCAGCTATTGGAGTTTGCTATTTCGACCTTATCTACACCATTTGGAAAGGAAATATCAAACCAGAGGTCACCGGCAGTGCTCATATCAAACGTAAAATTTCCAGTAACAAAAAAATATTGGCCGGATGATGGGTTCGGATTGTCATCAAGCCAAGTTACAATAGTTTGGCCGTTGACATTATTGCATGCGATAAAAAAAAGAAGTAGTAGCCATCGTTCCATAGGGTTTCCTGAAATTTTGTTAGTTAGAGTGAATGAATTGATGCCTGTGAAACGTTTTAGGTACAGATAAAGCAGTTTGCAGAAAATGGGGGAGAAAAATGCTTTGAAGAACTGCTCTGAATATATCAACTGGGTTTCTATATAATCGATATAAAAATTTTATACTTGATATGTTTCCCACAACACCGTCCGCACAGGACACGTGCAGCATTTTTTACTTCCAAAATAGAGACTGAACCCGCAGTACGTTGAACAACGCTGCCCCACGAAAGAAAATTTTGGCGATATTGTTCTTTCGATTGAACAGCATGTCGTTTCTCCGGTTAAGCACGGCAATGAATCTCCATCGCTCCGTTTTTTGTGGCACCATTTTTTTCCTTCTTCAATGACAACTTCCGGCAATGGATATTTCATCTGCTTCTCTCTGTTATTGGAAAATTTTGTGCGGAATCACTGCAAAAGATATACGTACATTTGTTTTGCATTGCAGAAATAATTCGTGACATTTTTTAAATCTTCCCTGACGCTTCGCGTCGTCCCCCTTAAAAAGGGGGAATGTTCCGATGTTTTTTATCGGAACAAGGGGGATTTTTAAATAGGGGATTTTAAAATTAATTCCTGATTATTTTTTATATTCTCTTCATGCACAACGGGTCATTCCAACTTTCCGTCGCTTCAACCACGATTCATTATTCCATTCTTGGCAATGGTGAACCGCTCCTGATTTGCCCGGTAACATGGGGCGTTGACGGGCATCGGTGGACAACGCTTGACGAGCTGGCAAAAAATTTTACGCTCATTCGTCTCGATCCGCGCGGAACGGGAAAATCGGGAGCGATACAAGAAAAAAATGATTACGGAATTCCAACGCTCGTCAGCGATATCGAACAACTGCGTCTTCATCTCGGAATAGAAAAGTGGAATGTGATGGGCCAATCTGCCGGCGGGTGGACGGCGCTGGAATATACACTCGCGCATCAATCGCACGTAAATAAATTGATTGTTGTTTGCTCTGCACCGACAGGGCAATTTCACAAAGGAACGTTTCGCGATCCTTCCCATCCTTTGTTTCCGCAGTATGATCGACTGTCAAAAGAAATTCGTTCGCTTCCTCATAATGAGCGGGTCAAAAAATTCAATCGCACCATTTATCAATACGATGTACAAACCGAAGAGGCGCGCAAGGCAATCGATAAAATTTTTGCTGAGACTGATTTCGATCCGAAGCGGAATCAATATTTTATCATGAATGAATTGCCGCGGTATAATGTTGTTGACCGCTTGGATGAAATTGCCGTTCCGACGCTCATCATCGGCGGAAAACATGATGTGCATGTTTCGCCGTCGTGGAGCGAAGTCATGGCGGAAAAAGTTCCAAACGCGCAATTAGCGGTGATGGAACATTCGGGGCATTTTCCGTGGCTGGATGAACCCGGGATCTTTTTTAAAACTATAATAAAATTTTTGCCATGATATTTTTTTGTAAGGCGACAACTGGATTGAGTTGACTATGAATAGATTCCTGTTCGTCTTTCTTGTTGTTACTGCCGGCTACTCACAATCAAACAGTGCCTTTTATGTGTTGGAGTATCGGCTCAATGTTGCGTTGCGAGAACATGAAGGAAAAATTACCGGGACATCCACAGTACGGCTTCAACCAGCATCGGATACGATACATCAATGGTCATTCACTGCCCCAAAAAATATCGAAATCACGAACGTATCGGACCCCGAAGGAAATTCTTTCTCAACAGAACAGCACGGAAAGGATAATGAAGCCTTTCAGTACGCCATCCATATCCCCCCGACAGTGCATACGGTTGACTCGCTCACTATTGTCATTGAATTTTCAGGAATGTTCGATACTTCTGCGTCGGCACCACTCTTTATGAATGACAATGAATTTGTGTTTTTCTCTCATCCTGGAATGTCATGGATTCCTTCTATTGAAAACGATTCATGCCGTTCTGCTTCTCTTGAATTTATTGCCGATTCTGCATTCACACTCATTGCTGAATCAGATCCGGAATTTGTCACAAATTCCAATGGGCAAAAAATTTGGCAATGGAATTTTTCTTCAGCGGTACGGTTAAAAAATATCACGACGTTGTGCGGCTCAAAGCATATTGTTGAATATTCCAGTCGAAGTGTAGATTCGAACAGTGTTATTTCATTATTTTGTTCCCCGAATCGGGTCAATGAGGCGTTCGCAAAAGCGCAATCTGTTCAATTAGCAAACGCCGCATCATTTTTTTCATCGCTCTGCCGGCGGAACAACCAGCCCTTCCGAATGAAATTTGCCTTCATTGGCAATGACGATATCTTCGAGTCCTTTGTACAAAACGGACATCTCGTCATAGAAAAAAATTCACCCAAACACATGGCGTTTGATTCATCGTTTACAAAACGATCAGCAAACAATGCTCTGCTCGTTCATCTCGCTTATGAATTTGTTCCTCTTACGATTGATTCAACGGCGTTGCTGGATGAAGGCTGGGCTGGATATCTCGCGACACGATTTATCATTTCAACGAACAAAAGTGCAACTGTCGAGCGGCGTGAAAGACTCGATGCAATGATTAACGCACTCAGTTTTTTCCCGTCAAGCGCGGTAGGAAATGGACGCACCGGAAAGCCGAATGAAACTACTGTCATTTCAAATAAAGGAAGATATATCTTTTTAATGCTGGAATATCTTCTGGGAAAACCGGCATTCGATAATGTTGCCGCCGCATTGTTTCAGCAATTTTCTTCCAGGCCGATGTCTTTAAAAGAATTTCAACAGCAGTGCGAGCAGGAATTCGGTTCTTCGCTTCAATGGTTTTTTCAGCAATGGCTTTATCGCTCCACCGCGCCGGAATTCATCGTGCGTTGGAATTCAGAAAAAACACCGCGGGGTATGTATAGTGTAAAACTTTTTTTGGAACAGCGAGGCGATCTTTATGTCATGCCTGTGCCGGTCGTATTTTTATTTGGGAACCGGTCGGTCATAAAGCGCATTGAACTCAACCACTATCATCAGGAAGCGGCATTTCAATTTCCTTCAGAACCAACATCGGTCGAACTTGATCCAAATTATCAAGTATTTCGCTGGTTGATCGATACACGTATTCTCGCACACGCTCGCTCATCGGGACTGTTTCGCGCTTACCATAAAGATGTTGTCACATCGGAAAAAGAAGCGCTCTTGGCACTGCAGCTTGATCCTGCCAATAATACCGGAACGGCTTCACTCGCATATTTTTCTCTCGCAAAAATTGCCGTGATAAACAATGATTTGGAAAAAGCGAAAGATCTTTTCCTTCAGTCGATGCAATCTTCTGCAACGGATGAAACTCAGCTTTATCCCCTTTTAAGCTTGGTTCGTTTTGCCAATGTGCTCGAGATGGAAGGCAAACGTGATGAAGCAGTACCAATGTATCAGCGCGCCATTGCTGAAGGAAGAAAAAATCCGTTGGTCTTTTCACCTGTTATCCTTGAAGCGGAAAAATATTTACGTGAAAAATTCATCTCATCGGATAATCTATGGTATGGATTATATTGAGCGCTCTTATTAAAGGAAAGAAGGAAAATATTTTTGAATACCATTACGATTAGCCGGCCTCAACACTTTGATCTTCATCGAACAATCAACAGTCACGGATGGTACGATCTTCCGCCGTTTCGCGCAAATGAAAATTTAACTGAACTCCATGCTGTCATAGCATTGCCAAAGGATCGGCAGGCAGCCGTTCTTGTCAAAGCAAACACAACATCGTTGTCAGCGAAGATTCTTTCGCCGCAGACCATCGGCAGTTCCGATAAAAAAATCATTACAAATTCTGTCCGATCGATGTGTCGCATCGATGAGCAATTAGATGATTTTTATGCATTGTGTCGGAAGGAGCCGCATCTTCGGTGGGTTCCAAAAGTTAATGCCGGCAGACTTCTTCGTTCGTCGACCGTTTTTGAAGACGTTGTAAAAATGATGTGCACGACCAATTGCAGCTGGTCGCTGACGAAGATTATGATTTCGAATCTTACAACGAAGCTTGGCACAGAAGTGCTGGACAAGGTATTTTCATTTCCAACTCCCGAAGTAATTGCAAGGAAATCCGAAAAATGGCTTCGAAAAGAAATTTCATGCGGATACCGAGCGCCGTATTTGCTTGAATTCTGTAGAAAAATTTCGGCACATACGGTAGAGATAGAATCGCTTCGCGCGTCGGATCGTCCAACGATTGAGCTGTACGAAAAACTTCGTTCCATTAAAGGCATTGGTCATTATGCGGCAGGGAATTTGCTGAAATTACTTGGACGGTATGATTATCTCGGCATCGATTCATGGGTGCGTAAACGATTTTCGGAAATACACAAGAACGGCAGAAAAATTTCCGATGCAGCAATTGAAAAGCATTACGAGAAATATGGCGCTTGGCGCGGGTTGGTTTGCTGGATGGAAGTAACGTCGGATTGGCATGTCAATAATGGAAAATGAAATTATCAATCTATGGTTTAATTCCCCCCCAGGTATTTTACTTTTTATATTTTGAATTGATTCACGATATTATGGTACCTCAATAATCTTAAATTACTATGAATGTTGCCATTGTCGCTTCAGAGTGCGCCCCCTTCGCTAAAACCGGCGGATTAGCTGATGTTATCGGTGCTCTTCCAAAATATCTTCGCTCCCTCGGGGTCGAAGTTAAGGTATTCATTCCAAAATACGATTCCATCGATGAACAAAAATTTCAACTGCAGTTTCTCAGTACGTTCGGCGAAATGAACATCCGCGTCGGCGGCGCCGACCGTTCTGTCTACCTTCATCAGTCAATTCTTCCGTCATCCGACGTTGAGGTGTATTTCATCGATTGCCGCGAGTTTTTCTTCCGCGGAAGAATCTATACCGATGAGTGGGATGAAGATGAGCGATTTATCCTTTTCAATAAAGCCGTGATTGAAACTCTTCAGCGGTTGCAATGGCGTCCCGATGTGATTCATTGCAACGATTGGCAGACCGGTTTGCTGCCGCTCTTGGTAAAGGATAATTATTCGTGGGACAAAATGTTTGACCGAACCTCATTCTTATACTCCGTCCATAACATCGGATATCAGGGAAGATTTTCTGAAGCAACGATGATGAAAGGTGAACTACGGCGGGATTTTTATTATCCCGGAGGACCGTTGGAATTTGAGGATACAGTATCGATGATGAAAGCGGGAATCGTTTTCTCGGAGATCATTTCAACCGTCAGTGACACGTACGCCCATGAAATCCTTACGCCGAAATATGGCGCGGGTTTACAAGACATCCTTCGCTCTCGTCAGCACGATTTGTACGGGATTCTCAACGGGATTGACACCGAAGAATGGAGTCCTGAAGCTGATCCGCTGATTCCATTCCATTACTCAAAAGAAAACCTTGAGAACAAAGAAGAGAACAAGAAATTTTTGCTGAAACAATGTTCGCTCCCCTACGATAAAAACATCCCCGTCATCGGAATTATTTCACGGCTTGTCGCCCAAAAAGGATTTGACCTTGTGACAGATTCCCTTGAAGAGCTCATGGAAAAGAAAGCGCAATGGATCATTCTTGGGTCGGGTGAAGAACGGTACGAACAGATATTTACATCGGCAAGCCGATATCTTCCCGATCAATGTTACACACACATAGGATTCAACAACGAACTCGCTCATCTCATTGAAGCCGGTGCGGATATGTTTTTGATGCCGTCGCATTATGAACCGTGTGGATTGAATCAAATGTACTCATTGCGCTATGGCACAGTTCCCATCGTTCGAAAAACCGGCGGACTTGCCGATACCGTTCAGGATTGGCATGAGTTTTCTTATTATGGAAAAGAAATTGGAAATGGATTTTCATTTAATGATGCCACCTCATTGGCATTAACAAGTTCCGTGCAGCGCGCAATTGATTCATTTCATATTCATGATGAGTGGAGAAAAATTCAACTCAACGGAATGAGTCGTGATAATTCCTGGAATAATTCGGCAGGGATGTATGTGAAGCTGTATGAAAAAGCAATTCGGCAGCGAAAAAAACTTCCTTCGTAAAAAATCAAAACCCGCTGTGAATAAACAGAATAAGGACAACATGAATGGAATCTCTTCCGAACATCAATCCAATTGAATTTGAACTGGCGCTTTCCCCTGCAAAAATCCGCGTCATGCAGATTGTCCAGGGAGCAATGACTGTCGGTGTCGGGCTTTTTTCGTTGGTTGTCGTTGTTTTATTTTTCACCAATAACGATGAACGGACTTCGACTGGCGATATCGACGTACTTTCATCTGTTAACACAGTCTTTTCGATGACGATCTATTTTGGGGTTAACTATATTTATAAGAAACAATTTGCCAAAGCGAGCATAGAAAAATCTTTTTCACGAGCGTTCACGGATCGAGGTGGAAAGATTATTGCTTCCACGCCAGCGGAAAAATACTTCCAGGTAATTTTTACTGCAACATTGATACGATTGGCACTGATGGAAGGAGCAGCGTTTTTTTCACTGGCGATCTGCTTGATTGCGGTAACGAAAGGAGTTGCACAAATTCATATCGTGTACATCCTGAATGCCATGCCTGCGGCAATATTTTTTCTTTTTTCCTTCCTGACATTCCCGACCAAAGAAAGCATTCTAAATATTTTTCAGCAGAAAATTCGTCAGCTTTCATAATGCCTTTCGCCTTTACAGAAACTAAATTTCCATCTCTCCTTCGCTGATCATCACAACATTGCCGCCAACACGAATTGCCTGCGTTTCTCCGTTCTGTTTATCTGCTTCAACAAAAAGTAAACTCGGCCTGCCCATTTCAAACCCTTGTTCGATTTTCCATTTTACCACTCCATCGTTTAATGGATTTTTTTCTGCAAGATAACCGGCGAACGACGCCGCAGCACTTCCTGTGGCGGGGTCTTCAGGAATGCCAAGCAATGGCGCGAACATTCGTGCGCGAAATTGTGAATCGGTTTGTTCCGCGTCCGTCGTAAAAATAAAAACATCTTTTGCCTTGCACGAACGGAGGGCTGTTTCCATTTTTTCAATGTTGATGCGAATGTGTTTTAAAGCGGCGCGGGATGTTACGGCGGCAAACAAAAATGGGACTCCGCATGACACAACCTGAATTGGAAAATTTTTATCAAGATCATTTGAGGCAAGAGAAAGAAAGTGAGCAATCTCGTCACCGCCGGGGGCAGAAAAAAATTCCGGAAGCTTTGCTGCGGTGAGTTGCGCAAAAATTGGTTTGTTATTCCGCGAAAAAATTTTCACCGGAACATCACCGACCCCTTCTTCAAAAATAATATTCGTTTCCTCTTTCGAAATCTTGATTTGCCCAATCGCTCCTAGCACGAATGCCGTTCCTACTGTTGGATGCCCCGCGAAAGGCAATTCTCCGCCCGGAGTAAAAATACGAACACGTTTTGTATTTTTTGAATTGGTGGGTGAAAAAACGAACGTCGTTTCGGAAAAATTAAATTCCTTTGCAATGGATTGAAATAAATGTTCGGGAATGCTTGCGGCATCGGGAAACACTGCGAGTTGATTCCCGCCAAAACGCTGATCGGTAAAGACATCACAGGTGTAGTATTTGTGTTTCATGAATTTTTATTGAGGAAATGAAGATTTCATTGTTGAAAATTTTGATAGATCGATTTTTCCACCCCACTTTTCTATGGAAATCTCCGCAAGACCAATCAGCGAAAAATATAAAGCCCCAAACGCAACAAGTCGATGCGGCTCATCAATCCATAAACCGCTGCCGCTCATACCCATAGAGTGAATAATTTCTTTTGTCACTCCTAATGGCGGTATGGGAAGCATAATGGTCAGTGTAACTCCACCGAGGTAACAGACGACCCCGGCAACCCACATACTTGCCATGACAGCTCCTTCCTTCCCATTGTCATAGTTGCCAAACACAACAGACATGAGTCTGTTAAAAATCAAACCCCAAAATGCTACAATGGGCCACCACTCGCCGGATGAAAGCGAAAAGCCTGCAACAAATATCGTATAAAATCCGCCCAGCAGCAGTAGAAAGATTATTTTTTTCATTTTCGGAATTTCCCTGAACATCAACACGCCAAAAAATGCCGATGAATGGATCGTAATAAATTCCATCAACATCACTAACATCAGATTCTTGATCATGTTCTCGCCAAGCGCCGCAGGCTCGATCCAGGTAGCAAGAAACGTAAGCGCCATCAAAAAATCCGGAGCGGCGGAGAGATAATTTCCATAGGGAAGTTGAAATTTCATACCGATGCAGTGTACGAAACGAAATGAAAAGAGTAAAGACGTGCAGAGAAATTTTATTCTGGTAAAAGGGAAACACACGTGAAAAATACAAAACTAAAAATACTTTTCTGTTTTTACACGCCGTGAAGCCCGGCAGTTTTGCAGGAGATGATTTTTACAACAGCACTTTTAATTTATCATATCCGGTTCGGCTGACCGGAAGTTGGGTGCCGTCCTTCAGAATTGCTGTACGCGAATCCTTTGCATATAATTCTATTTTCGAAAGCCTGTCGATATTAAGAATATACGAGCGATGAATCCGCACAAAGAGTTTTGGGTCGAGCGATGATTCAAGATCGGCTAACCGCTGAAATTTTAAGTACGATTTTCCTTCGATACGAAAAGAAATATAATCGTCTTGAGCTTCGGCGTAATCAACCTTTTCTACCGGAAAAACATGAACTTTCGATCCTTCTTTTATCAAGACCCGTTCAAGATTTTCCCCCGTAGGTCTTGCCAATTGAACTATTTCGCTAAAGTCTTCAGGAGAATTTTTTTCGATCCGCTCGAATGCACGGTGTAATGCCTCTGCAAGCCGGTCTTTTGTAAACGGCTTCAAAAGATAATCAACGGCATGAACATCGAATGCCTGCAGCGCAAATTGATCGAAGGCCGTAACAAAAATCACTGCGGGTGGATGCTCTAACAACTCAATGACCTCAAAGCCGCTCAACTTCGACATTTGAACATCAAGAAAAATAAGATCGGGCTTTTGTTCGGAAATTATTTTCACGGCGTCAAATCCATTGCCGCATTCCGCAATAATTTCTACGTTCGGATAGCCCGAGAGATATTCTCGCAGCAATCCTCGGGCAAGCTCTTCATCATCGACGACTACCGCTTTTATTCGATCCATATTATTTTACCGGGAAAAAGAGTACGACTCGAAAAATATTTTTTTCACGAAAGGTCTTTACATCAGCATCGGTTCCAAAAATTGCCGCCAGTCTTCTTTTTACGATATGCAAACCAAGCCCTGTCCCATTTTTTTGGGGGACATCGCTGTCAAATGGATTTTCCAGCGTAATGAAAATCCTTTCCTGCATTTTCTCAATTCGCAGTCGAACAAGTCCGCCGTCAATCGTTCCGGAAATGCCGTATTTAATGGCGTTTTCAAGCAGGGGCTGAAGAATAAGCGGCGGTACGGAACACGGCAATGCTTTTTCATCAATATCTTGTTCTACATTCAATCGTGCACCAAACCGAATTTTTTCGATCTGAAGATAATTTGTCAGAAGCGAAATTTCTTCCAAAAGCGTGATTGTTTCTTTGGAACCAAACTGCAAACTTTTTCGAAAAAAATCCGCCAGCAGCGTTGTCATTGTTCTTGCTTGTTCGGGTTGCTGCGTAATTAATGCATTGATGGAGTTAAGACTGTTGAAAAGAAAATGTGGATTGATCTGCATGCGCAGTGCTTTGAGTTCGGAACTTTGTGCCAGCAACTGTGCTTCGTACGCATTGTGTTCTGCATTTCGCGATGTTTCGAATGTCGTCATCAAGTAACTGATTGCAAGCGAGATAAGATAGAGTTGTTTTCCCGTCGCATAGACGATAAAAAAGTGCATCAATGATTTTTGCGGCAGAACAGGAATGCCCAGGCCCTGTTCAATAACGATCATCCATCCCCAGCATAGCAATGTCCAGAGTGAGCTGATGGCAATAAGGGCGACCAACAATACACCAAGAACAGTCAGTACGCTTTTTTTATTAAAGGAAAATGTTTTTGCGATATACCACGCAGAAAGATTCATCTCCCCGTACACGTACATCATCGGAAGAATGAATATGATTGCGGCGTACAGATTAATGGAGAACCATTTGCTTGCGACAAATGAAAGCAAAAAGCCGGCGATGATCCAAATGATTAGATAAATCGTCAGCTTTTTTCTGTCGGAAAGAATTGGATGCATTATTAATTTTTAATTTCGATGCCGCCCATGATAATTGTCCCGGTCAGAAGTAAACGCTTGGCAGGTTTGCCTTCCTGCTGAACGTAGGTTTTATCATCGACCCCGCCCATAAATGGCGACACTTGTACAATGACTTTCCAATCCATCGGCACGCGAAGTTCGACGCCCCCCATTAATGTAAACACATCCAATACAGCTCCGTCATCGGTAATAACCGCTTCCCGAAGATCAATCTCGCATCCGCCCATAATTGCTGTCAATTCGCCGCCGCGAAATTCTTTTGAGCAAATCGATCGTTTCACTCCGCCCATGATGGCAAAATGTTTAATGTACGAATCGTTGTCAGAACTGCCCGGCGATGCCGAATCGGACTGCCGTTCAAAAATATTTTTTGATCGTCTTCGTGAACCGCGGAGAAAGTTGATGCCGATAATAATTAAGATGACAGGCCACCAGTCGTGAATGCGGAATGTGAGAATATCTAATCGGTCCAGCAGCATTAAGCTTCCGACCGCAATTAATATCCCTCCAAAAATGCGTCCCGGGCTTCCGGGCGACTGCAATACTTTTGCAACACCATACACAATAAGGAGAGCAGGCCAATAGCGGACGTATTCAACGGCATCAACATACCCAAGATTATCGAGCATGAATGCAGCGCCAATGGCGATAATGAGTATTCCTAAAATAAATTGCGGTGTAAAGAACGAATATTTTTTTGTTTCCATAATTACCCCCTTATCCAGCGGTACGAATTGCTAAAAAATGATTTCCAGATTAAACTGCATCCCCAGGCAATAATAATTGCCGGCCACGTTTCATTGAAACCGAGTCCGAATACCTGATTGATCGACACATATAACCACAACCCCAAAAAAATGAACCAAATACCAGCGCCAAATTCCCTCGCGTTCAAGGCAGTGATAATTTTTGAAGCACCCATGACGACAAAAATGAACGGCCAGAAATTCCAGATCGAATCGATATGCACGATAGCAAACCGCTGCAGCATCAATATCGAACCTATCAAAATCAGCATCCCGCCGACAAACATTCCGCTTCCCGACTTTTTGTGTGAATAAATTTCCATAAAAAATTCTCCCTGTGTAATTCTTCATTAATCTACCCAGAAAGCAAGGAAAAGTTACTCGTTTTTCGGTCAATGGAGATATATGTCGGTGAAAATAGACATTTAAAGTTTTTTCAAACCGTTGCGGCACTGCGGAAGTGCCCGTTGCTGCATTTTAAGAAATCGTTGATAATTCCTCTCCAGTGTTTTAGTCAATGGATGCCAGAGATGATATTGAATGGCGAGATTCCGAAGTGATTTTCCTTTAACGCCGATCAAATGTAGCCTGAAAAAAATATCGGAATCTTCACCGCTCCCCGGACCGTCATACGCTTCATCGAATCCGTTGACAGCAACAAGATGTTCTTTGAATGTTGAAAAATTACACCCGAGCATTCCATCAGATTTTTTTGTCATGCGTCGGACAAACTCAAAAGGAATTCTGATCCCGTGTTCCAAACGTGACGACATTCCTTTTGCAGCATCAAGAATATCAAGAAGAGAGTACCGCTCAAATTCACCCGATCGGATTTTTTCCACCGTTAATTTTTTTGCCCACCGTTCTCCATGCTCAACCCGTCTGCCGAGCAGCACAAATTTTTTTTCGCGATGAGTAAAATGATCTTCCATAAACCGCTCCGAAGGGATACAATCGCCGTCGATAAAAATGATGTAGTCGGCGGTCGATTCCTGAATGGCATAATTCAACATCATGTTCTTTCGCCAGCCTTTGTCGGCATGCCACAGATGTTTGATGCGGAAAGGATAATCCCGTTTGGCCTTATTGACGACGTCGGCAATTTCTTTCCCGGAACCGTCGTCGGCAACAATGATTTCAAAGTCTTTAAATGTTTGGCGGGCAAGCGCAGTAAAAATTAACTGAAGATTGTTCGCTTTGTTGTACACAGCAATAACAAGAGAGACTTTTGGAACAGGGAATTTTTCCATTATGTTTTTTGCTGTTTCTTTTTTGCTGCAGGAAAAAGAATATTGTTGAGAATAATTCTGTACCCGGGAGAATTTTTGTGAAGATTGAGATCGGTCGGCGGATCGCCTACCGCATGTTGATAATCTTCGGGATCATGACCGCCGTAAAAAGTAAAAGTGCCGCGGCCGTAATTTCCGTGAATGTATCGGACTTCATCGGTTCCTTCACGCTCCCCAAGAATAATAACGCTCGGTTTAATCAATGACTTTTTGAAAGCTGTCGTCTGTCCCATGAACCCCTTGAGAATGTTCACATGGTTTTGGGTCAGCATTGTCGGCACAGGATCGTACTTCGCGGAAAAATCGAACAATGTGAAATAATCCGTATTCGGATCGCGCAAGGGCACAGGGTCGCTCGGAGGGCTATCGATATCGGAAAACTCGTACCGAAACGGATTCATCTCTAAGGTAAAATTTTGGAAAGCAAATGTTTTTGAAAAATCGAGTTTCTGCTGCGCGTTTCTGTCTGCAGGATCGCCGTCAAACATTGTCTCGCAGATGTCGACATTTTCAGATGCCAAGGCAATATCATAACTGTCCGTTGCGGCACACATCGCAAACATGAAACCGCCTGAAGCAACATAGTCACGGATGGCTCTCGCGACAGCTTTTTTCTCATCGGACACTTTTCGGTATCCTAATTCTTTCGCTTTTTTTTCATACGACAGCTGCTGGTCGATGTACCATGCCGAGTTGCGATGCGACGCATAAAATTTTCCGTATTGTCCCGTAAAATCTTCGTGATGCAAATGGAGCCAGTCGTATTCCGATAACTTTCCGCTCAACACTTCGTCGTCCCATAATTTTGTGTACGGAATCTCTGCATATTCAAGCGCAAGTGTTACGGCATCATCCCACGGTTTAAATCCCGGCGGAACATACACGGCCACTTTCGGAGCCTTTTCCAATCGAATAACATCCATATTGTTATTATCACTGGCAATTTCTCCCAAAATTTGCGCCGCCGATGAACCGCTGATCGGTTCAATCGAAACTCCGCGAATGCGGCATTCATTGGCAGCAAGATCCGTGTAATCAATCATAAACGAACCACCCCGGTAATTCAGAAGCCAATCGACGGTCATTCCTTTTTCAAGAACCCAAAACGCAATTCCGTATGCTTTCAGATGGTTTTCCTGTTTCAAATCCATCGGAATCAGAATCTTTTGCTGAGCAAAAGAAACAAACGTTATGAAAAACATGATGAATAATTTTCTCATATAGCAACTTACAAAATCCGATGAAAAGAAAAAAGAAATGTATGAAGAATGATGGATCCGTTTCAGATGTAATCAACTGACCCGTTCAACACCAAAATCTTTAACTAATGTTTTAATGAGAGGATGGTCATCCGATGAAGAAGAAGGAGCGGCCGGCGAATGATCTGCTGACACTTTTCGTTCTGTCGGCACCGATGGTGTATCGGCAGTTCGAATGAAAGGTTCAATCCGAAGGCGTGAAGAAAGAGGAATATTAAAAGCCTCGGCAAGAACTTCCTTGTTTCGAACAAGCGTCGAGCGGTGAAACTCATCGCTGCACGCAATGCGAAGTGTTCCATCGACGATTTCCACAGGAGTTGTTTCGCCGAGAATTGTCCCGACCGAAATTTTTTTCTTTCGCATGCCGTCAACAATGGCATTCCATTCCCGTTCGACATCCGTAAGCGTTACCGCCGCGATGTCGTGATTGGTTGAAGCTGCCGATTGATCGGTTTGGGGTTCTTTAACCGATTGCGGCGCGGACGATGAAAATGTGTACCGGGGCTTTGCATTTTCGAACGAAGGAGATATTCGAACCGGAGCAGGTTCGGATTCAATTTTTGGAGAAACAGATGGAGGATTATTTATCGATCCGTTCGATTGAAGTTTTTTTTTCTCCGAAGGAAGTGACTGCGATAATTCGTCAATCCGTGAAAGCAGTTCATCGATATTCACCGATTGTTCCATCTTGGTCAATTGCACAATCATGACTTCCAATTTAAAACGGGGCTGCACGCTGTACCGAATTGAATTATCCGTATCGGTCACAACTTTGATGATGCGGAGAATGTCATGCAATGAAAAGGCTTCAACATCTTCGGTATACCGCTTGCGATGAAGCTCGGACTCCTCGATGAGCTGCGTGGATTGTGTCGTCTTCACAATAAGCATGTTTCGAAAATGCTCGGCTACCCCGGAAATAAATTCTTTCAGATCGTATCCGCTTTGGATCACTTCATTGATCAGCGATAAGCCGGCATGCGTATCTCTCCTCTTCAGCACATCGGAGACTTTAAAAAATAATTCCTGATCGACAATGTTCAATGCATCGGCAACGTGTTGGGATGTAATGGTCGTTCCGCAGAATGAGACAACCTGATCGAAGATACTTTGTGAATCGCGCATTGATCCATCGCCTTTTTTCGCAATGATCAATAACGAATCATCATCGATTGAAATATTTTCCTGCTGCGCAATATATTTCAACCGTCCGATAATTTCTTCAACGCTGATCCGGCGAAAATCGTACCGCTGGCAGCGTGAAAGTATTGTTGCGGGAACTTTATGAAGCTCTGTTGTTGCAAAAATAAAGAGGACGTGAGACGGCGGCTCTTCCAGCGTTTTCAGAAGTGCATTGAATGCTTCTTTCGTCAGCATGTGCACTTCGTCGATGATATACACTTTCTTTTTCCCCCGCGCCGGTGCGTACCGAACAGACTCACGCAGGTTACGAATTTCATCAACACCGCGATTCGAAGCACCATCGATCTCAATAATATCGAGCGATCTGCCGTCAATGATTTCCTTGCAGATTTCACATTCATTGCACGGTTCAAAATTTTTCGGATTCAAGCAATTCACCGCACGGGCGAGAATTCTCGCTGTGGTCGTCTTGCCGCAGCCGCGCGTTCCGCTAAAGATGAACGCATGCGCCAAACGATTTTGCGCCAGCGCATTCTTCAATGTATTCGAAACATGCGATTGTCCGATGACATCATCAAATACCAGGGGACGCCATTTTCGTGCAGTAACTTGATAGCTCATAAATTATTTTTTCTTTCCAAACACATAAGGCAGCGCTTCTTCGATCTTTTCAACGGGAACAATCTTCAATCCTTCTTTGACGCTTTCCTGAATTTCCGTAAGATCTTTTTTATTCTCTTTGGGGATCAAGACAGTTTTTATCCCGGCGCGTTTTGCGGCAAGAAGTTTTTCATTCAATCCGCCGATCGGCAGCACTTCGCCGCGCAAAGTTATTTCTCCGGTCATTGCAACATCTGCCCTCGCCGGCTTTCCACTGATTGCCGAGATCATCGCCATCGTCATCGTAATTCCTGCGGAGGGTCCGTCTTTCGGTATTGCACCTTCCGGCAAATGGATATGAATTTCTTTCTTGTCAAAAAATTCAGGATTCAATTTCAATTTCTTCGCATTCGAACGGATGTAACTGAGCGACGCTTGCGCTGATTCTTTCATCACATCGCCGAGCTGCCCCGTCAATGTCAAACGGCCGGGACCTTTCATCAATGTAACATCGACATGAAGGATATCTCCGCCAACGCTCGTCCACGCTAACCCGGTGACCGATCCAACCTGCGCTTCTTTGTCGGCAGCTCTGCTGCGAAATTTCGGGACGCCAAGATATTCTTCGACTTTCTTTTCATCGACAATAAGAACAGGGTGTTTCTTCTTCCCCTTTTTCTTTGCATGATTGTTTTTACTTCGTGCCAGAACAGTTTCTTTGGCTGACTTCCGGCAAACGGAAGCAATCTCTCGTTCTAAATTTCGCACTCCGGATTCGCGCGTGTATTCAGTAATGATTTTTTGTATTGAATCATCAGGAAGCTGAACATCATCGTTCGTCAGCCCGTGATCTTTGATCAACCGCGGAATGATATGCCGTTTTGCAATTTCCCGTTTTTCAAAATCAAGATAGCTGGAAAGCTCGATCACTTCCATCCGATCAAGCAGCGGCATTGGAATTGCGTAGCGTACATTCGCCGTGGTAATAAACATCACTTTCGAAAGATCATAATCCACTTCAAGATAATGATCGTTGAATGCAGAATTCTGCTGCGGATCAAGCACTTCAAGCAATGCACTCGCCGGATCGCCGCGGAAATCCATGCTCATCTTGTCGATCTCATCCATCAGAATCACAGGGTTCACCACAGCGGCGCGCTTCATTGACTGAATTATTTTTCCCGGCATCGAACCGATATACGTTCGCCGATGGCCGCGAATTTCCGCTTCATCCCGAACGCCGCCGAGCGACATACGCACGAATTTTCTGTTTAATGCACGGGCAATCGATTTTGCCAGCGAAGTTTTTCCAACTCCCGGAGGACCAACCAAACACAAAATCTGCCCTTTCATTTCTTTCACAAGATTCAAGACGGCAATGTGTTCAAGAATGCGTTCTTTCGGTTTCTCTAATCCATAATGATCATCATCTAAAATCTTTTTTACATGCTCAATGTCGAGGTCGTCTTTCGTTTTCTTTTTCCACGGCAAGCTGACGAGCCAATCGAGATAATTTCGAATCACGCCGAATTCCGGAGACATCGACGGAGTTTTTTTCAGCTTTGTAAACTCTTCCATCGCTTTGGCGTGTACGTCTTTCGACATCCCGGCTTTCGCAATATCATCTTTCAACTTTGCCAATTCAGGAGTCGATTCTTCTTCACCGAGTTCATCCTGTAAAATTTTGATCTGTTCCTGGATAAAATACTTTCGCTGCGACCGCTGGATATTTTCATGGACCTTCGTATCGATCTCCCGCTCGATTTTCAAAACGTTAATTTCTGAATTCAGCACACGGATGATTTCTAAATACTGTTCCTTTAAAACCGTGAGTTTTAGGATTTTTTGTTTGATCTCAACCGTTTGTAATATATTCGCGGCGATATAATAGAGGCGCCGTTGAACATCTTTGATATTTTCAAATGCCGCCAATACTTCGGGAGGGATATTTCTATTGGCGCGGACATATTCAGAAAATAACGACGACGCATGCCGAACAATCGCATCCATTTCCGTGGAATTATCGGCGGTGTGTGCCGCGATGGTAATTTTTGCCTGAAGAAATTTTTCGTTGTCGACAAACTCCGCAATCGTTCCCTGCACCACTCCATCCACCAAGATTTTCATCAAGTTATTCGGGAGTTTTAAAATTTGAACAATCTTCGCAACGGTTCCTTCAACATAGATATCATCTTTCCCTGGTTCTTCTACCGAGGGGTCTTTCTGTGAGACAAGAAAAATATATTTGCTGTTATCCAATGCAAAATTTGCAGCGCGCAGCGACGATTCTCTGCCGACAAGTACCGGAAAAATCATATATGGGAAAATAACGACATCGCGCAGCGGAAGCACCGGGAGCGTTTGAGGAATTTTGTCTATTGGTTCTACTGAAAACTCTGGTTTTATGATTTGGTCATCTGCCATTACGGCTTGTACTTTCTATCGGAATGCTGTACAACGATAAAAAAAACGGTTTATCGCCGTTTTGTTGTTTTTGTTGAGTAAAGATAATTAGAAAAATCGGGTGAAACAACAATTCGCCCGATGGTGAAAATGATGCAAACACACGTGAAGCTTTTTTGCCAATGCTGTTTAGTGCGGCAATTTTGATTTGAACGAATGATATAAAAATGCGCCGAGCAGTGCACCGGCAAGCGTAAATAGCGCCGGAAATTCTCCCGCGCCAATTTGCGCAAAGATCGGACCCGGACAGGCGCCGGTGATCGCCCAGCCGATGCCAAAAATTATTCCGCCGATGATAAACCCTTTATGAAATTGTTTACCTTTTACATGAATTTCTTCACCATTCAAGCTCTTTACATTCAGCCGCTGAATCAGTTGCATTGAAATGATTCCGACCGCAACGGCAGAACCGATGATCAGATACATGTGAAGCTCTTTAAATTGGAACATATTCTGGATTCTGAACCAGCTGATCACTTCAGATTTGGTAAGAATAATTCCGAAAAGTATTCCAAACACGATATAGAAAAAATTTTTCATTTCCCTTTTCCTCAAAGTATTTTTCTCTGAACTTTTGCGACGTTGTGTGAGATGCTTGTACTATTATAATGATGCGAAAAATGTATAAATCAATCCGCCGATAAAAAACGAAATCGTTGCTTTCAAGCTCGACGATTGCAAAATAGAGAGACCAAATATTGCATGGCCCGATGTGCATCCGTTCGCGTATCGTGTTCCGAATCCGACCAAAATTCCGCCGATAAATAATTTAACGTAACCCGCTGTGGTGTGATACTGTTCCGGAAGAAAATGCACCGGCGATGACGAAAGAAAATGCGACGCAACGTAGGCCCCAAGCGCAATACCGACAACGAACAGTGTCTTCCAGCTGTTTTCAACAATATTGAAATTGAAAATAGAACCCTTCTCTTTTGGGAGAACAAGCGTACAGAGATGTTCGAATGCCGAAGAAATGCCCAGCATTTTGTTTGTTACGATTAACAGCGCCGGTACGAATAATCCAATTAATGGACCGGCGATATACCAATTCCACGATTCAAAAAACCAGTTCATAGATTTTTCCTTTATTGTTAATTATTATTCGCAAAAATTTATTTCGATTTCTTCAATGCCTGGTCAACATCGGCAACAATATCGTCGATATGTTCAAGTCCAGCGGAAATACGGATCAATCCCGGTCCAATGGCAACCTTCGCCCGTTCTTCGTCGGTTAATTTTGAATGCGTGGTCGATGCCGGATGCGTGACCGTGGTTCGCGCATCGCCAAGATTTGCCGTGCTGGAGAGCATTTCAATGGCATCGATAAATTTTTTCGCCCGTTCGTATCCTCCTTTAACAACAAACGTCACAACACCGCCCCCTTGTTTCATTTGTTTCTTGGCAAGGTCATACTGCGGATGCGACGGAAGAAACGGATACTTCACGCTTTCGATTTCGGAATGCTTTTCTAAATGCTGCGCAAGCGCGAGTGCATTTGCGCAATGCCGATCCATTCGCACCGCAAGGGTCTCTAAGCTTTTTGAAAGAAGCCACGCATTGAACGGCGACATTGCCGGTCCGGTATGGCGCGAGAAGAATCGGATCTCTTTGATCAATGCTTTGTTCCCGACAATCACGCCGCCGAGCACTCTTCCCTGCCCGTCGATGAATTTTGTGGCTGAGTGAATCACAAGATCGGCGCCGAAATCGATCGGCGTCTGCAGATACGGCGTCGCAAAACAATTATCCACGCTCAACAGCACGTTGTGTTTCTTTTTCAGTGTGCCGAGCCATTCAAGATCGATCAATTCCAATCCGGGATTGGAAGGCGTTTCGATGAAAATTAATTTCGTGTTTTTTTGAATCGCCCCTTCCCATGTTTCAGGATGGGCAGCATCAACGTACGTATGTGTGATTCCCCATTTGGACAACACTTTTGTCAGCAGTTGATGCGACGACCCGAAGAGCGAACGGCAGGCGAGCACATGATCTCCCGATTGGAGCAGCGCGCCGAATCCAACAAAGATCGCCGCCATTCCTGTCGCAAAAGCAAAGCCGTCTTCCCCGTGTTCCATCGCGGCCATTTTCTCGATAAACTCCGACGTGTTCGGATTGGAAAAGCGCGAATAAATATTTCCTTCGATTTCGTCCGCAAACAGCGCCCGCCCCTGCTCTGCATTATCAAACAAAAAACTCGAGGTAAGATAGAGCGGAACCGAATGTTCGCGGTTTGATGAACGCTTGGATTGCGTACGGACTGCATTGGTTTCAAAATGTTTTTTCATGGCTGGCTCCTCCTAAAAAGCAAAAAAGTCTTTCAGTGTGAAAGACTTTTCAAAAAAGCAAATTGATGCGTCTCTTTCACGAATGCGAATGTACCTTTAGACAACACATCATATATAGAAATACCGATTTCATTGTCTATAATATACAAAATGATTCATTTGACGCAAAAGAAATTTCTTCCCCTGCGTACATTTGTCATTCCTCACAAGGTCGCTGACCAACGATCCCGCTTCTAAATTCCGCACACCGGGATTCACAAAGCGGAACTGTCGTCGGTTCAAAAGGACTCCTTCGGAGAATCCATCGATGTCAGGCGGTTTTCGTGATAAGGTCACGAAGAATTTTATCTAAATCATTGAGTTTCGGATTATGGAGTATCAACGATGTACTTTGATCGCACGCAGTAATGTGAAACGTTGGAATCACTCGTCGTCCTCCCGACCAATCAATGACTTGTTGTGCTGCGCTGTCATTTTGGTCTATATCAATTTCGGAATATTCTATTCCGGAATTTTTTAAGAATCGTTTTGCATTTCGGCAATCACCGCACCACGGCGTTGAATACATTGTTATTTTAGGCATGCAGTTCTTTCAATTATTTTTGTGAAGGTTTTGCAATAAGGGCAACGACAATTCCATAGATGACATGTCCCATGATACTTCCAACGAGCAATAATGCCATGCTTCCTTCAGGTGACGGCATTCCACCCATGACGGCATTCATCATCGCCATCATAATTTGTGCAAAGAGGAATACACCGAATCCGAACAGTGATCCTTTTATGATTACAGGTGAAACCTTTAAACGATCGGCAATAAACAGAGTATAACTTACCGCGAAAAGAATCCCGATCATAAAATGCGCAAGCCAACCCGCAATAATAGGTGCATGCATCGTTTCGGAAAGCATTGCCGCAGGATTCATTGGCGGGAATCCCATCATTGGTGCAGCCATGGTAACTAAAGTCATAACAAATGTTGCCGCAATGCCGGCGAGAATGGAACTTCGGAAAGAGTGTTTCATCGTAGATAATCCTTTCTAATGATTAATTATTGATTACATACGATTAGTGACACGAAGAAGAATTCCTGACAGCCGATTTTTATTTTTCTTCCGTAAGGATCTTTTCAATAAGTGTATTGGCAGATTCATCGCTTACATGAACAGCCGATCTATTCATATGAAGTTCTGAATGAAGTGCGGTAGTAATGATTTTACTCTGTTTCTCATACATTCGGCATGCATCGCACATCATGGTATGCATATGCAATCTCAAGAGATCAACGACGCCAAGTGGTGTCAGTTGACGTTTTTCGATCAATTCTGTTGCCTTAAAACATGAAAGCATCATTACAGTCATATTGGTTACCTATTTTTTCGGAACCACTGTTGTTCTAAACATGAACGCATTTTAAGCTTTGCTCGATGGATAAGCTGCCAATAATTAGTGATTGATATACCCAATTCCTGACAGATTTGCTCGGTTGTTTTTTCGCTGAAAAATTTTGCCGTCAAACTTTGGTTCCAGGTGTTTGGTAAACTTCCTAAACATTGTTCAAATATTTCAACGAACAACTGATCATCAAACAGATGAGTATCAACATCTTCCCATACTGTTGGTGCGGCACTCTGTTTCCATTTTCCATCCTCGGAGAAAAAAAGATCAGAAAATTCATCGATATCAACATGTGATTCGTGAGTCCGTTTTTTGGAACGGTAAAATTCAGCAATCTTCAGATTGAGTATCCCAAACAGCCAGGTCTTTGGCTCACTCTCGCGGCGAAAACTTGAATACTTTTCGGCGGCAATAAGAAATGTTTCTTGGACAAGATCTTCTGCAATATGTTGATTCGAGGTGCGCTTGGTTGCCCACGAGAGCATATCTTTAGTATACGCACGAACCCACGTGGTTAATTCACTATGACGAACTGAAGAGGACAAGTCCTGCCGAATTAAATGACAAAATGAACTCCCGAATAATACCAAAAGTGTTGCGGCAATTCAAGAATTCATTTTAAACTTTGTGAAGAGCGTAGCCCATGTGCTTTCCCTCTGTCATCCCCGCATGCTATAAGCGGGGATCCATGAACAATTTTTCCCCTTGGTGTCATGCTGAGCGAGTCCGCTCTATGGACGAGTCGAAGCATCCATGTTTTGCTTCATCCTTCATAATTCATCCCTCATCCTTTTCTTCTTATTCCTTACTTTTCTTGTTGACGAACACATTTATTCTCTCTACATTCACACAATAAAATATTGATTCCGGCAATCATTCATCGCTCCATCTCAAGGGCCGGCAGAACCGACTGCGTGCTTCACAGTGAATAAAAATTCGATCACGTACCAAATGAAGACAAAAATAGTTTTATTCTTTTTACTAGTGATGTTCAATTCATCACAGGTACTGTCTAAACCAATTCCAATTGAGGGTGATACAGTATCAAATACCAATGAAGGAGGCAACGTTCAAAAACGTGTTGGCAAGGATAGTCACGTAATTGGCATTTGGAATGCGCAGATGTTGATTGGGAATGGTTTTAATTATGATAGAGGATTGGGATTTGGTGTCAGGGGAAATTTTGAATTTTCGACGAAGACCTTTGCAGGTGTATCAATATTCTACCATATGGGTTTTTCAAGAAGTATTTCCGTCAAAGGTCATGGTCCTTCAGTGTTTTGGGGCCCTGAAATTGGACAGAGGATTGATCTTTCAATGTTTAAGATTGAATTGGGATGTAGTTTGGGTGAATTAACATATGAAGAACCGCCGGAATATACTCCTCATTTTGCACAGGGAACAGTATCAAAATTCTTTTTTGCTCCGGGTATTGGAGTAACAACGAGAACGGAAACAGGATCTGTCGGTATTCATCTTCGTTATGTTGTAGTGGAAAATTATAATATGCTTGGGGCCTATTTTTCAGTCGGTATTTAATGCTTCTTAATCAGTCACTCCCCGAAGGGATCCCTTCGGGACAAGCCGACGGTGCATCCGCCACGCTGTTCAGCGGATGAATTCCGATCCGTCAGGCCGCTGAATATATCAAAGGAGGTTTTCATTAATGAAACGAATTGCCAAATTTGCTCTTCCTATCCTGATTTTAGCGATAGTATATTTATTGGCCTCTGGAAACTTGCTTTCACCTTCCCCGTTCATAATTACAGCACAGGTACTGGCGGTTGCGATAAGTATTTGGGCGCGGCGAAGTTTTCAAGCAGGACAATTCAGTGTCGATGCAGAGCCGAAAGAAGGCCCGCTCCTCTCGACCGGACCGTATGCGTTTGTTCGACATCCAATGTACACTGCGGCATTACTATTAATATGGGCAAGTATTTTCGGACATCTATCCACCGCGACGGTGATGATTGGCTTGATCGTTACAAGCGGAGTTTCAATCCGTATCATGAGTGAAGAGGAGATTCTGCGTACACACTTCCCTGACTATGCGGAGTATTCACGCAAAACCAAAAAGATAATTCCGTTCATATTCTAATATTTTAAAAATTACAATACGCCCTAACCGGTCGCTCCCCGAAGGTGTCCCTTCGGGACAAGTCGACATGCCACCCGCTCGCGTGAACGGAAAATGGTGAATGCTCAATACACAAGAGACGATACGAAAATAATTTTTCTTTAAGTGAACCTTTTAACAAAAGCAGGAGTGAGAGCATGGAGCAGATGGATCGAATGAACGAGAGCAGTGTAAAAACACAAGCTATCGGTATCGTAAGCGTGGGTCACGCATTTTTTGCGGTGACGATGGCTGCCGTAGGAATCTTGGGTTTAATGCAAGGCGATTTCACCCCGACATGGTCTGGGGTGCCGGAGAGTCTTCCCGCGCGTCTGGCGCTGGCGTATCTGTGCGCCGTTATTTGTTTGGTATCCGGTATCGGTATACTGTGGCAGCGCACATCGGCCATAGCATCGCGCGTACTGCTCGGCTCTCTCTTGGTGTGGCTGCTCCTCTTTAGAGTGACCCTCATCGTCTGCTATCCTGCAACCACCGGTGCATGGTGGACAAGCGGTGACACCGCAGTGATGACAGCGGCCGCGTGGATTCTCTATACCTGGTTCGCTCGCGACTGGGATCGTCAGCATATCAGTTTCGCTGTGGGTGACAAAGGCGTGCGCATTGCAAGGGTGCTCTACGGTTTGGGCTTGATCCCTTTCGGCATAGCGCATTTTACATATCTCGAAAGAACCATCTCCATGGTGCCCGACTGGATGCCGTGGCATTTTGCATGGGCGATCATCACCGGTTGTGCTTTCATCGCGGCAGGCGCAGCGATAATCATCGGTGTCTATGCACGGCTTGCGGCCGCACTCTCCGCTCTGCAGCTCGGCTTGTTCACACTGCTGGTGTGGGTACCAATTATTACGTCACACCCGGATGCTTCCGATTGGACCGAGTTCGTCAGTTCTTGGGTGTTAACATCCGCCGCATGGATCGTAACGGATTCCTACCGCGGCTCCCCTTGGTTCGCCGTACGCAAACACTAATCGCGAAATGTTTCTCTCCCTTCGCTCTACGCTTTTTGATTCAGAGCAATGACTCTTTAAATAAAAGAATTTCTATTGACGAAAAGATTTTTTATCAATACATTCTACACAATAAAAATTGACTCCGGCGCCTTTTCACACTTCCCTCTTTTTGGCTGACAGAGTCAGCAATAACATTCTCATTCAATACTTCAACACTGAGGAAAAACATGAAAACACATTCCATCGTTGTTGTTGCCGTGTTCCTTGCCATTACTTTTTCGGCATGTATCACATCCCATTCTGTTCTCTGGAACTTTTCAACCGAAGCAGGAAGCGAAGTAAAAGTACGCGTGTGGCAGGACAGGACATGGTTAAGCAAAGAAATTAAAATCAGTATCGACGACGATCTTATTATTGCCGGAAAATGCGGCGGCGACAAAAAGTTGGAATACAATGCCGAATACCACGGAAAAGCGGTAAAAGCATCGATGTTTCTCAACCCGCAAACCCACGAACAAACTGTAGAGTTGTTTATCGACGGCAAATTCGTCGGTGAATTTGTGTTTTAAATATTTCTGAATGAATTATTTGATATTTCTGGGGAGATGTTTGGCGTTTCGGAAGGGTTGTTTGGTGTTTCCGGAGAGTTGTTTTGCATTTCTGAAGGGTTGTTTGGGGTTTCTGGGGGTATATTTTGGCGAATTTCCACTAAAATCGGCGGTTGTATGGTTTTTCGGCGAATTGGGGCTGGTTCTGCGGGGTTGGACGGTAGTTTTATTCCTCATAATACAATATAAAAGCGACTGTCAGATATTGGCTATTTGCTCTTAGCGAAAGTTAGAGAGGTTTTGTCATTTCGTCGGATTGTGAGACGGAATCCAGAAACTACACGTCTTGAAGAAATCTATTTTTTTAAAGCAACGGTTGTGTGTTGACGATTAGCTATTAGCAAAAGTGAGAGATGAACAACGTCAGAAGGAAAAAGAGAAATGAGAGAAATCTGGGTGATTGAAAAAGTGATGTTCCTTTCTTTCCGAGAAAGAAAGGAACAAAGAAATCTTTTCGAAATCGTAACGCGCGATTCAATCGCGGGCGCACAAAGCCGGAATCACGCCGGTGACGTGATTAATTCGCTCCTGATTGAATCTTCCCATAGTGCGCATCGACGACGATTTCGGGCTGGTGCTCATAGATCGAATTTCATTAGAAAAAAATGGATGCTTCGCTACGCTCAACATGCCGATTATTTTTTGGATGGTTCGACTCGTGATGTATACAACGCATCACTTGCTCACCATGACTAATATTTTTAATGCACTCGGAAAAGGTCCGGGGCATTTTTATCCACTAACATACCAGGAGGTTTTTCATGGAAAAACTCGATGCGACCGTGCAAGAGGGAAATGTTCTTCTCGGCACGTCAACCAAATATGCGGCGGGGGCATCCGGCGACGGTATCAGTGCGGAGGATATTCAATCATTAACAACTACGATTGCCGATGCAACGACAAAAGATACGATGCAAAAAACGGCAATGCAGACTGTTGCCGATCTGACGGCGCAGCAAAATAAAGGGATGGAGCGCGGGCTTGCACATATCCGTAAAACGCAGAACGCGGCGAAAGCGGCGTTTGGTGAAAACGATAGACAGCGGATGAAGGAATTTCATGTCGGCGGAAATTCTCTGACTACCGTGAAAGCAATGGTAACGGAGCTGAGTTATATGAAAAGCACTGCCGCAACGAACAAAACGGAACTTGCCAAGAGCGGATTTAAAGATGCCGATCTGACGGAGTTCGATACCATTACACAAGCGCTTTCGGATGTGGATGTGAAACAGGAGAACGCCAAGAAGGTACAAAAGAATGCAACCACAGCGCGGGATGAAGCGATGAACGGATTGCGAGGGGTGATGAAAAAAATCAGGAACACTGCGAAGGTGATTTTTGCGGGGCGGAAAGATGTGCTGGTTGAGTTTGAGCCGATTCCGGCGGGACGGAGTGCGGCGGTGAAGAAAGAAGAGCCGGTGAAACCTGCGGGGCAATGAAACAATTAACAATGAACAATTAACAGTTAACAAAAGCGGTGTTGGGAAACCTTGCGAAGGTTCCGCAAAACGATTTCAAAACCTTCGCAAGGTGAGTGTATTTACTAAACTAAAACAAGAAAAGAGTACTGTTATGGGTAATCTCAAAAAGTATACATTGAGTCATGATAAAAAGCATGATCAATGGGATTTAAAACGTGATAAGAGTGATACGATAAAAAAGACCTTTGATACAAAAGAAAAAGCAACACAAGGTGGTGTGCTAAAGAAAGCGCTGGGGAGTGACGGCGGGTCAGTAAAGATTAAAAAACTGGATGGCACGATACAGGAAGAACGGACATATCCAAAGAAAAAAGATCCGACGCAATCGCCGGGGTAAATTAACTCGAACCCCCTCTTGTATTCTCCCCCCTTTACAGTGGGAGAAAGAATATTTTTCAATGCAAGATGTAAAGTGATTGACCCCCCTCTCTGTCTCTCCCCCCTTAATCTCACAAAAAACGTGAAGGGGGGAGAGAAGTTTGTGATGTGTTAGGCGTTGGGTAGCGGAGGGTGAAAGCCTGCGCACGTGCAATGGCGTGCGTGGGCGTTTTTGTTACAGGCAAATGGTTGAAAGAACAATGCAAAAATGCTATGTTTAGAGCGTTGGTCCGCAGAGAACGCTCCCGTCTTGTATTCTCCTCCTATTAGGGGGAGAAAAATTGGCAGTGATTTTTTTGTAATTGTATCTTGAAAGTGAAACATAACGATGACTCTTCAACAATACATTAACAGCATAAACACCCGCTTTAAAACTGGAATTAGCACAGAGCATACTTTCCGGGGTGATTTGCAGAATCTTTTAGAGTCATTAGCCCCAAAGATTTTAGTAACTAATGAGCCTTCACGCGTTGCCTGTGGAGCACCGGATTACATTATTACCAAAAAAAATATTCCAGTCGGATCCATTGAAGCAAAAGATATCGGAGCCGATCTTAACGATAAGAATTACCAAGAGCAATTTGATCGGTATCGCGCTTCGTTAAATAATCTTATTATTACTGATTATTTAGACTTTCATCTCTACGTTGATGGTGTGTTTGTTCTTTCCGTTCGGATTGCTGAAGTGCAGAACAAGAAAATAGTTGCGCTGACAAAGAACTTTGGTGAGTTTGAAAACTTGATAAAGAATTTCTGCGCATATCAAGGACAAACGATCAAGAGCTCCAAAAAACTTGCAGAAATGATGGCAGGGAAAGCCCGTTTGCTTTCCGGTATCATTGAAAAAGCTTTGCAGAGCGACGAAGAGAATCAGGAAAACAGCTCTCTGAAAGAACAACTAAAAGCATTTCAGCAAATCCTTATTCACGACATTACAGCAAAAGAGTTTGCAGATATTTACGCACAAACCATTGCATATGGAATGTTTGCCGCGCGGTCGCACGACCCAAGTTTAGAATCGTTCAGCAGGCAGGAAGCAGCTGAACTGATACCAAAAACAAATCCTTTCTTGCGAAAACTGTTTCAATACATTGCAGGGTACGATTTAGATAAACGCATTGACTGGATTGTTGATCAATTAGCCGACCTATTTCGTGCAACCGATGTTGCGGAACTGTTGAAAAATTTTGGAAAGACAACACAAACACAAGACCCAATTATTCACTTTTACGAAACATTCCTTGCCGAATACGACCCGAAATTGCGCAAAGCGCGCGGCGTGTGGTACACACCCGAATCGGTTGTCAATTTTATCGTTCGTGCGGTGGATGACATTCTGAAAAAAGAATTTGGTTTACCGCAAGGGTTAGCAGATAATTCGAAAACAAAGATCACCATTGATGTGCAAGGGAAGAAAATAGAGCAGGAAGTCCACAAAGTTCAGATACTTGATCCTGCTACGGGAACAGGAACATTTTTAGCGGAAATAGTAAAACAAATTTACAAGAAGTTTGAAGGGCAAAAAGGTACGTGGAATAAATATGTGGAACATCATTTAATTCCGCGCCTGAACGGTTTTGAACTATTAATGGCAAGTTACGCAATGGCACATTTAAAGCTCGATCTTCTTTTTGCGGAAACTGATTACAAACCAACCAACGATCAACGATTCAAAATTTATCTTACAAACAGTTTGGAAGATCATATTATTTTAACTGGAACTAATTTTGCTAATTGGTTAAGTACGGAAGCAAACGAAGCAAACCAAATAAAACGGGATACGCCGGTAATGGTTGTTCTTGGCAATCCTCCATATTCTGTTAGCAGTAGCAACAAAAGTAAATGGATTGAAGATTTAATTGCAGATTATAAAAAAGATCTGAACGAAAAAAACATACAGCCTCTTTCAGACGATTATATAAAGTTTATCCGTTTTGGAGAACATTTTATAGATAAGAATGGCGAAGGGATTTTAGCGTACATCTCCAACAACAGTTTTATTGATGGGTTAATACACCGCCAAATGCGAAAACATTTGTTAGAAACGTTTGATAAGATTTATATTTTAGATTTACATGGTAACGCAAAGAAAAAAGAAACTGCACCCGATGGGTCGATTGATCAAAATGTGTTTGATATAATGCAGGGTGTTAGTATAAATATTTTTGTGAAAACGAGCAAGACTAAAGGTGCATTAGGTAAAATTCATCATCTAGATTTGTGGGGAAAACGAGATGATAAATACGGATTTATGCTTGCTAAATCAATAAAGAATATTAATTGGGAAACTGTAAAAACGGATAAAAATAATTTTTACTTCATTAATAAAACGTTTAAGTCTGAAAGTAGATATGCCCAGGGTTTCAAACTGGACGAGTTAATACAAATTACTAATGTTGGAATAGCAACTGGTAAAGATTCAGAATTGGTTTCGTTCTCACCAGAAGCATTGAGGAAAAAATTTAATTTTACTCCACAGCCATATTCTTATAGACCATTCGATACGAGATATATTATCTTTGACAACAAAACTCTACAAAGAGCGAGATATGATGTAATGAAGCATATGCTTCACAAGAACTTTGCTTTACAAATTACATCCATAAACAGACAATTAAGTTTAGGTTATGTATTTATTTCAAATACCATTTCAGATAGACATCTTCTTGATTCCGCAGCAGATTCTATGAACGCTTTTCCACTCTATACATATCCTGAGAATATTGATCAATCTGATCTTTATAGTAAAAACGATAGAACTCCCAATTTTAATATGGAATTAATCCAAAGGATTGGAAAAACTCTTGAATTAAAGTTTACAAATGAAAAGGAAAACACTAGAAATACATTCGCTCCAATCGATATTTTAGATTACATCTATGCGGTATTGCATAGTCCAACATATCGTAAAAAATACAAAGAATTCTTAAAGATAGATTTCCCGCGCGTTCCCTATCCAACAGACAAGAAAATCTTTTGGCAATTAGTTGAACTTGGTGGTAAACTTCGTCAAATCCATTTGTTAGAGAGTCCTGCGGTAGAAAAGTTCATCACCAAATATCCTAATGATGGAAACAATGTTGTTGAGAAAATCACATACGAGCAGAAAAAAGTATTCATCAACGCAAAACAATACTTTGCTAATGTGCCGGAATCAGCATGGGAGTTTTATATCGGCGGTTATCAGCCCGCGCAAAAATGGTTAAAAGATCGTAAAGATAGAGAACTGAGCGTTGATGAAATTCGGCATTATCAAAAGATTATTGTTGCATTGACTGAAACAGAAAAATTGATGGGTGAAATTGATAAAATTAATATCGAATAAGGGTTGTTAATTCCCATCGCACGAAAACAAATATCCTAAATGAAATCACTCATCACCGGACATCTCGAAATAATTGATTTGCGGAAGTGATGGAAAGTGAAAAAGAATAGGAAATAAGAGCAATGGCTCGTCAAAAAGATACTTCCGCAGTAAAACATACCAGTAAAAAAACTGGTTTACTTGTCTATGAATTTAGCAAAGATAAAGGGTCATACTACGTATATCCCGATTGTGGCTTTTATAAGTTTTGCAAAAAAATATCATTTATTGGTTTTAATAAATTACCTAAAGGTTTTTATTCTGATGGTTACGGTTTTGGTAAGCCAGCAGGAACATATTTAACAAATATACTCCAAGAGAGGTTTGGAAATGATGTTAAACTAATAGTTACAAGCAAAAGAAAGTCTGAAATTAATAAAGGCGATGAATCCAAAATAATTTTAAATCATCAAGATTATTTAAGAATATTAGAACCACTGAAATTACTCGGGAAAGAAAGGAATATAAAATCAAATCAACATGTTACTTCCATACTTTGTGAACTGTTTCCCAAACATTATAAGAAGACACAGAAGATAGAAACGATTTTTACTTATGAAGATGATAAAATTTCGAAAATATTAGGAAGTGACGATAAAATCTTTGAAAAACTTTCCAAAAAAGATGTGGAGAGTATTACCGAGATTTATGACAAGATAGCCAAAGAAGGTTCAGTAAAATTCAGTTCTATTGCATTAGCAGAGAGAAATAAAAGGAAGAATGAGCGTGTATATTTAGAATCCGTGGTTAATGAATTTGAAAAAAGATTACAAAACCCTAGTTTATCTGAATCAGATTGGCAGAGATTTTTACAAAAATATATTCTCTTGTTTAATACTTCCTATATACAAACAGTAGAAAAGCAAAGTGTTGATTTGAGGGGGAAGTATCCAGATTTCATGCTAATAAATGTTTATGGTTACACAGATATTTTTGAAATTAAAAAACCTAATACCAATTTACTTAAGCACGATTCAAGTCGAGATAATTATTATTGGGATACTGAAGTAAATAGAGCCATTATTCAAACGGAAAAATATATTCAAATGATGGTGAAAAAAGAGAAAGATGTAATTGAAATTATTAATGACAAATATGATTTAAATGTTAAGATTGTTCGACCGCGCGGTTTTATTGTAGTTGGAAATAGTCAACAATTTGAAGGAAACAAAAAAACGGAAGATGATTTTAGGCTATTAGCTAGTTCATTAAAAAATGTAGATATAATATTATATGACGAACTATTGAATAATTTGAAGAATTTAATTGTTAGGTTGAAAAAATAATTAGACTAAAATTTCACCTCGTTCTCAAACTCAGTTTGGAAACGATAGTTTTAAAACAAAAACGCGGACATTCTCCGCGCGTTTCTCGGCATCCATCGTTGGTCCCGTATCATTCCTTGTACGAAAACGCTTCGGCAAGCAGTCCGCGTACGCGCTCGGCATCCGCCGGTGTGCCGCGAAGCCGCTCGAACTCCGGCTTATATTTCTCGCGAAACTCCTGCATCGTCACCCCCGAAAATTTCCTGAAAATTTTCGCGCCGGAATCTTCACGCAGCCCCACGCTGTAACAGACATCGTAGCACGGATCATCCGTAACCAGTAAATGCTCTTTCATCGCATCAACTTTGCGCCGCATGATGTAATCGCCCAGGTGGATTTTTTCTTTCCGTAAAAAAACTCTCCGCAGCGTTTCGGGATGGATATCCATAAAAGAGGCGATATCGGCAATCGTCTTAACGTCCGAAAGATGATGATCCACGAGCAGTTTTACTTTGTTCATAAAATTTTCGCAGCACGCTATGCGCAAAGTGTATGAATTCAATCCAAAAAACACAATACCGTAAATTAGGTATTTTTTTCGCCGCGGCCTTTCGATACCAAACGCAGTTGTGAAATATCAGTTTTGTCTATGGATGCCGTTATCATCGGCGGCAGGCGGTAAAGGAGAAAATCAATCGAAGCGGATAATGATTCACCAGGCAAACCGTATCTGCACAAAACGTCCGCCGTCAACGGAATTGGTTTTTGCATCACGCTTCACTTCTATCACCGTCTCTCCCTGCTTCGATGGATGCGTCTCGTATTGGATTGCGACAGGAATGAACTGCAGCGCGGAAAGCTCCAGCCGTCCGCCGAAAAGAGGGATCGTGCAACCGAGCGCAAGCTCTATCAAATGCAGCGCGTTGATGGATGACGATTCGTACGCCATTGCCTTTGCGCCAAAGACGAGAAATTCTGGCTGCCAATGCTTCAACGTGTATTCGGGTTGCAGTACGCAGTACCCAATTTCGGGCCGTATCAATCCAAACGACGACAGAACATCGGCAGCAATGCCGAGATTCTGCACCGTCATCGTTCCGTTCAGCGTGAAGACCAATCGGTTCGCTATCACTGATGCGGCAAGCGATGTGAATGGCCACGACTCTACAACGCCCGCTCCTTTCAATCTGAATTCATTTCGGCGGTACCTCATGCTCGCCGGCAGCGAAAAAATTTTTGCGTGAACTCCGGCATCGATTGAGTAGAGCGAATATTCTCCCGCCGGAAAACTGCCGAAGGAAAGCGCATCACGATTCAACACCACATCAGGCCTCTCTTCGGCAATCGTGAATGTTCCGAAAAGAGCGATGGACCGGATCGGCTGCACGACAAACGAAAAAGAATTGCCGGTTGTTGTATTGGAAAAATCGGCAGTGTATTCATCCGATGTCGAAGGAAACCGCTCGGACTGCGTGAAGGATGAGAATCCCAAACGAAATTTTTCGACGGACTGAATGCCAACAAAGAATGTGAATCGATTGTTGCTTCGCTGCTGGCCGAACGGAACAAAAAAATCATGAAATTCGAGTGTCGAATGAATCGCTTCATTCGTCCGGACATATTCACCCCCGACCGAAAAGAAATCACCCACCGGTTTCGCTGTCAGCCGTAACGAGAATCCGGGAACGACCTTCAACGATTGGATCAATGCGTTGGCGCCAATGTGATATTCAAGAAATGAGAATCTGCTGTTCCAACCTGCGCTGATCATGTTCACATCGTTCTGCAGCGACACGGACCACGAACTTCCGGGGTGACCATAATTTCCGTACAAGCGCGATGAAGAGACCGAAACATCAATAGAATCATCGCTCGTTCCATACGCAAGACGAGCGAACGATTCACGAAAAAAGATCGTCGCCGTGCTGTTCGGCGATTTTTGTTTTACGATATTGAAATAGGATGTACCGGCTTCGCCGTGAAACCACGGCAGATCATTTTGCACCTGCGCGGAAACGAGAGAACTACAAAAGAAAAAGCGGAAGATCGAAACAACAATCTTCCGCTTTGTGAATGTACTCGACGCCATTATGGAGTGGTGATGGTTGCCGTGTTGGAATAATTGTTCGGAATATATCCCGTGATGCCGTAAGTATATGAATCGTAGATCGGTTCAATTCTGTATTTGTACGTTTTCGCGGAGACAAAATTCACGTCATAGTATGCAAGATAATTCGTGCCGCTCTCATATTCATTTGTCAAATATGTGCTGATATACGGTTTGAATCCGGTTCCGGTGCTGTCTTTATCAATTCGATATTGACTGCTGTAAAAATAATATCCCGACGGCAATGCAAAGCTGAGTTTCAGATACTTTACGTTGTTGTTGATCGGATATCCGACATATCCCGAATCTAGTTTCACCGTAAGATTTTGCGGCGCCGGCGTAACATTGGCATTAATGTTCGTTTCGTGCTTCGGATTAACCGTTGCCGGAGCGCTTAACGTCAGTTCCTTTTCAACACCGTTCAGCGTCACAAACACTCTTCCCGTTCCCGTCGTTTGATCGTTCACAAAGAAACGGAATTCTTTGCCGCCAAACCATCCTGGGTATTCATACCTGTACGGCTTGTTGGCGTACGATGTTGCACCAACCTGCAGGCGCGCCGTCATTGTGGAAATCGACGTGTGATCATAATTATTCACATAGAGGTACACTCTCCATGCAAATTCTTCGTCGATATACATCAACCGTTTCAACATATCGTTGGTCATATTCGGAAACACGCCGCCGAATGTCGGATCGGGAAATGTGAATGTTGCGTATGTTTGCTGCGTCCAATGCCACTGAATATCACCGAACGCCGATGTATCGACAGTGTACGGAGGGAGCCAATCCTTTTTCGGATTCGCCGGCGGATTGTCAAAGAAGTTTGACAGATTGACCGTAATCGAATAATTGTTTCCGTCGCTGTCGGCATCCTTCGCATCGATGGTCACGCCGTTCTTCAATCCGTCTTCCGCTCTGGTGAGATACGTGAGCACGGTGTCGAGATCGCTCGACGCAATTCCCTGATTATTTCCCTGCTTCAATTTGATGATGTCGTCGCTTTGCACATCGGTTTCGTTCTTCAAGAAATTCACTGCACTGCGGATCTTCGCAATAGCGGTGAGGATTCCCGATTTCACGTTGGCTGCCTGCGCTTTTCCATCCGACGCCAGAACGAAGAATGTCGTGTTATTCTGATTAACCGCTTCAACGACGGCTTTTGTGGTGTACGCCGAAAGCTCAAACTGAAAAACCAAAAATTGCGAGACGACTGCTTTCATTCCATTGAGCATTGCATCAAGCAGGTACACTTCCGTCAGATCCATATACACCGGCGTGAGCGTAATGTTTCCCTGCATCTTTCCGGAAATTTTCATTTCATACGCGGGATGCTGCTCAATAACGGCAAGCCGCGCCATGGCATAATCGATGCGCGGAAGAAATTTTGTTTTGAGAAGTGACTGCATCTTGCTGATGGTCGGCGGATCGGTTTTTGCCATTTGAATGATCTTGACAAAATTTGCTCCGAGCGCAGAAACCGGTACTCTCATGTCGGCAGTTCCGCGGGGAATATAAAAACTTTTGAATGCGGAAGCCGTGACTGAACCGGAAGGTTTGTAGCTTTCCCATTGCTTAATCGCATCGTTAATTTCGGCGTCGGCATACACGCCGAAGACTTCCGTTAACGCGGCGCCGAGATTCGCATCAAGATTGTTCGGATTTTCCTGAAGTGCTTTTTTAAAATAGGTATTCGCTTTGGAAAAATCGACTCTGTCAAAATCGCTTGACGAGTTAAAATTATTTGTCGCCATAAAATAGAATTGGTTTTCCATTTCCGTCATTCCAGCATCAGAATTGGTGCGTGACGACAGCGTATCAATTTTTTGATCCGACTCTGTGGTTGCCGTTTTGTTGCATCCGGCGGAGAAAAGAACGATCAGTGAAATGGCGAGAAGAAAAAAGAAAAGATTTTTTATTTTCATACAGCCTCCCCTTCGAAGGTGAATCAAACTGTAGAATTGAATATGAAGTGCGGTATTCTTTTATAAAAGTTAGAGTAATAATCATTGAGAAACAATGAAAGAAATCACTCAAAGGACAAAAAGGTATGATGAGGTGCTTATGAATCCCGCGGAAATGATTTCACACCGTAAAGTCATGACGCCATAGAGAATTTTTTATCGTACATTAAAAGAAAAAGGAAACGGATTTAATTGAGAATTTGGTCGCTGCATCCAAAATATCTTGATGCAAAAGGACTTGTAGCGCTGTGGAGAGAAACGCTGCTGGCGCAACATGTCCTTGAAGGAAAGACAAAAGGCTATACCCATCATCCGCAATTGCAGAGATTTAAAAAAATAAAAAATCCTCTGCAGGGAATTAATTACTATCTCTCCATTGTTCATAAAGAAGCAACCCGGCGGGGATATCATTTCGACAGGGAGAAAATCGACTGGAATTTCTCCCGGTCGACGGTAACCGTAACACGCGGACAAATACAATATGAAACAGCTCACTTATTGAAGAAACTGAAAGTTCGAGACCCGAAACGGTACCGCGAAATGCAACATGAAAAGAAATTCTTTCCGCACCCCATGTTTAGAGTGGTACACGGCGGCGTTGAAGAGTGGGAGATTGTCGGAAATAAATAGCATCTTTCATCCATTGTATTTTTTTATCATTGTATCTAAAAGTACATTTTTCCGTATAGGCTACGGGAAAATCATCGGAATTCTACAATAACTGCCTGTTGTTACCGATTTCCGTCGCACCAATCATCAAATATGAGAATACGTTATGGTAACCTATAAAAGAGGAATACTGTTTTTTGTGATGTTGTCTGCTCTCCTCTTCGCCAAAGAAAAATTTATCTTGCCATCGCATTCCGCAATGCACAGCGCAACGTTGGCACCAACGATGGATCTCGCTGCCGACTCCGTTGTGAATGTCATTGTCGAATTCAAAGAAGAGCCGTTCTACATTGCCCAAGGCAGCAAGAAATTCTCTGCCGCATCGACATCATTTTACCAAAGCAGATTTTCCGAATTTCAAAATACTCTTCACACATCGGCATTTTCCAAAGCGGCAGGATCGCCGCAGGGCATAACGGTACGGAAAGAATTCTATAAACTCTTTTTCGGCGAAGCGATCTCCCTTCCCCAGCAAATGATACCAATGATCGAGCAGCTGTCGTATGTAAAAAAAGTTTCGCGCGAATCGATTGTGCAGGCGCATCTGGAAAAAAGTATTCCGCACATACGGGCGAATGAGGTCTGGAATAATCTGGGAATCAGAGGAGACAGCGTCGTCGTCGGGATTATCGATTCAGGAATTGATTATATGCATCCCGCGCTCGGCGGAGGAATTGGCCCTTCGTTTAAAGTGGTCGGCGGATACGATTTTGTCAATCACGACAGCGATCCGATGGATGACAACGGGCACGGCACACATGTGGCGGGAATTGTCGCGGCGGACGGCGCAACAATTCAGGGAGTTGCTCCAAAAGCAAAATTAGTTGCATACAAAGTGTTGAATGATAAAGGGCAGGGAAACTCGACGGATATCATCGAGGCAATCGAACGGACAGTAGATCCGAATCAAGACGGCGATACAAGCGATAAACTGGATGTGGTAAACATGAGTCTTGGTTCCAATTCCGGAAGTCCCGACGATGCAATGTCCATTACGGTTGATAATGCGGTAAAACTCGGAGTAACATTCTGCGTTTCAGCGGGTAACAGCGGCGGGTACACCCCGACTCAGGGTAAGGAGGACAATTATTATTTTACCGGTATGGAAACAATCGCCAGCCCCGGAACTGCACGCTTGGCCATCACGGTCGGTGCGATCGACTCGGTGAACACTGTTCCGCGATTCTCTTCCAAGGGCCCTGCACCGCTGTATTATGCAATCAAGCCGGATGTTGCCGCACCCGGGGTGAATATACGATCGTTGGCGCCGGGAAACAGTTATGCGTACTTGAGCGGAACATCGATGGCGTCGCCGATGATTGCCGGTGTTGCCGCATTATTGAAATCGAATAATAAAAGTCTGACGCCGTCTCAAATCAAATCGGCAATCGTGAATTCCGCCGTTGACCTTGGCGCAAAAAAAATGCTGCAAGGATCAGGGCGCGTCGATGCATTCAGGTCGATTCAACGCACGTCGTTTGCCGTTCCCAGCCAGTTAAGTTACGGACTTGACGATCCTTCGCAGGGAATATGGACAAAGGTTGAGACCGTGCAGGTGACGAACACAAAAAATATCGCGCAGAATTATTCTGTTGCATTCTCAGGAACCGTGAGCGGAATCTCCGTCTCCACATCGCCCCAGAATTTTTCGTTATCGCAGAATGAGACAAAAAATGTTTTTGTTACGATCACTGTCGACAACGGGATAATTCCGATCGTTGATCAGGATATTCCTGTGTATGACGGGTTTGTGCGTATCAACGGATCATCGGACACACTCCATCTTCCGTGGGCATTTGCACGCACAACACGGATGTTCCTTACGTTCAGCGATCCCAATCCGATTTTTCTCGGCGCCAGCAAACTGAATTTTATTCAATCAACGTACAACCGCTGGTATTCACGGGTGCGATGGATAGATGCAAAGACGCTTGAGGTAACCGGCGGATCATACGATACGTACAATTTCGCTCTATATTTCCCGACAGTGAACAAACTCATCACCAAGGAAAATGTTGCCGTGAACGGAACAGAGAGCATTCATTTCACTTCGTCCGATGCGGTCCATACCATCTTTTTTGACGGAGCAGATAACACCGGCACACCGTTCACATCGTCGAATGCCGTGAAGCGCGTACTGCGCGTGAATTTGCCGACAAATTTCCCCTTGTTCATTCAGCTGCCCGCGGATCAACACAGCATCATGGTTTCTCCAAGCTCGAACAATTTTCAATTTCATGCCGTTGAAGCAATGATCGATCTGCGGCAGGCGAAGAAAATCGTAATTCCGCAGTACATCCCGTTCACCGGGATAAGCGGCGACCGCCATCTCTCTCCTCCGTCGGCATACACAAGTCAAAAGTTGCATTTCAAGACCGCACCGAATGCACCGCACATGAAAATTTATTCGGAAGTGATTTACGTTCAATCGACTGGCGGAAACGATTATTTCAATACGGTGATTGTGGGAATTGATACGCTTGCCGTTTCAGGCGATACAGCATCGTTCGACATGTACCTGATGAAATCATCCGACTCAACAGCCAGTATCTCACCGGCATTCTATATCGATTATTCAAACCTTGCTACGGATTTTGTGGATTATTCCACGAGGTACTTTTCCATCGTCAACGACAGCGTGATGGCCAATTTGCCGTCGCAGAATTCATTGACCGCCTACAAGTCGCCCGACGGAGGAGAAATGTTTTTTGGATCATCGCCGGTGCATCTTTTAAATTTAACCTACAACAACGAATTCGGTACGTCGATCCATTTCAGTCCGCATTTTCTCGGAGGATTAAACGAAGAACGGTACGCTGACTATGATTTCGGTTCGTACACAATCTACAACGATGCGGGACAGCTCTTGAAGGAAGCGCCGCTGAGTCTCGACCGTTCTCCATTCGCTGTGCCGCCGGCAAAGTACCGCGTCACGATCATGGCGCGCAATTATTTCGTAAAAAATGTCGAGGGGAGAATCACCTTGACAAATGCATTCGATCTGACGAAACAGGTGCCCGATTCGCCGATCATTACCTCTCTCGTCTTTTTAAACAGCAAAAAACAATCGGTCGATCAATTTGCAAAGAATGAGAATGCAACCATCCAGTTCTCATCGCTTCTCTATTCGTATGTCACGCAGCTTCCCATTCCGGATTCTACAACAATCATGTACCGAAAATATAAAACGATGGAATGGATTCCTCTTCCCGTCACTCATGTTGGAGATCAAGTCGATAAAGGAGGATCGCTCTTTTCCGCATCGCTTGCTGCGGCAACGGCAGTCGATTCCGTTGCGATCGATCTCAAGATCAGGATGGTCGACCAATCGGGAAATTCGACGGAGCAAATTCTTTCTCCTGCGTTTTCCGTCGGAAACTGGATCAATGACGGATCGACAGAGGTGGAACCGGATATCCAAATTCCGGCGAGCTATTCACTTGTGCAGAATTACCCGAACCCGTTCAATCCGGCAACGACCATTGAATATGAAGTTCCGCGTCTCGAGCATGTCAGCATTGTCGTGTATGATATTGTCGGCCGCGAAGTGACGACGCTCGTGAACGGGACGCATATGCCGGGAAAATATAAAACGGTGTTCAATGCAGGAGCGCTTTCGAGCGGCGTTTATTTTTACCGACTGAAGGGTGGAAATTTTCACACCGTCAAAAAAATGGTTGTGATGAAATGAAAAAAAATTATTATTCCTAATAGAAGAAACATACATTTCGGAGGCTGATCGGAACTAAGAGTCGAGATTTAATTGATCAATCACCTTATCAGACGCTCAATCTAATGCTTCGCCGCGCCCAGCACAAGCCATCAAATGCTCACGCCCGAACTCGCAGGAAAATTGCGCGGACGATTTAAAATGCTCAGTCCCAAACTCTGTTTGGGACTGAGAAAAAGACTGCCTGAAATTCTTTCCGCGTTATTTCAGTTTTAACACTTCTTTCGCTTTTGCATTTTCTGATTTTGTAAATGCAGAATACTCCAGCATCTGTTTCGCCAAATCTAACGGATACGTAATGGCAACATCGGTAAGTGTTCCGCTCTTGTCCGTCACTGGTTCAAGCTTCGGCATTACAAATCCGGTGTACACCGCGCGGTCGAGTTTTTCCATGCGTGCAAGCACTTGATCGCGAAGCGCCGTGTCGATCTTCAATCCGTACGTGTCGATCAATTTCTTTGCTGCATCAAAATCTCCTTCCGATTTAATGCGCTGAATTTCTGCAAGCAGTTTGCCCACGCCAACGCGCATTTTTTCATAACTTGTGACGCGAAAATATGTCTTCCCTTCTTTATCAACCCGTTCAATACAATCGGCATTTTTCCATAACCAGTGTGCAATCATCTGGCGATTCTTCATATGGTCTTCTTCAAGCTGATCATGTCCTTTGGGAACGCGCTGCAGTTGTACCATGCACGCATTCCGCACTTCTTTGTCGTACATTGCCTTCACCACATCCATGGTATTCGGAATGATCCCAATCTCTACTAGTTTCGGATCCCAAATATGATACATCGCCACAAGGTCAGCGCGCGCTTCTTCCAATGTTGAATAATATCCCGGCAGTGCGGCTTGCGGCTCAATCTTCAGGTGTGGAGAAATTTTTCCGGATGCGTGCCCAAGCACTTCATGAAGTGCGGTATGCATGTTGTCGGCAAGGTTTCCGTATTTTTCTCCCATGGCAATTTCCTGCTGATCGAACGCAAACTCTTTTGTAATATCTTTTCCTCCCGTTTTGTCGTATGCATCCACAATATTGTAGAGCGTTACTGATTTGCTTCCATACTGTTCGCGTACATCCTGCTCGTTCGGAAGATTAATACCAATCGCGCTCACCGGACCGGCATCGCCTGTTTCCACTACTACGTTGATGACGGTGTACTTCAGCGGTTTCACATTGTTCTTTTTGTATTTCTCTTCCCACGGCATGCGGTCTTCAAAATATTGTGCGTTCGTCCCAACTTTCTGGAACATTTCTGTCAATTCCGGATTGGCAAAATTCACGACTGATTCAAATTGTCCTTTCGCACCGCGCGCATCGAGGTACACTTCGATGAATCCGTGGATCATGTCGATTTGCGATTGGGTTTCCTTCACCCAGCCGATATTGTATTCGCGCCAATCCTTTAAATCGCCCGTTTGATAAAATGTGATTAGCTTATCAAGATTTTCGGCTTGCAGCGGATTGCTTGCGTACGCTTTTGCTTTTGTCAGATAGGAAATTGCCGACTGCAAATCTTCAGCATACATTCCGGGAGGAATTATTCCGCCAAGATGCGTATTACCGGCGCGATAGACTTTCTCAAGCAGCCTTCCATGTTCTTTAATTACTTTGGAATTCAGCGGATATTTTTCGTTTCCTGCTTTTGCCCACGCATCGACTTCGGCAAAAGTTGTTCCGTCGTAAAGATTATTGGCACTCTTGGCAATCATATCTTCACCGGGGGTTTTATTCGTCTGCACCGATTCATACGTTGCATCGAAGATTTCTGGTTTCAAACGTGCAAGCTTTTGATCAAGTGTTTCATTCGCCTGCAATGAAATCACCGCGCCGTTCTTCATCGCTGTTTTGACGGCAGACGAAAATTCATCGAACGAACATTGCGGTACAAATTTTCTTGCCGTGATATTATCATACTGCGAATTGTTCACCCAGAAAAGCTTTGTATAGAGTACAATCTTGTTGTACAGAGCTTGGTCGATCTCTTTCGGATGTGTATACACCGCTTCTAGCAGATCCCGGATTTCCAGAGCATCCTTGTGCCGCTGATCGATGGCAATATCGCGCGCCGCAATTGCCGCTTGATATAAATAGTAGGTGAATATTTTTTCTTTCAGAGAAAGTTTTTCAAATCCATCGGCATAAAGCTGGACGATGCGGACAGGACCAACATCGCCCATCTGGATTTTTTCAATTGTGTATTGTCGGTCAGTCATGGTTGGTTGTTTCGGTTTATCGTTGTATTGTGCAAAAAGCGGGATGATGCAAAGAATGACGAAAAACATTTTGTTCATTGTTGCTCCGGTTGTTTCTTGATAAAGTAGAGAGAATGTCGAGAAACATCAATTGACAATTGGCATAAAATTGCCGAGAATTTCCTATTTTTGCCATATCTCCGTCTGCATTTTTTAGTTTTGAGAGAACAAAATACCAAATAATCTTCATTTTCCGAAGAATTTTTCGGCACGATATTGTTATATCTTGAATGGCAGAAAGATTATTTGGGACACCCCTATGACACCACAACAAAAAGACCTCGTCCGGCAATCGTTTGAACGTATGAGCAGTAAGAAAGATCTGCTTTCAGACTTGCTGTATAAAAAACTTTTTGAACTTGAACCGAAAAGCCAGGCATTGTTCCGTGGAGACATGGTTGAGCAGCGCCGCAAGCTGATACGAATGCTCCAAATTTCTATTGAGCATCTCGACAATCCTGAAGATTTGCAGCCGATGCTTTTTAATCTCGGACAGATTCATCGTTCGTTTGGCATCGAGCCGCATCAATTCGCTTCATTCGGCAGCGCAATGATGTTTGCCTTAAAAACGGTGTTAGGAAAAGATTTTACTCCGGATGTTGAAAACGGATGGAAAGCGGCCTATCAGTATCTGGCATCAACGATGGTCAACTTCCCGCATCATGAAGAAGATGTGCAAGTGCCGCATAATTGACGGGAACGATTGTGGTTCATAATGGTGTTTAAGGAAGTAGCCTAGAAAATTTACGTGAAAAAAATTTTTACCATATTGTTTTTGTCACTCTACGTTCTTTCCGTCATTGGGGTAAATGTCATGACACATTCCTGCGGCGGAGAATCGACATCAACGCTGGTAGCCGTTGAAGCAAAAGATCCGTGCAATTGCGGCGATGAAATTCCACCGGCTGATATGTGCTGCACGACGATAATGACCACGGTAAAGATTGACGATATTCAAATCGCTGCCGTTCAAGAACTATTTCATTCTCTTGTTGTTGTTGATATTCTCCCTATCGATTTATTCTCTACAAATATTGTCGAAAATTCTTCGTTCTTTATTCAAAATTGTATCGACACTTCCCCTCCACCCGGTAAAGATTTTCAAACTTCCAATTCGGTGTTCCTTATTTAAGGTTTTTGTGAATTTCCATTGTCAGCGGTATGGTATTTTCCAACCGCTGTAATTCATATAGTATTTTAAATAAGGAAATATCATGAAAACATATCGTTCTAAAATTTTTGCATCCATTTTTTTCATTGCACTTATGGCAAGTGCACAAGAACATCCGTTTTTGGTAAAAACTTGGACATCCTACCCAGCGGCAAAGCCTCAAAATGCATCAACGTTTTCCACAATGCTCGCAGAAAAGCCACAATCAAAAATGAATGGTGTCGCGCCGTATCAATCTGTCGGCGAGAATGTGCTGCCGATAAAACCACCGTCAAAAACAATTGTTCTTCCCGTCAACAAACCAATAACACCTGAAGCGGAAGAAAACAAAGATCAATTCCCCAAAAAACCGGTGTCGAAAATGAATGATTTCGAACGCCGGTTGATCAATTAATACTTTAAATTCGGCCGCCAAACAACTGATGGCATGAATAATCAGGTAAGGAAAAAATATTGAAAGGATATACACCATGAAACTGTTCTTATCATCACTCATCACTTTATCACTTTGTTCAATTCTTCTTTTTGCAGGCGAGACCGTTAAAGAAACGGAATTCAAAGTCTCGGGCAACTGCATCATGTGTGAAACTCGCATCGAAAAAGCTTTAAAGATCAAAGAAGTGAAATTCGCATCGTGGGATAAAAATTCAAAAATGCTCACCGTCGCATTCACGCCCAATGCCATCACCGTTGATTCGCTTCAAAAGCTGATTGCTTCCGTCGGACACGATACGGAAAAATTTAAAGCTCAGGATGCAGTCTATAAAAAACTTCCCCAGTGCTGCCTGTACAGGAAATAATGGCAGAAAAAATCAAAAGTAAAAATCCACACGGCACAATCGCCTGAACTTTTGATTCTTTATTTTCACTTGTTGATACACGGGGAGTTTTTATGATTGAAAAAATTATCGATTGGAGTGCGAATAACCGCTTCATCGTTATACTATCGTATGCTATTATTGCCGGATTCGGAATCTATGCCGTCATCAATTTGCCGGTCGATGCAATTCCCGATCTTTCGGAAAATCAAGTGATTGTGTTTACGGAATGGATGGGACGTTCTCCGGAAATTGTTGAGCAGCAGATCACCTATCCGATTTCTTCGGCATTGCAGGGTTTGCCCGAAGTAAAAGCTGTTCGGGCAACATCGATGTTCGGAATGTCGTTCGTATTTGTCATTTTCAACGACAATACCGATCTCTATTTTGCACGCAACAGAGTGATCGAAAAACTTTCGCTCGTTCAAGCGCAGTTGCCTCCCAATGTTACGCCGGTCCTTGGTCCGGATGGAACTGGTGTCGGGCATGTTTTTTGGTACACGGTTGAAGGAAAGAATTACGATCTTGCAACGCTTCGTTCAATTCAAGATTGGTATCTGCGATACAAACTCGTTTCCGTTGAAGGCGTGGCAGAGATCGCCAGCATCGGCGGATTCGTTAAACAATATCAGGTTGATGTCAATCCGAATAAACTGCGGGCATACAATGTAACAATTGGAGAAGTTGCCAGCGCTATTCAACGCAACAATAATGAAGTCGGCGGAAAACTACTCGAAATCAGTAATGCGGAATATTTTGTTCGCGGCCAGGGATATATTGCATCGCAAGAAGATGTAGAAAACATTCTTGTCAAACAAGGTCCTGACGGAATTCCAATTCTTGTCAAGAACATTGCAACCGTTCAACTTGGCGGAGACATACGGCGCGGATTGCTGGATAAAGACGGCAAAGGCGAAGTGGTCGGCGGCATTGTTGTTATGCGCAGTAATGCGAACGCCCGCGATGTAATTGATAGAGTAAAACAGCGCATTGAAGAAATAAAATCGGGGCTTCCTCCTGGTGTAGAAATCGTTCCGTCATACGACCGGTCGACACTCATCAAAGCTGCTATTGGAACGCTTAACCGCGCTTTAATCGAAGCGAGTATTACGGTGTCGATTGTTGTCATTATTTTTCTTCTGCATTTTCGTTCCATCGTCAGGATTCTGATCGAGCTTCCGCTTTCCATTTTGCTCGCATTTATCTTAATGTACATCTTTGGCATTACGTCAAACATTATGTCCCTCGGCGGCATTGTGCTGGCAATCGGCGTCATTGTCGATTCTTCCATTGTGCTTGTAGAAAATGCGTATCGAAATATCGCCAATGCATTGGCGAAAAAAGGACATCTTACCAACAAAGAGTACCGTGACATTTCAATCCTTTCCGCGAAACAAGTCGGCAGAGCGATTTTCTTTTCAGAATTAATTATTCTCGTCGGATTTCTTCCTGTCTTTTTACTCACGGGTCAGGAAGGAAAAATGTTCCATCCGCTGGCGTACACAAAAACATTTGTCATGATCGCTTCCGCTGCCGTTGTTATCACGCTTATTCCGGTATTGATGACGATGCTGATGCGCGGCAACTTCAAACCGGAATCGGGAAATCCTGTGACGCGATTTTTTATTAAAATCTACGAACCGATAATTCATTGGGTTTTAAATAATCGGAAAACGACAATCGCTATCAATATCATCGCACTGCTGGCAACAATCCCGATGCTGCTTTCCATCGGATCAGAATTTATGCCGCCGCTTGATGAAGGTTCGCTACTGTACATGCCGGTTACGTTGCCGAATGCTTCTGTCAGCGAGGTCGCAAGAATTCTATCTCTGCAGGATAAAATTATTCGCAGCATTCCTGAAGTTCATCATGTTCTCGGAAAAGCGGGGCGCGCAGAAACGGCAACCGATAATGCGCCGATCAGCATGATCGAAACCATTATCATGTTGAAACCGAAAGATCAATGGCGCCCCGGCATTACAAAAAAAGATATCATTCAAGAATTGGATGCAAAGTTGCAAATTCCCGGAACACGCAACGGATGGACACAGCCGATCATCAATCGTATCAATATGCTTTCCACCGGCGTCCGCACCGATATCGGATTTAAAGTATTCGGTGACAATCTCGATACGCTCGAACATTACGCAATCGAAGCAGAACAAATTTTGAAAAGCGTTCCAGGTGCTGCGGACATTGTTGCTGAGCGAATCGGCAACGGCTACTACGTCGACATTGCACCGAAGAAAGAAATGCTTGCCAGGTACGGTCTCAACATCGGCGATCTTCAAGATGTTATTGAGGTTGCCATTGGGGGACAAAATCTCGGCATTGTGTTCGAAGGGAGAATGCGTTTCCCGATCCGCATGCGATTCGAGCGTGAGTATCGCGATAATATCGAGGAACTGAACCGGCTGTTGATTCCTGTTCGTTCAAGCTCAGGCTCAACATCAATGTCCACTTCATCCGAAATGGGACGACAGAATTTATCCATTGGTTCATCGGGAATGTCATCGATGGGTTCTTCTCAACTATCTCCGGCACCGCAGGCAGCAATTCAACAATCATCATTTGCCTCTTCATCATTGATGAACCAATCACCGCAGAATGAAGTGACATATGTTCCTCTTTCTGAACTTGCCAATGTCAATGTTGTAACCGGACCACCAATGATTTCCAGCGAGAATGGACAGCTTCGTGCTATCGTATATATGAATGTCCGTGGAAGAGATATGGGCAACACGATGGAAGATGCAAAAGCTGCCATCAATAAAAATTTGAAACTTCCGCCCGGATATTCATACACATGGAGCGGGCAGTACGAACATAAAGTGCGCGCTCAGCAAACACTCACATACATAATGCCGATCGTATTTTTAATCATCTTCATCCTCCTGTATTTCACATTCAAAGATTATGTTGAGTCGATGGTAGTGATGCTTTCCGTTCCATTCGCATTAATCGGCGGCGTGTACATGATTTACATTCTCGGTTACAATTTATCGGTTGCCGTGTGGGTCGGCTTCATTGCGTTGTACGGCATTGCGGTCGAGACCGGTGTGGTGATGGTGGTTTATCTGCATGAAGCGCTCGACAAAAAAATTCGAGCACACAAACGCAGCGAACGCGGACCGATAACGATGCAGGATATTTACGATGCAACAGTTGAAGGAGCCGTTTTACGATTGCGCCCGAAAATTATGACCGTCACAACGGCAATGGTCGGTCTTATTCCCGTTATGTGGTCAACCGGCACCGGCGCGGATGTGATGAAACCGCTTACGGCTCCGATGATCGGAGGTTTATTTACTTCGGCAGTCCACGTTCTTGTGGTGACACCTGTGCTGTTTGTGATGATGAAAGAACGCGCGCTGAAAAAAGGAACATTGGAGCTATCAAAGATGGCGGATTTCATTAAGGAAGGAGAATGATAATGTATTTTCGAAAATCGTTTTTGATTAAAATGTTTTTTTCAGGTCAGCGGGGAGGTCGATATTTCCAAGCAAAAAAACGAGATTGCTTCGCGGCGAAACTGCTCGCAATGACAATGTGGTTTGGCTTTTCAATGCTCGGTTATGCGCAATCGGTTGATTCGTTGATCCACGAAGCACTTAAAAATAATCCACAGCTAAAATCGTTTGGCTACCAAATTCAAGCATCAGGATTTCGTGCAAATGCAGCGCAGGCATTACCTGCTCCGTCGGTTGGAGTTGAATTCAGCCAGGTTCCTTCAAACAGTTTCAATCTGATAAATGGAGCGACATCAAATAACTTTTCTTTATCACAGATGTTCATGCTCGGCGGAAAACTTTCCGCAATGTCCGATGTGGAAAAGAAAAAAGGAAATGTGCTCGAACAGAATCTCGGTTCGATGGAAGTTCAACTTCGTTCAAAGATTAAAATGAATTATTATCAGTTATGGTTAACCGACAGGCGTATTGAAGTTCAGCAGCATACCATCGTTCTCTTAGAAGACCTTGCTCAGAATATGCTTCCCCATGTTCAAACAAACAGAATGCGCCAGGCAGATCTGTTAACAATTCAAGCAGAAGTTGCATCGGAGAAATCCACGTTGATTGAAATGCGTTCAACGCGCACTGCCTTTCAGAACGCATTGTATTCGCTGCTGGGGCGGAATGATTTTTCGATTCCTATTAGAACCGACAGCACACTGTCAGCACACACTTTTCATTTTTCGGAAAATCAACTTTCAGAGAAAGTAAAACAGCTGAATCCGAATCTTATAGCGATGGATCGGATGAAAGAGATGAACGAATCCATGATCGCTGCTGCCAACAAGGAACTCATCCCCGACATCATGGTTCAAGCGATGGTGATGCGCATGCCAAACGGAATGATTCTCACCGGCGGCTCCCGATCGGCTGACGCAATTCAACAAAGCGTCGCAGGCATGCCGATGCAACAAACAGATTGGATGTACAGCATCATGGCTTCAATAACATTGCCGTTTGCGCCATGGTCTGCCGAACGTTCGACGAGCAAAGCCGATGAGATGCGGGCAACCAATTCAAGTATCGATGCAGAAAAAAATGCCATGCAGAGAGAAATGATCAGCTCGCTCCGGTCCGCAGTGAATAAATATGCAGCGGCGGATTCGCTCGTGCAGCAATATTCTCAAACAATCCTTCCGCTTATTAATGAGGCAGCAGATGCGCAAACAATCGCATACTTAACGGGACAAGTTCCAATTTCAACAGTACTCGATGCACGGCGAATGGAATTAATGAAGCAGGAAGATTATTTAATGACAATTGTCGACCGGCACATGGCATTAACTGAAATTGAAATGATGGTCGGAGAACCAATAGAATAACAAGAACATACTGACAAAGGCACTTCTTATGAAAACTTTACTCATCACTATCGTAGTAACATTTGCATTCTTTGCGGCTTCGTGCGGAAGTGATTCGTCATCGAAATTGGCGCCGGGAGATTATTATACATGCCCGATGCATCCGCAAGTACACTTGGATAAATCCGGGGTTTGTCCAATCTGCCACATGGATCTTGTCAAAGCAAGCAACATCAGAACGGCCGGCTCATCATCGGATTCATCATTGATTTCATTGAGCCAACGCGATCAATTGCTTGCCAATGTTGCAACAACTCCGGTCAAAGAAGAACGGATTGAACGTCGCGTTCGCGCATTCGGCTCGTTGGAAATCCCTGAGCCGAATAAAACAATTATCAGCGCACGATTCAACGGACGAATTGAAAAACTCTATGTGAATGCTGTCGGCGCAAAAATTAAAAAAGGAGAACCGTTGTTCGACATCTACAGTCCGGATATTATTCAAGCGGAAACGGAATATCAACAAGCATTCAAAAGCAGTTCAACTTCCAGAGACAATTTGCTGTCCATCGCTCGATCAAAGTTACTTTTACTCGGCTTGACAAAAAACCAAATTCACGATCTCGGCGAAAAAGATTCACTGCCACTGGTAATCACATATCGTTCTCCTATTTCAGGAATCGTTATCGATAAAAAAATTGTCGATGGAATTTATATTGCCGAAGGAGCTTCTCTCTACGACGTTTCCGATCTATCGACGCTATGGAATATTGCCGATGTCTACGAAACCGACATATCAAACATTCGATTCGGTGAACTAGCTGCATTCACAACCGCAGGATATCCGGATGAAACATTCAAGGGAACTGTTTCACTGATTTATCCGGTCGTTAATTCACAATCACGGACAGTGAAGGTCCGTTTGACGGTAAACAATGTGCATGAAAAATTAAAACCGAATATGTACACAGAAACAGAATTTATGAGCAAGCAAGGAACTGCACTTACGATTCCTGTTAATGCCGTTCTTGTCACCGGAAAACGGAATCTTGTGTATGTACAATCAAAAGAGAAGAATCATTTTGAAGCACGCGAAATTGGAATCGGCAGCCGTTTTGACGGCAAATACGAAGTGACATGGGGACTTGTGAAAGGTGATACAGTGGTGAGTGAAGGCGGTTATCTTATTGATTCGGAAAGTCAGCTTAAAACTGGCGGTGGAACGGAACATCAGCATGGAACAGCCGCTCCGCCGAAGAAAGAAAATGACATGCCGGGGATGAAAATGGATTAAATGGTGAACACAAACTAAATGATGTAAATAAAAACATACACGGAGATTCGATATGAAAAACAAATTAATGGTCGTGTTGCTTTCGCTGGTGATGGCGATTGCAATAAATACGACCGTAATTGCTGGACAAGAGACGAAAGAAAAATCATGCGCCGGAGGATGCTGCAGCGGGAACGGGGTTGCGATGACCAAGATGCAGAATCATGGTACGCATAAGCACGGAGATGTTAAAAAAGATTCTGCGGCAAAAAAAGAAGAAATAAATATGCAAGTCGAATATACATGTCCGATGCATTCTGACATCAAATCGCGAAAACCAGGCACGTGTCCAAAATGCGGGATGGAATTGATAAAACAAAAGAAGAGCACGATGGATTCTTCCTGTCATAAACAGATGATGGGAAAAGTTACAAAGGAAGAGAAAACAAAACTGAAATTGATGACGGCAGGAAAATACAACTGCTGTATTGAAGACCCGTGCAACATGTGTATTGATGAAGGGGGATGTAATTGCAAAAACGAGGTCAAAAATAATAAACCCGTGTGTAAGGAATGTTACGAAGGATGGCAGCATGGAAAGGGAAATGTTTCCGGAAAGAGTGCAAAAGACATCAAAAAGGAACACGATCATAGCCATTAGGAGGTATTACGAAAAATTTTAAAACATATATCTATCTGTTATTAATCTTTATTTCAATTCTCCCGCTTTCATCCTGTATGCATATGATGATGATGGATACTCACCAAAATCATGAAGACCATCAATCGATGACGATAACAAAAGAAATCACCAAGGGAGAAAATACGATCCTGCTTTCAATTCCTCCGATGAGAGTTGGACGGGAAGATACAATCTCTATAACACTCCATTCAATATTGGCTATGCCCGAGAGTGTTACCGTGCACTATATGGTTTCCAAAAAATCTTCCATGGAACATATTCAGCAACATGATCACGGAAAACAAACCGATACAAATGAAGTTTTTGAATCCATTCATCAAAATATTTTTCTGAACCATGAAACTTCGACCTTTGTCTATCGACCGACCATTGCCGGAAATTTTCTATTAACGGCAGTTATCGAAAAAATTCCTAACTCCGATTCTTCTTTTACTGTAGAAACAAACTTTATAGTCCAACCAAAAGAAGATCATACTATGATTAGTATGGGATCAACATGGGATTATCCGCTTATCGGTGTAATTGTTATGGGAACGATGATGGTAGGGATGTGGGTAATTCGCAGCGGGCTGTAACTTTTGCAGCAGAACAGTGAACTGCTGTTCTGCTGCAGCTTAATTTTCAATCATAACAGCAATACAGCCAATGCAAGAATCGCCGGAAGTGCCTGCTTATAAAATATTGATTTCGTGGCCGTAAGCCCGCCGTAGATCCCTGCCACAACAACGCAACAAATAAAAAAGAGTGCGACATTTTTGGACCAGATTGCATCTTGAATTAGTAATGCCCAGATCAATCCGGCAGCAAGAAAACCGTTGTACAATCCTTGGTTTGCTGCAAACGTTCTTGTCTTCTCAAACATATCAGAAGGAAGCGATGTGAAGACCCTCCTTCCGACAGTTGTCCAGACAAACATTTCTAACCAAAGAATGTAAATATGTTCAAGTGCTACTAAGGTGACAAATATTTTTGCTAGAACTGGCATAAGAGTATTTTTTTGTGAATAAAAGTTTGATTCATAAAAGCAATTTTGCACGACATGGACAAGTTTGGTAGATCAATGCATTGCTGATATTACTGGGCTTTCATCAATAATCCAATTCCCAGCAGAAACAATGATGCCATCAATATTCCGGACCCTGCGTAACGAATTACAATAAGTTTATTAGGCTTTTGCGCGCTATCATCCATTGCGGCGGCAAAAAATCCGCTTGCAATCAACAGTGCCGCAAGTACAAATCCAACCCGCATGATCCATTCAAAAATAATATTCACGGCTGCTTCGTCGATAAGAATTTGTCCCATCAAAGACAGAATAATAAATATTCCTGCATGGTCGCGGCCGGTACGAAACATTGTTTTTTGAAAGTCGGTAAAGGGGGTTTTATTTTTCCTTTTCAGGAACGAAAGGAAGAGAGAATCTGCCAACGGAATCAATGGAATGATTAAAAGAATAATACCGCACATCAACCGGGCAGAGGATGTCATAAAATAAATAGTAATGAAAAATTGGTCTGGAAAAATCTACTGAATGATGCGGTCAATTTCAAATGACACGACATATTTTTTGATAAGAAAAAGAAAACGCCCGATGACATCGGGCGCTTCACAGATTTCGGAAGGATGGAAATCGAACCAACATCAGAAAACCAACGCCATTTTTTTGCGGTGCTCCCTTCCGGAGCGTAAATAATCGAGCGCGATGATCGCTGCAAATGCCGCTTTTGTCGGCAGCTCAAAATTTGTTAATGCGTGCATGACCACTTCCGATTTTTCATCTAATAATTTGGCCTGCATCAAAGAATACAAAACATGGTGGGCTGCTTCACGCAGCAGCACAGAATCAAAATGTTCCTCTATCATTTCCAGAACGGGCTCAATCGCTTCGCGTTCCAATTCAATGATCGCATCGGCAGCAACCCACCGAACATCCATATCGTCGTCGAGCAATGCGGCAGCAAGCGCTTTTGCCGCACGCGGGTCCCTTATTTTTTCGAGCGTCTTGCATGCTTCCCATCGAACATGTTCCTCCGGGTGTGAAACCAAAGGGATCAATTTAGGGACAACGCTTTTGCCAATCTTTACCAAAATTTCGCGTGCTTGTTTTCTCGTGGCGCCGTCGTCGCTATAGAGATGTGAAAGAAGTGTGTCGACAGCCGAAGGAACATCTGTTCCTTCCAATACTGTTGCCATAGGATCATATATCATTGTCGACCTCCTTTCTTTGCAACTTCACTTCGTTCAACAAAGTTCCGTCAGTCATGAGGAAGAAGACACACAATCACCGCCGTTACTTGAGTAAAGACATATTTTACAGAACAAAAATAAATTAAAAAATTTTACTGTGTTGTTTACCGAACGCTCGTGTGTTGTGAATCCTCTATGAATACCACCAACATGAGAGCTAACAAGGCTCGCGTGAAAATCGGAGTGTGAGGGTTGTTAGAGAGAGTAAAACTCACTCTGCTGTCTGTACAAAGCTACCGTGATTTTTTTTTGAAATCAAGCTCCAATTTTCATCAAAAACGGCAAGTGTTCATTGAAAATTTCTATCTTCGAGATTTTTCATCGAATATCATAATTCATCTTGCGCATTTTTTCTTCAATTCGTTTCCGCTGATCCCCTTGGATTTCGATGTCTCCCCCTTTCACTGTTCCACCGGCACCGCAGTACTGTTTGAGTATTCGGGCAATCTCTTCCATCGTGGCAGGATTATGCTGCAATCCGGAAACAATAGTAACGTTTTTCCCTTTTCGTCCCGTTGTATCTAAGTAGATATGAATGGATTTTCCTTTTCCATCGTGTTCCTTTTTCGGCATGGATTCAGATTGTTTTTTTCGCTCGGATTCCGGAAGAAGCTGCTGCAAATCAGAAAGTGAATTCAGTTTCATAGCGAGGTACTTTCCATTGAAAATTAAAAAAAGCATGTAATTATGATTTATCAATCGTTTTACAGTATAACTCTTCGACTTTTTTCCGTGCCCACGGGGTTTTACGGAGAAATTTTAAGCTGGATGAGACGCTTGGATTTTCGTTAAAACATCGTATGCGTATGATGATTCCTAATTTTTCCCAGCCATAATGGTCAACGAGATGATGAAGGATCATTTCAAGTGTCATGCCATGCAACGGATTGTTCGGTTGTTCGTTCATTTGAAAGATAATGTAATATTTTTCTTCCGTTAATGTGTCATCACCTTGCCATGGTCGCTAATTTTTGAAAAATGATTTGCAAAAATGGTTTTTCTGCTTGACTTTTGCACACAAGCATTTTAGTTTAAACGACATTACTGATGAGGAGGGAGAAAACATACTGTGCTGTTTGGAAATCGGTAATCTTTCTTTTATAAAAATCTCCGTCTGTCCAGCACATCTATTTTTTTTCTTTTATCTCCGGCATGTCACTCATAGTCTGTAGATTATTGTATACGAATAGAATTATTTTCACACATGAAAGAATCATCAGACATAAAAAAATTATTGGCAAGTCTTGGGCTTGAATTAAAAGATCAACGGGAATTATTGGGGTATTCCCAGGAAAAACTCGCCGAACGATCCGGCCTTCATCGAACATACATTACCGATATTGAAGGCGGCCACCGAAACATTACATTGAAAAGCATCTCCCGCCTTGCAGAAGCACTGGAAATTCCTCTTGCAGATTTATTTTTAAAAATAGAAAAGCGATCCGAACCAATATCAAAAGCTGTACAGCCGATCTTTTCTCCTTTCGATATTCTTCTTGTAGAGGACAATCCTTCACACGTTGAATTGACGTTGAATGCCATCGAACGAAACGGCGTCACCAATCCGATTTTTGTCACCCGAACCGCGGAAGAAACACTCGACTATCTTTTTGCACAAGGAAAATTTTCTTCGCGTGAAAAAGCGGGTAATCCGAAATTGATCCTTTTGGACCTTACACTTCCGGGAATGAGCGGTATAGAATTCTTAAAAGAGACTCGGAAACACGAAAAAACGCGCTCTATTCCGATTGTGATTTTGACCTCATCCCGGTCAGACCAAGATTATAAAGCGTGTGTTGAACTTGGGGTAAAAGCATTTATTTCGAAACCGATTGATTTCATGGAATTCAGTATGATTGTTCCTACACTGGGGTTTCGGTGGCAGTTGACTGAACACGCTGCGGTATAGCAACTTCCTAACCTTTCCCGCAACAACGAGGGAAAAAATGTTTGATGGCGGCGAACATGGGGCAAATTTTTTTCTTATTCGGAATCAATTTCTCCTTCCGATTCATTACTCTTACGTTGAATGAATCATTCCACCATATTACCTATGAATACTTTCAACGAAATACGAATTTTTGATCAACAGTTTTACAACCTGCTGGAAGCCATGCCCGATGCGATGGTGGTAACAGACAGGAATGGCCAAATCATTCTGGCCAATACCCTTGCAATGGAACTATTTAGCTACACTAAAGAAAGTTTTATTGGAATGACGATTGATCTATTCCTTCCTGAACGCTTTCGCATGTCTTACGCCAAACACCGAGCCGACTATATTAAACATCCGCATCAACGAACAATGGAAGCAGGGTTGGAACTGTTCGGACTCCGATCGGATAAAACAGAATTTCCGGCTGAAATCTGCATGAACCACATACACATCAACAATGAAATCTTCGTGCTTAGCACCATCCGCAATATCAGCGAAAGAAAAAAGTCGGATGAAAAATTTCATGCGCTCGTCGAATCTGTACCGGATGCCGTCGTCATCGTCGATCAACAGGGAAACATTGTTCTTGTCAATTCACAAACTGAAAAACTGTTCGGATACAAGGGTCACGAACTTCTCGGGAATGCGGTAGAAATGTTAATTCCAAAACGGTTTTCGGAGCGTCATGTAATTCAGCGTGAAGGATATTTTTCCCATCCGAAAGTGCGCGGCTTGAAATCGGGGCTTGAATTGTACGGTGTTAAAAAAGATGGAATGGAATTTCCTGTTGAAATCAGTTTGAGTCCGATGCCCGCTGACAACGGAGCATTGGTCTTTAGTTTGATCCGCGATATTACTGAACGGAAGCAGCGGGAAGAACTTCGCAGATTTGAGTTGGAAGAACAAAATCGTCGTATTCAGGAAACAACCCGGCTGAAAAGCGAGTTTCTTGCTAACATGTCGCACGAATTGCGGACGCCGTTGAATGGCATTATCGGATTTGCTGAATTTCTTGTCGATGAAAAACCCGGACCGCTCAATGCAAAACAAAAGGAATATTTGCTCGATATTCTTTCCAGCGGAAAACATTTGCTGCAATTACTCAATGATATTCTCGATCTGGCAAAGGTTGAAGCCGGAAAAATATCGTTCGTGGCGACAAAATTTTCTGTCAAGCGAACAATTGACGAAGTTTGTTCCATTATTCACCCGACGGCGGTGAAAAAAAATATTTCCGTAACTGTTGAAACAACCATCGATCCGGATATTGTTTCTCTCGATCAGCAAAAATTTAAACAGGTACTCTATAATCTTCTTTCGAATGCTGTAAAGTTTACTCACCATGGCGGAAGTGTTCACGTCGGCGGCGGTGCGTGGTCTGAAGACCGATTTTGCATTCAGGTAAGCGATACCGGCATCGGCATTCGCAAGGAAGATATTCCGAAATTGTTCAATGAATTTCAGCAGATTGATTCCGGAATGACAAAGCAGTTCGAAGGAACAGGATTGGGACTTGCGATAACAAAAAAATTTGTTGAGTTGCAGCAGGGATTTATTCAGGTAAAAAGTGAGTTTGGAAAAGGATCAGTTTTTATTGTCGTGCTGCCAAAACAGTTTGGGGAAATAATTACGCCATGAAGCAATCCGTCTTCATTGTGGATGATAATCATATCAATCTAAAATTGATTTGCGATGTACTGTCGTATGAAGGATTTACCGTGTATTCTGCGGAAGATGCAGAAACTGCCCTGTCGGTGATAATCGACCGGCAGCCCGGCGTGATTTTGATGGATATTCAACTGCCGCGTATGGATGGTTTGACATTAACCCGGATTTTAAAGTCCAAACCCGAAACCAGTCACATCCCAATCATTGCGGTGACATCCTTTGCAATGGCAGGCGATGAAGAAAAAGCGATGAGCGCAGGATGCGACGGGTACCTTACCAAGCCGATTGATACTCATACGCTTCCTGTGCTCGTACGGCAATTCTTAGAATCCAGCACATCAAACAAAAATTCGCAGTCATGACCATTCTTATTGTTGATGACGATTCAACTAATTTAAAACTTCTCGAAGCGATGCTTCTTTCGGAAAAAATGTCTGTGCTCAAAGCGTCAAACGGCATTGCCGCAATGAAAATGCTCGAACAGCATTCCGTACAGGCAATTATCTCCGACATTTTAATGCCTGAGATGGACGGGTATGCATTCTGTATGTCCCTGCGTAAAAATCCACAGTATAATTCGATCCCGTTTATTTTCTATACCGCAACCTATACGTCGCCGAATGATGAGCACTTTGCACGCAAAATCGGCGCGAATAATTTTTTAACAAAACCATCGCCGTCAAAAAAAATTCTCGAAGCACTGACAGCGGCCTTCACTTCAATGCCGCACACCGCAACATTGCCCGAAAATCTTCCCGAGGAACATGTTCTCCGGCAATACAGCAAACGACTGATCGAAAAACTTGAAAGCAAAAATCTTGAACTTGAGCATACGGCAAAAGAATTAAAAACGGTTCACGACCAGTTGCAGAATCTTTTTCTTAATTTGGACGAAATGTTTTTTTCGTATGATCTCGCGAATACCACCATGTTGAATGTTTCGGCGTCGTGTGAAAAAATTTATGGATATACGGTCGAGCAATTTTTTGAAAACCCTTTCCTCTGGAAAGAGATGATTCATCCCGAAGATAAGGAGAACCTTACGGTGTCCTATCTGGCTTTGCATAACGGACGAATTATTAACGGCACGTACCGTATTATTCACCGCTCCGGGGAAGTACGCTGGATTGACCTGAAAATCAGAGCCGATATCGGCAGCTCCGGATCCATACGCCGCATCGACGGGATTATTTCGGATATTACCAAAACCAAATTGGCCAAAGAGAGTTTAAAAGAATCGTTGGAAAATTACCGCGATTTATTTGAAAGTGCACGGGATGCCATCTTGCTTCTTTCTGCTTCCGGAATTTTTACCAACCTAAACGCTTCGTTTGAAACGCTGACCGGATGGAACCGCCATGAGTGGATTGGCCGCTCGTTTACTGATCTCATTCACGGTGACGATCAACATAAAGCGATTGAGAATTTCAGGGAAACTATTCAGGGAAAACCTCTCCCCCCGACCGAATACCGGATGAAAAAAAAACAGGGCGATTACATATTTATGGAAGTGACAGCAACGGTTCAACATCAAAGCGACGGAACGTTCCGTTTACTTGCCATTGCACGTGATACGACCGAACGGAGAAAGTTGGAAGAAGAACTTCGTCAAGCTCAAAAATTGGAAAGCCTCGGCACGCTTGCCGGCGGCATTGCCCACGATTTTAATAATATTCTTGGCATTCTGCTCGGCTATATTTCACTGCTTCAAACCGGAGCGATAAAACCCCATAAAATTGCCAATAGCTACGAAACAATGAAGAATACTATAAACCGAGGTGCATCAATTGTGCGACAGCTCCTGACATTCGCGCGAAAAAATTCTGCTTCGCTCGATCTGATCGATATCAACTCACAATTGAAAGAGCTGGCAAAGTTATTGGGAGAAATTCTTCCGAAGAAAATTGAAATCATCACGGAATTCACGCCTCATCTTCCATTGCTGTATGCTGATTCAACGCAGCTCCATCAAGTGTTTTTAAATATTTGCGTGAACGCCCGTGACGCCATGCCATCCGGCGGGATGCTTATCATCCGAACAGAAGAAAATAGTCTTAATGCGATCGATCACCAAATTCACATTTCTCTCCGCGATACCGGAACCGGAATGGATAAAAAAACGATGGATCGAATTTTCGATCCGTTCTTTACGACAAAAGAAAAGGGTGTCGGCACCGGACTGGGATTAGCCGTTGCATATGGAGTGATCGCAAAACACGACGGGATTATCGATGTGGAAAGCGAACTCGGGAAAGGAACCACGTTTCATATCTATCTTCCGATCGGTCAGCAGAAAAATATTGACTCCGAAAATGGAATGCTGACGCACAATGATATTCTCGGCGGACATGAAACAATTCTTATCATAGAAGACGAATTAGAAATGCTGGATATTCTTCACGCAACCTTATCGTCAAAGGGATATAATGTTATCCCGGCAACCGATGGTCTGGAAGGAGTGCAAAAATTTCTCGAACACAAAGATGCGATTAATCTTGTCATCTCTGACCTTGGCCTGCCAAAATTAAATGGAGAGGAAGTCTATCAACAAGTTAAGGAAGTACGTGAAGCAATCAGGTTCATTATTGTATCGGGATATTTAGACCCTGCTTATCAAGAAGAAATTCTTGCCTCCGGAATCAAGCAAGTCGTGTATAAACCGTATGCTGCTGCTGAAATTCTAACTATTACCCGCGCCATTCTCGACCAACAATAAGTTTTCCCCGCCGTTGAAGAAGGCATAGCGAATATTCTTCCCCTGTCATGCTTTGTTAACAATTATTCGATATATTCATGCAGATATGAAAACGTATTTAAAGACTGTTGCTGCCGGATATATTGGTATTACATCGGTGACGTCGCTCGTCATGCTGACGACATCGTTTGAATTATTCCAAGAGAAATATTTACCTGCGTTTCTCGCCGGCCAAAAATATGTTCTTCCTCTCATTCTCTCTATGATGAGTGTGATGTATCTCTTCTTCTTTGAACCGGAACGGCTGCGCCATCGAGCTACGCTGATCTGGTTTCGTATCGCACACATTCTTATTTTCGGATTATTTGCCTTCTATGTTGCGACACTCGATCGGGCAAATGTTTCTTCATTTACGTATGCCACATTTATTGTACAACTTGCGGCGGTGATTGGTATGATCATTATTTTTTTTCTCCCTCTAAAAAAATAATGATGGCGTAGAGAACAATAAAATGTTGCCCATAAGATCTTTTTTATCCTGATAAACGCCATGAAAAAACTTTTTGAACATCACAAAGAACCACTCCTCCCTTTTCATCATTTTATGAGACGGGTGATCATCTCGTCATTTGCAGGGTTTGGAATTATTGCACTCTCATTATTTATCGGGATGGCAGGTTATCATTGGTTTGAACAGCTTCCCTGGGTTGACGCATTTGTCAATGCCGCAATGCTTCTTTCAGGCATGGGCCCCCTTGAACAACCACAAACGGAATCCGGAAAGATATTTGCAGGACTCTATGCACTCTACAGTGGACTCGCGGTAATTCTGATTGCCGGAATTATCTTTGGACCTGTCGTTCATCGGATGTTCCATAAATTTCACATCGATTCGGAAAGAAAATAAATCCGGAAAAAATCTTTTCTTTGGATTGATCCTTTTTTCGAATTTCGTATATTACTTTACCGATTTCATCATTCCGTAAATCAATCTTTTTATTTATGATTCTTTCCGACAAAAAAATTCTCGACGAGATGAAGCAAGGCTCGATCGTGATTAAACCATTCAACAGAAAATTTCTCGGCTCGAACAGCTACGACGTGCACCTTGGAAAATATCTTGCCATGTATGAAGATGAAATTCTTGATGCAAAAATTCATAATAAGGTAAAGCATTTTGAAATTCCGAAAGAAGGAACGCTGTTGATTCCGAGCAAGCTATACCTTGGCGTTACGGAAGAATACACCGAAACCCATCGTCACGTTCCATTCCTTGAAGGAAAAAGCTCTATCGGACGATTGGGAATTGACATTCATGCCACTGCGGGAAAAGGGGATGTCGGTTTTTGCAATACATGGACATTGGAAATTTCTGTCCGGCAGCCGGTACGTGTCTATGCGGGGATGCCGATTGGACAATTGATTTACTTCGTTGTCGAAGGTGACGTGGAAGTGCTGTATAATAAAAAGAAAAATGCAAAGTATAACGGCAGAACCATAAAGCCGGTAGAAAGCATGATGTGGAAAAATTTTAAGAAGTAACATTGTTTCCAATTCGAGTGGTTTTGCATGCGTTTTTGGGTGTTAAATTCAGACAAATTTATCTTGAGTCTCCGTTGTGGTTTATGCATATTTACGTATTGCATATTCGCTTTACATCATAGGGGAAAAATTGTATGAAAGAAAATCCATTCGAATTAACTGTTACTTCACCGCAGTTTGAAGTGGTAAAGAGTCTGGAAAAATTCGTCGACGACAATATTCCTTCTCTTTTAAAACCTATTGAAGAAAGCTGGCAGCCTTCTGATTTTTTTCCCGATATGACAAAAGAAAACTGGGCAGAAGAGCTGACAAATTTCCGAAAACCCGCTCAAGAATTGCCAGATGATATTCTTGTCGTTCTCGTTGGCGACATGATCACTGAAGAAGCACTGCCAAGTTATCAAACATGGCTCAATCGTTTCATCGGCGTGGATGATAAAACAGGAACCGATCCGCACGGCTGGGCAAAATGGAGCCGCGGCTGGACTGCAGAAGAAAATCGCCATGGTGATCTTCTCAATCGATATTTATATCTCACCGGAAGAGTTGATATGCGGGCAATCGAAATAACGATTCATAATTTAATCAACAATGGATTTAATACCGAATCGAGCAACGATCCGTATCTTGGTTTTATCTATACCTCATTTCAGGAGCGCGCAACAAAAATTTCTCATCGAAATGTCGGCGTGCTTGCGAAAAAAGCAGGCGAAGAAAAGCTCCACAAAATTTGCGGAATGATTGCCGGAGACGAAGCTCGGCATGAAAAAGCCTACAAGCTGTTTATGTCAAAAATTTTCGAGCTTGACCCGAAAAATGCTATTCTTGCCTTTGCAAAAATGATGAAGCAGAAAGTTGCCATGCCTGCTACGCTGATGTTTGACGGAAAGGATGTAAATATTTACACAAAGTTTGCCAATGTTGCACAAAAAGCTGAAGTGTATACCGCAAAAGATTACGCGGAAATTATCAAACATCTTGTTGAAGAATGGAAGATCGAAAGCCTGCAGGGCCTATCCGATATGACAGCAAAAGCGCAAGATTATCTCTGTACGCTTTCCGAACGATATATAAAATTGGCGGATCGTATCAAAATTTCCGGCAGCGCACAATTCAGTTGGATTTACGACAGAGAAATTTCGTTGAACAATAACTCACTTCTCATCCAGAACGCGTAGCACTAATTCCTCTTGAAGAACGGTAGATTTTCTGCCGTTCTTATCAAACCACATCGTTTCTAAGAATTTTACAATCCAATAATCCCCAATTGCCTCTCTAATTTTTTTGCATTACTTTCTTTCAGTCAATGTATTTCATGAAATTTTACGGAGATGTTATGAAAAATACACGGAGTGTCATTCTTTTTTATTTTCTTCTTTTGGCAGTCAGCATTCTTTCTGCGCAGACAAAGCGACCAATGGAACTTGAAGACCTTTTCCGTATTCAACGTGTCGGCGATCTCCAAATCTCTCCAGATGGAAAAACTGTGGCGTATGTTATTTCCATTGTCGACAAGAACGCGAATAAAACCAACAGCGATATTTGGCTTATTCCAACAGCAGGAGGCGAAGCAAAACAATTAACAAATTCTCCAAAAGCAGACCGTCATCCGCAATGGTCGCCCGACGGAAAATGGATTGCGTTTGAATCGAATAGGAACGGCTCGCTGCAGATTTTCATCATCAATATTGAAACCGGCGAAACAAACCAAGTGACTGCCATTTCTACTGAAGCTTCTTCGGCGGTGTGGTCGCCAGACGGAAAATCGCTCGCATTTGTTTCATCAGTCTTTCCGGAATTTTCCGATCAACCATTTGAAAAATCTGATGCATTGAATAAAGCGAAGCAAGACTCTCTCGATAATGGTAAAGTGAAAGCGCACATCCTCACAAAACTTCTGTACCGTCATTGGGACAGTTGGGTTGATGGAAAGCGTCAGCATTTATTTTTGACTTCGCTTGACGGAAAACTTATACGCGATCTTACTCCCGGAGATCGTGACGCTGTTCCGACCTCAACAACATTTTCAGCAGGAGATGATTTCGCTTTTTCTCCCGACGGAAAAGAAATCGCCTACACGGCAACGCCAGTTCCGATTCACGAAGAAGCATGGAGCACGAATCATGATATTTATACGGTGAATCTTGCGACTGGTGAACGAAAACAAATTACGCCAAATCCTGCGGCCGATGGTTATCCACGATATTCTCCTGATGGAAAATATATTGCGTACCGCGCACAATCGCGCCCTAATTTTGAAGCCGATCGCTGGCAGCTCATGCTGTATGATCGTTCAACGGGAAAAATGAAAAGTATCACGCCCAAATTTGATACGAATGTTGACGCGATGGCATGGGCAAGCGACAGTAAAATGCTGTATATGGAAGCAGAAGAAAAAGCGAATCACCCGTTATGGTCGGTAACGCTTGATGGAACGATCAAAAAAATTTTTGACAATGCCACCAACGGCGGCGTCAATATTTCAGCCGACGGCACAACGCTTGTATTCGCCCATCAAACAATGTCGCGCCCCATCGAAATCTATTCGGCAAACAGTAATGGAGCCGGGGCAAAACAATTAACCACGGTGAACGATGGACTATTTTCTCACATCGAGTTCAGCGAACCGGAGTATGTATGGTTCACAGGTGCAAACGGAACCAAAGTCCAAATGTGGATCGTGAAGCCGCCGTTTTTTGATGCAAAGAAAAAATACCCGCTGGTCTACTGGGTTCACGGCGGACCGCAAGGGGCATTTGCGAATTCGTGGTCATTTCGATGGAACCAACAGTTGTGGGCGGCGCAGGGATATGTGCTTGCACTTCCCAATCCACGCGGCAGCACGGGATTTGGGCAAAAATTTACGGATGAAATCAGTAAAGATTGGGGCGGAAAAGTATTTACCGATGTTATGAATGGTGTTGACTACATGGAAAAACTTCCGTACATCGACAACACGAGGATGGCTGCCGCCGGCGCAAGCTACGGCGGATATATGATGAACTGGTTGAACGGACATACGAATAAATTCAAAACAATTATCAACCATGATGGCGTGTACAATTTTTATTCGATGTACGGCGCCACCGAAGAAGTGTGGTTTGACGAATGGGAACACGGTATTCCGTGGGAAACAAAAGATTTCGATAAATTTTCTCCGCATAAGTATGCAAAGAATTTTAAAACTCCAACACTCATCATTCATAACGAACTTGATTTTCGCGTTCCGGTCGACGAAGGATTTCAATTGTTTACGACGTTGCAGCGGAAAGGGATTCCATCAAAACTTCTTTCGTTCCCTGATGAAGGACATTGGGTGTTGAAACCGTTGAATTCGGAACTCTGGCACAAAACAATTTTTGATTGGCTGAAGGAATATTTACAGTGATCTTATTTCTAGTAACAATAGTATTCGTTGTCAGTACTTCTTTGTATAGAGTTGAAGTATCCGGGGATATGCGAAACCGTGAGGCGCTCCCATCGCTGAAAAATGCGAAGGATCATTCCACATCGAAGTAAAAGGGGAAATCATGAACTTCTCGCAACGGTTACAAACGGCCCAAAATAAATCCAATTCCCTTCTCTGTGTCGGTCTCGATACCGACATAAAGAAAATTCCCGCACACTTTCAATCGAGGAAAAACGGGATTCTGGAATTCAACAAACAGATTATTGAGGCAACAAAAGATTTTGTCTGCGCATACAAAATCAATTTCGCATTTTATGAATCGCTCGGCAAAGAGGGCTGGACAATCATCGAAAAAACGCGCGCGGCAATTCCTTCGGATATCATTACCATTGCCGATGCGAAACGGGGCGATATCGGAAATTCATCGTCGTATTACGCCAATGCGATTTTGCATGAAATGAAATTCGATTCAATTACAGTTGCCCCCTATATGGGAAAAGATTCCGTTCAGCCGTTTCTCGAATGGAAGGAAAAAGGAGTTTTTATCCTTGCGCTGACATCGAATGAAGGCGCATTCAGTTTTCAGTACAAAAAGATTGGAAAAAAAAGATTATTTGAAGTTGTTGTTGAAACGTCGCAGCAATGGACGGCGCTTGCCAATCTCGGTTATGTTGTCGGGGCAACAAAATCAAAAGATATCAAGTCGGTTCGATCGCTTGCACCAACCGCCCCTTTCCTTGTTCCCGGTGTCGGAGTGCAAGGGGGCAGTGTCGAAGATGTAATACGATACGGCTGCTCGAAGGATGGTTTCGGCGTTATCATTAATGCAAGCCGGAGTATTTTGTATGCATCGAACGAAAAAAATTTTTCATTCGCTGCACAAAACGAAGCAATTAAATTAAATACCGAAATTAATTTCTTTCGCAAAAAATATTATTAATTCTCAATGATAGGTCGGCGTTGACGGCGACCGCCTTTTCTTATCATTATGCACGAAGATTTGCTCCGCCATATCTGGTTGAAACGGCTTTTCGATTCATCGCAATTGAAAACCGTTGAAGGACGATCCGTTCATATTCTCGAATCGGGAACATTGCATCGCGGAGCTGGTCCGGATTTCCGCAACGCAGTGATTAGAATAGATGGAACTATCTTTCACGGCGATATTGAATTTCACCGTACAATTCAAGAATGGATTTCACATCATCACCATACTGATCCTGCTTATAATTCTGTTATTCTTCATGTCGTATTGCAGGGAAAAGCTGATCACACTGCCTCACTCAGCGGACGCATTATTCCTACAATCATTTTAGAACCATTTCTCCATTCATCAATCGAACACTTATCCGATCAGCTTTCGAGGGAGGAATTTTTTTCTCGTCGCAATGAAATTCCCTGCGAATCGGCAAATGGCAACATCGATTCAGCTCTTGTACACTCAATGGTTCACACGTTGTATCAAGAACGCCTTCAATCCAAAGTTGCCCGGCTGCACGATCGTTTATGCGGTATTATTCTTCGACAGCAGCACACGGTTAAAGAACCGCAGATTTCTTATCACGAAATGATTGACGATATTCCTCTCCCTGATTCCTCGATTGATAAAAATTTGTTCAAACAAAAACTTTCATGGGAGCAATTATTATATGAAGAAATGATGGATGCCTTTGGATATTCCAATAACCGTGAGCCGATGAGAAAGCTTGCTGAAAATGTTTCTCTCGCAAATATCATTTCGATATTTCAATCAAGCGAATGTATACCATTGGAGCTGCAAGCGATTCTCTTCAAAGCATCGGGGCTTCTTCCAAGAATAAATGAACTCACTGACCAGGTTTCAAAAGTATTCGTCCATCAACTCCATTCCGCCTGGAATAATCTTCCCAGCAAAATTCCAGTGATTCCGTTACACTCCGCAGAATGGAATTTTTCACCGACGCGTCCATCGAATTTTCCCACTATTCGCATTGCCGCCGCAAGTGCTATTGTGCATAAAGTGTTGCACCAATCACTTTTTAAATCGATTATTATGATCGCCGGAGGGAAATATTCATCCGCTCAGTCTAAGATCGATCAATTAGTAAGCATACTTGATGCGGGTGATGATCAATTTTGGAATTATCATTATTCGTTCACTGAAGCAACGCACAAAAAGCATTCATTGATCGGCACCCCGCGGAAACATGATATCATCATTAACACACTTGTTCCGTTCATTTGTTTATATGCGAAAGTTTTCGGTAAAGGCAATCTTGCCGAACATTGCTTGAGCCTTGCCGTAGAACTGCCATTGCTTGAAGATAATTCCATTTTAAGAATAATGAATAAACACCTCATTAAAGGAAAACTGACCATCCAATATGGATTTCAACAGCAGGCGCTGATCCAATTATATAAGAACTACTGCATAAAAGAACGATGCAGCGAATGTGAAGCGGGCAAAGCTGTGTTTAAATAACCTATGATGACAAAATCTCTCATTGCTTCTTACCGACTCGCCAATCAACAGATTGCAGGAACGACGCTCAAAACTCCCGAAGAACTTCTTTCATGGATGTGCGGCATACAGGCGCAAGATTATGGACAAGCAAAATGGGCAGTCGGGCTTCGGCTTCCCGGCTCAACCGATGCCGATATTGAACGAGCAATTGCACAAAAAAAAATTGTACGTACATGGGCAATGCGCGGAACACTCCAGTTTGTTGCCGCAAAAGATTATCGATGGATTCACTCACTCCTCGCGCATCGATTTCTTTCTACAGGCGGCTCGCGGAACAAACAATTAGAACTGGATGAAAAAATATTTCAAAAATCGAACGCGCTGATTGTGCGGGCATTGGAAAAAGAAGAACGCTTAACACGAAACGAAATCGGAGCTCTGTTAAAGAGTGCGGGAATTCCAACCGACCAAAATCGGTTGTCGCATCTTCTTCACTTTGCAACGATGAGTCAATTGATTTGTTTTGCTCCGCGAAGTGGCAAAGAATTCACATTTGTCTTGCTTGATAAATGGATCCCTTCAAAAAAATCATTACCGCGCGACAAAGCGTTATATGAATTAGCAAAACGATATTTTCGCAGCCGCGGCCCGGCAACAATTGACGATTTTATGTGGTGGTCGGGATTGTCTACGATAGAAGCAACAGAAGCTCTCGGGATGATAAAGCAACTGCTTATCCACGAAACCCTTGATGGAAAAACATATTGGTTCGCGAACGATATGCCAAGGGCTGAAAATCAGAAGAAAAGAGTATATTTACTTGCAGGATTCGATGAATACCTCATCGGATATTCAGATCGAAGTGCATACCTTGATCCGAAATTCAATTCAAAAGCAATTTTCAACAATGGAGTTTTTCATCCAACTATTGTTATTGATGGAGAGATTGTCGGGATATGGAGACCAATAACAAAAGGAAAATCTGTTGTCATGAGATCGGAGGCATTTGTTAAATTGACAAAAGATCAACAACGTGAGGTTGAAGAAGAATTTGATAAGTACCGTATTTTTGTTGGTGGAAATTTTATAAAATAAAAAGGCGCGGATGTTATCCGCGCCTTTAAATTTCCCTACATTTTTGGAGTTCGTTTACCTATTCAAACGCCTGATTCCTTACCATCTTCGTCATATCGTACGGAGCCGCATCGCCCCCCAGATATTTATGAAACCAATCCAAATGCGCATTGTAATAGAGCGGCATCGATTTCACATTGCTTGGCCAATGCCCGTCATTGGGAAATACAATCAACCGCGATTGAACTTTCATCAATTGCAAATCGGTGAAGAATTCCAAACTCTGCGTGTACGGCACGCGGTAATCTTTTTCTCCCGTAATCACCAAGCAGGGAGTTTTATAATTCTTCACGAATTGGTTCGGGGACCATTTCAAATACATATCGCTTGTCCACGGCATTCCATTGAGATCCCATTCCGGAAACCACAATTCCTCGGTCGAACCGTGCATTGCCGTCAAATCATACACACCCATCATCGACACGATTGCTTTAAATCGCGACGTATGCCCTTCCAGCCACATCATCATATATCCGCCGTAGCTCCAACCCATTGCACCCATGCGCGTTGAATCGACAAACGGAAGCTTTGCACAATAGTCCGTCACCACCATCACATCCTGATACACTTTTCCTCCCCAATCTTTGGAGATCGCCGCCGTAAATTCCTGTCCGTATCCTGTTGAACCATGCGGATTTGGAAATACCAGAACGTACCCTGCGCCAGGATATACTTGCCAATCGCCGCGAAATGCATCCGCCCACTGCGACTGCGGGCCGCCATGCACGTTGATGACAAACGGGTATTTTTTCGTCGGATCAAAATTGTGAGGTTTCACGATGAATGTGTGAATCTTTTTTCCTGTCGGTGAATCGATCCATAGCTCTTCTGCAGGACGAATATCAACACCGTCTTCCACCGGTTTATTAAAGAATGTCAATCGCACCGGATTTTTTGCAGAACCTTTCACGATTGATGCTTTCCATAATTCTACAGGTTCGCCGACAGATCGACGAGTATAAACAACAGTTTTTCCATCATCAGAGACTTCAAACGCATCGATGGTTTTTGCGTTTAACACTTCAGTAATACTTTTTGTTTTCAAGTCGTATGCATAGAGCGGAACATTTCCTTTTACCTGCGCGGTAAAGAAGAGTGTTTTCGAATCTGATGACCATTGATATGAATTCACCCAATTATCGAACTTTCCTTCGGTGATCACGTCGCTTTTCCCTGTCACACGATCATACAGAGCAATTCTGATCAAATCCGATTCATAACCGGGAATCTTTTGTGTCTTGTATGCAATATATTTTTTATCAGGAGAATACACAGGCTCGTCGTCATACGCAGGATTTTCTTTGGTAATATTTTTCGCTTCGCCCCCAAAAAGTGGGACAATGAACAAATCTTTATTCGTTGATGACGCTTCTACCTCATCATGATTGGAAACGAAACATACTTCCGTTCCTTCTGGTGAAATCACCGACTCGCCCATTCCAAATCCAGGTGCGTCAAAATTACCAGAAGTAAGTTCTGTATATTTTTTTGATTCAAGATCAAAATAAAATGTATGTGTTCGCTTTCCATCCGACCACGCCGTCCAATGACGATACAGTAAATTATCCGCCATGTGTGCCTGAATTGGTCCATTTTCTTTTGCATCGTCGGTTTTTTTATTTAATGCATCATCCGGGCCGTATTCGGGATACACATCGGTCGCAAACAGAAATCCTTTTCCATTCGGTGCAATCTGGATGTTTGAAATTCCGGAAGAAACATCCGTGATTTGTTCCGCTTCGCCGCCATCCAGAGGAAGTTTCCACACTTGCATCCCATTTTTGCGCGAGGAGAGGAAGATCAGCGATTTTCCATCGGGCATCCACTTCGGAGAGACATCAGCCGCAGGATTTGCGGTAAGTTTTTTCAACCCTGTACCGTCGAGATTGATGAGATAAATTTCGGAATTGGTCTTCCCTTTTTCGAGGAAACTTTCCGTTAGAACGAATGCAATCTGCTTTTCATCGGGAGAGATTGTCGCTCCACCAACTGATTTGATCTTGTAGAGATCAGCAATCGTAAACGCTTTTTTTTGTGCGGAAACAATTGCGGTGAAACAAAGCAAGAGAATGAATACTTTTTTCATGCACTAACCTTTCAGTTTTTTTGTTTTGCCAATATACAAAAATCATGCATGTATTGTAAGGGACAATTTTATCTTTGATTGATTGTGTCGTTGTCGCAGCACATTGACTCTCCTCGCGTTTAGCAGTACCTTTTTACAGAAACTATTGTACTTTTGCCAACAACAGACATTCCCCCGACTTCATTTCATATATCAAGCCGGTTTGTTCAAGACAAATTTCTTGCTGATATGTGCACACTGAAACACAGTCGTAATAAAATTCTTTTACCCTGCCACACAGTATTCAAAAGGGGAATGCACGTAGCGATCAATAAGAAGGGATACACAATAATTGAATGCCATGCAGGTATCAAGCGAAATGTGTTTCTTTCGCTTCTACGCCGGAAAATTTTCTGAAACAAAACGATTTATTTTATCAAGCAGTATTTTATTAGAAAAATCAATGCGCGGGGAGATTAAAATCATGCATAAAAATTTTTTCATCTATCTAATAATAACAATCTGGTCGCTTGTAATACCGATAACAGCTTCAGGACAAGAGATTCCCATTGCCACCGGTAATGACAATACGTACGCCGGCGGCGGGGCGTTTGACGGAACAAATTTTTTGTTCGCCATCATGGGAGATTCTGCAAATCAATATAGCGTTACTGCACAATTAGTAAGTTCTACTGGAAGCCTTATTGGCTCCAGAATTTCGCTGGGAAAAACCGGCAGTGGACTTCTGACTGCGTTTGACGGGACAAATTTCTTTATCGTGTGGACTGACAGCTTCCCGATGTTTGCAGGCGGTGATACGAATGGCATCGGCAATTTGTATGGACAATTTATCAGTACAAGCGGAAAATTGGTGGGTACAACCATTACCATTGCAACAGGTATCAATAGTAAATTCGGAAAGGGTCGCGGCGATATTATTTTTAAAGATACGACATATCTTGTGACGTACTTGAAAGGTATTGACCACCATACCGATTACCTGTATGGACAACGAATCGGCAAATCAGGAATTCTTTTAGGTGCTCCGGTAAAAATCAGCACCGATTACGCCCGCGAATTCGCCATTGCGTTTGACGGCACAAATTATTTGGCGGCATGGTGCAAAGTTGACCATCCGTTAACTGATAAAGATATTTACGGACAATTCATTAGTCTATCAGGTACTTTAGTAGGTCAAAATTTTTTAATTGATGGAAGCAATAACGCAAGCGACAATCCTGTGACGATGACGTTCGACGGCTCGCGATATTTGATTGCGTTTCATGATCAAGCAGCAGATACGATGCATTGGAATCTTTTTGGCCGTTTCGTTACTTCGTCTGGTACAGTCGCCGAACGCTTCATGATTTGCGATTCCACAAAAAATCCGACGTATGCAATGCCGGTGTTTGACGGAACAAACTATCTGATCACATGGATGTCAACGATAGATCCGATGAGTGTCATGGGAAGATTTTTTTCGACTTCCGGAATTCCGATCGGTACGGCATTTACAGTTTTTGAAACACAAAACGGAAAATTCCCGATGGGTGGCGTGGGCGGATTTGGCGAAGGCAAATATCTTTTAGGGGCAACTCGTATTGATCCAAAATATTCCGATGCCGATGTTTACATTATGTTTCTCGATCCATTAAAAATTGGTGCCGCGGCAGGAAAAATGAATGACTTTGATGGTAATATATACGCCACGCTTAAAATTGGTAATCAAACATGGATGATTGAAAATCTTAGAGTTACTCATTATCGAAATGGCGATACTATCGGAACAACATATCCCGATACGCTGGATATTAGCTTACAATCATCGCCAAAATATCAATGGATACCTAAAGGAGAAAAAAATAATGCTGATCCATACGGCAGATTGTATACATGGTATGCAGCAATGGATTCACGCGGATTAGCCCCTGAAGGCTGGCATATTCCCACCACTGAGGAATGGACACAACTTGAAACATATTTAATCGATAATGGATTTGGGTATGGAGGAAGCGGAAACGATATTGCAAAATCAATGGCGGCCGCCAGTGCATGGTGGACGCATGATACAACAGGAACAATTGGAAAAAATCTGATCAATAACAACATGAGCGGATTTTCAGCGCTTCCTGCAGGCGTTCGTTTTCACCAAGGACATTTTGAGGCGCTTGGCGGTACAGCATATTGGTGGACATCCACGCAGCTGTTGAATGGTTATGTGTGGAGTAGAAATTTGGATTTCAATCTTTCCTATCTCAATCAAAGCTCTAATTATTTTTTAAACGATGGTTTTGCAATTCGATGCGTCAAAGATACAGGTCCGGTAGAAGTAAATAATGAAACACCTATGCAAGAGCTAAAAAGTTTTTCGCTCAATCAAAATTACCCTAATCCGTTCAATCCATCGACAGAAATTTATTACGAGCTTCCGAAAAATTCGTACGTCACTTTAAAAGTGTACGATCTTCTTGGCAAGGAAGTTGCCAGACTTGTCGATGATCTTCAGCAAAAAGGGAACCATTCAGTAAGATTTAATGCAAAAAATTTTTCCAGCGGTGTATACTTTTACACACTTCGTGCAGAAAATTTTGTCCAAACGCGCAAGATGGTGTTACTGCGGTAGTAAGCAGAAGTTGAGGAAATGCCAAAGCGGCCGGTGATTTTTCACCGCCGCTTTTTTATTAACGGAAAAGTGAATTATATTGGTTCAAATATCATTATGAACTGGCTTGCTCAAATAGAAACCGAACTTCGCAGAATTCAACCCGGGAAAAATCCCGGGCGAACGCGGACGATTGCACGAAGAGTTGCCGGATTTGCATTGCAGCAATTCTATCAATCTTTTACAGAAGATTTTTTGACATTATTGAAGCAGGCAGCCCTAGATTCTTCATTGCCCAATGACGTACAACATTCGGCACAGCGGTTAAGTGAACGACTTTCATCCGATTTTCAATCTCCAAGCATCGATCCAATCGGCGATGCAAAGATTATTGTAGAATTTGTAAAACGAACGCATGACAAAGAAAATCGGAAATAGTAATTAAGAAATTCATCCTCGTATTATTTCATCGATGCTTTGCGGACGGCTTCAAATTCGTCCCCGGAATTCCAGTACGGCATTTCAATAATATTGGCAATTCGCCATGTCAATCGAACAATCAATTCCGCTTGCTGCAACGCGCCGCTGTAATTCCAGTAATCTTTTAACTCATCGCTCGGTTGATGATAATTTTTCCCGTGCTCTTCATGCATTTTTTTAACAAAACTTGTATCGGCGTCAATAAATTTCTCGCCGCCGCCAATGGAAAGCGACGGCACACCGACCTTTGCAAAACTAAAATGATCGCTTCGGTAAAACCCGCCTTGCTCCGGTGCTCGATCCGGCTCCACGGTCATTCCCATTTCTTTTGTCACAGCATTGAGATCGTTCCCTAACGATGACCGATCGCTTCCCTGACACGAAATATCCGATGTGCGTCCAATGACATTGATAACATCGGTGTTAATGTTGGCAGCGATTGAATTGATAGAGACGCTTGGATGTGTTGCATAATACGATGAACCAAGCAAACCCTGCTCTTCTGCAGCAACTGCTGCAAACAATAATGACCGCGCAGGTTTTGTTTTCGCTGAAGAAAATGTTTCGGCAAGATTCAGCATCATCGACGTGCCGGAAGCGTTATCGAGTGCACCGTTATAAATTGAATCTCCGTCGATCGCTCTGCCGATACCGAAATGATCGTAATGCGCGGTGAAGAGAATATATTGGCAGTTCAACTTCGGATCCGATCCTGATAGTTTACCAATAATGTTATTTGTTTCGATTTTTCGGATAACAGATTTCATTTCGGTCGAAAAAAATAAATTCAACGCAATTGGTTTGAATGATTTACTTTCCGCAAGTTTGCATAATGAATCCAAATCATATCCTGCAAGCTGAACAATTTTTTTCGTTGCTTCTTCTGTTGTCCACGCTTTGACTTTGATCGATGGAGCGTTTGATTGGTCGGCAAGATCGAACATTTCTCTGCTCCACGAATTTTGAATGACTTGATATGGATATCCTGCCGACGGTGTTGTATGAATAACAATCGCACCAAGTGCACCCTTCTTCGCGGCAATTTCATACTTGTACGTCCAACGGCCGTAATAGGTGCGTCCTTTTCCCGCAAAAAATTTCGGATCGTCACCCGCAGGATCATTGTTCATCATCAATAATATTTTTCCCGAGACATCAACGTCTTTGTAATCATCCCATTGCTGTTCCGGTGCGACAATTCCATAACCGACAAAGACCACAGGAATACTTTTAAGATCAATGGAAGGTTCATGCGTTCCGGGAGTGATGACAAAATCAGTTGAGTATGTAAGAGAAATATTTTTCTTTCCGTTTGAAAATACGATCGACGTTTTTGGATCGACCGTCGAACCAACAATCGGAACTTTTTGAACATATGTTCCATTGTCCCCGGCAGGTTCAAGATTGAATTTTTTCATTTGCGAGACGATATAATTCGTCGCTTTAACATCTCCGATTGTTGATGGACCGCGACCCTGCATTGAATCATTGGCCACGACGGCAATATGGTTCCGCAATTTTTCAGGAGTGATTGAGGAAAATATTCCGTCGGGAAGAATTTGTTGAAGAAGCAGCATCAAAAGAAGTGCAAACATTGTTATCGCCTTTCAAAAGATTATTTCGCAGGAATGTTATTGGGTGCATTAATGTTTGTTTTATAGTATGAATTAAATTATTAACTTTCAAAAGAATGGAGCGGAATTGGGTATGGCAACGGACAGGCGCGTGTTTCTTCAGCAATTTGCAGTATCGGCCACCTGTGTTTTTTGTGCAAGCTCTTTATCAATGATACTTTCAGCCTGTTATTCCAATGATAACGGACCAACGGAAACTGCCGTTCCCATTGATAATGGAGATCCTGTCATTGATCTTTCGAAAGAGACCATTTTGCAAAGTGTCGGCGGCGCGGTAAAAAAACGATATGCAAAAATAAACGGCGGAAGAACAATTATCGTTGTTCGGACTTCGAATACGACATTCATTGCACTGAGCGCTACCTGTACGCACCAAGGTTCAGAAGTTAATTTACCGTCTGACGGGGTTATTGTCTGTCCAAATCACGGATCAAGGTTTAATCCGAATACAGGAGCAGTTATGCAAGGACCGGCCGCATCGCCGTTGCCGGTATTTGCTGCAGTCTACGATGCAGCAAAAAATTCAGTAACTATTAGTTAAGATTCTATGAATTACAGTCGTCGAAATTTTTTACTCGCCTCTTCAAAAATTGGATGTGCGGCAGTATGCTGCACATTGGCTGTCGATCTTTTCTCGGGATGTGATATGGTTGAAAAAGGAGATCCCATTCTCAGTCTTGAAAAAGAACCTGCATTGCAAAAAATTGGCGGGGCTATTAAAAAGAGGTACGAAAAAATCAATAATGGAGAACCCATTCTCATTATCCATGAATCAGAGCAACTCTTTGTTGCATATTCAGCATTATGCACACATCAAAACGTAGAAGTTCGATTGCCTAAGGAGGGTATTATCGTTTGTCCGAATCACGGGTCACGCTTTAGAACTGCCGATGGCGCCGTGCTGGATGGGTCGGCATATACGTCGCTGAGAAAGATACCTGTTCATTTTGACAGTAAAAAATTCCTTATCACCCTCGGATAATTTTTATTCCTAACACCCCCGTCATGGTTTCCATTATCCTTTGCACATACAATAGAGCTTCTCTCGTCGCGCGCGCGATCAATTCCGTTGTAAAGCAATCCTACCATGATTGGGAATTGATTGTTATTGATGATGGAAGTACCGATTCCACGCGAGAGATAATAAAACGTGTTTCGTCCAGCAACAAAAAAATTAGATACTATTATCAATCCAATAAAGGTTTGGCCAAAGCACGGAATGCGGGGCTAAAAAAAGCCAACGGCGAATTTATCACGTTCATCGATTCTGATGATGAATATGCAAAGAATCATCTTGTGCGACGTGTAGAATTTCTGACGAATCATCGGGAGATTTCTATGATTCATGGAGGGGTAAAACTCATTGGACCTAAAGAGAAACATTTTGTCGTCAATCTTAATAATCCTCGGAAAAAGATTCATTTAAGCAAATGTCACATCGGGGGAACATTTTTCATGCGGTACGGTGTGATAAAAAAAATTAAAAAATTTAATGCAATTCCTTTTGGTGAAGATTTTGATTTTTATTCACGGGCTGAAAAATATTTCCGGGTTGAAAGAGTAACTGACAAAACCTATCGATATTATCTTGATGCTGAGAACAGATTGTGCGATGTGTTTACAAAAGAGTTGATGGAAGGGAAACAATTAAAAAAGAGGCGGCAATCGGTGCGATAGCCGCCCAAATTCTGTCTGCTATTTCTTTAATTCTTTTCGAACCTGATTTTCAAGCTTGAAGTGCATTTCCGCCGGAATTCCAAGCTTCTCTCGAAGTGTCGCAAGAAAATCCGATTCTTCCGTGCTGACAATTCCGTCTCCCCAAACCATACGAAGTGCACTCATATACGTTTCACTCTTCGACGAAGATTCTATTTCGGAAAAAACTGCGTCAGATAATTTCGCACTTTCTTTCACAACTTCGAGCAATTTTCGCTCATCGTTACTGATTGTCCCATCCGCCCAAGCTTTCACAAATAATTGCTTCAGAAGTTCTTCGCCGAATTTTTCCGGCGTGGCATTTACAACCGATTTTTGAAGACGCTCTATATCCTTTTGTAATGTGGCAACTTGCGCCAATGATTCTGCCTGCGCAAATTCTTTTGCACGTTCACCATCTTTTTGTTGTCTTGCCTTCAGATGTTCAATCTCTTTTTTTAGCGCTTCAACTTCCTTTTCACTTATTTTTGCTGCTTGCTGTTTTGCCGCAGTAAGTTCTTGTTGCAGGGATGAAATTTGCGACGTAAGACTTTTCTCTGCCGCTTCCTTTTCTTTTACCTGCATCGTTAACTGAGCAACATCTCGCTGTAACTTTGCTTGTGTTGCCGTAAATTCCTGCCTCAACGACTCAAGACGTAATGCTGAATCGTCTTTCCCTTTTTGTGCGGGATCTTCTTTTACAACAACTTTCGGTTCTGTTTCTTTTTTCTCATCAGTGCCGGATTTCTCTGCAGGTTTTTCTTTCGATTTTTCTTTTTTGTCACTTTCGTCCGATTTCTCTTTTACCGGTTCAGGTAACTTTTCGGAGGGTTTTTTCTCTTCGGCGAGTTTTTTAACTTTTTCTTCTTCTGCCTTTTTCTTTTCTTCTGCAATTGAAACATTAATGCGGTCTTTATACGCCATGGCGTACATATTATTTGGCTCAATGGCCAGCGCTTTATGTACTTCCTCAAGAGCCTTATTCCACTCCGCCGATTTAATAAACTTATCGGCGGTGCGCAGTAATTCACCGATCATTTTTTTTTGTGATTCTTTATCTGAAGTTGATGCCATAATGTTGAAAAAAATTCCCTTCTCCCTCAAATGAATATACCCAACAAGTGCTTGAATTTCAATGAACAACGGTGAAATATGTTGCCCGAGATTTTGCGGTAAGAAATGCAGCGATAACAAATAAATAACTATTGCCATCTTATTGTAATTGAATCAAACAAATTAATGGAGAATAGAATCTGTTTTACCGATCACTCTAAATAAAAATTGTTTTCTGGCGGCTGAATGTGGGTTTGGTAAGGGGAAAAATTGAGTTTCTTCTCAATTTGTATTCACTGCGCTGATAACTCATACTGGGCAATTTTTTCGAAAATTCTGCATGGAAAAGAGTATCTACAATGATCATTCATTGCAGATACTTCGGATTAGAAAAGTAGTATGTAAAGATCTATCAATTTTTTTGTTGTGACATTTCACGAACCATATTCGTCACCGTGCGAAAATCAATCTTGCCGCTTGCCATTTGGGGAAGATCAGGAATGAGAACAAATTGTTTTGGCAGTGCAATATTTGGCAGATTGTCGCTCATTTTTTTCAATGTGCCTTTTTCGTCAATCTGCTGGGTTATTGCTGCAATAATTTTTGCACCCTTTGTATGATCCGGAATTTCGACAACACAACATCGAGTATCGTTAGGAAGTAATTTTTCAAGTACGTCTTCAACTTTTATCAACGATACCATTTCGCCGCCGATCTTCACAAAGCGTTTCAAGCGTCCGACATGCCACAGGTATCCGTCTTCATCCATCCACCCCATATCACCGGTATCATAATATCCATGCCGAAAAGCAAGCGACGTCTGTTCAAAATCATCGAAATATCCTTTCATCACATTATCTCCTTTCACTAAAATCTTTCCGACTTCTCCCAATTTACATCCTTCACCAGTTTCATAATTTTCGACACGCACGGTTACGCCAGGCAATGGACGTCCTACACTTCCTGGTCTGTTATGAGTATACGTGTTTACGCACAAGCCAGGACTTGTTTCGGTCGTTCCGTATGCTTCCAAAAGAACTTTATCATGCTTTTCAATAAAACCATGACGCAGTGAATCCGGACACTTATCAGCTCCGCAAAGCATCAAGCGGCATGATTGGAAATCACCCTGATTGGATTTTGCAAGATACCCCCAAAAGAAGCTTGGCGTTCCAACCATAATTGTCACTTTTTCATCACGGACGACATCGCAAATGCCTCTGAAATCGAGAGGATTTGCATAGGTTACAATGCTCATCCCAAAATACATGGGCACCCACATGTGGGCAGTTTGCCCGAAGACATGAAATAAAGGAAGATTGCCGAGAAAAATATCAGATGAATAAAACCCATACACCTCGGCAAGGCTTTTAATATTTGCGTGAATATTTTTGTGTGTCAGTTGAACTGCTTTGGGTTCTTTTTCTGAGCCGCTGGTAAAAAGAATGACAATATTATCGTTCTCATCCCCCTGAGCAATGGTCTTTTTAAGAATCGATGCAGGAAGTTTTGATTTAAGTGCTGCCTGTAATTTTTCAATGGTTGAAATGCCTGCCATCAGATCTTCGAGGAATACCATTCCCGGAAGAATAGGGCACTGTATTTTTTCAAGAAGCGCTTTTGATGTGATGATTGTTTTAAAGTCGCATTTCTTCTGTGCAAACTCGCAGTTCTGCGCCGCACCGGTAGAATAGTTAATCATCACCGGCGTCCTTCCACTCATCAATGCACCGAGAATTGCAAGCATGCACCCTGCTGAGGTTGGCACCATAATACCGATAAAACCTGCATCATACTTTTTGAATTTTTCTGAAAGAATTAACGAAGCAATGAGCGCTTTGGAATATGTTACCCGTCGATTCGTTGTTCGATCAACAATGAATTCTTTGTTTCCATATTCCTTAGCAGACTCTATAAATTTATGATGCAACAGCATAAGCAAAACTCCTTTTAAAAATAATAACAAACAAATGGTAGGTGAAGTTAACTGATAGCCTTCGAAAATGCAACGAAAGAGACCATGCGATGTTTTTTTCTCTTTATTCTCCCTCATTAAATTTCTTGTTTATCCATATTATTTTTTAAATAAAGAAATTTTTCTTGACACATATCCTAATATTATTATATTAATACCTAATAAAACCTTAATTATTATTGATAATAAAAGTTATTACCTTATTTTATTAAATAAAATCCACAATTAATCACTTTATCCATCATAAAAAGGGAGTCCTATGAGGACAAAAATACTCTCCACCATTGTTTTCTTTCTTTTCCTGACATCGGTCGGATTCGGGCAGATGAAATCGGGCGTCGATATTTACAGCCGATACATCTGGCGCGGCTCCAATCTCGGTAACTCGCCTAGCTTTCAGCCGTCGCTATCATATACGACGGGAGGTTTTTCAGTCGGAGCTTGGGGTTCATACAGTACTATCGGTTCATATTCCGAAGATGATCTTTGGGCAACATATTCATTTGCTCTTCCTTCGGGATCAATTACAGCATCGTTGACTGATTATTATATTCCGGCTTTTCTTTCGCCAACGGCAACATTCTTTAATTATAACACCAAAAAAGGTCTCGGCTCTCATACGGTTGAAATTGGGCTTGCATATGCGGGCGGAGAATCAATGCCTCTTTCGATTGCCGTTTACTATGATGCCATTGGCGGCGTTCCGGACCCGGATAACTCAACTTATATTCAGGCTTCATATCCTGTTATGTCTGATCTCAGTGTAACTGTCGGTTTAACTCCTTCAAAGAGCACCGTGTGGTATACCACTGCAAAAGCAGGACTTATTAATGTTGGATTGGCAACGACAAAAACAATTAAAGTGACAGAAAGTTTTTCTATTCCTTTCAATGTTCAGTATATCATGAATCCGTATGCGGAAGCAGCGTATTTAATTTTTGGAATCAGCTTATAGTTAATTATCAATCAATTATTTTTGAGGTGCTATGAAAAAAATCGAAGCAATTATACGTCCCCACAAACTGGATGAAGTTCGTGAAGCCTTGCAGGAAGGGGGCTTTCGTGGTCTAACCGTAACGGAAGTAAAAGGCTACGGCAGACAAATGGGACACAGCGAAATTTATCGCGGCTCTGAATACACGATCAATTTTCTTCCGAAGGTAAAAATTGAAGTTGTCTGTTCAGATAGTAATGTCGAAAAAGCCGTCAACATCATTTTGAAAAAAGCAAAAACAGGAGAAGTTGGCGACGGAAAATTATTTGTATCTCCGGTCGATGAAGTCATTCGTGTGCGAACTGAAGAAACAGGCGATGAAGCAGTTTAATTCAATAAAGAAATTATTAATCAAGGAGAATCAATGAAATCATTTTCAATCAAAAGAGCGCTTTTCTTTTTCAGCGCTTTAGCGATGATGTATATCGGTGCATCATCTCTTTCATATGCGGGGGAAACTCCCGATCCGAACGGTGGAAATACAGGAACCATTTCCGACGTTCCCGCGGCAAAACCAGGCGAACCAACATTTGTAGAAATGGGTAACGCCATCGGGCATAATAGAGTTGCAATAAACTTTATGTGGACTCTTATCACCGGCTTTCTCGTTATGTTCATGCAGGCAGGATTTGCATTGGTTGAAGCCGGTTTGTGCCGCGCAAAAAATTCATCACACACATTTGCGATGAATTTTATGATCTATCCGCTCGGCATGCTCGGCTTTTATCTATGTGGATTTGCTTTCATGTTCGGGGGTATAGGGAGTCTGGGAACTCTTGGTGCATATTCTGGACTCAATAACGAAATCACTGTAACTTTATTTGGAAAACCTTTTGGACTTTTAGGATGGAAAGGATTCTTGTTACACGGCGCCGGCTATGATACTGCCGCATTCACTTTGTTTTTATTCCAAATGGTCTTTATGGATACAACGGCAACGGTTCCCACGGGAGCGGCTGCAGAGCGCTGGAAGTTTTCTGCTTTCATGATTTACGGTGCATTTATCGGTACTGTAATGTATCCGATTTTCGGAAACTGGGTTTGGGGCGGAGGATGGTTAGCGCAACTTGGTGTTAACTTTGGAATTGGACATGGTCATTTGGATTTTGCAGGATCTTCCGTTGTTCACCTGCAAGGCGGAGTTATATCACTTATTTTTGCTTGGTTGATTGGACCACGGTATGGAAAATATAATAAAGATGGCTCTATCAACCCGATCACTCCTCACAGCATACCATTCGTAATGCTGGGAACATTTATTCTTGCATTCGGATGGTTCGGTTTTAATCCTGGATCAACACTTGCTGGAACAGATTTTAGACTTTCTGTTGTCGCCGTCAATACGATGATTGCAGGTTCAACAGGAGCGCTTGCCGCAACCTTGTGGGTATGGTTAGTGCGAATGAAAAAACCCGATCCATCAATGATGGCGAACGGAATGCTTGCCGGTCTTGTAGCAATCACAGCTCCCTGTGCGTTTGTTGGTGTTGGCGACTCAGCAATAATTGGTTTAGTTGCCGGGCTTCTAGTTGTCGAAGCAGTTTTCTTTTTTGATAAAATAAAAATCGATGATCCTGTTGGTGCAATTTCCGTTCATGGTGTAAATGGTGCTTGGGGATGTTTGTCGCTGGGTCTTTTTGCCGATGGTACTTATGGTGATGGACTAAATGGTGTTGCAGGCAACGTCACCGGATTATTTTATGGCGGCGGCGGTTCACAGTTGTTAGCAGAATTTATCGGCATTGCGACGTGTATTATCACAATGGGAACAATTGCCTTTATCGTTTATAAAATAATTGATGTTATAGTTGGCAATCGCGTTTCGGAAAAAGATGAGATTGAAGGACTCGATCTTCCCGAAATGGGCATTTACGGTTACAATGGCTTTACGATGGACAAATCAGCAGAAACTCCTCGTCCAAGATAGTAAATGGTATTTAACTATGCAGGGATTTATTTTCCTGCATAGCTCTAATTAATCGAACTGCAAATAACAATAAAAGGAAAAATATATGACGATACTTATAACTCTCGGATCAATTGCACTCGGAATAGCAATCGGTTTAGCATTTGGGGTCATTCAACGAAAAGCACTTGAACAAAATACACAAAAACAAAATATGGGGAACTTGAATAGCGGATGGAGTGTAATGCCCGGTTCATTCCGACGAGTTGCTTACCTTATTCTTTCATTATTGGCAATTCAAATAATTTGTCCGGTGCTTTTTGAAAACGAAACGACACAATGGCTCATCTCCGCGGGAGTCGTGATTGGATATGGTTTAACATTTTTACAGTATTTACGGACGCGTAATAACATTTACCACAGCATCTTGTAATTTCTTCTGTTACGGTATACAACAATTCAAATAACATCCTTGCTTGGTGATAAAACACATCAGGGGTGTTATTTTATTTTCAACTTCTTCGGAGATAAATCTCTCTTCTTTTGCTATTGATAGTCAGCCCGTACATGGTTATTTTTATTCATCCCAATCAAATATCTTTATATTAAAATTGTCAGAGGAGTTATGAAAAAAATTGAAGCAATAATCCGTCCGCATAAATTGGATGAAGTCCGTGAAGCCCTTCAGGAAGTCGGCTTTCGCGGATTAACAGTAACTGAAGTAAAGGGGTACGGCAGGCAAATGGGACACAGCGAAATCTATCGCGGCTCCGAATACACCATCAACTTTCTGCCAAAAGTAAAAATTGAACTCGTTTGTTCCGATGCTGACACCGACAAAGCCGTAAGTAAAGTTTTGCAATATGCCAAAACCGGCGAAGTAGGCGACGGCAAAATTTTTATTTCTACTGTGAATGAAGTCATCCGAGTCCGCACAGAGGAAACCGGTGAAGATGCTGTTTAATAACAAAACATCTCAAGGATCATCTACGATGAAACGTGTTTTAAATATTTTTTTCGTTCTTATTCTCATGTCAAGTGCTGCTTTTTCACAAGATGCACCAAAGGTCGATACCGGCGACACAACGTGGATGTTGGTGGCAACAGCGTTCGTCATGTTGATGACGCCGGGACTTGCTCTCTTTTATGGAGGAATGGTTCGAAAGAAAAATGTTCTCGGTACAATCATGCAAAGTTTTATTTCCCTGAGCATCATTACGATAATCTGGGTTTTGTACGGATACAGTCTCGCATTTTCACCATCACATAACGGCATCATCGGCGGATTCGATTGGATTGGACTGCACAACGTTGGTCTTGAACCAAACCCAAATTATGCGGCAACAATTCCTCATCAATTGTTCATGTTGTTTCAAATGATGTTTGCGATCATCACTCCTGCGCTCATCACCGGTGCAGTCGCAGAACGGATGAAATTTAAAGCCTATTTAATTTTTTTGATTCTGTGGTCTTCGATCGTTTACGTTCCGCTGGCACATTGGGTTTGGGGAGTTGGCGGATGGCTGCGCAATCTTGGAGCACTTGATTTTGCCGGTGGGCTTGTTGTTCACATTTCTTCTGGTGCAACAGCTCTTGCTGCTGCACTCATTTTAGGCAAACGTCGTGGATACGGAACGGATCTTACACCGCCGCACAATCTCACGATGACAATTCTTGGTGCTTCGTTGTTGTGGTTCGGATGGTTTGGATTCAATGCTGGAAGCGCCGTTGCATCGGGTGCACTCGCAACCTCAGCATTTGTTGTTACACATATCGCAGCGGCTTCAGCAACACTTTCGTGGATGCTCGTTGAATGGAAACACAGAGGCCAGCCGACTGTGCTCGGTGCAATTTCCGGTTCTGTTGCCGGACTTGTTGCGATTACCCCGGCATCAGGATTTGTCGGACCGATGGCGGCTTTAATCATCGGATTAATTGCCGGTGCGGTGTGTTATTATGGAATTAGTCTTAAAATGAAATTTGGATATGATGATTCGCTTGATGCCGTCGGTGTTCATGGAGTCGGCGGAACATTTGGCGCAATTGCCACAGGAATCTTTGCATCGACTGCAATTAACGCAGCAGGCTCGGATGGTTTGCTCTACGGTAATGCAAAATTATTTGGTGCACAACTCATCAGTATTGGAGTTGCCATAGGATATTCGTTTATCGTCAGTTGGTTTCTACTAAAAGTGCTTGATAAAACGATTGGCTTGCGATTAAGCAGTGAAAATGAGATGGAAGGAATGGATGTAAGCCAGCACGGCGAGAGCGGATATACGCTGTAAATTCACAATGATTTTGCACCCTTAATTTTTTAGGTTTGGTGATAATTGTATGATATTGCCAATCACATAACGAAAATATTTCTTGCGTCTTTCTGGTAAACCATCTATTTTGTAATCGCAATTAACAGTACACCGTTGATGCACTTGTAATGCCCCGCATGCAAATAGCGGGTATGAGTTCGCTCCTGATCTTTCAAAGGGACCTCCCTACACTGAGGATCGGCAAGCACAAAATCTCAAATGATGGTGAGATGCGTTAAAGTGGCACCAATGCCGGCTGTACCCTTGCTGGATTTCCAGTTCAGTGAGGTTTTTTTGAAACATCTCCAAGGAGTACTCATGGAAACAGGAACCGTAAAATGGTTCAACAATGCTAAAGGGTACGGATTCATCTCCCGTGAAAGCGGTGAAGATGTATTTGTACACTATAAGTCGATTGTTGGCGACGGTTACAAAACGCTGAATGAGGGCGAGAAAGTCCAATTTGAAGTTGAAAAAGGACCTAAGGGCCTCCAAGCGGCAAAAGTTTCGAAAGCATAAGCTTTCTCTACTGTTTGCGACCACAAACCTTCTGCAAGAACTGCAGAAGGTTTTTTATTTTAAAGCGCAAAAGAATTTTATTTTTCATATTTCATATTTACTAATATTTATTTACTCTCTTGCATCACTTCCAACATTGGTAATGCCAAAATACCATACGCCCGTTCTTCCAATTACAACCAGCGAGGCTCTTATGAAAAAAATTTTCACGATAATTCTTTTTTGTAGCAGCACACAAATTTTTGCTCAAACAAATGACAGCCTGCCTCCATCGTCATCGTGGAAACATAATCTTGTTGCAGGAATCACGGCAACACAAATGTCGTACACAAATTGGGCGCAAGGTGGTGAAAATGCTCTTTCTTATAGTGCTGTCGTCGAAGGAAAATCTATTCGAGATGTAGAATTCACCAATTGGTCTAACTCGTACAAGCTTGCGTACGGACAAACTCGGTTGGGATCAAAACCTCTTCGTAAAACTGAAGACAAGCTTGAATTTGAAAGTGTCTTAACATACAAGTTAGGAACGTACGTTAATCCGTACGCTTCCGCTTCCCTTAAAACACAATTTGATGTCGGATATAAATATGATGATGTCTTGAATACGAAATCTATTGTCTCACGTTTATGGGCGCCGGCGTATTTGCAACAATCAGTTGGTGTCGGATACCAACCATTCGCTCAAGTGAAAACACGTTTTGGTGCCGCATTGCGGGAAGTGCGGTCAAAGTCAGGCTACATTGAAAACAACAAAACTGAAGGCGGTCTCGAATCCATAACCGATGCAGAATTTTCTTTTGAAGAAAATCTTCTTTTTACATCGAAACTCGAAATGTTTGCGGGATTTAATCAACTCGATGTGGTGATTGTCCGGAGTGACAACATGCTGACTGCAAAAGTGAGCAAAATTGTGTCGGTAACACTCAATGTGCAACTCATCAATAATGCCAATGTTGCGCCGCAAACTCAGGTAAAAGAAGTACTCGCCCTTGGAATTGTGTACGCCTTATTGTAAGCGTAATTCAATCAAATTAAAAAATCCTCGACGCAAACTGAGCGCCGAGGATTTTTTAATCAAGTTTTTCTACATCAAAATTCCACGTTCACGCCGCCGACAGGAAAAAATGCGTACTGATAAATGATGTCACTCGTTCCGTCACTGTTATATTGAATGCCTGCGATATTTTTTCGATTATAAATATTTTCAATTGCGATAAACACCACCACATTATAACTGTCGCTATGCCATCGGCTTAGCCATTGAACATCGAGCCGCTGATAATCTGCAAAGCGTGCTGAATTAATATCTCCGCCGTCACTCCACACTCCATTTGACCATGTTACATTGCCGATACGTTTTTGCTCATACCGATTGAATACTTTTGGCGTATATGGCTTTCCTGATGCATAACGAAATCGAAGGCTTACTTCCATATCATCCGAAAAAGGTAAAATCATTGCCGGGTATTTGATATAAAACGGTGTAGTATTCAATGTTTTCCGAATATCCTTTAGAATTTTTCCTGCAACAAGAGTGAATAAATACGGATAATCATACGCTGAGGGATACGATCCGGAATTAATCGGAGTGAATCCCGTTAAATTCAATCGCGGATCTTCTTCCGTTGTTTTGGAATATGTAAAGCTCAATGTTCCGTAAAAATCTGTAACTTGCTTTTGCTGAAGAAAAAAATCTATTCCCTTTGCCGTTCGTCTGCCGACACTCATGAGTTTATCAGAACGAAACGCTTTGTTAGCAGAGTAAATAAATTCCTCATTAACAGGTAATTGATTATATTTCTTATAATATGCTTCTACGCTCCCTTTCAACCCGTCATCTAAAATATGTTCAACCCCCGCTACAAAATGCCGCGCATGACTGTCAGAGAGATATCTATTCTTATCCGTTAAAAGGAAATCACCGTAAAAAGGATATGGTAATGTTTGATAGTATTCTCCATAGGCAAAATTTATTTTCGTGAGTGCTGGCTGAACTTCGTACGAAATTGCAAGTCGAGGGGCAACTTCTTTTTGATGCGAATATGTAAAATAGTCGTATCGCAAACCAACTAATGCCGATAAGGTTGACGATAGATGTATGTTATCGCTGAGGTAAACACCAACTTTATATTGGCTGTAATTCTTTAATGAAAATTGAGCGCGTACATTATAAAATGTAGATGTATCATCCCAAACGCCGTTTCGAGCAAAATCATAGCGAAGTGTATCGCTGTTGAAAAAAATATTATTCTTAAAAAAGGTATTCGTGCCGATGCGGGCACCGATATTTAATTCGTGGGTAGAATGCGGAACCCACACGGCATCATATTTTGCTACCAACAATCGTTCATCTGAATCATTTTGGTAGACCGGGTAACTGCTCAGCGCCGAATATATTTTTACTTTTCCTTCAGAATCGTACTCACGGTAGGTGAACTGCTCGTCGACATTGACATGGTAAATATTGCTTAGGGTGTACAAAGAAAGCACGGAGTACCCTTCTATTCCCCACAATGTTTTTAGACTGACACCTAACGCATATTGTCTGCTGTTAAAATTAATCGTCTCTACACCCGAAGTATCTTTTCTATAAATTTTTTGAGCGTTCTTTGTATCGGGCTTTCCTTCAAATAAAATTTTATCATCTGCCCACAATCCGTTGATAAGTAATTTTTGAGAAGGAGAAAAATCAAACGTCGTTTTAAATTGAATGTCGTTGTATTTGGGAATTGCCGTCAGTCCAATGGACGACAAACCTACAATTTTATCGGCGACCTCCAAAAGACTTTGTCTGGCAGAAAACATCCACGATCCTTTTCCATTGGAGAACCCTCCTTCAAGCAATGTTCCAATTCCCGCCATATTAAATCCTGCTTGACCGGAAAGTGTTCGCTGCTTGTCTCCTTCTCGCAGTGAAATATCCATTACCGAGGAAAGTTTGTCTCCATAATTAGCGGTAAACGCACCGGTAGAAAATCGAAGATCTTCAATCATGTCGACATTTACCATATTAATCGGACCGCCGGAATTAAATTGATTGGGATAGTGATTGGTCGAAGGAATTTCAATATAATCCATTACGGTTAAATTTTCATCCGGAGCGCCGCCGCGCACAATGAGTTCGTTGGTTTGATCATTGCCGTTTGCAACACCGGGAAGATTTTGCACAATGCGCTGCATATCTTGATTTGATCCCGGTGAGCGTTTTACTTCTGCACCGTTAAGCCCAACAGCAGAAATTGGACTAATACTTCCTTCGCTCGAAAAATAATCTGCTTGAACGACAATTTCACCTACGGACACTGCTTCTTCATACATTCTAATTTTTATTTTGGTGCTTCTGCCTGTTGAAACAACAACATTCGTCAAAACGACACCTTGAAAACCAATCAACGTTGCACGTACACTATACTCGCCAACGGGAATATTTTTTAAAATGAAATTTCCTTTTTCATCAGCGACAATGCCGATTTCCGATCGTTCAACAAGAATAATATTAGAACCAACAAGCGGTTGCTGAGTGGTTCCATCGATTACTTGTCCGGAAATTGATCCACTTTTTTGATCTTTGGAGGAATTTTCTGAAAAGAGGAGAGTGAAAGTAAAAAGAAGCGTTGATAGAATTTTCATGTGATAAACTTTTATAAAAGCTACGGCGGCGGGGAATACGACAATAATTTTTTCATTTAAAATTTACGAAAAAAAACTTTCAAGATTTCAATAATTTGACACGTTGATAAATTGAATAGAAAACCGTAAAACAGGGCAAACATTGCTGTTTGCCCTGAACGGTGCAAAGAAAACTGCGGTAAGCAGAAATGTTTTTAATATTCTAATTTAAAACCAAATGAGGGAATCATTTTAAACCCTTTTTCGGACACTTTCCCTGTCGTTTCGATAAACCGCTCTTCGTTCACATTCAAACGATTATAGAGATCGAGGATATCGAGAAATGCCACGATTGCAAAATGATCGAATTGCTTTCTGTAATCGATACGAAGATTTAACGTATGAAATGCCTGCAAACGTTCTGTATTATTTCCGGTAATTTCTTTTGAGTACCGCGGTGCCGACGGATCATTGAGAATATTTGCGTGAACAATGTAAGAATCCTTAGGGCGCCCCGATGCATACTTCCATTTCGTTGAAAACGACCATTCATCATTGAATTCATACCCAAATAAAATATTTACAATATTCGGCTGGTCGAAATCAGAATTATATTCTCCCAATCCGTCGTTATCATTTCTTCTGCTTACAGAAAAAGAATAATTAATTTGTCCATACCATTTATCAACAAACTTTTTAACTAAACTTAGATCAATTCCCCGCGCATTACCGCTTCCGCCATTCTTTCGTAATTGCGATGTGCGGTCGGTTTTAACAATAAGATTGGATAAATCTTTGTAGTATACTTCGGTTGTTAATTTAATATCGTCGCTGAGATACGAGGTTAATCCAACGATATAATGCACAGCACGTTCATTTCCAAGAAATGCATTTCTATAGTCTTCTGAAATTGTGCGAAGCTCAATCGGTTGGTAATACACACCTGTCGCGGCCGATAACTTTGTATTTTCAGTTAACTGATAGCGGGCGCTGATGCGAGGAGAGACATAACTGTTTTTGTTGAACTCACTATATTCATAGCGAACCCCCGGCACAATCATGAGTTTTTCCGTTAGTGAATAATTGAGATCGGTAAATACCGCTCCTGCAATTTTTGCTGACGAAACTGAACTGTTAATGTACGATGGATCAATTACGATAAAATATTTTGACGGATCGGGACGGAAATCGTTTTTATCGAATGTATACAACGTTTCTGCGTCGATTTGTTTAGACTTAAAACTGAAACTCGTCCGGTTTACCTGAAACCCGCTGGTAAGCGTTAATGCTGCAGTTGGATTTGTAGTAAATTGTGATTTTACTCCAAGTTCTTTTTCATTATCAGTCCATGTGTAATAATTGTTGCGAACATACGCGTCTTTTTTGGCAGGGACTGCTCCATTTACAGGATAGACATATGAATTACTTCGTGAAAAATCTGCATCATCACCTCTATAATACAATGTATTTTCAAGGAAACTCGATTCACTGGTGAGAGTTCTCCAGTTTATTCCCAGAAGATATTTTGTGTCAGTTCCCTTCGCCAGATTGTTATCATAATTGTTGTCTTTGATTTCATAGACGTTTTCTATTGTCCGTTCAAAAAAATCGGGAGAGTAAATTCCAAGAATTGAAATTTTATTTTTTGAATCGAGTTCTGTTGTTGTTTTGGCAATAATATCAGTGAAGTACGGGTGCCCCAAATCTTTTTGATCCATGATACCTAACACGGTTTTAAAATCTTGATGGCGGGCAGAAAACATAACTGAAGTATTTTTCCCTATATAACTGGGCCCATCGTAGTTAACTTCCCACCCAAGAATATCGTACGACCCATTCATCGTAAACGATTCTTTATTGCCTTCTTTAATTTTCAAATCAACAAAGGATGCATTTTTTCCCCCGTATTTTGCTGAAAATCCGCCTGCTTGAAAATTTGCTTCGTCAATCAATCCAGGTGTAAATATGCTGAACCTTCCGCCTTGGGCTTCCTGTTCTTCTGTTCCGCCGTCGAAATGTGAAACTTTATCAAACGGAATATTGTCGACGAGAACAATGTTGTCTCTCGGACTTCCACCGCGTACAGCAAACGAAGAAAACTCACCGCCGCTGCTGGAAACTCCTGGAAGTGTTTCAATTGCGCGGAAAATATCTCCTGTTGCTCCTGGACTTCTTCGAATCTCTTCTCGGCTGTACGAATAATTTGTCAGTGTTGAAACTTTATCTTCCGAAAATGCTCCTGCCGTTATTTCCACCACATCATTCGCAACCGCGTGTTCATTTAATTCGATATCTTTTATTGTCGTTGTTTTATTTCGAATTACGCGGATTTCAGTTTCGATGTGGATCCCATATCCAACGGAACTGAATTTCACCTTGTAAATATTCTCTGCAACGTTTTTGATCGTGAATTTTCCGTCAAGATCGGTTGCAGTACCGAGTGATGATCCTACAAGTTGTACAGTAACATTTGGAAGAGGCTGTTGTGTCTCTTTATCAACTACTTTTCCGGCAATAGTTCCAGTAAATGTTTGCAGCTCTGGTTCGTTTTTTCCGCCTTCATACGCAAACGAAAATTGATTTGCCAAGACAATAAATGTTGCAGCAAAAACCCAAAACGGAAAACAAAAAATCTTCTTCATAAATCTCCTTTTATTGTATTTGTGTTATCTGTGAAAATAAATTAAACCTGGTTAAAAAAATGAACACTGTTTAGTGTGAAGGTAAAAAAATTTATTTATCCAAAATCTCTTTTATTGTAAAATCTAAAATTCCATTAATAACATTCCCCTGCTGATCTTGTGGAATCATTTGTGCCCGGTTCCTGATAAATATTGAAACCACTCCGTGCATTAAAGCCCACAATGAAAGGCATGCAATCTGAGGATTATCTGTTTTGATATATCCTTCAGCAACACATTCTCCAACAATATTTTGCAAAACTTCGTACGACGGCCTGCCAAGTTTCCATTCCTCTGCACACTCAAAAGCGTTCATCGGGGCCATCATAATAAACATTAGATCGTACAACTCTTTATTTTCCATCGCAAAATCTAAATAAATCTTACCGCAGGCTCGAAGCTTTTCGGCGGGGTTTTTGACAGCATCGAGAACTTTCATCCTGTTAAACAATTCTTGAAATCCCTGGGCTTGCAACGCGTAAAGAATTGAATCTTTATCTTTGAAATATAAATAAACCGTTGCCGAGCTGTATTCAATTTCTTCAGCAATACGACGAATGGTAATGTGTTCAAAACCTTCTTTCAAGAATAGTTTTTTGGCAGCTGAAAGAATCATTTCTTTCATTTCCTGCTTATCACGCTCTTTACGTTCTATTGATCCCATTTATTAACTTTGATTATTTACTGAACATAGTTTAGTAAATATTAACTTTAATGTCAAGAAATTTTTTGATGTTGTTTTTACTTCCCACTTTTCGCATACGGATTAAATATCACACTGACACAAATCAAAAATTGGCGTTCAACAATAGAACTGATTTTAGAATCTCGAATAAACATCACTTGTACGCCCACAAGCGCAGAAATATCCTCTGAATACCGCAACACATAACCTGCACCAAACGCCTTTGACAAAACCTTTTGGAAAGAAAGAATTGATCGCTCGTATTCATGCACTCCTGCGGCGAAACGGTCATCGAACGGATCTAATTGATGAATGTTCATTCGATGAACTGCATTTTGATTTTATCAAACAAGAAGCAAAAAAAGGAAAGACAATTCTTGATTTCAGCGCCAGAGAATTCAGACTGATGCAGTATTTTCTGCAGCATGAAGGTGAAATGATCTCACGATCACAACGGCTTGACGATATTTGGGGATATGAAAAAACTCCGACAACGAGGACGGTCGATAATTATATTTTGAATTTGCGAAAAATGATCGAAAAAAAATCCCGCCAAACCAAAACATCTTCTCACCGTACACACGTCGGGCTATAAATTTAGCCGATAACCGTTTTTTATCTCAAATAGTACTTCAGTGGATTTGGCGGAAGCTTACATTCTTCAGCAATAAAAATTTTGGAGATCTTTCCTTCGGTCCGAAGCTGATACATTCGAGGAACGATCTTATCTCGCAAATCAATCGGCGTCAGCGGATTGATATAAATACTTGTACCGCCTTCAAATCCAGCAGGTACATTCGTCCGCAATTTTAAATAAATATGCCACGGCATTTTGTATACTGCATCAACGGGTGTGTAGTACCATTCCTCATTACAGGAAACCTGGGAACCAAGCGCAACATGGCATGCATGAATCATATCACTCATCCCACGCACTTCCTCGGCAGTTTGTTCGTACGGTCTGGAATAATATGACTTCGAATAAATTTCAATTGTTGGAAAGCGGTGTCCAATGCCGACGAACGCAATGGCATAATCGTTTTCTGCAAAGACGAGGTTATTTTGCGACGCTAAATTTGCCCCAAGTTCATTGAATACATTCGGATCTTCTCGAACCATGTGAATCTGTTCGGTAATCGACGCACCCCATTCATCCAATCCGCACACTTGTTTGTGTAAATGATCAACCGATGCACCGGCGGCATAAAGCCAATTTTGAAAAATACTGATGTATCGGATATATCGATTATACTCAAGCATATCGCGCATCGCTTCAATCGTAAATTCAAAATATTGAAAGTGCTCTTCCGGTGTTAATTCTCCCGATGAACATAACTGAGTTTCATATTCTGCTGTTGCGCCGTAATGAGGTTTTGCAATAATCAATTCATGACACCCGCCGAAAAATGCATCGATCATATTCAGCTTATCATACGCTGCTTTCCGACGAATTTGCTCTTCCGTTTTCCCAGAACGCAACATTTTAAAATGGAGAATATTGTTAATATGCTCAGTACCCTTCGGATTCATCACATATTCATCACGCCATTTCATCAACGTGTTATTCAAACGATAACTGTAATTTTTTTTCCAATAATCGATTGTGAGAATTTCGAAAAGATTTCCGGTTCGACGAAATTCCGCCACGGTATCATTATATTTATCAGGAGAAAGATGATACAATGTTTCGTATCGATTATCGATTTTCACTAAACGGGATTTTTCGGGGGACACTTCGTAGTAGCGCGAGCAACAGAAGCTGCAATAATCTTCCGGATCGTGCCGATCAATTTTTTTTGTAGCCGGGGAAATTTCGTTGGAGATTGGTTTATCGCCTCTACCCGGCACTGCCCATACTTCTGCACCGGTAAACGGATTAATTTGCTTCACCGTCCCATCAGGCATAACGTTATAATAGGAACTGTGGTTGCGGGGGAACATAGATTCTCCCTTCGAAAAATCTCACAGGCATGGCGCCTGTGGGATTACGGTGAATCACGAAATGGTTGTTGCCGCTTTCAACATTGCTTGAACTTTTTTTGGACTGTTTGCTTCTGCGTAGAACCGAATTAATGGCTCTGTTCCGGATGCGCGAATAAGCATCCAACCATCTTTCGTGTACAATTTTACGCCATCCGTTGTATCAATTTTTTCAACGACAAAGGAACCGACCTTCTTTGGTTTTGATGTAAAAAATTTCATTACTTTTTCTTTGTGTTCTTGTGTCAAATGCTTGTCGATACGGCTAAAATGATGTTCACCGAATTCATCGAACAATTCCTTCACAAGCTCGCTCAATTTTTTTCGACGTACTGCCATCACCTCTGCCAGCATAAAACCGATAAATATTCCATCACGCTCAGGAAGGTGCCCTTTAATGGCAATGCCGCCACTTTCTTCACCAGCAATGATAATATCGCGCTCCGTCATTAATTTGCAGAGATATTTAAAGCCAACCGGAGTTTCGAGCAATTCCAACCCGTATTTTTTGCACATCTTCGGGATTAATTCCGTTACTGAAAGCGATTTCGCTACCGCACCTTTGAAATGTTTTCGCTCAATGAGATATTTCAAAAGAATTGCCATAATGCGATGTGAATCGACAAAATTTCCTTTTTCATCGACTGCACCGACACGATCAGCATCTCCATCCGTTGCAAAACCCATATGATATTTTCCGGAGCGGATTTCGACGCTTAACTCTTCCGTATTTTGCGGAAGCGGCTCAGGATTGGTTGTACCAAATGAAGGATTGTAATCGCTGCGGATCGTTCCAATTTTCGGCAAAAATAATTCTGGAATTCCCATGCCGGCACCATGCATTGCATCATGCAAAATTTTGACGCGCGTTGCTTTAATGAGATCGAATTCAATCTTTGTAGATACATCATCAACATAAATTTTTGTCAGATCGATGAATTGAATCATTTTACTTTTTATTAATTCATCAAACGGCTTCAGTTCGATCGGGAGTGTCGTTACATCCTGCAGCGGAGCAAGTTCTTTCTCCACTTCGGCCACCAATTCCGGGTGCGCAGGACCGCCGAAATCGCCTTTAATCTTGAATCCATTATATTTTGCAGGGTTGTGGCTCGCCGTAATAACAACTCCGCCCGCCGCTTTCTTTTTCACCACGCCAAGCGATACCATTTGCGTCGGCGAAATTTTTTCGGACAATAATACTTTTACACCGACAGATGCGATCACTTGCGCCGATGCATGGGCAAATTCTTTTGATAAAAACCGCGCATCGTATCCGATCACGAATCCATTTTTAACTTTTGGATGTTTTTTAAAATACCGCCCCGTAGCAAGAGCAACTTTTTGAACATTCGCAAATGTAAAATCTTCTGCAATCACTCCGCGCCAGCCGTCAGTTCCAAATTTTATTTGAGCCATAAGTCAGTTGTTGAGTAGTTAAATATGTCAGTCGTTGAGATTTCAATTGCCACAGATTCACCAATTGAACCTGTGGCAATCATATATTATCGTTTCACGTTAAATGCATTAATGCCTGCATACAATCCGTTCGTATCGAGTTCTTCTTCGATGCGAAGTAATTGATTGTATTTTGCAATACGATCCGTGCGTGATGTTGAACCGGTTTTAATTTGGCCGGCATTCGTCGCAACGGCAATATCCGCGATGGTTGCATCTTCGGTTTCACCGGAACGGTGGCTGATAATTGCGGTGTAGTGTGCTCGTTTTGCCATTTCAATTGCATCAAGTGTTTCGGTCAATGTTCCGATCTGGTTCACTTTAATCAAAATGGAATTCGCAACGCCTTCTTTAATTCCCCTGCTTAAAAATTCTGTGTTGGTCACAAACAGATCATCGCCAACTAATTGCGTTTTGTTTCCAATCGTATCGGTAAGAAGTTTCCATCCTTTCCAATCATTTTCTGCCATGCCATCTTCAAGAGAAATAATCGGATAATTATCGACCCATTTTTTCCAATACGCAACCATCTGCTCCGCTGTGAATTTTTTCTGCGTCGATTTATAAAATAAATACTTTCCATCTTCCTGATACATTTCACTTGCTGCCGGATCGAGCGCGATGAAGACATCCTGTCCCGGTTTGTATCCTGCTTTTTCAATTGCTTCCATAATTACTTGCAATGCTTCTTCGTTGGATTTTAAACTTGGTGCGAATCCGCCTTCGTCGCCAACGGCCGTATTATACCCCTTTTTCTTTAACACGCCTTTTAAAGTATGAAATACTTCAGCCCCCATGCGCAGTGCTTCAGCAAATGTCGGTGCATTTACCGGCATAATCATGAATTCCTGAAAGTCGACATTGTTATCAGCATGACGTCCGCCATTGATGATATTCATCATCGGCGTCGGAAGCGTCTTCGCATTCGTGCCGCCGATGTAGCGATAGAGCGGAACATTAAAATAATTTGCCGCTGCTTTTGCCGTTGCCAGAGAAACTGCAAGCATTGCATTGGCACCAAGTTTAGCTTTGTTATGCGTGCCATCGAGCTCGATCATTAATTTATCGATTCCCACTTGATCTTGCGCATCAAATCCGGTCAACTCTTCAGCAATAATGTTGTTCACATTTTCAACTGCTTTTAAAACGCCTTTACCGAGATAACGGTTCTTATCCTCGTCGCGCAATTCAACCGCTTCATGTTCGCCGGTGGAAGCACCGCTTGGCACCGCTGCCCGGCCGATTGTTCCGTCTTCAAGTTCAACATCAACCTCTACAGTGGGATTGCCGCGAGAATCCATAATTTCGCGAGCCCAAATATCATTAATTATAGACATGGTTACTCCAATTTCTTTTTTGATTCTAAAAATTCAAATTTTTGGTGAAAGGAAATTAATTGTGATGCGACAATTAACCGAAATTTTGCTGAAAATGCAAAGCGAGAAATATTGAGAAGGTGGGCAAAATTTAATCAAAATAATTGTCATTTTGATAATGGTGAGTATAATTGACCTTTTGTTGATACTTTTTCAGGTTGCTATCGGAGGAAAACTCTCCTACTTTATTACACCTCTAACATCCTATCGGTGATCTTATGACGTACCAACTTACCGGCTGCATTCCAATGCTTGAGACACTCAATCTTACGCAAACAATAGACTTCTACACAAATAAACTTGGCTTTCAACTTATAGAGCTTTATCCGGATTCTCATCATCCAACGTGGGCAAATATAAAACGAGAGAATGTCGAGATCATGTTCACAACTCAAACGGCTTCACCAAAAGAGGCGGTAAAAAGTTCCCTCTACTTATATCCAACCAATGTAGACGCGGTGTGGGAAGAAATAAAAGGAATCATGGAAATTGAACTGCCGATTCAAACCTTTGATTACGGCATGAGAGAATTTGCCATCCGTGACTGCAACGGACATCTTCTTCATTTCGGAAAGCAGACGATATAAAATGGATTCATAAAATTTGAGTGATGCTTCATGCGGATTTCACGATGATACGTAACGGCATCGATACCAGCTTGATGCCGTTTTTGTTTTTTGCTTGCACCTTTGAAAGAATATCGTAGTTTTACGGTAATGATTTCATTCGAATATTTCATTTTAATCGCATCAATGCTCATTTTGTTGAGCATTGCCATTGCAAAATTTTCTGATAACCTCGGCGTACCCACACTGCTGCTGTTTCTCGGCATCGGGATGCTTGCCGGATCTGACGGTCCCGGCGGATTATTTTTCGATGACGCAAAACTTGCTCAATCCATCGGCATCATGTCGCTCATTTTTATTTTGTTTGCGGGCGGATTAGATACAAAATGGAGCGAAGCCAAGCCGATTGTCAAAGAAGCAAGCATTCTTGCAACGGTTGGCGTTTTTGTTACGGCAATTTCCGTTGCACTGTTCATGGTGTACGTCTACCACCTTTCATTCCTCAATGGATTGCTCCTTGGCGCTATCATTTCTTCAACCGATGCGGCGGCGGTTTTTTCCGTTCTTCGATCAAAAAATGTTTCTTTAAAAGGAAATTTGAAACCGCTGCTGGAAATGGAATCGGGAAGCAACGACCCGATGGCAATATTTTTAACTATCGGGACGTTGCAACTACTCATCTCCCCAAATACAACATGGACGGATATTCTTCTTCTTTTCGTGTATCAAATGGGAATCGGTGCACTCTTCGGATTTGGTCTCGCAAAAGCCATGGTGCTGATTTTAAACAAATTGAAATTTCCGTACGAAGGAATTTATCCCGTCTTTGCTGTTGCGTACGCAGGATTTATTTTTGCCATCACAACGCTTGTTGACGGCAGCGGTTTTCTCGCAATTTATGTTGCAGGTTTAATCGTCGGCAATAGTGATTTCATCCAAAAGAAAAGTTTGCTTCGTTTCTTTGACGGCCTTAGCTGGCTCGGACAGATTGCGATGTTTCTTACTATGGGTCTGTTTGTTTTTCCTCATCAGCTTGTTCCAATTATCGGCAGCGGAATCGCAATCTCTCTCTTTCTTATTTTTATTGCGCGCCCTGCGGGAGTATTCCTTTCGCTTGCATTCAGTACATTTACCTTGAAAGAAAAAACATTTATATCATGGGTTGGATTACGTGGCGCGGTGCCGATTATTCTTGCAACGTTTCCTCTTCTCGCCAAAACTCCCGATGCGATTGTTGTCTTCAATATTGTTTTTTTCATCGTGCTGACGTCAGCGCTGTTTCAAGGATGGTCTATGCCTGCCGTTGCTAAATGGCTCCATCTTGAAATGCCGGTGCACAAAAAACACTCATATCCTATTGAGTTTGAACCGCAAGGAAATGTCGATACCCAGCTCATCGATTTGATGATCCCGATGAATTCACAAGTTATTGGAAAATCAATTGTCGAACTTGGCATGCCCGCCGACAGTCTTGTTGTCTTAATCAATCGCGATGACAATTTTATTGTCCCGAGCGGAGGTACCAATATTGAAGAGGGAGACACACTTCTGGTACTCGTCAATAAAAATAATCTACCAGTCGTTCGCTCTATCATCTCTCAACAAAAAGAAAAAAGAAATCCGTCATTTTTCCCTGCAATTGATTAGCTGGTAGAATTGCAAATTGCAATTCTACCTATCTCTCGTTAAGTTTTTTTATGAATATTCTTCTCGCACCCAACGCCATGAAAGGTTCGCTTTCAGCTTCGCAGATTGCGGCCATCATGCAAAAATCATTCAAAAGAAAATTTCCCGATTCGTCGATTACAGCGCTGCCAATTGCCGACGGCGGAAATGGAACATTGGAATGTTTGATGAATGCGCTCGGTGGTACGGTTTACGAAAAAGAAGTGACTGGACCAATTCCGTCGATGAAAGTTTCTGCGCGATTTGGAATGACAAAAGAGAACATCGCGATTATCGAATCTGCCGAAGCAATCGGACTCCATTTGCTATCGCCTTCACCGGAAACGATTTTACAGTCCACGTCGCATGGCGTTGGAGAATTAATCAATGAAGCAGTAAATCACCATTGCAACGAAATCTGGATCGGTCTTGGCGGATCGGCAACAAATGACGGCGGCGCGGGAATGTCTAAAGCGCTGGATGTTGATTTGAGCAATATAAAAACAATTATTTTGTCTGATGTTACAAATCCTTTACTGGGCGAAAACGGTGCAACGTACACATTTGCCCGGCAAAAAGGGGCAAAAGAAGAACAGCTTCCTTTGCTTGAGTCTATTTTAAAAAACTTTGCAGATAGTGTAGAAGAGAGAACAGGAAAAAGTTTACGCACAATTCCCGGAAGCGGGGCCGCAGGCGGATTGGCATTCGGATTGCTCGCGTTTTGTAACGTAGAGATTGTTTCGGGAATCGATTTTATTCTTAATGCGATGGACTTCAACTCAAAATTGCACGAATGTGATTTCGTAATTACTTCGGAAGGAACGATGGATGAACAAACATTGTTCGGCAAAGGAATTTCTGGGATTGCAAAACGTGCACGGCAATTCAATAAACCGGTTCATGCTTTTGTCGGAAGAGTGATTGGAAATCCGGATGAACTAACACAAAGGCTCAGCTTGGCCTCGCTCATGCAAATTTCACCTGATCCGATGAATACGATTGATGCCATGAAACATGCACCATGGCTTCTTGCCGATGCTATTTATCAGCACAATTTTTCACTTTCATTGTAATTGATTTTCTTCTTTGCTATTTTCGTAACAACTTTTTGTAACGGTAAACGCACACTCTGTGCAAACTCAACAGCTAATCGGAGGTCCATATGTTCTTTATTATCTTTCTCATCGTTGCCGTCGTTGCATTTTTTTCATGGCGCGGCTTTCAAGTAAACCCGAACACACGGGGAACCGCAAATATTTCAATGGTCGTCGCCGTGGCATCGTTTCTTTTTGCTCTTTCAAATTGTTTCACCGTTGTTCCGGCGGGCAATGTAGGGGTGATCGATTTTTTTGGAACTGTTTCTGACAATACTTTAAAGGCAGGAATTAATTTCGTCAATCCGCTTGCAAGAATTATAAAGATGTCGATTAAAACGCAAGAGATGAAAGAGGTGATGGATGTTCCGTCTAAAGAAGGATTGACCGTACAATTGGAGGTCAGCGTACTCTATCATCTCAATCCGGAAAAAGCTGCTGACGTATATAAAACTGTCGGTGAAGATTATCAAAGCATTATACTCGAACCGCAGTTCCGTTCGGTAACGCGCGGAGTAACGGCAAGTTTTGAGGCCAAAGCATTGTACACGTCGGAACGCGAACATCTTTCAAATTTAATTATGAATGAAGTGGAAAAAATAACTCAAGATAGAGGAATTATTGTCGAATCGGCACCGCTGCGCCGCGTCGGGCTGCCGACAGGTCTTGCAGCATCCATCGAACAAAAATTACAAGCCGAACAGGAAAGCCAGCGAATGCAGTTTGTGTTGACGAAAGAGCGTCAGGAAGCGGACCGGAAACGCATTGAAGCACAAGGCATTTCCGATTTTCAAAAAATCGTTAATCAAGGATTAAATCAACAGCTGTTGACATGGAAAGGTATAGAGGCGACAGAAAAACTTGCCAATTCGCAGAACACCAAAGTCATTATCGTCGGCGGAAAAGATGGTTTGCCGCTGATTTTAGATACAAAATAAATTTACTCCTTCAATTCTCTGAAAACTTGCAGGTGTTACCGTTTCCTGCAAGTTTTCATTTCCCTCCGTAACTTCTTGCTGACTCTCTCAAAAAAAATCTTTATACTTCACTCATGGCACGTCAGCGACCATATTCTTCAACAAAGCGCGATATCATTGTCATTGTTATTATTGCTGTGGCCATTTTGGGCTTGGCAATACAATTCCATTTTTATGAGAAACTCGAAAATTTTCTCAGCAATTACCGCCGATATTATGTTGATGAAATAATTTTCACCATCCTTATTCTTTCTACGCAATTAGCTATTTTTGCCTTCCGCCGGTGGAAAGAATTACGAAAAGAAATTTCGGATCATTCCTTGTCTAAACAAGCACGAGCACAATCCGAACTTCTCCGCGAAGCGCTTCTGACAACCATTCCAAATCTCACATTCCGAATCCGCAATGATGGAACGTACTTGGACTTCCGCGCCGGCAATCCGGAAGATCTGTATGGTTCCACTGATAATATCATTGGAAAAAAAGTTTATGATAGACTGCCGCACTCTGTTGCAGAACTCTACATGGCCCATATTGAACGAACGTTGTCCTCAAACTCGGTTCAATCGTTTGAATATGAACTTCCGATTAAAGAAAAAATCAAGCGATACCAGGCGCGATTGCTTGCCAGCGGAGCCGATGAAGTCTTTGTTCTGATACGGAACATCACGGAAAGCGATGTCATGTCTGAAGCGCTTGCTGAATCTGAAAAAAAATTCCGTTCGGTGGTAGAAAGTTTAAGCGAAGGATTAGTCTTGACCGATCTCGATGACCGTGTGCTCTACATGAACCAGCGAATGACAGATCTCAGCGGATGGACGGGTGATGAAGTAATTAATAAGCCGGTGTATTCGTTTCTCCTTCCGAAAAGCCAATGGCCTGAACACTTGCAGCGGAACAAGGATCGACAAAAAGGAATTTCGGAAAAGTATGAAATGGAAATGGTGAAAAAAAACGGAACAACATTCTGGGCTGAAGTCTATGGATCTCCGTTTATGGATATGAACAAGAATATTGTCGGCACCATCGGAACCATTACCGATATTTCTGAACAAAAATGGAATGAACGCCTGCAGTCCGCATTGTACAGAATCACAACAATCAGCCGCTCGGCAAACGATATGCATCAATTGTTCATGTTGATTCATGACGTGGTTGGTGAATTGATGTACGCGAAAAATTTTTACATCGCCTTGTACGATCCCGTCAACAGTATGATCAGCTTCCCGTACTTTGTTGACGAAGTCGATCCGCCACCGCAACCAAGACGATTTTCCCATGGATCAACAGAATACGTTCTGGAAACCGGAAATATCCTTCATGCGCCGCAAACTATTTTTGACCAAATGTCTGAACGCGGTGATTTGAATTTAATCGGTGCACCCGCTGTTGACTGGCTTGGCGTTCCCCTTCGCTCCGGCGATAAAACGTTCGGCGTATTGACGATTCAAAGTTACGATCTGAAAATCTTGTTCGGGAAACGTGAAAAAGAAATTCTGGTTTTCGTTTCACAGCATATTGCCACGATTATCCAGCAAAAGTTAGAGGAAGAACGGTTCCGTGCAATTTGGGAACACTCTACCGATGGCATGCGTGTTTCGGATAAGGATGGCATCATCGTAATGGTCAATGACGCCTATTGTAAAATGGTCAAAAAGCAAAAAGAAGAATTGATCGGGAAATCGATCAATGTGGTATACGATGCGGAAATTATGGAATCACAAAACGGTGATGAGCTCTATAAACAGCGATTTACCGATCAAACTATTATTCCGCGATCGGAAGCTCAAGTTTTTCTGTGGAATAAAGAAACAATTTTTGTGGAGATCGATTCACTTTATCTGACATTCGGCATCAATGAACGAATGCTGCTGTCTATTTTCCGGAATATTACTGAGCGGAAAAAACTGGAAGACCAATTAATGCACGCACAAAAAATGGATTCCATCGGTGTTTTAGCCGGAGGTATTGCGCACGATTTTAACAATGTTCTTGCAATGATCCTTGGTTCCGCCGAACTGGTAAAATTAAAAGCGAAAGATAATCCTGAAGTGATACGTTTCGCACAAATGATTGCTACTGCCGCCGAACGAGGATCGAGTATTGCCAAACAGTTATTGATGTTTGCGCGAACGGAAAAAGGAATTCATAGACCAATTTCGATTTCCAATGTGGTAAATGATGTCTGCGAGCTTCTCGAACATTCTATCCCAAAATCAATTACCATTGCCACCAATCTGTATACGACCAACGATGTTATTATGGGAGATGAAGATCAGCTTCATCAGGTCATTATTAATCTTGCGGTCAATGCCAGAGATGCCATTGAACAACGAGGGATCAGCAACGGAACACTGACATTTTCAATTAAGAATGAACATCCTGAAAATCTTCGGAAACAATTTCCGCATATCTCGGATACTCTTCACGTCGTTCTTGAGGTTTCCGACAATGGAAACGGGATGTCCGAACAAACAATGCAGCGAGTATTTGAGCCATTCTTTTCGACAAAAATGAGGGGGAAAGGAACCGGACTGGGTCTTTCTATCGTTCACGGAATCATGAAAAATCACAACGGTGTCATTGATATAAAAAGTTTGATTGGCACCGGAACAACATTTACGTTATATTTTCCGGCGGTAAAAGATCGTGACGACCAAGAGTATTCGCCGTTCAATGGATCAAATGTAAATATCAGCAGTAATTAAACTGCATAGAGGGTCGCGGACAATTCTTTTTTCCATTCCCGTAATCCTATTACTGCAAGCACAAGATATACCCCGTAAAGAAACGTTGTAAAATATAATTCTTTGAAACCGTACATACCCAGTGAACCGATATTCACGATAATCCACACGTGCCAGTTGTGAAAATATTTTCTTGCCATTAAATATTGGCCGCTCATGCTCAATACCGCAAGAAATGAATCGATATACGGCAATGCCGCATCGGTGAGTTTGTGAAGTGTGTATCCGAGAATGATGGTCCCAACAACAACAAAAAAAATATTATACAACGCAATTATTCGCGGCGTTCGACTTACATGCAGTTTGGTTTTATGTTCACCGCCGTAGAGCCATTCGTACCATCCATACGCCTGAAGAATGATGAAGAATACCTGCAAACCCATGTCGGCATACAATTTTACTTCGTGAAAAATAAAAATATAAATGAAAACAGAAATAATTCCGAGCGGGTATGTCCAGATATTCTGTTTTGTAGAACAGTAGACAGCAACAACTCCAAGCACAACGGCAATAAATTCTTCGATTGAAGTCACGGGTGTGTAATATGCGGATGGATTTTAAATAACAGCAACGACCCGTTTTTGAGATTGATCGTTATACGTGATTTAACAGCTTCATTGCTCGACCCTTCGCGAACTCCAAGCTCAAGAGATTCATTTTTTAAAGGATATTTCAGCCCTGACGTAACAATACCGCTGCATGCACCCATCGGAACAATGGAAATCTGCTGGCCAACGAATGCATCGAACTGAATTTTCTTTTGAATGATCTCAATGGTGCATCGTTCATCAAAAAAAAGGAGATTCAACTTTCGATGATATTTCAAAAGAATGCTGAAGTTTGACATCATGTGATCGGGACGTTCTCCTGTTGCACCAACAATCGTAGCCGAGGTAAACAAATTTTTCAACAGATAATCGAGCGCTTTTTCAAGATCGGTGCTATTTTGATCCGCACTATGGATGACCGGAACCGAAGAATAAAAATGCCTGGTCTTTTGCGTGATGGAATCAAGGTCGCCGATAATACAATGCGGCTCAAGACCGTACGAACGCGCTTTGTTGGCTCCTCCGTCGGCACATAAAATGAACGGTTTTATTTTCAGCAACGGAAGAAGCAATTTTTTGGAAGGCATTTCTCCGTTGCAAATAATAAGAGCGTGTTTATTTTTTTTTCTTTTCATCACCGTAACCGTCCGAGGATTTAAAATCTTCGGACGGATTTAAATTATTATAATTGCATGGTCAAGCCAACAAGATAATTTCGTTCTGCCGCAGGAAAGAATGCATCCCCTTCGCCATTTTGCATGTATAATGTATCAAAAAGATTTCTCACTTCCGCACGAATTGTAAATTCCGTCTCTATAAATTTCGGAAGCTTATACACCGACTCAACGTTCACCACCGCGTAGGCATCATTCTTATTGGCAGAATTTTGGAAATTGTCGGTATAAAACGAACCGACGTATTTGAAGGCGAGCGAAGCAGTCAATTCATCTGTTTGATACGACAGCCTGGCGTTTCCCAGCAGTGAAGGAAATCCGGCGATGGGATTATCATTAAGCTTTGTTTTATAAACAATTCCGTTCACCGCACTGTCGATAGACGCAAAGTCGATAATCCTGTTATTGGAAAACGTTGCATTACCACCAAGCACAACCGGTCCGAACAATTTTACCGCCCCGTCAATCTCTAAACCCACATGTCGTGTGCGCGGTGCATTTCCATAAACAGGATTTCCAAAAATATCTACCACACCGCTTTTTACAAGTTCATTCGTGAATTCCATCCAGTACACATTTGCCGTAAATTGAATGGACGAAGTTTTATATCCCGTTCCTACTTCAAGATTCAGCAATTGTTCCGGCTTTGCAAGCGGTTTATCAAAATGATATTTTGTGGCTCCATTTATTGTGTCGGCGGCAAAGGCCGGTGTTGCGCCAAAATACGCATCTTCCGCAGCATACAAATTTCTCAATCGCGGCTCCCGCGATGTGTACGCAAGCGATGAATACACATTCCATTCTTCATTAAGATTGTAATTGATCCCGATGCGCGGATTTAAAAAATTATATGGCGTGCTGAACGTCGTGTTCAAGAATTTTTCATTTTTTATTTGGTATTCGTTGAAAGCAAACTGCACGTTCGCCATCAGTGTCATGTCATCCTGCAATTTATAATTCTCCGTTACGTAGAGCGATGCCATGTGCTTGATGCCGTCATATTGATAGAAACGATAATCAGGATCAAAGTTCGACGGCAATCCTTCGGCGTATTGAATTTTTCCCCAGTGACTTCCGTGATGGAATCGATATTCAGCACCGAGCGTTAATTCTCCGCGGTCATGTTTTACATCTAATCGCGGCAGCCATCCCCATTGAACAAGATCAACTCCGCCGCGAACAATGGCATTGCCAATTGTCGGTGTTAGAGAAAATCCATGGGTACTATCGATACGCAATGTCGTTGCGTCAGCCCACGATGCATCATAATCAAACCAGCCGTGGCTGTCATAATAGAACAGCGTGTTATGCAGAATCATATCCGAAGAAACATTCCAGTCGTTGATGATTTCATAATGCGGTTGATTGAATTGTTCATTCTCCTGCGGTCGCCGTTGTAATGCATACGTATATGCTTTCCCATTCTGTTCGAAATAGGAAAGATTCATTCGCCGTAATTTTTTATCGGTGTTTGTCCATTTCGGCAATCCGGTGTAAACAAGTTGATCGCCAAGCGGCCCGCCGAAGAAATGAATGCGTGTTGTGATATTATCATTTAAAAGCAATGCACCAAAAAAGTACGATGCCATTTCGATGCTTGAATGAATTCTGTATCCGTTCGATTGAATTTTTCCAAGCCTTCCGTAAAACATATACTTATTATCAATTAAACCGGAATTATATGTTGCCGAAAGTTTCTTCATTGTTATCGGTAATGATTGAGAACTGTCTCCATATTCTTGAAATCCAAACATCGATTCAAATTTTGCATAGGGCTGCACCGTAAACGGATTCGTCACAATATTAATTGATCCCCCAATCGCCGGCGGTCCATAAAATGCACTTCCCGCACCGCGCTGCACTTGCACGTTCGATGCACTTGCAAGGATATCGGGAAAATCGATCCAGTACACATTATGATCTTCGGGATCGTTCTGCGGAATTCCGTTCACCATTACCGAAAGTCTGCGCTGATCGAATCCCCGGAGAAAAACATAGTTGTAGCCAATGCCATTTCCGCCGTCGGAAAATGAAATCATCGACGGGAGCGATGCAAGCATCACGGGAACATCCTGCATAGAATAGCGCGATTGGATAAGCCCTTTACCCAAATTGGTAAACGTTACAGGCGTTTCGCGCTCTTTCGCTTCGGTTGCAGTCACCAATACGGGCGTAAGCTGATATTTAACGCTGTCCTTCTCTCCTCCGTCTTCTGAAAAAGCAAAAGATGCAAGCAACAGTATTGCCGAGACAATTTTAAATTGTATATTTTTCATTTTGTAAGTATTGCTCCCTTCTTGTCCCGTCACTGAGAAAACGGAAAAAAAAAAGCCGCTACTGAAAACGACAGCATCAGTAACGGCAAATTTTTTGTGTATGAATTTGTCGTTTCCCTACGCTGGTATTATCCAGATCAGGTGGTTCATTGCGCCTTTGGCGCAAATCAAGGGTATGTTCTCAGTTTCTCGTAATCATTACGAGATAACACCCCTAACGAGGTAAAGCTTTGATGGAAAAGAACTACAACAATATAAGGATGAAGGATGAATTATGAAAGAAGAAAAGCTGGCTTTTAATTCCTCAATATTAAAAATCCAACAGCACGCCGTTCTTCACAACTTTCCACACATGATTCACTCCGAAATGGTACGGAATATAGCGGTAATCGCTCACATCATAGATAACTACATCGCCTTGCTTGCCGACTTCGATGCTTCCAACTTCATCGGATAATCCAAGTGCAGCAGCACCATTGAGTGTTGCTGCAACGATTGCTTCTTCGGGAGTCATGTGCATTTGCGTACATCCAAGCGTCATCATCATTTGCATGGAATAACACATCGAACTTCCAGGATTAAAATCTGTCGCGATTGCCAGCGGAATTCCCGAATCAATAATTTTTCGTGCCGGAGCGTACGGATGATTCAAAAAGAAGGATGAGCCGGGAAGGACGGTGGCAACAGTTTGGGAGTTTTTCAATGCTGAAATTCCAATATCATCCAATCGTTCAAGATGATCGACCGAAATGGCATTAAGCTTTGCCCCTAATTCCGAACCGCCAAGAGCACTTAATTGATCCGCATGCACTTTTGGAACAAGTCCGAGACGTTTCGCTTCTAAAATAATTTGCTCTGTCTGCTTTAAATCGAAATATCCTTTTTCACAAAAGACATCGACGAAGGTTGCAAGATTTTTTTCTGCAACATACGGAAGCATGTATGTGCAGATTTTGTCTACATATCCAGCGTGATCTTTCTGATACTCGGGAGGAAACGCATGTGCACCGAGAAACGTGGCAACGATTGTTGCATAGTGGTCGCGCTTCAAATCGGAAATTGTTTCGAGCATTTTCATTTCTGCATCGGGAGAAAGTCCATAACCGCTTTTTATTTCTATGGTTGTGGTTCCGTGGCGAAGCATGGCGTCCAACCGCTGTTCGGCAAATTTGTAGAGCTCGCGTTTTGTTGCCCCGCGTGTTGCCTGCATCGTTGAAAGAATTCCGCCGCCGGCATCTGCAATTTCTTGATATGATTTTCCTTCGGAACGCATGGCAAACTCACCCTCTCGGCTTCCAGCAAAAACAGTGTGGGTATGCGAATCGACAAATCCCGGTAAAACAGTTTTTCCTTCGACATCGATCACTTCAATACCATCCGGAATTTTTTCAGCAGTATCGGCTCCGATGGATTTTATCAAGCCATTTTCGATGTGCAACGATGCATTCTTCACGATATGTAATTCCCGCATTTTAATGCCGGTTTTTGCTTTCTTACCGTGTGACGCTACCGTTACTAATTGTCCGATATTTTTAAGAAAAATATTCATTTAACATTCTGATGAGAATTTCCGGTGAATGATTCAAAACCTGTGCATATGGTTACCGGTAATTTTGGGTATTTTGGAAATACTGTTTCTTTTTTCGATCGTTTACACAAATGGAAATTACTTCCACGTTGATTTTTTATTTCGATATGGTGGATACACCGTTCGCACAGACCAATTTCAACCGTATCCATGGATCACACGTTGAGATTTTTTCGGACGCGGTCGAGCGTATCAAACGTCCGGCGAAGTTCTTTCGTCGCGTTTCGAATTAATTCCTCGGATGATGTCGCCAGAATTATTTCGGAGCGCACTGATTCGATTTCCCGGCACGCAGCCGCCAGCGGCTCGGCGCCAAAATTCAATCCAAGGCCCCGCAGTTTATGGGCATGAAAAACAGCATCGCTAAGATTTTTTGAACGGATGGCTTCAATCAATTTTTCAAAAGATTCATTCGCTTGAGCTGAAAATCCGTTGATAAATTCAGTCATAAAGTCTTTATCGGTTTCGTCCATCAACTCTTTGGTGCGATGATGAATCAATACCGTAAGCTGTTCATCGGAAACAATGGTTTGCTGTTCCATGATCAACTCTCCGAATGTTTGCAACATTGAACGAAGTTCTTCTAATCGAACCGGCTTGCTGATGTAATCATCCATGCCCGCGTTGATACACTTTTCGCGATCTCCCGTCATTGCATCGGCGGTCATTGCAATAATCTTTGGACGAAGATTATGAACCGTTGAATTCACGATCTGTTTTGTCGCCTCAAGCCCGTCGAGTTCAGGCATGTGGAGATCCATAAAAATAAGATTATATTTTTTCTTCGTCATCATTTCTAAAACGTCGTTTCCGTTCTGAGCAATGTCGGCTTGGTATCCCAATTTTTGCAGCAAGCGAAGGGCTAATTTTTGATTGACAATATTATCTTCCGCGACGAGGATGGATAGCGGGTATTGATCGGAAATTTTTTCTTCGCTGACAGTTTTCTCCACGGTTTTTTTATATTGCACAGTGGAGGAGGCGGCAATTACATCAATCAGTGTTGAATACAATTGTGCCTGCTTCAATGGCTTCATGAGAGTTGCAGAGAATAATGAACTATTTTTCTCTGTGGAATCTCTTCGAAGAGAGGACGAAAAAAGAATGAGCGGAAGCACTGCTGAATCTCTCATCATTCGAATTTCCTTTGCAAATTGCACGCCATCTTTGTCCGGCATATGGAAATCGATGATAGCAACATCAAACGGATCGTTTGCGCTCAGCCATTGCAGAGCTTCTTTTTGAGACGACGTTGCGCGCGGAAGCATTCCCCAATTCTCGCATTGGATTGTTAAAATGGTGAGATTGGTTTTATTGTCATCAACAAGCAGAACGCGCTTTCCCTGCAGTTCGGGAATTTTTCCCCGTACATACTTTCTTGGCGGTGCATCTTTCGGGTTAACCTGAGGAACTTTCACCGTAAAATAAAATGTTGATCCCTTGCCATCATGACTTTCCACCCAGATGGTCCCGCCCATTAATTCAACGAGCCGTTTGGTAATCGCAAGGCCGAGTCCGGTTCCGCCATATTTTCGTGTTGTCGAAGCATCGACTTGGGAGAAAGAAACAAACAATTTTTCAATTTTATCAGCAGGAATGCCTATTCCGGTATCGGCAACGGAAAATTGAAGTTCGATTGTTGCAGCATTGTGCGAACGTGCCGTGACGGTGATAAACACTTCCCCTTTTTCCGTAAACTTAATGGCATTGTTGGTAAGGTTCAGCAATATCTGACGGAATCGCGTCGGATCGCCGACGATAAACGGAGGGACTCCGGGATCAATGAGATACAACAAGTCGATATTTTTTTCAATGGCTCGATGAGCAACAAGATCGAATGATTCTTCGATTAAGCCCTGAAGTTCAATCGGTCTCTCCTCCAGATCAAGGCGGCCTGATTCAATCTTTGAAAAATCAAGAATGTCGTTGATGAGCGCCAGAAGTGTCTCACCGCTTGTGCGAATAATCTCCGCGTACTCATGCTGCTCATGCGTCAGTTCCGTTTGCAATAATAAATCTGTCATTCCGATGACGCCGTTCATCGGCGTTCGAATTTCATGACTCATCGTTGCAAGAAACTGCGACTTTGCAAGGGTTGCCGCTTCTGCCGCATTTTTTGCTTCACGAAGCAGCGATTCCGCCTGGCGCTTTCCCGTCACATCGCGTGCAACAACCAGGAAACCCTCAATTTCATTATTCCTTATGAAGAGACGGACATTCTGCCCCAACACAATTGTTTTGCTTTCGCGAGTGACGGCAGAAAATTCAAGATATGTTTGTAAAGTTTTTGATGCTGCCTGTTGAAGATAAAAACGCTTCACGGATTCTTTATCACTGACAGAGATGACGTCGGTATAATGCATTCCGATTGCTTGTTGTTCGGTGTAGCCAAAAACCTTCAATCCGACAGGATTCACATAGGTCAAATTTCCGTGGCGATCGGTCCGGTAAATAATATCCGTTGCATATTCTATAATTTGCCGATACCGTTCCTCACTTTCGGCGAGTTTTTGCTCTGAATTTTTTTGTTCGGAGATATCGACAAATGCCGCCATCGCGTACTGCAGATTTCCCTCCGTATCAAAAATCGGCGCGCCAGTAATTAATAACGGAACAACCCGATCTTCTCTCCACACTTCGATATCAGAAACACTTCCTCGTTCACCGTATAACGCGCGAATGATCGGATGTCTTTCAGCAGGATAAATGGTATCGGTGCCCTGAACATACGCCCGATATACCTCCGTCATATTTTCCGGTGTAACATCGGGAATCATATCCTGGCCAAGAATTTTTCTTGCTTCTTCGTTTTGATAGAACGGTTTGCCGTCGGCCGTAATAATGTAAATTCCCGCAGGGACTGCTTCCAAAAAATTAAAGAAACGTTTTTCGGTTTCCCGAACTTCATTTTCGGCAAGGGTGCGTTTATTGACCTCTCTGTTTAAGAAAAGAAATACAAATAGCAAAATGACGATACTCGATATCCCGCCGACACTAAAAAAAATCAGCATGGTTTTAATTTGGGACCGTGATTCCGTGAGTCTTCTCTCAAGGAACGTATCTTCCTGATTTTCCATCGCAACAACGATGCTGTCGATAGAACGAATGAGCTGTTGACTTGCTTCGGTAGGAAATTTTTTTTCAGCAGCCTGGTATCCTTGAAAATAGACTGCCTGTATTTTTTTGTCCGTGAAAAGGAATCGTCCGTCGAGCAGAGAATCCAAAATAATTAAACGATGCTGTTGAATCGAATCGTCTGCAAGTAAGCCTTGAACAACAGCAAAAAAATGCCGCACGGTATCAACGTGTTCCCGGTAATAATAGATATATGAAGTATTGCCGGTACTGTAATATGCTCTGATTTCACTTTGTCCGAGCGTTAATTCCGATAAAACACGCTCCAGATTTTCTTTCACTTTATACGAATGAATCATCATATCGCTGCTTGCCGTCGTCCGAAATATCGTTTGAAGTGTAAAAAGCCCGATTCCAGCGAGCAAACCTATCGCAACAATAAATGCGGTGAGAATTTTAATGAAAAAAGCGGTATTGATTTTAGGATTGGACGACATGATAGTGACATGAACCTACTGAAAATAAAATGGAAAATCAAAACAATGAGATTATTTCATCATCGGAATTTTGACGGAATATTTTTTTGCATTTTCAATAGCCTGCGAGTACCCTGCGTCAGCGTGGCGGAGAATTCCCATCCCTGGATCGTACGTGAGAACGCGCTGGAGTCGTTCATCAGATGCCAATGAACCATCACAAACAATCACCATACCATTGTGAATTGAGTTTCCAATTCCAACTCCGCCTCCATGATGAACACTCACCCAGCTTGCACCTCCGACGGCGTTGAGCATTGCACCAAGAATTGGCCAATCCGCAATAGCATCGCTTCCATCTTTCATTTTTTCTGTTTCACGATTTGGCGAGGCAACGCTTCCGCAATCGAGATGGTCTCTCCCAATAACAATCGGTGCTTTTACTTCGCCCTTCCGAACGAGATCGTTGAAAATTTTTCCCATCATCGCACGTTCACCGTAGCCGAGCCAGCATATACGCGCCGGAAGTCCTTGAAACGCTACATGTTTTTGCGCTTTCTCGATCCAATTCATGAGCGGTTTATTTTGCGGAAACGCTTCTAGCACCGCCCGATCGGTGCGATAAATATCTTCGGGATCGCCGGACAATGCAACCCAGCGAAATGGACCTTTCCCGTCGCAGAACAGGGGACGAATATATTCGGGAACAAAGCCGGGGATGTCGAAAGCATTTTTTACACCAAAAGACAGTGCTTCTCCACGGATATTGTTGCCATAGTCAAAAACAATTTTTCCTTTCTTTTTCAGCGCCAATAATCCTTTCACATGTTCAGCGATAGAAGCACGCGACATTCCAATATATTTCTTTGGATTTTTCTTTCGCAGTGCAAATGCTTTCTCAAATGATAGACCGGCAGGAATATAACCGTTCAAAGGATCGTGTGCCGACGTTTGATCGGTAACGATATCGGGAAGGAAATTTCCTTTAGCTATTTTCGGAACGATATCTGCGGCGTTTCCAAGAAGTCCGACGGAGAGCGGTTCTTTTTTCTTTACTGCATTTTTTAACATCACAAGAGCAGTTTCAAGATCATCACACATAATGTCGAGATATTTTGTTTTTAAACGCTTCTCGATTCTCGATTGGTCGATTTCAATGACTAGACAAGCTGCACCATTCATTGTTGCGGCCAACGGCTGCGCTCCTCCCATGCCTCCGAGTCCGGCAGTCAGTAAAAACTTTCCTGCAAGGGTTCCTTTAAAATGTTTTCGGGCTGCTTCGGCAAATGTTTCATACGTACCTTGTAGAATCCCCTGCGATCCAATATAGATCCAACTGCCGGCGGTCATTTGTCCGTACATCGTCAATCCTAATGCTTCAAGTCTTCGGAACTCGTCCCATGTTGCCCATTTCGGAACGAGCATTGAGTTAGAAATTAACACGCGGGGTGCATTGGAATGTGTTGTAAAAATTCCAACTGGCTTTCCTGATTGCACAAGCAGTGTTTCATTATTTTCCAATTTTTGAAGCGTGTCAACGATTGAATCGAAACATTTCCAGTTACGAGCCGCTTTACCTGTCCCTCCGTAGACGATGAGCTCCTGCGGTTTTTCTGCAACCTCGGGATCAAGATTGTTCATCAACATCCTCATTGCGGCTTCTTGAATCCATCCTTTGCAGGAAATATTTGTTCCGGTGGGTGCGTGAATGGTTTTTATCATAGATCACCTCTGTGTCGATTACAAAACAAATTGATTTTCGTTTTGAAGCGTGCGGCTGCTTTGGATGGTGTAAAGTACGCAGATAAATAAAAGGGCTCAACTTTTAAAACAGAAAAGGCGATGCAGATCGCTCCACATCGCCTTCCCCTAAAATTCTCTTAACAACTACCGATGTTTTCGGTTGTCGTCGTGTTTGTTCTCTTTATTCCCTTTTCCATCATGACCATTGTGTCCGTTATTTCCTTTTCCATTCTCACCATAATGATTTCCATTATCATGGTGACTATCTCCTTCATGATCATCATCAGTTCCGCCGCCATTATTGGGCACTTGATAAGCAACAACAACTGTATCAGAAGCTGTCACCGTTGCTGTTCCAATCCCGGATACTGTAAATATATAATTCCGTCCATTAAGATCAGCAGAGTCTGTTACGGCGGGAAGGCTCAATGAAACAGCAAATGTGCCGTTGAATAAGGTGTCGGCAAAGGAAACAATGCCGTATTCATCTGTCAAGACATACGATGCGTGAAGAATATTTGAAACCGCTCCTGTAAACATTACAGTTTGAAGGGTCCCATTTGAAGGAAATAGAGTATCAACCGATGCAACAATTGTTACCGCTGGGATTGGTGTTGGTACTGTCGCTTTTATCCCAAATTCCGATTTGATAGGAGACACTTCCTGACCCGACATTTGAGAGGAAATTGATGAAGTTGGATTATTATTGTTGTTGCTACACCCTATAAGCAGTAAACCGACAACTAGCAGTGTAATACCAAATAATTTCACACTATACTCCGTATTGCTAAAGTGAATACTAATTCTGCAATAAATAAGGAAAAAGGGAAAAAAATGTCAAGAAATATTTAAGAATAATTGCTTTACATGGGTAACGATTGAATTTGAAAACATTTCTGCCAGCTAATTTTAAATCTTTAATATTTTCATGATTACTCTGAACAGAGATAAAATTGAATCGTTACTTTTTTAAAATTTCTGTTATTGATTTTTTTGTCAGCGTTGTTTCTGCAAACCTTTAATTATCATCGAATAAACAATTGTATACTATTCTTATGTAAACCTTGCAAAAAATAGTGATGAAAAAATTTTAAACTATTCCCAATTCTGAATGTCTTTAATAATCGATCCACTTATTTTATCTTCTTAATGTATTTTTTCAGAAACCGGTTTTTCGGAACCACGTTGGGGAACAAACTCTGAAATTGTACCCATACATTTTTTGAAATAATATCCTTATTTATCGACAGGTGTTGTTGAGAAACCTTTTGAATTTCAACTTTGTTTTTTGATATTATGAGAAAATTAAATACTGATATGATGAAATCTAAAAATATAGTTATTTTTCCACTCCTAGTATTTTTGTTTTTTGTTTTCCTTCCCTCGTGTGATTCAAAAAAACAGCCTGATGTTTTACAACGTTCCGGTGAAAAAGGCGGAAGACTCACCGTCAACGGCATTATTGTTCAACCTCAAGAATTAGACAACGTTGTTCGATCTTCCGGAACTGTGCTTGCGTCAGAATCCGTTGACTTGGTTGCAGAAGCGGCAGGACGAATTGAAAAGATTTCGTTCACCGAAGGTGGGCATGTTAAAAAGAACGATTTGCTTGTACGAATTAACGATGATGACCTTCAAGCACAACTGAAAAAGACTGAACTCCAAATTCAACTCGCTTCGGAACAATTAAAGCGGCAAAAACAATTGTTCGATATTAATGGCATCAGCCGAGAGCAATATGATATTTCATTAAATCAGGTGAATACACTTAAAGCAGACCGCGAAAATCTTATTGCGTCGATTCGGAAGAGAGAAATTCGTTCACCGTTTGACGGCGTGATCGGTCTTCGGTATATCAGCGAAGGAGGCTATGTTTCGTCAACAACACGCATTGCATCCATCCAGAAAATAAACCCGCTAAAAGTCGACTTTTCTATTCCTGAAAAATATATGGATATGGTTGCAGTTGGAGATCTTGTCCAATTCAGCGGTAATGAAACGAAGCAGCAGTTTACCGGAACCCTCTACGCTATTGAACCAAAAATTGAAACTGCCACGCGCACACTGCAACTGAGAGCATTGTGCAACAATGAATCAGAAAAAATTTTCCCGGGATCATATGTACAAATTGAATTACGGCTGAAAAAGAATATGGATGCCTTGATGGTTCCTACTCAATCGATTATTCCTGTTTTAAAAGGCCAGACAATCTTCGTCCGGAAAAACGGCGCCGTTGTGTCTGTTTCCGTAAAGACGGGAATACGGCTCGCGTCATCAATACAAATTACCGATGGTGTCTCTGCGGGTGATACCGTCATTACAACGGGAATTATGCAATTACGTCCTGGAATGCTGGTCAACGTCGTTGTAAAATAATTTTATCAACTGCCTGAGAGTAAGGTAGATTTCAGTTAGATCTATCTCCGGAAACAAAATGAGTTTAGCCTCCATAAGTATTAAACGCCCCGTCCTTGCAATCGTTATGTCATTGACGATCGTGTTGTTCGGTGCTATCAGTTTTACATTTCTTGGCGTGCGTGAATATCCCGCCATTGATCCGCCGGTGATTTCCGTCCGCACAAGTTATACCGGTGCAAATGCCGATGTTGTCGAATCACAAATCACAGAGCCGTTGGAAAAAGCGGTCAACGGCATTGCAGGCGTTCGTAACATTTCGTCTACAAGCAGCCAGGGTGTCAGCAGCATTACTGTTGAATTTAATCTTGATGAAAACCTTGAGGCTGCAGCAAACGATGTGCGTGATAAAGTTTCCGGCGCACAACGCCAGCTTCCTCAAGACATTGATGCGCCTCCCGTTGTCACAAAGAGCGATGCAAATTCCGACGCGATTATTTCTCTCACCATTCAGAGCGATACAAAGAACCAGCTTGAGCTTAGCGATTTTGCAGAAAACGTGATTGCTCAAAATTTACAAACAATTCCCGGTGTTAGTTCAACGCAAATCTGGGGACAAAAGCGGTATGCGATGCGTATTTGGATGAATCCGGCAAAGATTGCCGCATACGGATTGACTCCGCTTGACGTGAAAAATGCTCTGACGAAAGAAAACGTGGAGCTTCCTTCCGGCAAAATTTCGGGCAACCAGACCGAGTTGATCGTGAACACGAAAGGACGATTGAAAACCGTTGATGATTTCAATAACCTCATCGTGAAATCCGATGGAACAAAGATCGTGCGCATCAGTGATATCGGATTTGCCAATCTCGGTCCCGAAGTTGAAGAAACTATTTTGAAACAATCCGGCACACCGATGGTTGCCGTCGCACTCGTCCCTCAGCCGGGAAGCAATTATCTTGAGATCGCCAAAGAATTTTACAAACGTTTGGAGCAAATTAAAAAAGATCTTCCTGCGGATTATAAACTTGATATCGCACTCGACAACACTCTCTTCATCAAAAAATCCGTCGCCGAAGTTCGGGAAACGATTATCATTGCAATATCGCTTGTTATCCTCATCATCTACCTTTTTTTCCGCGATTGGATCATTGCGTTTCGCCCGTTGATTGACATTCCCGTTTCGCTGATCGGTGCATTCTTTATTATGTATCTGATGGGATTTTCTATCAATGTATTGACCCTCCTTGCCATTGTGCTGGCAACAGGGCTTGTTGTCGACGACGGTATTGTGGTCACAGAAAATATTTTTAAGAAAGTCGAAGAAGGAATGCTGCCGATGCAGGCGGCATTAACCGGATCAAAGGAAATTTTCTTTGCTGTCATTTCAACTTCTATTACGCTTGCGGCCGTTTTTCTTCCGGTAATTTTTCTGCAAGGTTTTGTCGGACGTTTGTTCCGGGAATTTGGCGTTGTCATTGCCGGTGCAGTGCTGATTTCTGCATTTGTTTCTCTTTCACTCACGCCGATGTTGAATGCGAGAATGTTAAGAAAAAAACATAAACATAGCCGCTTCTACGAAATTACGGAGCCATATTTTGAAAAATTGAATGATTTTTACGACAAGACGCTTGCCTGGGGGATGAAAAATCGCTGGTTGGCTGTAACGACGATCGGTGCGTCTCTGGTTCTTATTGTTGTTCTTGGATCATTGTTACAATCGGAACTTGCGCCGCTCGATGATAGAAATTTACTGCGGTTGCAAATTACAGCGCCGGAAGGTGCTTCGTTTGAATATACCGATTCATTTGTAGACCGTGTCGTGCAATTGGTCAACGATTCAATTCCTGAAAAATCAGTTGCCCTCAGCGTTACCGCTCCAGGATTTGCAGGCGCGGGTTCAGTAAACAGTGGATTTGTCCGTTTGCGGTTGACGGAATCATCGGCACGCAAACGTTCACAGCAGGATGTCGCCGATTATCTTTCATCAAAAACAAGGCAGATGACCGAAGCACGTCTATTTGTATTGCAGGAGCAAACGATTTCCGCAGGCGGAGGAGGAGCCCGTTCGGGCTTTCCTGTTCAGTACGTTTTACAAAATCAAAATTTTGAAAAGATCCGCCAAACTCTTCCAAATTTTTTGGAAGAAGTCAACAAAAGCTCGGTATTTCAAGCCTCCGATGTTAATTTGAAATTCAACAAGCCTCAACTTGATCTCTCCATCGATCGAGACCGCGCACGAACGCTCGGCGTTTCTGTGATCGATATTGCGCAGACCCTTCAGCTTGCATTCAGCGGACAACGGTTTTCATATTTTGAGATGAATGGATTCCAGTATCAAGTGATCGGCCAGGTTGATCGCGCAAATCGGGACGAACCGCTTGATCTCACATCATTGTATGTACGGAACAATCGAGGTGAACTGATTCAATTGGACAACCTTGTTACCCTAAGAGAACAAAGCGCACCGCCGCAATATTATCACTTTAATCGCTTTAAATCGGCAACGGTATCTGCGGGACTTGCACCGGGAAAGACGATTGGCGACGGCATTGCCGAAATGGACCGTATTGCAAAAAAAGTTTTAGATGAATCGTTTACCACGGCATTAAGCGGGCCTTCACGCGATTATGCGGAAAGTTCATCCAATATTATTTTTGCATTTGTCTTTGCGTTGGTATTAATCTATCTTGTGCTCGCTGCACAGTTTGAAAGTTTTGTGGATCCGTTTACCATCATGCTTACGGTCCCTCTTGCACTTATCGGCGCGCTTCTTTCCCTGTGGATCACGGGAAAGACGCTTAATATTTTCAGCGAAATCGGTATTATTATGTTGATTGGTTTGGTAACGAAGAATGGAATTTTGATTGTGGAATTTGCGAACCAGCAAAAAGAAAAAGGAATGAAATTGCTCGAGGCCGCACAGTTTGCTGCTACTGCCCGCTTCCGTCCAATCTTAATGACATCCCTTGCAACAATGCTTGGCGCGCTTCCGATTGCCCTTGCACTCGGAGGCAGTGCAAAGAGCCGCGTATCAATGGGCATCGTGGTGATCGGAGGATTATTCTTCTCGCTTGTATTGACGTTATTTGTTATACCGGCGATGTACACATTCTTTTCAAAAGAAAAAAATACAGAAGCAGAAAAGGTCCCTAGCATCATCAAAATTCCTGAAGCTGAAAATGCGATATAGTTCTGTTTAAAAAATTTCTGTGAAATTATGAGGAGACGGGATAAAGAGACGGCGATCAATAAGACTATTTCCACCCTTCCTAGTGATGATGATCAGAAGCAGTTCGATCACTCTCTCGTCAAAAAAATATCACTCGATGACCATGCTTCTTTTGAGTATCTCTTCAGAACCTATTATGCAGATATCGTTCGTTTCTCCACGAGAATGGTGAAATCGCAACCAGCTGCTGAAGAATTGGTGCAGGAGGTATTCGTGAGGATATGGGAGAACAGAAAATCGTGGGAAATTCACGGCACGATTCGTTCATATCTTTACGGTGCAGCGCGAAATAGAGCCATGAACTATTTGCGGCAGAACAAATTGAACACATCCCTTGATGAAACAGACCATTTCAGCGAAACACATTCTCACACAACATCCGCCGACCTTCTTCATGCAAAGGATTTAGAAGCCGCAATAATGAAAGCAATTGCACTCCTGCCAGAACGCAGTCGTCTGATCTTCCTTATGCATCGCGAGGAAGGTCTCACGTATCCCGAAATAGCGTCTGCTTTACAAATTTCTGTCAATACCGTGGAAACACAAATGGCGCGGGCGCTCAGAAAGCTCCGAATATTACTGTCGGACTTCCTCCCTATCGCACTAATACTTTGGATAGTGAAAATTCTTCTTTGCTGACTCGCGAAAAAAAAACAATATATCTCCAATTTTGTTGTCATGGTAAATACATTTTCATGTGTCTTCCATACAACGAGAGCCCAAAAGGAATCTTGTCATGGAAAAAAAAATCGATCATTTGCGTATTCTTCGATATTTCAAAAACACGTGTACAAAAGAAGAACGGGAACATCTCGAAGCATGGATTTCAGCTGATCCTAAACATAAATCTGAAATTGAATCACTCCGCCTGTTGTGGAACGGAATCAAAAAAGAATCTCCCCGAGTCGATATTGATACAGCGTGGAGAAAGGTTGCAATGCGGGCCGGTATTACAACGCAAACCGTACCAATGAAAACATCAAATTATGCACCGGTGCAGTACAATGCATTTTTCAAATATGCCGTTCGTGCGGCCGCGGTGGTAGTCGTTCTTCTCGGGGTATTCTATGCTGCCTATTGGTATGGCGGTTCGACAAATACTCCGCATCTTGCAATGAAAGAAGTGACGACGGAAAAAGGCCAGCGGGTAACGGTGAAGTTTGCTGATGGAACGAGCGTGACACTCAATTCAATGAGCACGATCAAATTTCCGGAAAAATTTTCAGGGGCACTCCGAGAAGTTTCACTCCAGGGAGAAGCATACTTTGAGGTGACCCATAATCAGAAAGCTCCGTTTATCGTTCGAACAGATAATGCCGTTGTAAAAGTACTTGGAACAGGATTCAATGTTCAGGCATGGCCTGATGACAACAATGTTGAAGTGGTCGTTGTTCATGGGAAGGTCTCTGTTCAATCCGGATCACTATCCAGTCATAATGAAGTTATTCTTACAAAAGGTCAACAAAGTATCGTTGGAAAAGGTACATCGCCGACACAAGCAAGAGATGTAAATCTTGACGAATTTCTTTCCTGGACCGAAGGGCGTTTGGAATTCCATCAAACAGCGTTGCAATCTGTTCTGAAACAACTTGGACGGCGGTATGATGTGCAGTTTGACGTTAAGGATTCATTATTACTGCAAAAAACTCTTACAGCAACCATAAAAGATGAATCATTAAAAGAGGTTCTCAACTTGATGGCGCTCTCGCTTAATCTTCATTACGAAAAACGGGACGGAGTTGTTGTGCTGAAGTAAAGTCATATCCCAAAATCTTTTTTGAATAAATTTTTTCACCATCAGTCGACGTAGGAGAGTGCAGATATGAAATATTGCTGTTTATTTTCCCGTGTTATCATCATTGTATTGCTGCTGTTGCTTCTTTCTATAAAATTTTCACATGCGCAAACTGATTCGAATAAACTGATTTCTCTTGAACTGCATGACGCAATACTAACAGATGTGCTTAAACAAGTCGCCGAGCATTATTCTCTTTGGTTATGGTACAGCGAGGCAATAGTTCCAACGCAAAAAAAAGTGACGGTAAGGTTGCAAAATGCTACGCTTCAAGAAGCGATGGATGCTGTACTCAAAGGAACCGATCTCGCGTATTCAATTTCTAATGGTAACAAATTAGTATTGAAAGTAAAAAGAAGGAAAGACCAAGAAACAGGGACTATTATAGGCATAGTGCTCGACAAAAAAACAAAACAGCCCATTCCTAGTGCCAATGTTGTCGTTATGGGAACTCAGCTTGGCGGAACAACCGATGTCGATGGAAATTATAAAATTTTCGGCGCCGAGGAAAACATCTACAAATTGAAATTCTCTTCTTTGGGATATGGAAGTCATAGTGAAACAGATATTCGAGTCATTCGAGGAAAGACGACAACAGTAAAAGAAATTGAATTGAGCGAAACGGCGGTGACTATAGATTCAATCGTTGTCACGGCGGGATTTTTTTCAAACGATAATGTTACGCCGACAACTAACTTTACATACAATCGCGAAGAGATACGCCGCAATCCGGGAACGCAGGGCGATATTTTTCGTGCAATAGAAACCCTGCCGGGTGTCGGCGGAAGCGGCGGCGAGTTTTCTGCCTTCGCAGTCCGTGGCAGCAGCCCGAGAGATAATATTATCTTGATTGATAATATTCCGTTCGATAAAGTTGCACATTTTGTGGCAGGGTCTGAGGAAGATGAGGCTCAAGGCGGAAGATACAGCGTTTTTACTCCAGGGTTGATTGATGAAGCAGCATTTCAGGCGGGAGGATTTGCAGCAAAATACGGTGGAAAATTTTCTTCCATTCTCGACTTGAAAATAAAAGAAGGAAACAAGGAATCATTTACAACGAACGGCTCGTACGATCTTTTTGGCTGGGAGGCAAATTACGACGGGCCGACATATCTTTTTAATAATACCTCTCTCCTTTTATCCGCACGTCATCAGGATTTTGCAAAAGTCCTGGAGTTAGTCGGACAGAAAGATGTCGGACAGTCGAATTTCAGTGATATTGTAGCAAAGACGACAACCGATATTTCTGCAAATCACAAACTTTCTCTACTCGGTATTTATGCCCCGGAGCATTTTGATCGAACGCTCGATAATATTTTGGAAGCAAAGCACAACGATTTTGGATCGTTCATCGGCTCTGTGGATGAAACAAAATATTTATTCGGCGCAAACTGGCGATATCTTACAAGCACACAAAGTTTTTGGGAAAATATATTTTACTACAAGAAAACGGTTAATGAAGGGAAAGGGGGAAGGGTTTATATCAATCTTGTGAACGGCGTTGTTCCCGCAAAGGAACATATCATAACCAGGCCGGAATATATTATAAGCAAAAACAACGATGATCAAATTGGCGTGAAGTCACAATTTACATTTACTCCCTCTCCCATTTCAACGATTCAACTCGGAGGGGAAATTTTTCAAATAGCGTACGATTACAGATACACACAAAACGGCTTGGACACACTTTACGTTTTTGATCGCAATGATTATCGCCCCGATCCGACAAAATATTATGTTGTGACCGATCCACAATTTGTCAACTCAACGCAATCGAGAACAAAGATGAATTACGCGGCGTTTGCTGATTATCGTTACAATATTACTGATATCCTGACGGTAATGCCGGGAGTGCGGTACGAATACGGTGCGTTTAATAAACAGCATTATGTTTCTCCAAGACTCAGCGTACGCTATCAGATTAATGAGCGTACAAAACTAAACGCAGCGACAGGAGTGTATTATCAAGCACCGGAATTCCGAGTGTTCACGCTCAGTCAGTCAAATGCTATACTAAAAAATGAGCGAGCAATTCACTTCATCATTGGCGTTTCACATTACCTCGGTGCGGATTTGAAATTGATTCTGGAAATGTATTACAAAGATTTGAGCAATCTTATTGTCCATGCGGATCGGACAACACCCATCCGCACTAACAAAGGAACAGGATTCGCGCGCGGCATAGACTTTGGACTGATTAAAAAATTTTCCGATCAATGGTACGGGCAGCTGAATTATTCTTATTCACAAAGCAGACAAAACAATAATGACGGCATGGGAGAATATAATGCCGACTTCAGCCAACCGCATATTTTTAATATTCTTCTCGGTTACGAATTGAACAAAGAATGGTCGTTCTCGGCAAAATGGAAATTCGCGACCGGCAGGCCGAAAGATTCATACATCATTCATTCAGATATTTTCAACAATCCCAATTTTATCCGGTATTCACGAGAGAACACGGGAAACAATAACGAACGGTATCCCGATTTCCAAACACTCAACATGCGCGTCGATTACAGAAAGCAATTTGGCGATGTTCCGCTCGTAAAGAATCTTGCCTTCGTAGCGTTTCTCGACATTTTAAATTTCTATAACCACCCAAATACGAATAGTGAAGAATTGCGCGAGTTCAACGGAAAAGTGCTGACGACCGGTGTAGGTATGCTTCCAACGCTGGGGGTAAAACTTGAATTTTAAAAACACCAACGCCCCGATTAAGCGGGGCGCACTTTTTATCTGAAATGGCAGTATTTCTCAAAAAATTATTATGAAGGTTTTCTCGGCGGCCTTCTTGTTTGAGTTCTTCTCGTATAATTTTTCCGCGGAGCTCGTTCTTTTTTCATTTCCGTTCGCGGAAAAACTTCCGGAACCGGCGTCAACAACGATTCATCGGGATATACGCATTCGATCTTGTTTCCAAGAAATTCTTCGATGCGAGGAATTTCATATGAATCCTCCTCGTCCGCAAAACTAATGGAAACCCCTGAGGCACCGGCGCGTCCGGTTCGTCCGATGCGGTGCACATATTCTTCGGCATCCTGGGGAAGATTGTAATTCACGACGTGTGAAATGGCATCAACATGAATTCCTCTTGAAGCAACATCGGTTGCAACAAGCACGCGGACTTTTCCATCTCGAAAATTTTCCAGCCGCTTAATCCGCTGGTGCTGATCGACATCACCTGAAAGAAGCGTACAGGTAATTCCGTACGTTTCCAATTTTTCTCGAAGATTACGGGCGACATCTTTTCTATTCACGAAGACAAGCACCCGTTCCATTTGCTTCTGCATCATTAAATTATAGAAGAGCGGAAATTTTTCTTCTTTGGTAGTGATGTAGGTGATTTGTTCGATGTTCTTTGACGCAATCTCTTCCGGCGCAACGGAAACTTCAAATGCCTGTTTTGTCCATGATTCTGAAAGCCGTTTCACATCGGAGGACATTGTTGCCGTAAAAAACATTGTTTGGCGTTTTGCTTTTTGGGGCGTTGCCAGCACGATATATTTCACCGACGGAATAAATCCCATATCGAGCATTCTGTCCGCTTCATCAAGAATAAGAATTTCCACCTTGCCAAGATCGATCAATTTTTGTTTTTTAAAATCGATCAATCGACCCGGCGTCGCCATCACAATATCGATCGTTTCATGCTTCAATCGCTCCATCTGCTTCTTATAATCAATCCCGCCGACAAGAGAGATAATTGAACACGGAACGTATTTTGCGAGCAGCCGCGCATCTTTCTCTATTTGCATCACCAATTCACGTGTCGGCGCAAGGATCAACGCCCGCGGAGTACCATGCGCCCGTTTTTCACCGATTGGATTTTTCAACATGTGCGTCAGAATTGTAATAAGAAATGCCGCTGTTTTTCCTGTTCCGGTTTGCGCCTGTGCGGAAACATCTTCTCCCGCGAGTGCTTTGGGTAATACTTGCGATTGCACCGGAGTCGTGTAGTGAAAATTCAAATCATAAATCGCATGCATAATCTGATCTGGAAGATCGAGATCGTGAAACCGTGTCTTGCCGTCAACCACCGGGACTTTAAATACCGAACTGTCCCATGGTTCGGACGGAAGAATTTGCCGCGGTGTTTCTTTCGCCGATGCTAAAATTTGTCTATTGGGTTTTTCGCGATTCCGTTTTTCATGACGAAGTCTATATTCCTCTCGTGTTTCTTTTTTCCGGACGTCTCGCGGATGATGCGTACCGCTCGCTTTTTCATGAGGGTACGGTTTACGCTGCCGTAGCGGCTGTTTGGTTTCTTTCGTGGTCGTCACCGGAGAGGGAGGAACTGCTTTCGGCTTGGCGCCAAAGAGCGATTTGAGTTTTGTTACAAATTTATTAAACAAGGCTAGATAGATTGGTGAAACAATTGTGAATTGCTGCTATAATATACAAAAAAGAAAACAATATAATTCTTGCGAACAAATTTAGCGCATCCACAGGCTAAATTGACAGAGTTATTATTTTAACAGTACTATTTTTTTCAATGCTTGTTTTCCATTTGACTGTAATTGAACAAAATATACACCGGAGGAAAACCCGCTCAAAGTTGAATTTTTCTTTGTGACATTCGAACCGGGAAATCTCACGCTGTGGCTTCCCGCCTGACAATATTCATTTACAAGTATGGCAATTTCTTTTCCCAGCATATCAAAAATTTTCAATGTGGTAAGTCCCGAGCTTTGAATCGTAAAACGAATAGTTGTTGATGGATTGAAGGGATTGGGATAAACATCAAGCGCATATCCGATTGGAATTTTTTCATTGTGAGTAACGCCTTCATAAATAACATTTTTTTCTCCCGGTGTGGGAGTGATGAATTTCCAATTCTCACTTCCATCCGGCATTCTTCCGTACGCAATATTGGCAGTTTGTTGACCGAACGAAAGCGAATCAAGCACGGTGACGCCGTCGCTGTCTGTCAGTGCCAGAAATTCTCCTCCTGCGCTTAATTTAAAATTTGTGTGTATGCCGGCTTGTCCGGTGTCTTCATCACACCACACAAGAAGAAATGTTCCCGGGGATAATTCAAGGTTAGATTGGGTGAATTTCCATTTTAATAAATTCGTCGATTTATCCGTGAGATATTTATTTGTTAATCGTATGGGAACAGTGGTTGGATTGAAGAGTTCAATCCAATCATCAAATTCTCCGGACGGATCGGGAAATATTGTATTGTCTGCCAAAAATTCATTGATCACTATTGAAGAAGTAGGTAGTGATGATGAAGAAAGATGTATTGGCACAACTCTAGGATATGATGTTACCTGCTCCGATGAATCCTTAATCATAATCGTAAATGCTCCGGATTTTCCGGCTCCAAGTGCAGGAATTGTTCCAATCCATCGGTCTGCTTCTTCAACGCGTTTGGAATTTTCGATCGGAGAAAAAAACATGGCAAGTGTTTCTGCAACTGCTGTTCCATCCTGAGTGAAACATATATTGACTTCTTTGAGTCCTGCTTTTCCGAAACATGATGCCATAACAAGAATGGAGTCGTTTGGCAACGGATTCCTTGGAGAGTAATCAATAGTGTACGCCATCGGCAAAGCATTTTTGAAATTCAATTGACCCGCAATGCTTTCATTCCGAAGATTCACAAACTGCTTTAATCCGAATTTCACATGTTTATTGGAATATGACGTCATTGAGAATGAATTGTTGAAATCATTCATAGTAAATCCATAATCGAGTGTACGGTACGTGTCTTCGGTTACGCCGTCAACAATAGAACTCTTGATCGTGTCAATCCGATGTTCCCACAATGATAATTGATAAATATTGTTTTTATAAAATTCAACAAAGTGCGTATATAAATCGCGGTATTGATCGTTGGCAAGAAGTTTTTCTGCCATCGGTCGTTCACCCTGCACAGCCTTTGGATAATTATATGGATCGGCAACTGACCAATTAATATCGAACCAATCGATTCCAAACGTGTTGTCATAATCGTACGGAATCAACGTAAATTTATTCGTCGATGGATTATGATAGAGATAGTAATTATTCATCAGCGAACGATAATCATCCCAGCTTCCGAGAAGCGTATTCATTGCAAAGTATTGAAGCACGCGCCGTACATCCAAATATTTTTCAATTGAATCCGGAAACGCCGCAGACGAAGTATTGGAAAGAATGCTAATTAAGTTTGACAACTTGGTGTAGTCATCTTTCGTTTTATTCGTTGAAAGCTCGTACGCGCGTGTTGTGGGATTATTCATGACAGCTTTATAAAGATTTGGATCGGAACCAAGATACGTCAAGTCTGCCGGATAGAGACATTTCCACAAGTTGCCGCTGTCATCTAAAAAATTTTTCTTAAGAAATTCTTCGTCGATATGTTCTACGTTGACATATAAACCATAATATTTTCCGTTGATGTACACTTTTGCATGGTTCGCGTGCGATGCCGTAATTCCTGCATCGTGAAATAGATCAAAACAAAGCTTGCTGCGAATGATTGAGGGATCGTTGTGTTCGCCGTTCAAATTCAGTTTCTCAATTCCGTAAAACTGCCTTCCCTTAATAAACGAATTGAATGAAACTTTGAACGATTTCTTTTGAGAATCGCGCGATGTATTTCCTCTCAGCCGGAAACCGATTGAATCAACTGTTTCATCAATCCACGCATTTTTAAAATGAAATTGTGCATAATGCTCACTGTCGCTGTGAGGATTCGCATAAATCCATTTCAGTGTTGTCGAATCAATTGTGATATCGACTCGCACAAGCTGTGAATCGTCGTAAATTTTCCAACTTGCATCGGTTTGAGCGTTGCCGGTAAAAGAGTACAACAGGAAGAACAATGAAAGAGCAAGAATATTTTTCATGGCGGTGGGAATAGTGTGTGAAGCGCATGCAGATTATATATGTAATCTATCGGAGTATTGCTGCAGAAGCAAGGCAATTACAATAAAATTTTTTTTTGAAAATATTTTTAACAGAGTTGTTTGTCCAAATTATTGTGTTTGTATGCCCACCTGCTCTAATTAAAAACCGCAGCCCCGCTACTTGCCAATAACGGGAAACTTGTTAATATTTTACCGAAGGAGAGTTCATGAAAGGAATCTCAGAAAAGCCGGCTGTTCTGGTTCTCTACAATCAAGTTGGTGAAGATGAGTACGACAAAATCAAAACTGTCGATCCAAAGACGCTCAACTTTGATCCGAAATATGATATTCATGTTGCCACGGCAAACGAGGAATACATGGCAATTGCGGACGCTCTTCGTAAAGAAGGGCATGAAGTCGCTGTCGTAAATTTAAAAGAAAATAGTGAAACGATGTACCGCCTCCTGCAGAAAAATCCCCCCGATGTCGTTTTTAATCTTGTAGAATTTTTCCATGATTCACATCTGCTTGAACCTGCTGTTGCCGCATTCTTTGATCTCTATAATGTTGCCTATACGGGATGCTCCTCTTTTTCGCTTAATGTATGTTTGCATAAAGGATTAGCAAAACAAGTTCTGCTCGCCAATGGAATTCCAACGCCAAAATTTCTCAGCCTGAATGAAATGAAATTGCCGAAGCGGCTTAGATTAAAATATCCATTAATCGTGAAACCGGCCTGCGAAGATGCAAGTTCAGGAATCGAAAAAGAATCCGTTGTCTACACACATAGAGAGCTGGTTCTGCGTTTGGAAAAAATGTTCACTGAATTTCCACCGCCGCTTCTCATTGAGGAATATATCGAAGGACGAGAATTTCATGTGTCCATTCTTGGAAACGATCCGCCAAAAGTGTTGCCTGTCATTGAATTTGATTTCTCCAAATTTCTAAAACATCATCCTAAAATTATCACGTACGATGCAAAATGGAATCCCTTGACGGAAGAATTTCATCGAATCCGCACGTCGTGCCCCGCAAAACTTTCTCGTGCTGAATTAAAAAAGATAGAACATATCGCGCTCGCTGCATATACTGTTCTCGGATGCAGAGACTATGCTCGAGTGGATCTACGGATAGGAAAACAAAACCGGATTTTTGTTCTTGAAGTCAACCCGAATCCGGATTTGACGGAAGGAGTTTCCTTCATGGAATCTGCAGAAAAAGCAGGTTTGACTTTCTCGGAAACGCTCAGCACGCTTGTCGAGTTTGCATGCGCACGAAAAATAAAAGAATGGCAGCATACACTGCACCTCAACGAAGAGATGAAAAAAACAAAACCCGAGTCATAAACTCGGGTCGTTTTGTCCGTCGATAAAAGAAATTGTTATACTGAACGAAGCGCATTGATAATCTTCATCCGAGATGCACGAACTGCCGGTAAAAATCCCCCGATAATTCCCATCAACAGCGCAAACACGAATGACCACACAATAATGTTCGGCGAAAGGGCAAATGAAAACTCCAGTTCTGCAAATGAATCGAAGTTCAATGTCGAGATTTTAAAAAACTGAAGGAAGGATGCAAGAAATATCCCAATCGCTCCGCCCACGATTGAAAGCAGCAACGATTCTGCCATGAATGCACTCAGAATGCTGCGGCGATGAAATCCGAGTGCGCGCATTGTGCCGATTTCTACCGTGCGATTGGCCACAGCAGAATACATTGTAATCATTGCACCAATCGTTGCACCAAGACTGAAGATCACGGTAACAAAAATTCCAAGGATGCGAATAAACATCGCCATCGTTTCAGATTGCTCTTCAAAATACCGCTGCTCGATCTTTGGTTCGAATTGCTGCAGCCGCTGCTCGTGATTAAACGCAGTTTTAAAATCTTCAAAATTTTCCTTGCTGTCCAGTTTAAATGTGAATGTTGAATATCCACCTTGCCGCGAAAACGCATCTTGCAATTGCTGTGTGTCCCCCCACATTTCGGAATCGAATCCGCTGCCCCCCGTATCAAACAATCCAACAATCGTCCATTCGTCTCCCGCAAATCTAACCGTTTGTCCGATCTGCGCTCCGGCAAATCGTTTTGCAATTGATGAACCGACAATCAATTCACGTTTTCCAAAAGAGAACATTCTGCCGTCAACCAGTTTCACATTTGGACGAAGGGTGAACGCCTGATCGGAAACACCTCGCACGGTTACATTACTTACTCCATCACCTTCGATTTTTGTCAGATTAATTACCACGACCGTTTCACCGGACGAGATCGGTTTCCCTTCCGCATTTTTGGCGATATGCGGCAGTGTGGAAATAATGTTTACCGTTTCTTGAAGAAGAATACTGGAAATTTCTCCGTTCGCCGACTTCCGGGCAACCAATACATTATCATCGGAACCGGTTTTCACCAGCGTTTTCTTGACGCCGTATGCCATCATCAGCACGGCGGAAAAAACGAAAACAACAAGCGCGACACCCACAACAGTGATTCCCGTGGTCAGTCTGCGGCTGACAAAATTTCGAAAAGTATACTTAATTGGAATTTTCATCCTGCACCTTTATGTTTTTCAAGCTATCTGAAAATAAAATTTGTTTAGCCAATGTGCCTCAAACCATCAACAATTGATGTGTGCAGCGCTTTGATAATCGGAAAGATCGACGCCGCAACACCAACAACCAATGCCGACAATACGGCGATGATGATAGTGCTGTTTTCAATGTTGAAGATCGGGAAAAAACCTTTCGGAAGTGCCATGGCGAAACCCTGCACCAATGGAAATGTCAGAAGCAAACCAAGTCCGCCGCCGAGCGCTGCAATCACCATCGATTCGCCGCCGATGAATGCAATCAAATGTCCGCCGGAATAACCGAGTGTTTTTAGCACCGCATACTCTCTGGTGCGTTCGCGTGCCGACATAATCATGGTATTGCCGAGCACAAGCATGATGATACCGATGATCACAAATGACATCACGTTCATCGCCGTAAGAATAGCGCTTGAGGCGGCAATAAATCCTTGCTGGAAGGCTCGCTCCGTTTCCGTTTTTGTTTCCGCTCGTGAATTTTTAAAAAGGTTGTCAATTTTTTGTGAGATCGCACCGGCCTGATTGGCATCTTTTATTTTAACGACATACCAGCCAATATATCCTTCACGCCCAGGCATTTCTACACGCATGCGTTCGTCCAAATATTTCCAATGAAAAGCCATTCCCGTTGCATCGGTTGATTTGTCGCGCGGTTTGAAAATTCCGCGCACGACAAATTGCCATTGACCGGGATAAATATCACCATCCAAATTAATAATATCGCCAATCTTGAAATTGTACCGCGCCGCAGTTTCGCTGCCAACAATGCACGAGTTCTGCTCCTTTTTGAATGTCTCCAATTCTTCTTTTGAAAGCATGAATTCCGGATATACTTCAAAATACGTATCGGCATCTACGGCAAAGCGTGCGAAGAATTGCGTTTTATCGATGTACACGCCGCCAAACCAATTGGCAAACGTCACCGTTTCGACACCGTCGATTTTCTGAATCTGATCGCGGTAGGAATACGGCAGTGGAAAAATAAACGAGATCGCTTGTCTGGTCACTAATCGATTTGCTGCTGCGGCTTCGACTCCGGCATTCCATGACGTGACGACTGTTCGCAGCACACCAAAGGCAACAACGGCGATCGCGATGCCGAGAATTGTCAGCAGTGCACGAAGTTTATGGCGCAGCGCGTTTTTAAAAATGAGTTTGAGAATTTTCATGCCACGCTCCTATTTGAAGTCGCCTTTTTCAAGATGACGAACAACTCTTGCACGTTCCGCTGCATGCGGATCGTGCGTCACCATGATGATTGTTTTTTTGAATTCTCTATTCAGTCGTTCAAGCAATATGAGAATTTCTTCGGCGGAATTTTTATCGAGATCGCCGGTCGGCTCATCGGCAACCAGCAATGTCGGATCGGTTGCAACAGCCCGCGCAATGGCAACACGTTGTTCTTGTCCGCCGGAGAGTTGTTTCGGATAATGATACATTCGATCACCCAAGCCGACAAGTTGCAACGAAGTCTCAACCTGCCTTTTCCGCTGCGCTTTTGAAAGCGGTGTCAGCAACAGCGGCAGTTCAACATTTTCAAATGCCGTCAGCACGGGAATAAGATTATAGAATTGGAAAATGAATCCGACGTGACGCGAACGCCACTTTGCCAGTGCCGTTTCTCCGAGCGTAGTAATGTCCGTATCGTGCACAAAAATATTTCCCTTTGATGGGCGATCGATGCCGGCAATGAGATTCAGCAATGTCGTTTTGCCGGAACCCGACGGTCCCATGAGCGCAAGAAATTCTCCTTCGGGAACATCGAGCGAAATGTTGTTCAAGACAGGAATATCGAAACGATCCCGCTTGTAAACTTTGGAGACGCTATCAACTTTGATTGCAGTTGCCATAAGTGTATTTGAATTGTGATTGAATAAGTGAGTATAAATTTTTTTTAGCCGTAAATATCCACACCGGTAAGCATTCGTTAACTTTACCGTCGATGCTTTTTTTATTTTGCTACGGTACGAATTTTGGTTCCAGAAGAAAGCGTTTCGGAAGGATGCAGAACAATCTTATCTCCGTCTGCCACACCCTCTTTAATCTCCACCAATGCTCCCATCGAATCGCCAACGACAACGGGAGTTTCCGCCGCTTTCTCCCCCTTCACGATAAAAACCACTTTACGTCCGTTGCGCAAAACTACGGCAGAAGAAGGAACGGTCAATTTCGACGCAGAGTTTTCTACAGGAACATTTTGTTTATTGTTCAGAAATAAAATTTTAGCGCTCATTTCTGGCAGTACACGAACATCGCGATCGATGAATCGAATTTTGGTCAGCACGGTGGCTTTAGCACGGTCGGCAGTAGGAATAATTTTATGCACAAACCCGCGGTACCGTTTTTGCGGAATAGCATCTAACGTAATTTCACATTGCTGATTGGGGATAACTTTTTCGATGTTTGATTCTGAAACATCGGCTTCGACTTCAAGCGAACTCATGTCGGCAAGCGTCACCAGGGCACCGCGTGAGCCAGCGGCCGCACCGAACGGAGTGATTACTTCGCCGACATTAGCATTTTTATTCAGCACTGTTCCATCAAACGGCGCACGGATGTACGTGTTTTCCACCTGTACTTCCGCAGCTCGCACATTTGCTTCAGCAGATTTCACTCCGGCTGATGCACGCTTGTATCGTGCATTGGCAATATCATATTCTGCTTTCGAAATAGATTTTTGATCGAACAAAGTTTTTTGCCGTTCAAAATTCAACGATGCATCTTCAAGATCTGCCTTCGCACTTTCCAGTCCGGCTTTTGCTTGACCTAATGTCGCTTCCACATCGGCACTTTCAACACGCCCGATGATACTTCCTTTTTTCACATGATCACCTTCGATCACGGCAAGAAATTCCAATCGCCCGGTTGCTTTCGATGCTACTGCTGCTTTCACCTGTGCAACAACATAACCGCTTGCACTTAACACGGAATTTTCTTGCGCCGGAGATGTAACCATCGCCGTGCCGATTTCCACTTCTTGTTCGGACGACGACGTCGCAGCCATGATTCCCCAAACAGCCAAAGCAGCGATAACCGCAATGCCGCCAAAAATAAAAATTTTATTTTTGGAACCGGAATTGTCGCTTCGATGCGAGGAACGATCGATCTTTAAAAATGATAAATCTGCGTTTTTATTATCCATAAGAATGATCTACGTATGAACTTATATACAATCGTGAGCGGTAAAACTGATGTTGTTATACACCAATGGCTGGATTCTTTGTTTTGCGTGTTCAGCGAAGCGTCTTCATCCGCGTGCACATGCAATATTTAGATTTTTAGAAACAAAGGCAACCACACCAAATATGACGTCTGCAAATTACATAAAGTGCGTGCTGTTACGATGACATTTTCGGCGAGTGGCGGAAAAATCCCGATAAAAGAGAGGTGCCGTGACGTTTTTTTAAAAGATTCTTGACGCTTTTAATCCCTTTATCATCTGGAGCGCCACAAAACGATTTCCTTCCGCAGAAAGGTGAACGCCGTCTGTCGTTAAAATTCCATGTTCGCTGTTTGTCGAATTGTGTTCTAAAAGATAGGATAAAAATTCTTTCCGCAGGTCAAGAAGGTGCACTTTCGCCTCTTGGGCAACAATTCTGCTGATCCCAGAATACTCGTCAAGCATTGCGTCCGATGGATTACTTCCGCCGGTCTTTTCACCGATCACGCTTGGCGTGCAAAGGATGACCGTGCTTCCTGCTTGTTGAATTTTGTTAATGATATTTTTTAGTTTAAGAGAAAATGAATCTTTCGGCGTTCCGCTCAATCCGCGATCGGCAAATTGATAGTGCCACACATCGTTAATGCCGATGTACATGACGACGCAATCCGGCTTTTTATCAAGCACATCTTTGCGCAATCTTTTTTCAAGATCGGAAACTTTGTTCCCGCTGATGCCGGTACCGATTATCTCAAAATTTTTTAGCGAATCTCTAACGATTGAAACATAGCCGCCTGGCATGTTTCCCATTTCTGTGATCGAATCACCAAAAAAAACAATTCTCTTTTTCGCCGATGTCAATTGGCTCTCTCCGGAACATCCCGCCGTAAGCAAGATGAGTATGATAAAAAATAGTTTTCGTATTGAAATATTTCTTACCATCCTTTGTTTTTTCTCAAACCCCAAATATGTCCGCAATGTTTTTCACCGTGATTGGAATAAATATCCAGCATTCGATCCAATGTTACGATTCCGTTTTCAGGATGATCACCCTTTTTTGTTTCCCAATCTGATTCCGAGACGGCGTCAAGCATTGCCGCCCACCGCACATGCAATCCACGCACAAGCAGCAGCGAAGGTTCGAGCGGTAATTTATATTCCGGTGAAAGCGCCCAGAGCTCTTGATCGTATGTTTTGATCTTCGGAAAATTTTCGATGAGCATCCACTTGAAACGAAGAAAGGCATTCATGTGCGAATCGGCAATGTGATGAACAACCTGCCGCACCGTCCACCCGCCGTCACGGTACGGTGTATCAAGCTGCACATCACTCAATCCTTTTATTGCTTCTTCGAGTTTTTGCGGAAGTTCGCGGAGCTTTTGAATTTTTGCTTTTCGTTCTGCTGAAGTTACCGCCATTGTTATCTCCTTTTTGTTGAAACAGATAGATTGCTCCTTTAAATTAGAAAACGAAATTCAAAGATGCCAATATGCAGCTGTAAACAAAAAAGGCCTGCATTTCTGCAGACCTTTTTACCATTACGCCGGTCGTTTTAATTTTCGCTTTACAAACCGTGGTTTTGTACCATGAGAATCTTTTTTCTCATGTCGATATTCGTCACGGTGGAATCGATTGCCTTCATGCCGTGGTTCATCGCGGTGCACATGAACTTGGGTGCGTTCTGGTCGCGGCTCATGTTTCGCGGCAAATGGGCGTTCGGAACGATGCTCAAACGGGCGTCCACTTCGTTGTTCACTGCGATTGCCATGCTGTTGTCGATCATCCCGTCTCTCAAATCGTCGTTCACTGCCTGATTCACGTCGGCGATCCCGATGGCGATCATCGCGAAAATCACGGCGCCGTTCTTCAGAATGGCCGCGGTGATGTTCTTCTTTTATTTCATGATGGAGTTTTGTTTCTGCGGGAAGCATCATTTTCAATAATGCAGCGGCAAGCTGATCAATGGTAATTCCTTCCGCCGTAAACTTTTCCGCCATTTGTTCGAATTCTTCGAGTTTTCCATGAGCAATAAGATTTTGGATTCCTTTCAGCAAACGATGTCCGGCAACTTCCCGAACTTCTTGATCCGTCGGAAGATTTCGACGTTCAATTTTTATATTCGCAAAGTATTCGATTCCTTTTAAAAGCCGTGCTTCATTTCGTCCGGTGACAAATGTAAACGATCGTCCTTCTTTACCGGCGCGTCCCGTTCGCCCGATGCGGTGAACATAATATTCCGGATCCATTGGAATATCGTAATTGAATACAGCATCCACATCGTTCACGTCGATACCGCGGGCGGCAACATCGGTTGCCACGAGAATATTCAATGTCCCTTCGCGAAATGCCGTCAACACTTTATTGCGCTGCTGCTGATTGAAATCGCCGTGAATTCCTTCCGCACGCATTCCGGATTGTTTCATTGTCTTGACGACTTCATCAACCATCCGCTTGGTGTTGCAGAAAATGATCACGAGCTTTAATTCATATAAATCGATAAGCGTCGAAATGATTTTTGTTTTGGAAATTCTTCCGGTTTCAAAATACACTTGTTCGATGGAGGCAGCAGTAAGATTTTCTTTTGTAACCTTTACATGCGCGGGATGCTGCTGAAACTTTCGTGCAATTTCGATGATTGGTTTCGGCATCGTTGCAGAGAACAACACGGTTTGCCGTTCTTTCGGCATCTTGCTCAAAATGGATTCGATGTCATCACGGAATCCCATGTTCAGCATTTCATCCGCTTCGTCCAGCACAACGTATTTCACATTCTCAAACGTCAAAGTCTTGCGTTCAAGATGGTCCATGATGCGTCCCGGCGTTCCAACGATCACCTGGTTATGCCGTTTCAATTCTTTAATTTGATTCTGAATCGATTCGCCGCCGTAAATCGGAAGAACGTGAATATGTTTTTTGTGTTTTGCAATCCGTTTTAATTCGTTCGCAACTTGAATCGCAAGTTCACGAGTCGGGCACATCACAACGGACGTCACGTGCTTTTCGTCTTCGGCAATTTTTTCGAGCAGCGGAATTCCGAAGGCCGCGGTTTTTCCTGTTCCGGTTTGTGCCTGCCCGATGACATCCTTTCCTTCCAGCAGCAGCGGAATGGTTTCAGACTGAATCTGAGAGGCTTGAATGAATCCCATTTCCGAAATGGCGCTTTGAATTTCCTCGGTTAATGGAAGTTTGGTGAAGAGAGTAAGTGTCATGAAAAACTTTCTTGATAAGTGGTCACACTACACCGGAGTTTTCCGGTGCAGAAAATAATGATTGATTCGTGGTGAATGAATTTACTCGGTGACCCCGAGTTTTCGTCGTTCCGATGTTCTTTGACATCGGAAGTTATAAGAAGAGCCGTCCCTGGTCAACAAAGACGGCCTGACTGAAAAGTAGAGTAACCTAGAATTCTATCGCGTAAAAATTACGACTTAGTAGCTGCGTCTGCTGTTAAAGCCACCGCGGTTTTTGTTGAACGAATTTCCGCCGCTTCGTCCGCCTCTGTCGCCGCCTGTTGTTTTCGGGCGAGCTTCGTTCACGATAATGTTTCGGCTCAGGAATTCTGTTTCGTTCAATTCTGCAATCGCACGTTTGGAGGTTGTCGCTTCTGCCATCTCGACAAAGGCAAAACCTTTGGAGCGTCCCGTGACCGTATCTTTAATAAGCTTTACGGATGTCACTTCGCCGAATTGTGAAAAAAGTTGATTAATTGCTTGCTCGTCTGCCTCGTAGCTGAGGTTGCCAACGTAAATTGTCATTGGGCTTCCTATGAAAAATGAAAAAATATGTAATTATGTGAGAAGGCGAGCAGCAGAACTGAGAATTTGGGAAAGACAGAAACGCTGAAGTGCCATCGACAATGATAATATGGCGATTATATCCCTCAGTTCAAAATTATTTTCTCTTAATTATTGTGAAGGAGCAGTTTATTTCTTCAGGTATTTCCAGTGTCTTACTTTCCCTTCTGAAATCCACGTAATCGCTGTTTCTAACCGATTTTGACGCGTTTCTTCGCTCTTTGCATCGGTAATCCATTCAACATACTCCTTTTTATTAGAATAACTGAACCCGGTAAATACGGCAAGCGCCTTTTTGTTCTTTGTTAGAACTGCAAGAAAATACGGAGGAATGACAAGCTCCTTTTTCTTCTTTGCGACTGGTTTTTTCTCAACCTTAATTCCTTCATCATTCATTTTCATGGCTTCTTTTATATACGCAATCAATTTTTTATCTGAAGGAAGATCATCGAATGAAGTCACTCTTCCAAAATGCCCCATGGCGCTTTCTGAGTCCGCATGCGCTTTCAAACTTTTATCTTTCATCAGAGAAGCTTTCCAGAATCCAAACGCACAATGCTGTTTGAACGCCGCCATGCTGCACATCATCTCATCTTTGTAATCAAAGTGCGGAAATCCCCATTTGATTGTTTCTTGAACATCGGGACACGCCGTATGCACAATGTTGCGAAAATGAATTAAGAGCGGCTGTGCAAACGGCTGCGCTTTGGCGATATAGGCATCAATCCGTTTATCGTTGGAGGGCATAATGAAATTTTCCAGACAAGTATTTTAAAAAAATCATGGTTGTAAAACTCAATGGTCATTTTTCATCTGCTGCGGCAGGGTTCCGGAAAAGAAGTATGCCGAAGAGAATGGCAAAGATCGTGTAACCTCCGGCCGCAATGTATGCTGCCGCCGATAGATCGGAATGTGAAAATGCCCCTTTGATCAATGCGAGCCCTGCAATCGAAAAGTGTGTTACATTACCAACAACAATCGGCCGGTTATAAATTCCTCCGATTGTACTTGTTCTGATCATCCAGTTCATCATGGCAAAGGCAAAGTAAAGAGCGCCGACGGTTTGCACAAGCAGCTGCAGCGATTTCAAAGTGTCAAAGTTCAATGCCCGTAAAAACTCTTCCGGCATAAATATCAAAAGAATTCCCGCGGCCCCAAGCACACTTGCGCTGGTCGTCATAATAATTTTCGTATTCATCGATGTCGTCTCTCCGTGTAAATTGTTTTTGGCTGTTTCCTATTTTTTCCAATGATCCGTTCTGAATGTTGATGCCGGCAAACCGGCTTTATTGAATAATGTTCCTTCCAAAGTGTTGCCCCATGTATACCGCACGGCGATAGGATTTTTCACTTCCGGTGAATTCACAACAACTGTTTTTCCTTTGACAATAACATTCGCATCTTTAAACACGCTGTCTTTTCCCGCAATGAAAAAATTTGTTTTTCCATTTTTCGGAATAATCTTCAAGCCATCCGCATACTCGAACGAAAGAATCATGGCATTGTTTTTAATTTTAGAGGATGTATAGAGTGGTCCGGAAAACGGAATTTTCTTTTTATAATCTTTCGCAAGCGCCCATCGCGCAAGCCTGCCGCCAACATCCTGCTTGTTGCGCGGATGGATCGTACGCAATTCGCTGATATCAAGCGTCACTGCCATTCCTGTTTTTGGTACTGCAAGGGCATGGAATTGTGCATCACGTAATCGCTGCGATTCTATTCGATCGCCGTACGGAAACGGCGCTATTTGTACATAGTAAAACGGGAATTCACTTTTCCAATCCGTACGCCAATTTTTTATCATTAAGGGAAACAGCGTTTCATACGCCTCCGGTTTGTCGGTGTTCGCCTCTCCCTGATACCAAATCGCTCCCTTGATCGAATACGGAATCAGCGGCGCAATCATTCCGTTATACAATACGGTAGGAAGCGCCGCATTAATTTCATTCGTTAACGGCGGACGTTTATAAAATTCACGTGATACAATATCAAACAAATAAAATTTCGAATCCCTGTATTCCGCAATGGGAAGATATTTCCAATCACCGACAAGGCTGATTTTTTCTTCGCTTTCGCTGGTATGAAGAAAGAGTTGTTCCGGCTGTCCCCACAATCCACCTCCGCCCAACAGATCAATAACACGAACAGCGATGGTCAGCACACTGTCGGTAACAATCTCTGCGGGAACATCATACACTCTTTTCGTATCCCACGGACTTCCTGTTTCAAGCCCGCCGACACGTTTCCCGTTGACAAATGTAAGATCAAAATCATCAATCGGTCCGAGTTCGAGCACGAGATTTTTGTGCAGCCATGTTTTCGGGATTTCGATTTTTTTTCTAAACCATACCGTACCATCGAAAGTTCCTACGTCCGTGCTTTCCCATTCCGTCGGAATTTTCATTGACTGCCAGCCGCTGTCATTAAAATCGGTGCGAGCGCACAAAGAATCATCAAACGCTAATTCTTTGCATCGCTCATCGGCAGTGCGGTGTGAGATATCGATAATTTTATGCGATGCAAGCCACGGCATATAGACAGCATATTCTTTTCTGCCCTGTGCAAACTTTGCCGGAAAATCGGCATACTCCTTATCCTGCGTAATAAAGTGTTCGCTTGTCCATGCTTCTACCGGCGTTCCGCCCCACGCCGATACGATGAGTCCGATAGGAACTTTCAATTCCTGAAATAATTTTTTCCCAAAAAAGTACGCCGTTGCACTGAATTTTGCGGCAGATTCCGGAATACATTCGCTCCATGCACCGCTGCAATGAAATCTCGGCTCCGTTGCCAATTCCCTTTTCACGTTAAACAACCGTATCTTCGGAAAATTTGCTTCGCGAATTTCATTTGCTGAATTGGCAATCGTATCGTTCGGCGGCCATCCTTCAAGCGGCATTTCCATATTTGATTGACCGGAGCAGACCCACACCTCGCCAATCAAAACATTTTTGAGAACAATCACGGAATCGCCGATCTTCATCGTTATCGAAAACGGTCCTCCCGCTTGTGGTGTCTTCACTGCTGTGCGCCATGTGCTGTCAGCCATTGCAGTCGTAACCGATGGTTTTCCCCACGACGGAACGATAGAAATTTTTGTTTGAGGAAGTGCTTTGCCCCAAAATGGAGCACTGGATTTTTGCTGAAGCACCATGTTGTCTGAAAAAAGCGACGGAATTTCAATCGATGATTTTATTTCAGACTGGGCAAAAAGTAGGGTGCTGATGAAAAAAAACAAGAATAAGGTTTTCATATGCTGGAATGCTTTCATTTAATTTGAGAAACACATCCGATAACGTTCTCAAAATACAAAAATTTTTGAGAAGAGATTCATTGACGTTCATCGGAACAATATTTTGCAGGGTAATTCGTTTATGGTATATTAGTCTACCATTTCCACTGCGTATCTTAAGAAAAGATCACTTTCACAGACAATATCTCTTTCGTGCAGGGAACCACATTGATTGACCAAAACCATCGAGTCTCGTCCGTTGTGCAAATGCACAGTGGTCGTGATAAAAAATTTAGAAAATAAAAGATCGTATGACCGATTCATTATCATCATCCACAAAACCAGTCTATAACGAATGGCTGCTCCTCGCCGTCCTTGCCTCCATTCAATTCACGAACCTCATGGATTTCGTTATCCTGATGCCGCTCGGCCCGCAGCTGATGCGCGTGTTTCAAATTTCGCCGCAGCAGTTCGGCATGATCGTTTCCGGCTACACATTCAGCGCCGGCATTGTCGGCTTGCTCGGCGCAATGTTCATCGACCGGTTCGACAGAAAAACGATGTTGTTAACTTTGTACGGCGGATTCGCATTTGGAAATTTGTTTTGTGCGTTCGCACCAACATACGAATTTCTTCTTGCCGGACGTATCGTCACGGGCGCATTCGGCGGAATTATCGGTGCGATGGTTTTTGCCATTGTCGGCGATGTTATTCCCGATATCCGCCGCGGAAAAGCCATCGGCACGATCATGTCGTCTTTCTCGCTTGCAACCGTTGCCGGCGTTCCTGTTGGATTGTTTCTTGCAAATTCGTACGGATGGCATATTCCGTTTTTTATGCTCGCCGGTACAAGTTCCATTGTCCTTGTCGTCGGGTACTTTGTCCTTCCCACATTGCGCGGCCATCTTGCCCATCGGGTTGATGTATCTCCTGTACGAGAGCTTTTAAAACTTTTAACGCATCGCGGCAACATTAATTCTTTCATCTTTATGTCGGCAATGATGTTTGCCGGATTTTCCGTTATTCCGTACATCAGTCCGTATCTTGTTTCAAATTCGGGGATGCCCGAAAAAGATTTGCCGTACGTGTATCTGCTGGGCGGCGCGGCAACAATGTTTACGGCACGATTTTTTGGCAAACTGACGGATAAATTTGGAAAACAAAAAACATTTTTGTGGATCGCAACGCTGTCGATGATTCCCATTATAACAGTGACAAATCTTCCACCGATACCGCTTTGGGTGATATTGTTGGTCACAACGATATTTATGATTTTAGTTTCGGGACGAATGGTGCCGGCAATGGCGATGGTGACGGCAAGTGTTGAACCGAAGCAGCGCGGAAGTTTTATGAGCGTGACTTCTTCCATCCAGCAATTTTCATCCGGTATTGCTTCGTTTGGTGCAGGAATGATTCTGGGGAAATCTGCCGATGGGACGATTATCCATTACGAAATTGTCGGCGGACTCGCAGCGATAACGACCATTGTGTGTATTTTCCTTTCGCGAAGAATTCGCAATGCAGAGACAGCTGCACACATATCGTCGCCGGAAATTTCACTCGAGCCAATGTAAGAATAAGTCTTCACGAAGGGACTTTCGCCGGTCATGAAAGTCCCTTTCAATGCCGCCTTATCTCAATCCGTACACAGAAACATCGGGCGGATACTCAATCGCAAACTTAACTTTCGATGTATTTTTTTCGCCGGGCCGTAATGTTACTATCCATTGAAAAATCCCATCGCTATTTGGCAGCATAACTTTGGGATTAGGTTCAAACACTTCAATAGTTATTTTTTCATCAATAGAAACCGGCACTTGATCGAATACAAAAACCTCTATCGAATATTTTTTATGGTTATGAATCACATTTTCATATTCCACTGTAAGACGGTTTTTCGATGAGAACGTGCCGACTTTTTCGCTGAATCGATTAACCAATTTTCGTTCAACACCAATCCCTTCATCGGCACCAAGATTTACCGAGAATGAATCGTTCGGCATAATCGTTTTTAATTGAATCGATGAAACGAACGAATTATCTAAAAAGATATTCGCTTCTCCGGCAAGCAAAGGATATTCTTTCGGATTTTTTCCTTTTCCGACCAAAAATGCTGTCGGAAGAATTTTTGGAACGACGTTATAGACGAAACGTACAGGAATATCGTCAAGAGCAATCCCTACTTTATGATTTTGGTTATCACTTGGTATCGTCTGTTTTGATGCAATGCTGAATGTCGATGATGTAACTTGATTCGAAGAAATTGATTCCTCAGGATTGACAATAACATCTCCAGAGGTTACTCGAACTGCGTTGGTCATACTTTTTTGAATGAGCGGTCTATCCGCCATAATCACGACTTCTTGTGAATTGATTGAAGCGGAAGATAAATCAAAAGTTTGACGTGCACCGGTTGTCTTTGAAATTCTGACTTGCGACGCAGTAACTTGTTGATATCCGATCATCGATGCTCTTACATTATACACTCCGTCGGGAACATTATAGATTACATAATCACCATCCATATTTGCCGATCCGCCGATATTCGTTCCTTCGATAATCACATTGGCTCCGGAAAGAGGTTCCCCTGTTTGTGCATCCAGGATTTTACCGGAAATTGTATTGCCGGAAAAAGAAATTTCAGTGTTTGATCTTCCGCGATTGGGGGATGATCTCCTGGATTGATACGAATCGTTGGAAGGCACAGGATGCGTATCGACCGTCTGACGGAAAAGCACCGGCATATTTTCGCTCGCCGCGGGTTTTGCGGTTGACAGAACAAGGTCAACATCTGTCCAGTCTTCAGACGATGTTTGCTTGACATTTCCCGAATACACCAGTTGAAGACTCTTGTCTGCCATTGACGCACGAATTTCATACGTCGGAATCCAGGCCGCATCAAGAATAAGATATGATATTTCAAGAGTAACCGTTCCTGACTTTGTCGCATTCAGAATTATCGTTACCTGTTTTTGTTCTTTTTTTGCCGCACCGCCGATTGATTTAATTTCATCTTCTATGACCCTAATCTTCGCAATCTTTTGATCGATCTCTCTGCGAGTTGATTCCATTTTATCGGCATATTCCTTTTTTTTCTTTTCGACAAAATCGAGCAGCTTGTTCCATTCATCCACCGAAGCTTTTTGCCCCGGATTTTCAAGCGACAAACTTTTTGTGTAGCTCTCTTTCATCGCATCGACCGCATCGTATTGGGATTTAAATAAAATATTGTTTCGTTCTAACGAATTTTTATCCGTGCGAAGCATAGTGAGTTGCTGGTACAATTCTGCAGTCCGGTTTTGCGGTATTGTATCGAGAAAGATCTGTTCAATTTTAATGTCCGAAATTTTTACTTCAGTGGACGACGTTCCCGTAACTTTTAATGATCGATCAATCATCCCCCACGCCAGATCGGGAATAATAATTTTATGAATTCCCGAAGGAATATTTTCTTTTGCTGTTCTTGTGATAAGCGCTTGATCGTTATAAACAGTCACGGCAGTAATTTTCGATGGTAGCTTAATGTCACCTGCCATTATCATTGATACACAAAACAACAGCATGAGAATTATTTTTTCGAAACGGGTAGAGAATGGTATGTGTTTCATGGTTTCGCCGGTAGAAAGGGAAAAAAGTAGTGAATTATTAGGGTGAATTTACTTGAAGAGATGTGAAAATGCAATGTAAATGAATGCTGGCATCATTTAGCGGCATTACAACTGCAAAAAAACTTCTACTGCTGTTCTAAACTACTTTTAATGTTTGATATTTAAAAAAGTGGTCAGATACGGAGCAGGATCCGCAAGTTCGTACTCCGGTGAGCATTCAAATAAATAGTTCAAGATGTTTAAATGCCCCGCACCATAGATTACTAATAGTCTATCGTCAGGCGTTTCTGGTACGCGTTGAATATTTCTCAAGATACGTAAGTTTCGATCGAACCATCACCCTGCCTCAAAGTCCGCACCGAAATAATCGCCGAGAGTTTCTTCATATTTAAAATGTCCGATAAGGTAGCTGCCCAAATCACTTTTAATTCGCTCGCGATTATTAGTCTCTTGCAAAGAGATTATCCTTTTTTCCCTTACAATCTCCCATGCATAACAACATTTCCATCAAAATGGAATGCCACGAACATTACATTCGCGGGTCTGCCGGGTGGTAAAATGATTGCAAAGCCGTTTCAGGTGCGCGGTGTTCTTTCCCAAACCATTCGTCGATTTTAATCTTTGCAACGTGTATTGGTTTTGCTTGCACCGATGTAAAAGGATCATAATTATCTTTTGAAACACTATTAAAAAATTTTTTGAAGAACATATCCATCGCTTTCATTCGCTCTGTCTCGTCCTCCACAATTTTGATTGTCCCATAGATAATGGCGCTCTGATATTCACAGCCGAAATCAACAGCTTGATGCGCAGTGTACAGCCTGCCACATTTATAGACCGAAACACATGCTTTCTTTCCGTCGGTGATGACATTTCCTGCGTGACCATGTTTTGAAAAATGAAAAATTATCTCATTGGCATTTTCGTCATAAGAAAAAAATGCGACATGAATTAGCGGAAATCCTTCTTTTTCCACAGCAATGGAACAAGAGACCGAGTTGTAAAGCAAGTCTTTTATAAATGCTGTATCCGTTTTTTGTCTGTCTTTTCTTCTTATATCTCGTGAGTAATCGTACATAATCTGATCCTATAATTTTTATTCAGGAAAACTTTCTGCTACGCTCGTCGGACAAGACAATTATAACATCCCGGTTTTGCATTGTGAATATGTAAATAGTCGATTGATGGATTATCAAACATGTGATTGATGGTTCCTTTCAATTCACCTCCTTCAATAGCGGCTGCACTAATCAACATAGCATCCTTATCATATCCGCGAACAGAGAGCAAACGGTGATGAAGCATCTTTGGAATTTCATTTACTCCCGGTGCCGCTTGCGTTGCTGTTTTGCGGACAAAAATTGGTCCACTTGAACGATACGGAGAATCAGCGTTATGATGCGTGTAGGACAGCAAAAGTACTTCCTCGCCGACTTCGGCATCTTCAAGACTAACTCTGCAAGGGAATCCCGGCTTTTTGTCAACGATCATTCTCCGAATTGCCAGCTCTGATAATTCCTCATTGCTCTTTTCAAAAAATTGTTTGAATTCTTTTTCGTCCAATGCGTGAAATTGAAATTTATGTTCCATTTTTTATTTGTCTCCGATTCATGAGTCTTTAGTTTTGATTTTTTTCCAACCCCAGCAGCACTTTCTTTCTCCACACACCGCCGCCGTAACCGCCGAGTTCGCCGTCTTTATTAATAACGCGATGACACGGGATCACGATCGCAATACGATTCATTCCGTTTGCCCTGCCGACAGCACGCGATGATTTCGGCATACCAATCATTGTTGCAACATCTTCGTACGATGCAGTAGTTCCGGAAGGGATTTTTAATAAGGCATTCCATACTTTTTGTTCGAACGGACTTCCCGGAAAAACGATCTTCACTGAAAAAGTTTTTCGCCCTCCGTCAAAATATTCTTTCAACTCTTTTTTCACTTGAACGATATGGCTGTTTTCGCCGGGGATGATTGCGCAGTGAAAATATTTTCTCAGCCGCTTGAACTGATTGTCGAGCATTCTCCGATCGGTGAATTCAAGCAAACAAATTCCTTCCGATGTTGCGGCCGCAACCAACGGTCCGTACGGACTTTCAATCCATGATATGACAATTGAATCGCCGTTTCGGCTTTGCCCCGGTGCCTTGCCGAAAGTTTTCTTGAATGCATCGCGGAATCCGCTGTGCGAGTTGTAGCCATAGCCAAGCGCCACATCATCCAGATCATCGCCCTTGCGAATTTGTTCAAATGATTTTCCAAGCCTTCGTCCTCGGCAATACGCCTGAAACGTCATTCCGTAATTTTTCAAAAAAAATCGCCGCGCCCGCGACGGCTCGATTCCGTTCCTTCGAAGATAGGAATCGGAATATCGTGTGGCGGGATCTTTTTCAATTGTTGAAAGCAATGTTCCGATCCATGCCGGCGGTGTTCCGATCGCTTCCATCGGATTACAGGTCTTACAGGGGCGGTATCCGGCGAAGATTGCTTCTTTGGTCGAAGGAAAAAATTCTACGTTCTTTGCGAGAGGTTTTCGTGCCGTGCATGAAGGACGGCAAAAAATTCCCGTCGTCCGCACCGCAAAGAAAAAAATCCCGTCGTAGGACGAATCTTTTTTGATGCAGGCGCGGTGCATTTCAGTTGTTGAAGGAAGAGCCATTGGTGTTCTCCAAGAAAGTTGTCGTGTTAGTATGGAGAAAAGATACTATGCGTAGAAGAACTCTTCCACCGAAAAATGAACAAGGAATTTTTTTACCATCCCTGAACTTCGCCAGGGTCGAACTGGATAATTTCTATTGCACGGCTTTTATTCCGATTAATTGTTGGAACGGAAAGAAGAGCTTCTTTTTCATTATCGGCTTCGATCATTGCCCACCCGCGATGATCGCCGACTTTGCATCCCCAATGAAAATGCGTAAGATACCCTATCGCCAGCGTCAGTTTCACAATTTTATCACAATCTTCTTCTGTGTGCGGCGATTCAACAAGAAAATGCGGCATAACTCCCTCCTTTATGCGATGAATGTTTGTTTATGAAATGATAAACAGCATTTGCATTTTCAATGAAGCAACAGCGGTCAATCGTGATGTTCTGCCGGACTCATACCTTCAGCACCGGGAAGCTTTCCTGCAAGCATTTGCGGATTGTGGATGAGCACAGGCAAATGCTGAGGGCAAATATAAAACGTTTTATTTTGATATAGAACAGAAATTAGCGGAATTTGTTCCTGCGTTCGTTCGCAGGCAACGCAGTGTTGTTGATTCATAGGTATTCTTTCTTTTTAATAATACTATGCGCCCCACATCCACGATTGCCATAATCCCTGCATGGCAATCTTTTTAGGAATCGTTATTCCATGCCTACATCTTTTGCACCGGGAATTTTTGACACCTGCTGGATCAACAGGTTTTCATTCGATCTGTTTCTGATCTTTGCGATGATCTTGACGGTGATATCATTCGTTTCGATATTCTTAAAAAATGTCAGCGTCTTAATTTCAATGTTCAGGGTAGACAATTCTTTTCGTACGTTGTCGATGAATCCGATCTGATCTGCTGCACGGATAGTGATGAATCGAGTTGTCGTCTGGACAACAACGCTTTTTTCCCACTTATCAAGGATGATCAGGATGAACAAAAGGACAATGGTCGTATAGACAGCAGAAAAATAATGTCCGGCGCCGACTGTAAGACCGATGATTGCTACAGTCCAGAGCGACGTTGCGGTCGTTAATCCTTTGATGTTCGCACCAAACCGAATGATTGCACCCGCTCCAAGAAAACCAATTCCCGAAATTACTTGTGCCGCTAACCGCGCCGGGTCACCATTGGGAACCATCTCTTTAAATTGCATTGCAATCTCGATGGAGAGACACATTGCCAAACCAGAGCCAACCGCCAAAATAGTATGCGTGCGAAGTCCTGCCGGTTGATTGTGCCGTTCCCGTTCAAGTCCGATAAGCCCGCCGAGAATCGCAGAAATGGTAATACGAATAACAATATCTAATTCAGAAATCATGTAACCTCCGTCAAAATTTTTTCAGTGTCGATAGTGAGTCACGCTGATTTTGGTTCTCGGCTTCTATCAATCCACCACGCCCAGAGCACAAAAAGCCACAGTGCGTTTCCTGCGACGGCAATCATTTCTACATTGGGCGGAGGAGGACCAAAAAGATTTCCGAGATGCATGATGACAAGAAATGCCAGCAATCCAATCAATGAATATGTTCCTGTTTTATTTTTCGCTGTCGTTGCGGAATAATACAAATACGCGCCGATTGCAAACAATCCAAATTCAACGATAACAGTTCCCGCCATGCTGTTCCATAAACCTAAACCGAGTTTTATTGAATCGTTGCTGAATAGCGGAAGATCGGGACGATGCGTGATAAGATCAAGAATCCAATGGCTGAAGACAACCAAAGCGACAACAACAGCTTCTTTAGAAAATTTTCTTCGAAAATAATACAACGCTCCGAATATCACAGACCATCCAATTGCCCCGACCAAACTGTGCGTGATCGGATAGTCATAAAAATCCATCGGTGTTACGACCGTATCGCCGACGGCAATTCTTGCATGCTCGATTCCAAGCAAAAGAAACATAGGCCAGAGTAGATCAACCAATTGTGACGCGGCAAATAATGTTGCAAGATTTGTTTTCGGTGCTGCTTTCTTGGCGGCAAGCGCTACAGCGAAATGTCCGATGAACATGAAGATATCCTTATGGTATGATGATGTGGAGTAATTCTACGGAGATATTTGAGAATGTTCAACTTTTATTCTTCAACAAATAATTTTCCTGGCGCATGATTTATTTTGTGATGTCAGAATACAATTTTTTACATGCACTGTTTAAATAATTTCATTGCTAAAAATTGACTTGACATGAAAAAAGGTTTTTAGTAGGTTAAAAATGTACCACGCTACACCACGCTACACCACGCTACACCACGCTACAATTGTATTAGGCGAGAGATACAACATTAAAATTAAAAATCATATGGTAGTAAATTTCCTCGCTGTAAGCGGCGAGGAAATTTGTCATACCAGCGTACGCTGGCATCCAGTTTCTGGATTCCGGCTTTCGCCGGAATGACGCCGCAAGCTGCGGGAAGTCAAAACGAGACATATATGCAGACAAATAATTCTTTTAGCAAAATATTTTTTCTTTCCCTCATCACTCTCCTTCTCTTTACTGGCACCGATTGTAAAAAAGAGGGACCGGTTACTTCGCCAGCAAACCCGTTACAACTAACGGTAGAAGATGCAACCTGCACCGAAGCATTTTTAAAACTTACGCTTGCCGAGAATGAGACGCAAAGAACAATTATGCTGAAGCGAAGCGACTCTACCATTGCAACAATTACATTGACAGGTAAAGATTCTTTGTTTGTTGACGAAGGGCTTTTGCCGAATAAAACTTACTCATACACACTTGTTACACAAAGTTTTTCGGTAAATGCACAAGCAACCACAATGGATACCACAAGCCATGATTGGACGTGGGAAACAACTACCTTTGGCGGCACCGCAGGTTCGTGCATGTTATACGATGTTGCTGTCATTAACGATTCTTTAGCGTATGCCGTTGGAGAGATAATTTTACCGGATTCTTCAGGGCAGAATGAGATATACTATAATGCTCTAAAATGGGATGGAAAGAAGTGGACTCTTTTACAAATATTGGTGAGAGACTTTGGAACTGGAGCCGGATATTATCCACTACATGCTGTTTTCGGTTTTAGTTCAAATGATGTTTGGTTTGCTAGTGACGCAGATTTAATCCAATGGAACGGCACAAATTTTACTTCCAAAGCATTTTTTATGACTGCGATTCCATTTAATGGACAGGTAAGAAAAATGTGGGGAACAAGTTCTCAAAATTTATATTGTGTCGGACTTAATGGAGCAATTTATCATCACTCTGGCACAACTTGGCAAAAGGTTGAAAGCGGAACAAAAACAAACATAAACGATGTGAGCGGAATAGTTAAAACAAATTCTGAGGAGGCAGAAATATATTGTGCAGTAACTGATTCTTGGGAGCCCAAAGATAAGAAAATATTGAAAATTACAAATACAACAAATGTCGATTCAATACCTTGGAATATTAGAAGGGACATAGTTTCTGTGTGGACTTATAATGGTAGTTCGTTTTATACTTGCGGTGATGGTGTCTTTAAAAGTAAAAATAACCGTTGGCTGGAAATAAGAACAATACCCAGTTTCTTTACTAGTAAAATTCGCGGAATTGCAATAAATGATATAGTTGTTTGTGGGAGTTTTGGATTGATTTCTCATTTCAACGGGATGAATTGGAAATGGTATCCAGAGTTATATTCTGCAAATGGCAGTTATTCTTCAATTGCGATTCGACAAAACCTAATTGTTTCGGTTGGTTTTAACGGAAGCAAAGCAGTTGTAACAATTGGAAAAAGGAAATAATGAAAGGAGGAAAAACTATGAATGTAAATAAATAAAAACCCCGCTTTGATACTACGAATATCAAAAGCGGGGGGTACCACGCAGGCAGAATACCGATCAACCAAACACGATGAACGTTTTTTTGAAGGATATTGCTGTTTGCTTTTTAAACATCGTTAAAACTTTCTTTGGTTTCAACAACTTATTATGGGAGAATTTATGAATATAAAAAATATCATCTTTGCATTGTTTGTTTGTATTTCCTACGGAATTGCACAAGAAGCAAGAGAAGGAAATGTTTTTACTAGGATTGACCCACCTTCCATCTATCAGGAAAGAACAAAATTGGGGAAATCCGCTACAGTTATTTTTAAAGTAACATATACTGAAGAAGTCGATAGTTTAATGTCATTTCCAGGTAATGTTTATCCCGCAGTTGAAAAAGCGCTTGATATCTGGAAATATCTTTTGAATTCTTTTCAAACAATAAATGTCAAAGCAGTTTGGAAAAATGTGAATGATATGAAAATTCTAGCGTACGCCTCACCGACCGATTACAAGATGAATTTTTCAAATGCACCAAAACAAAATGTAGAATACCCTATAGCATTAGCAGAGAAGCTAGCGAACACATATTTTAATAATGATACTATTCCTGACATAATAGTGACAATTAATGCTAAACGTCATGCGGATTTTTATTATGGAACTGATGGAAATACCCCGGCATACAAATATGATCTTGTGACGGTGTTGTTACACGAAATGTGTCATGGACTTGGATTTGTTGGAACTTTTGTCGATTCAGGTGGAAAGGGATACATCAGAGCAAAATATGAAAATGGTCGTTTCAATCCCAATAGTTACGATGTTCTTCTTCAGAAGGATTCTTTAGCTGGCCAAAATAATCTTGTTTCAACATACGATACGGCCTCGACGAACTTAGGAAATGCACTTGTTAGTGATACAGTTTTTCTCTTTGGACCAGAATCTCATCTTATGGGAAATGGACTGGCAAGAATATACTCACCAAATCCCTGGGAAGGGGGATCAAGTATTTCTCACCTTGATGATATTAATTATCCACCAAGCAATAGTAATTCTCTCATGGTACCAGGTCTTTATTGGGCTGAGGCAATACATTCTCCCGGTGAAGTCGGTTTGGCTATTCTGCAAGACATTGGTTGGGATGTAAACAGAGTAATAACAATTACATCCCCTCAAAAAGGAGAGGTAGTTGTAACAGGAGGAAATCATACAATCAACTGGACTGATAATCATGGGGGTTCAGACAATATAGTTCTTTTGAAGGATAATGATGCAGGTCAATATGTTCCTTACGTAACGCTTGATTCAAATAAAACATCTAATAAAGGAAGCAATTCCTACGTTTGGTCCGTCGCCTCCAATCTTCCGTCAAACAAGTTCTATAAGATTCAAATTGGAACATCGGCAGTAAGTAATCCTTTCTTAATCAATAATTCTCCTGTTGCGCCGCCCATCATAACTCCACAAAATGGGACTTATGCGGTTCCTCTCACAGTCCATTGGAGTGCCCCGACGGATGAATCAATATATTATTGTTATACTTTTGACAACTCTGCACCTGATACTGCAGTTGCCACTTGGGCAAACAATCCAAGTAGTTTGATTGCATCCTTTTCTGGTTACAATTTAAGAATGAAATTTTTTGCTAAGAAAAATGGAGTTAAAAGTGCAGTTGTTGAAGTAAATTATACACTTGTTCCAAATGTGCATGTATACCAAGCCGATTCATCAGGGATTTCATTTGGAAACTGGTCCCGGTGGGAAACAGATCAATGGAAATCTTATCCTGATACAACCTTTATTTGACCGAAATTAACAGAAAATTGGATTTTGAAAGCCCAACAAGATTTTAAGGCAGGAACTACACAAAAATTTCAATACTGGACGAATTCTTCTGTTTTAAATTATAAAAATCACAGTGTATTACCTTTGAGTACAACTACATCAAATGTAACGGCTCAATTTACGCACGCAAAGGAAGCAACTGTACAATCACAACTATCCGAAGGAGGTTCTCCTAGCGGATATTTGAATTTTAAGGACCCATGGAAAATTGATTACAACGAATCGCCTTATGGAATGCGTAATCGTGGAGATTCGGCGATTTTTTATCAAGTTAATTTTGTAGCAAATAATATCGGAACAAGTTCAGGTAATAAAGGTATTTTCTTAAATCGAACGATAGCTAGTGGTATGTACTATACAATAAGTGCACCAACAACACAAACAATAAACGGCGCCGCAGGTTTTTTCCAAAATTGGAGCGGCAGCGGAGTAACATTTCAAGATGCAAATGTTCAACAAACGGGGGTTGTGTTTACTGAAGCAAATGCAACTGTAATTGCCAACTACAAAGGCTCGCTTGCCAGCACTGTTGCCACCGCCATGAGCCAGCCCTCGCAGAAAAAAATAGCACGGGGCAACACGGGAGATTATTTTTTAACGTACGAATCGGCAGGAAAAATCTGGGTAGAATATTCTACCAATCAGGGAACCACATGGCAATTTGCCAATGCTAACC
>JBBINR010000001.1:0-167977 GCA_037443785.1 Ignavibacteriales bacterium | reverse complement strand
CATACGCCGATACGATCGGATTGCCGGCAAATGAAATTCTAAAAAAATATGAAACTCAAGTCGCCCATAAATTCGTTGAAACGATCGACATTCCAATCACCACGCAGCAAACCCCGCTCCAACCGAAAGAGACAGAAAAACTCTTAGAACAGCAAAAGAAAAATCGAAAAGTCTTTGTTGGAATTGGCTTGGTCATCGTTGTCCTTGCTTCAATAATTTATTTTTGGGGGTACATTAAATCGTACGATAAAGGACAAGAAGTCAACGAAACATCATTTCAAGATGTCGTAAAGGAAAATGAACACTCCCATAACCCGTCGACAGCAAAGGATTCTTCTGATACTTCAAAAATACATCCTGTGGCTGTCGTGCCTGTTCCAGACTCATTGATTTTACGTGTCGTAGCAATAGATTCCGTATGGATTTCTATTATTCAAGACTCTCTTCCACCACGACGTGGATATTTGTTAAGCGGGAGATTCAGAACCTATAACGCACAACGAGAATTCATCGTGTCCTTCGGCAACGCCGGTGCCGTCCGGTTGTATCTCAATGGTATTGAATTAGAGCCGTTTGGTTCGAAAGGACGATCCGTCAGAAATATCACGATCAACAGAGACTATTTGAAAAAGCAATGAGCGCTCCAAAGACGGCGATTCAACGGATTCACAATCTTCGTGAAGAACTCCGGCAGCATGATTATAAATATTACGTGCTGTCTCAACCTTCCGTCTCTGATTTTAAATATGATGTTTTAATGAAGGAATTGATCGATCTGGAAAAACAATATCCAGACCAGATAACTCCCGATTCTCCCTCTCTTCGTATTGGCGGTGAACCAACGAAAGAATTTCCAACAGTTACTCATGAAATTCCTATGCTTTCGCTTGCCAATACTTACAGCGAAGAAGAGCTGCTCGATTTTGACCGGAGAGTTGCCTCGATTTTAGGAAAAGAACCGTACCGGTACATTGCCGAATTAAAAATTGACGGCGTGGCAATCAGCTTAAATTATAAGGATGGAATATTTGTTCGAGGAGCAACACGTGGAGACGGCGTTCAGGGCGATGATATCACTAATAACCTCAAAACAATTCGTTCGATTCCTTTGAAAGTAAGTTCAGGAAAAGATCTTCCGTCATCGTTTGAAGTTCGTGGCGAAATCTATATGACTAAAAAAGATTTTGAACGAATGAACGAAGAACGAAGTATTGCCGGAGAAAAAATTTTCGTTAATGCGCGCAATTCTACTTCCGGCACATTGAAAATGCAAGATCCCAAAATAGTAGCGCAGCGAAAATTGAATATGTTCTCCTATTTTTTGCGTACAACCGATATCCCCCTTTCAAGTCATTTCAATAATCTGCGCCTTCTCACAAAGTTAGGATTTGTCGTCAACGAAAATATTCGTCTGTGTAAATCCATTGCTGACGTGAAAACGTTCTGCGATGAATGGGGCGTGAAACGTTCTTCTCTTCCTTACGATATTGACGGCGTTGTTGTAAAGGTTGATGCACTTGTCCAGCAAGAAGAGTTAGGTGCCGTTGCCAAGAGCCCGCGATGGGCAATTGCGTATAAATATCCTGCCCAGCAAATGGAAACGAAGTTAAAAGCCATTACCCTTCAAGTTGGCAGAATTGGGACAATTACTCCGGTAGCAGAACTTGAGCCGGTATTTGTCGGGGGAACGACCGTAAGCCGAGCTACGCTGCACAATGAAGATTACATCCGCGAATTAGACATTCGAATTAACGACACAGTAATTGTTGAAAAAGGCGGAGATGTCATTCCAAAAGTCAGCGAAGTCAATCTTAAGAAGAGAGAGAAGAACTCTTCCCCGTTCAAATTTTCTCAAAAATGCCCGGAGTGCGGGGCAAAAATTTTTCGCCCGCACGATGAAGCGGCATACTATTGTGAAAACTTTGAGTGTCCCGCCCAGGTTCGCGGACGGATTGAACATTTTGCACAACGCCGCGCAATGAACATTGAAGGACTCGGCGAAGCGGTAATCGACCTTCTCGTCCGAGAAAATTTGATTCACAATATTGCTGATCTTTATGATCTTAAAAAAAATCAGATCGCATCATTAGAACGAATGGGAGAAAAAAGTGCACAAAATCTGATTGATGGTATTGAGGCAAGCAAGGAACTGCCGTTTCATCGGTTATTATTCGGAATTGGAATTCGTTTTGTGGGCGAAGGAGTTGCAAAATTAATTGCAAACGAATTTCGATCCATTGAAAAACTAAGGAAGGCAACCGAAGATGAACTCACCGCCGTTGACGGAATCGGCCCGCGTATCGCCGAAAGCGTTGTACGTTTCTTCAAAGATAAACAGTCATTACAATTGGTCGACCGGCTTATAAAAGCGGGACTTCAAACCAAAGCAGAAAAGAAAAAGATTTCCAATTCGTCAATCGCCGGAAAAACATTCGTCCTTACCGGCGGGCTAGGCAGTATGAGCAGAGACGAAGCAAAAGAAAAAATAGAATCACTTGGGGGAAAATCGTCATCCAGCGTCAGCAAAAAAACAGATTTTGTGATCGTTGGAACCGATGCAGGATCGAAACTTCAAAAGGCACAAGAACTTGGAGTGAAAACCATCACTGAAAAAGAATTTTTGGCGATGATCGGTTCATAAACCGCTGTTTCCCCTACCTTGCAATTCTCAAAAACCTTTTGCACTTTGTGGTAGAAAAGGATATAGACCCTGCCAATGTTAGATGAAACTCGAAAAAATATAGGCATTTCATTGACTCGCCTCTTCTTTCGAAAGAAAGAGGATAAGGTTGTCGTGTTCTCAAATATTTTTTCCCGTGCTCAAACTGCAGTGGTTATTCTTCCTGATAATCCTGAATATCGAAATTTTATTATGCCGGTTTTATCGATGCTGCAGAATAAATTTCCGGGAACAAAACTGACACTTGTGGTCAACGAACATTTCAGAAATCTTGCAACGACTTTTGTCCGTTCTACCGTCGTTACGATACGCAACGATCAATTAAATTTCTTCTTTCTCCCGAAAAAATCTGAAATAGACCGCTTGCTGAAGCAAAAGTTTGACATGCTTTTGGATCTCAATATTTCACACTATCCAATGGCGGCATATTTGTGCCGCGGTGTTAATGCTCCGCTAAAAGTCGGATTCATGAAAGAACATGCAGATTCATACTATAACTTCCAATATAATTCCGGAGCAAACAGAAATATCCGCTCACGGTACGAGCAATTATTTAGAACACTTTCAATGTTTTAAGGTGTCATTATGAAATTCGAAACTTCCAAAAACGGTTCAAGCGCAGTATTGGTCTTGAAAGAACGCAAACTTGATGTTTCTGTTTCTCCTGAACTCAAAGGGGAATTCATTCTTCTTTGCCGACCGCAGCTAAAAGCACTAATCGTCGATCTCTCCTCCGTTGAGTTCTGCGACAGCAGCGGACTCAGTGCATTGTTGATTGCAGACAGACAAATGAGGCAGCACGGCGGCATCGTTAAGCTTGTCGGTGTTCATAAAAAAGTCTTAGCCTTATTAAAAATATCTCAATTGGATAAAGTATTTCAAATCTTTGACAGCGTTGCCAAAGCCCAAAAAGATTAGTATAACGATTACGTTTCCAGGACGAAATATTTTTTCATGTATCATTAACCGTACTCACCGTGGGTTTTTCCACCCTTGATTATATCATCGTTATCCTGTATCTGGTCGGCGTCACTGTCATCGGAATTGTCATTGCAGGCAGACAAAAAAATTCAAATGATTATTTTTTAGGCGGAAAGGCGATGTCGTGGTGGTCCGTTGGATTTTCGATTGTTGCGAGCGAAACCAGCACCCTCACCTTCATCAGTATTCCGGGTTTGGCCTATAGAAGTGATATGCACTTTCTTCAGCTTGTTATCGGATATTTCATCGGAAGATTATTGGTCAGCGTAATCTTTATTCCTGCATATTACAAGGGCAACCTTGAAACAGCGTATGACTTTCTCGGAAAACGTTTCGGCATGTCGCTCAGAAAATTTACATCATCAGTTTTTATCGTAACCCGTGTGCTTGCATCCGGGGTTCGCTTGTTTGCAACTGCCATCCCTGTTCACTTGATCACAGGGTTTGGCTATGCAGAATCCATTCTTCTTATCGGATTATTCACGCTGGCGTACACCTATCTTGGCGGGTTAAAAGCTGTGGTTGCGATGGATGTCGTGCAAATGTTTATTTATATCGGCGGAGCAGTCGCATCAATGTTTTTGATATTGCATCGTTTGCCGAACGGATGGGACGATGTCATTTCATATGCGACGAGGGATGGCATCGATAAATTTTCTATTATAAATAGTTCCTTAGGAAATTCATTTCTAGGTTTTCTCTCCGCTCCGTATACTTTAATCGGTGGATTACTTGGTGGAACTTTTTTAACGATGGCATCTCACGGCACGGATCAGTTACTTGTTCAGCGGCTGCTGGGCTGCAAATCGCGACGGGACAGCCAGCGGGCGTTAATGCTTGATGCATCCGTTATTGTGCTGCAATTTGCATTTTTTTTACTCCTTGGATTGTGTCTCTTCGCCTTTTATGGAGGAGTCAGTTTTCAAGCTTTGGGGCTGACATCATCGGACGAAATTTTCCCGAAGTTTATTGTTGAAAATTTGCCGACCGGAATTGCAGGACTTGTTGTTGCAGGAGTATTGGCATCCGCAATGGGAACACTCTCATCGTCAATCAGTTCTCTTGCATCGTCAACATTCTTGGATCTGTTCAGACTGACATTGCGCGGAAAAAATCTGGATGAAAAAACAGAAATCGTATGGTCAAAACGATTCACATTACTTTGGGGTATTATTTTGATCGGCGGTGCGATGTTATTTACCGATACAAAAAATCCTGTGGTCGAAATCGGCTTGAAGGTTGCATCGTTTACATATGGAGGTTTATTGGGAACATTTTTTCTTGGCCTTCTTTTCAAGAAAATCGAGCAAGCCGATGCATACGTTGGCTTTATCGTAGGAATTACAACGATGATCGCTGTTTTGACATATACAAAAATAGATTTTACGTGGCATACATTCATTGGCTGCACAGCAACAATAGCGGCCGGAAATTTCAGCCACTTAATCCGAACACGATTGGTGATACAAGAAAATTAATTTTCAATTGGCCGTATGACTCAAAGTGAATCCTTGCACAGTAAGTCTCCAACGTTTTGGGGCATTGCATGCGGAACATCAATGGCCGCATGGGTGTTAATAGAATATTTTTTAGGATTTCACACGACATCGCTCGAAATTGGACAATACTCCGGATATTTTTCTTTTATCATTCCGATTGCTTTTATCTATATTGCACTTCATGACAGACAAAGAATGTCACGTCAAAAACTTTCCGTTATCGATGGAATCAATACTGGTTTTGCAATCGCATTGTGGTCAGCGCTTATTCTTACGGCGTTCATGTTTATCTATAACAAATATATCAATCCTGCGTGGGTCGAGACAATGATTGAATGGCAGCGAAAGAAATTAATCGTAAGCGGCGCATCAGATGACGAAGTCGCACGATTTATTGAGCAAAATAAAAATATCAACGGCACGCTTGGGCAAGCAATCGTCAGCCTGGTAAGTACAACCGGAATCGGCATCTTTGTTACTCTTGTCGAAATTCCAATCATCAGAAAGCTTCACCGTATAAAATAAGTTATGACACTTACCACCGAACAATTTGAAGAATTATGCTCATCGTATGCTCTTGGAGCATTAACGCCGGATGATGAAGCACTGTTGTTCGAAGCGCTTGAAGGAAATGATAAAGATTTTGAAAAAATATTTTCCGAAACTGTTGGAGTATCATTTCTCCTTAATCAATCCGTGATTAGTTCAACTCCCTCTCCGGCAGTAAAGAAAGAGTTGATAAAAAAAATCCACAGCCTCACCAATTTAAATTCATTTTCGTCATTTACACGAATTGAAAAAATTTCGTTGTCCCTTGGTTTCGGGAATCCGCGGTTTGCGTTTCTTTTCTCATTGTTCCTTGTCGTGATTATCGTTGAAATCGTCGGATATGCATTTGTTATGTATCGAGACGTTTCAGACCGCGATAATCAAACAACGGAGACAGAAACAAAGTTAATAGCCTATCAGCAGCAAATTGCCGAGTTAGGAACAGAAATCGAATGGAATAACACTATTCTCACATTGCTTCAATTTCCGGGCACCGAAGTATTTATTTTGACTGGCTCAGAAACCAATCCGCAAGGATCTGGGAAAATTTTTATTAACCGTACGAAAAACAATATTATTTTACAATTTGCCAATCTTCCTGTTGCCCCAAGCGATAAGGAATATCATCTCTGGATAGTAACGAAAGATAATGTTCCAATGTATGCCGGAGCCTGTACTTCGGCAAACGAAACGGATGGTTTTAGTAAAGTTCAAAATGGAAATATTCTAAACGAAACATCGATCGAAGGATTTTCAATAACGCTTGAACCAAAAGAAAATATTACACAGCCGACTGGATCGGTTTATTTATCCGGAACACAAAAAACTCTGCAGACAAATTGAGTAAAGAAATAACAGAACAAGTAGAGATTGATATTAACCTTCTTAACCGCGTAGCAAAGATGGAAACTGAGGCTTTGTTCCTTCTTTACGAGCGGCATTCTACCCTTTTGTACTCGATTATTTTAAGAATTGTTAAAGAGAAACGCACGGCGGAAATTGTTTTGCAAAATGTCTTCCTTTCCATTTGGAATCTGTCTGAGGCGTTTGATACTCGGTTAAAAAATCCCGCAGCGTGGCTTGCCAGAGTTGCCCGGAATCGTGCAATCGCCAATATCCGATTTGAAAAAAAACCACGGCAACCCAGCTCTGAAAAATACAAAGAGACTCACATCAGTAATGTTTCAGACCATCCCGATCGTTTAACGATGTTGTCATCAAAACAGGAGGAGATTTTAATTGCACTTTCAATGCTTTCTGCGGAACAAAAAGATTTGATTGAACATTCATACTTCCGCGGCCGTACGGTTGCGGAGCTTGCAGAAACCTTTCACCTTCCCGTCGAAACCGTAAAAATTAAAATCAAATCCACCATGGATATTCTTCGCCAAAAATTGAAACATCTCTTGTAATGCAAAGAAATTCCACCGATATTTCGAACGAACATTCACCACAGCACGGATCAATCAAGAAAATTATATGGATAAATTTGTCATAACCGGCGGACGCAAACTTAACGGAACAATTACTATCAGCGGTGCAAAGAATGCATCATTGGCGTTGATGCCTGCAACATTACTTGCCAGTGGAAAGTATGAGATCGCCAACACTCCGGATCTTCGCGATGTTACAACAATGTCCAAGCTCCTTCAAACGATGGGTGTTACTCTTGAACGAAATGGTTCGACATTGTCGGTCAATACATTTCGTGTCAATAAGTTTGAAGCACCATACGAACATGTCAAAAAAATGAGAGCGTCGATCTATGTTCTGGGACCTCTTATTGCACGGTATGGGAAAGCAAAAGTTTCTCTGCCCGGTGGTTGTGCATGGGGCCCGCGACCGGTGGATCTTCACATAGAAGGAATGAAAAAACTTGGAGCAAAAATCGACCTTGAGCGCGGTTATATTATTGCAAAAGCAAAACGATTGAAAGGAACACGTATAGCTTTTAACATTTCCAGCGTTGGAGCAACGGGAAATATCTTGATGGCGGCAGTGCTTGCAAAAGGTGAAACGAAAATTGAAAATGCTGCAATGGAACCTGAAATAACAAATCTTGCCGAGATGCTTGTAGCCATGGGAGCAAAAATCGACGGGATAGGGACAACGACATTGATCATCCAAGGTGTCGATGAATTACATCCGACAAATGTGAACACCATTCCTGACCGCATTGAAGCAGGTACCATGTTGATTGCCGGTGCACTGTGCGGCGGAAAACTGTTGGTAAAGAATGTCGAACCGGATCATCTTTCTGCAGTAACGGCGCGATTGGAAGACGCCGGAGCAAAACTGAACATTGGAAAAGATTTTATCGAAATTACTGCTCCAAAAGTATTGAAAAGTGTTGATGTCACGACGGCGGTTTATCCCGGATTCCCGACTGATATGCAGGCACAATGGATCACTTTAATGGCGCTGGCGAAAGGTGCTTCATCAGTTACTGACACGATTTATCACGATCGTTTTAATCATGTACCGGAGTTGATACGACTTGGTGCAGATATCGAAATGAAGGAAAACGTCGCGCTCATCAAAGGAGTAAAAAAGCTCGCAGGAACAAAGGTGATGTCGACCGATCTTCGCGCATCGGCCGCATTAATTCTTGCTGGGTTAAAGGCCGAAGGTGAAACAGAAGTATTGCGTGTCTATCATTTGGATCGGGGATATGAAGCAATCGAAAAGAAGTTACATTCGATTGGTGCCGTCATCAAGCGTGTTGCGGGAGAAGAATTCTAGTGTGGCTCTTTAGAAAATTTGACGAAAAAAATTGATCCTTTTCCTTCCTGACTTTCAAACCAAATAGTTCCTTTATTGAGTTCGACAAGTTTTTGGACAATATAGAGGCCTAATCCTGTCCCTTGCTGCTCAATTTTTTCTCGATTGATCTGCCGGAATTTTTCAAAAAGCAGCCCTTGCTGATCTTTGGGAACACCGTACCCATTATCTTTCACGATAAAGGTGAATGAATCTTTATCATCTTTGCCTGATAGGATTATGTCTGAATTTCGTTCTGAAAATTTAATTGCATTGTCGACTAATCGCGTAAGAATATTTTCAAGATGCGAGGTATTCACTTTCAAAGTAATTTCCTTCACTTCAACCAAATTTTCGACATGAACCTGTTGCTCTTCTATCTTCTTTTGCAATTCATGGATAGCCTTTCGAGTCAACTCATTCGGATTAATTCGAACACTCGCTTCTGATATTTCATTACGAATTTCACCGGATTCGATTCTCGTTGCAAGCAGAAAATCATCAACCATGCTCGTCAATCGTTTGCTGTTGGCATGGAGCATCTCAAGAAATGTTGTCAACTCCTGGGGAGAAAGATTTTCAGTCGGATCAGAAAGTAATTCGGTCGCACCAAGAATTGATGTTAGCGGGGTGCGCATTTCATGAGAGATCAACTGAAAAAGCTGTTTTTTAATTTGTTCAATTTGAAATACCTGCGACTCTTTCAGAAAATCTTTTCTTTTCAACTTCCCTTTGATTGTAGAAAGAAGAATATAATAATCGACAGGCTTGGTAAGGTAATCATCACTTCCAAGTTCTTTCCCCTTTTTGATGCTTTCAATATCACTATTACCTGTCAAAAAAATAAAAGGAATGTTTTGAATGGTATGAATCGAACGCACGTAACTGAAGAAATCAAAACCGGATTTCCCCGGCATATTCACATCCGAAATAATAATATCCGGCGTGATTTTTCCCAGGAGTTCAACGGCTTCGTCAAAACTCATCGCAGTCTTTGTATCATAACCCTCCGCGTCGAGAATTGTTTTAGCAATCTCAAGGATGTTTTCTTCGTCGTCAACAAGCAGTATGGTATGTTTCGGCTCAGGCATGAGAGTATGGAATTGTCGTTCCTTTTTTCAGAATGTCAATCATTGCGTCATGCAGCAAACCATTTGTCGCAAGTGTGTTCGGATTATAAATAACATTTTTTCCGTCACCATCAAATGTAGTCACTTTCCCTCCGGCTTCTTGTACCAATAAAATTCCTGCAGCCTTATCCCACGGATTCAAGTATACTTCCCAGTACCCATCTAATCGTCCGCAGGCAACATACGACAGGTCTAATGCAGCCGAGCCAAGACGGCGCACTCCCTGCGCAAGAGGCAAGAAATTTTCAAAATGTTGAACAACGTTTCCCGGATTTTCTTTTACGTTGTAAGGGAAACCGGTAACCAACAAGCTTTCAATTAATCGCTGATGAGAAGAAACTTTGATGCGCTTGTTATTAAGATACGAACCTTTCCCTCGTTCTGCGGAAAATAATTCATCAGCATTCGGATCATAGACAACACCGGCGATAATTTCCCCGTGATGTTCTATTCCGATCGTAACACAAAAGATCGGCAAGCCGTGGGTATAATTTGTCGTTCCATCCAATGGATCGATGATCCATCGAAACTCCGACGACAAATCATTTGCGCCGCTTTCCTCCCCCAAAATTGCATGAGTCGGAAAATGCTGGTGAATTTTTTTGATAATCATTGCTTCAGACTGCTTATCGATTTCCGTAACTAAATTAGTCTCTTCTCCCTGTTTTCGTTCGATATTTTTGATTTTTCCGACATTATATTTAAGAAACTTTCCCGCTTCGACAGCAGCTTCTATTGCAACATTTAGCATAGTAACTTTCTCTATTGTTTCTATGAAGATAGAGAATTATTTTTCTTGCATCAATTCGTTTCTTAACGGAATTTGTCAGCAAATCAACTTCAACAGATAATACAATGAATACGATTCTTCTCTCCGAATTAATAAAAACCAGCGTCAGAGCTCAGGCACAATTTCAATCGCAATGGGAACCACAAGCAGCTTCTGATGATTTGAACTCAATTTCCAACGCAACGGCAATTTTGCAGTCACTTGAAGAACGGCTTAAAGAGAATTATCCTTTCTTCCATCCACGATATGCCGGACAAATGCTGAAGCCGCCGCATCCGATAGCAATTGCCGCATATCTCATGGCAATGCAAATCAATCCAAATAATCACGCTCTCGACGGCGGACCGGCAACCGCAAAATTGGAAATGGACGTTGTAAAAAAAATTGCCGCCATGTTCGGCTATACTTCGTATCTCGGGCATCTGGCTTCAAATGGTACCATTGCAAACCTTGAAGCACTATGGGTAGCAAAATCGATTCACCCCCTGAAGAAAATTGCATTTTCAAAAAATGCACACTACACACATCAGCGAATGTGTGAGGTAATCGGCGCGCAATACGTCGTGCTTGATTCATTCAACGATCTTGAAAAGAAAATCCGGGAACATTCCATTGGAACAATTGTTGTCACGATCGGCACAACGGCAACCGGCACTGTCGAACCGCTTCACAAAATAGTTCCGATTGCGCAAAAAATGAATGTACGGATTCATGCCGACGCAGCGTACGGCGGCTTCTTTGCATTACTCGCCCAATCATCTGAGAAATTAATTGAGCCGCTTCCGTTTCTTTCATTAACAGATGTTGACAGTATTGTAGTTGATCCCCACAAACACGGTCTCCAGCCGTACGGTTGCGGTTGTATTCTCTTCCGTGACACCGAAGTAGGAAAATTTTATAAACATGACTCTCCGTATACGTATTTCACTTCGAAAGAATTGCATCTTGGAGAAATTTCGTTGGAATGTTCCCGCCCGGGTGCTGCTGCCGCTGCATTATGGGCAACGTTGGAATATCTGCCTCTCCATGCTGATGACGGCCTTGGCAGAATTCTTTCTCAAACAAGAAAGGCTGCATTAAATTTTTCAAAACTTTTATCAACCAGTAAGAAATTGTGCGAATATACTCCACCTGATCTTGATATTGTCACATATTTTCCACGAACAAAAATCTTCTCAGCATCAAATGTGCAGCGAGCATCTGAAAAAATATTTTCTGATCTCATGGAACATCCGACTCGTCCGCTGTATCTCGCCACAATGAATGTCGAATCTGATATGATCAAACAGCAATACAGCGAATTCAAAACCGATGTTCCCGTAACAAAAATTCTGCGGAGCGTATTGATGAAGCCGGAACACCTGGATTTTGTTCCGTCAATGTTTAAACAGATAGAAGAGTATTGTGAAAATAATTTTTGAAATACTAGTTATTCTGGCGCTGGCAATACATTTCCTCAGTGCACAATCAGAACAACGTCAAACTGGAACACTCGAAGGAATCGTTGTTCATGAAACAACACGAGAACCGATTGCGGGAGCGAATATCCAAATTGTTGGGACATCAACCGGCACCATAACTGATGAGTATGGGAAATTTCTTTTATCCAATATTCCAATCGGAACATATCAAATACGAGCATCTATCCTCGGCTTTGAACCCCACACGCATACCGATATTGTCGTTGCGACGGGGAAACAAACCAAGGTTTCAATACGGCTTCGCGAATCAATTTTAGAATTTGAAGGAGTCACTGTCACAACAGAATATTTTCAAAAATCTCCGGACGCTCCGCTGAGTATACAAACACTCGCGGCAGAAGAAATTCGCCGCTTGCCGGGCGGATTAGAAGATGTGTTGCGTGCGGTCTCAATCCTTCCTGGAGTTGCTCAAGTGCAGGCAGGCCGAAACGATCTCATCGTTCGAGGCGGTGCGCCATCGGAAAATCTGTTTATTGTCGACAATATCGAAGTCGCCAACATTAATCATTTTGGGACACAAGGAACTGGCGGTGGATCATTAAGCTTCGTGAATTTAGACTTTGTTGATGAAACATCGTTTAGAACGGGCGGATTCAGTGTAAAGTACGGCGATAAACTCTCTTCGGTGCTGTCGGTTGATTTAAAAGATGGTAGAACCGATCAATTTGGAGGAAAGGCGACGATTTCTGCTTCACAATTCGGACTAAATCTTGAAGGACCAACCGATACAAAAGGGTCGTACATTTTTTCTGCCAGAAGAAGCTATCTCGATTTCATATTCAAAGCCGCTGGATTCAGTTTCGTTCCCGAATATTGGGACTTCCTGGGTAAGCTAAATTATACTCTTTCACCATCCGATCAAATTAATATTCTTGGCCTTGCCGCACTTGATGACGTAAAAATTTTTAATGATGATCAAGAAAAGCGCTACGATAACTCAAGAATTTTATACAGCAACCAAGATCAATTTATTGGAGGAATTTCGTGGCGCCATCTTCTAAAAAATGGTTTTACCAACATCACAATAAGTCAAACATATTATGGATTTCGTTATAGACAGGATGACAGTCTTACCAATCCGATTTTTAAAAGCAATACTGACGAATACGAAACGGCGCTCCGTGCGGATATTGTTTATCAGATTGCAAAATCAACGGAATTTTCATTTGGGCTTATTGAAAAATTTATCACTTTCAATTCAAATATTATTCTCCCATCATTCTGGACAAATTATGGGCAGAATTTGTCCATTAATGAACAGCTCGATACAACTACTTTTAAATCAGCAGCGTATATCCAAATCTCCAATTCATTATTGCATAATCTACAGGTAACTCTCGGCGGCAGGGCAGATTATTTCAATTTGATCAAAAATAGTTTTGCACTTTCTCCAAGACTGTCTTTATCCTATTCAGTAACACCAATTCTTACACTTAATGCCAGCATAGGACAATATCGTCAGGCACCATCGTACATCTGGTTAGTAGCAAACCCTGCAAATAGAAATTTGGATTATATCTTAGTCAATCAATATGTCGCAGGCATTGAATATTATTTTCGTTCAGATGTAAAGATCAGTCTTGAAGGATATCTCAAAAAATACTCACACTATCCGGCAAGCACCATTCGTCCCCATTTAGTTTTGGCAAACACCGGTGGATATGGCGGTTCTGAAGAAGCCTATGCGTCATTCGGCCTTGATCCTTTGACAAGCGTTGGTTCAGGAAGGTCACGCGGAGTAGAAGTATTTCTGCAAAAAAAATATTCCTCTATACCGTGTTACGGATTAATCAGCATTTCCTATAACGAGTCAGCTTTTAAGGCTTCAGACGGAATTGAACGGCCATTTTCCTATGATCAACGATGGATCGTTAATTTCGGCGGCGGATATATTATGGATGAACAATGGGAATTCAGCGGAAGATTCCGATTCTCAACAGGGAAGCCATATACACCATATAATGCGGATGGTACACAAAGCATTTCTGCTTTTAATAGCCAGCGAGTTAAGGCCAACCACAGTGTTGATCTTCGGGTTGATCGACGATGGAATTTTAATACCTGGAATCTCATCACCTATATCGATCTTCAAAATATTTATAATCGAAAAACGAATGAGGTCCCAATTTATGATGAACGAGTAAAAAAAGTCGTGGAAAATAAAAGCGGAATAGGTCTGCTCCCGTCAATAGGAGTCAGCGCAGAATGGTAATACATGGGAAAACACTGCCAAAAAAAATGTCACGCCTAATTTTTTAAGTAGTCGATCGAATTGAGAATAGCGTTTTCAGGAATTGAGACGGGAAGCGAAACTTTCCCAACAGCACTCGGAAGCACCATCCGAATTTTCCCCCGCTTCACTTTTTTATCCATTTTCATCGTATTAATTAATGCCCGATTGCTTATGGAAAGACGGGAAAGAACCGGTAACGGAATTTTTTTAATTGTTTCTTCAATTCGTTCAATATGTGGAAGAGTAATTGCCCCCATTGCATAGGCAAGGCGTGCTTCGGCAATCATGCCATACAGAATTGCTTCACCATGTTTGAGATAAGAATATTTTCCGGCTTGTTCCAAAGCGTGACCGATTGTATGTCCGAAATTGAGAATGGCTCGAAGGTTTTGTTCCCGTTCATCATGAGTAACGACGTACGCTTTTAATTCACAGCTTCTTTTTACCATAAAAGAAAATACGGAGAGGTTTTTCTTCAGCGCATCGGAAATATGGTCCGATGAATAGTCGAAGAATTTTTTATCCATAATGACACCGTATTTTACAATCTCTCCTAATCCGCAAACAATCTCACGTTTGGGAAGCGTTGTAAGCACAGTCGTATCGGCAAGCACAAACACAGGCTGATAAAAGGCGCCGATCATGTTTTTTGCAAGCGGATGGTTGATGCCAACTTTCCCACCAACGGAACTATCAACTTGCGCAAGCAGTGAAGTCGGAACTTGAACAAATTTTATCCCGCGCTGAAATGTAGCCGCGATAAATCCGGCAAGATCGCCGATTACCCCGCCGCCCAATGCGATAATCGCAGAATCTCGTTCAATTTTCCAGCGAAGCAATTGCGTGAAGATTTTTTCAGCCCGGCCTAAGCTTTTTTGTTGTTCGCCGGCAGGGATAATAATGGTTCGGATTGTGAATTTTTCTTTCAACAAACTTTTTTGAAGCGTTGATAAGTATAACCTCCCGACATTTGAATCTGTGATAACGACAAGAGTTTGGGGAAGTTTATGTTTCGTGCAGTATTTACCGGCATCAGCAAGTAATTTGGTTCCAATATAGATTGGATAGGATCGAGAACCTAATGAGACGGGAACAACCGATATATTCTTTTGCTTAGTCAACGTATGTCGATAATTTTTTAGCTAATTCATCGATCGTGAAACCGATTTTTTTATCATCGGTCGAAATGATGATATCAGCCTGTTCATAGAAATGCGATCGCTTGCCCAACAAAGATTCAATCTTTTTTTTAAGATCCTCACCATCCAACAAATTTCCATCATCATCACGAAGCATTGGTCGATCGCTTTTGGTCCGCAGCCGCTTAAAGATATGATCCGGATCAGATTTAAGGTAAATCAACAATCCATTTTTCTTTATCAAATCAAGCGTTTCTTGGTTTGCTACAGTTCCTCCCCCGAGAGAAACAACGGTCGACGAAAAAGTCATGATTTCACGAAGCATTGCTCGTTCGGATGACCGGAATTTTTGCTCGCCTTCCGCCGCAAAAATTTCTCCAATCTTCTTCCCTTCTTTTTTTTCAATCAATTGATCAAGATCGAGAAATTGATATCCGATTGTATTTGCGAGAATCGGTCCGACAGTGCTTTTACCGCTTCCCATAAAACCGGTAAGAAAAATGATTGATTTTTTTTCCATCTATAGAGTGATACCTCATCAAGAAAATAAAAACCCGTCAAGAAACGCCGACGGGAGAAATTCCACCATGTTAATAAAAAATTTAAATTTGATACACAATCCCTACCATATAGTTGATCCCGTAAAGATTCACCCTCGTTTTCGTTGGATTTTGATTCAAATAAATACGGAATCCTGCATGGTCTACAAATGCCCGTTCGTATTTTTCCGTAACATCAAAATGAGGATCTCGGAATTTTATTTCACCCCGTAGACCAATCGAGTTCGTTATTGAATAAACAATACCTGTAAGGACATGGATACCAATATTGTTTGACGATTCAACCGTGGCTGGTTTAATACCGGCAATGGAAGAATTTCTGTTCCCATCGTAAAGACCAAAACCGCCGCCCATATAAAACTGTATATCCTCTGAACTGATCGGCACAATGTAATAGCCGGTTAACTCAATCAATTTCAGATCAAATCCTTCCGTCGTGGGAATTCTTACATCGGTATCGGAAGAATACAAATATGAATCTTCTTTCCCTTGGATGGCTTCATACGATACACCAAGATAAAACCGTTCCCACATTATCTTCCACGAAACGTCAGCACCATAACCAAGATTCGAAGAAATGATCCGCTCTTGATCAAACAACATTGGGCGGTCGACGTTATAAATAAACCGCGTGCTTGTTGTATAACTTCCCTTGAGTGAAATTCTTAAATGCAGATCGTCCGCAAAGACAAACGACTGCAGCCCCCAAAGAATAAACCCTGTAAAAAGTAACCGCCTCATCCACCGCCCCTTTCGTTGTTAACGGAAGAAGACCTCTCTGTTATCTTCAATGCTTGCTGTTTCTTTTAACTTCTCAAGCCACTGCGTTAAGATTCTCTGTTTTTTTTCTTGCAGAACCTGTGTCGTCAAAATATTTTTCTGTGCGTTGAATGCCGAAGAATCGAACGGTGTTCTGTTCAAGATCTTCACCAAATAATATCCTCTGGATCCCTCTACGGGAGAGAGCACTTTCCCAACTTCACCGGTTTTTGCAATCCCATTCACGGCAAAATCTCTTCCAACCGTCGGAACCATTCCGCCCACGGCAAATTCACCCGTTGTCTGCACGGAAATATTTTGATCTGCGGAAAGAGTATTAAGATCACCATTGCCGCCAAGTGACGAGAATTTTTGCTGGACAATTCCCTTTAACTGTTCCATTTTCTTACTTCGAAGCGCGCGAGGCTTCAACGATTCTTTTACTTCGTCAAACGGTCGAACCCCTTCTTTTTTTACATCCACAACTTTAACGACAACATATCCGTTGTTGACCTGATACGGTTCGCTGGTTTCTCCCACGCTATTTTTAAACGCGAATTTATTGATCGATTCAAAGTATCCTACACCCGGAACCACGCTCCCCTTTTGAAAATCCGGAGTTTCTTGGGCATGCAATCCAAGGGATTGTAATTCGGTTTCAAAATTTCCTTTCTTCGCTATATACACAAAATCTTGTGCACGCTGAAGTGCTTCGTCGCGCGTCTGTGAACTTGCTTTTACAGGAATCGAGATTGTTGCAACTTTTATTTCTCTCGAATCGCGACCTTCAATCTTAATCACATGAATCCCAAATTGTGTTTTTACAGGACCAACAATCTGTCCGGGTTTTCCAGTCAATGCAGCAGCTTCAAATTCTTTCACCATTCGCCCTTTGCCAAACCAGCCTAATTCACCGCCCGTTTGTGCAGCACCCGGTTCGGTTGAATATTGACGAGCAAGAGCTGCAAAACTTTCACCCTTTTTCGCACGCTGAATTATTTCAGCAGCAAGTTTCTTTGCACCAGTCTCCAGGTCCGGTGTAGATGCCGTTAACAGAATATGGCTCGCCTTTACATAGGGTTCATTGCCGTTCTTTTCTTCAAGCACTTTAAAGATATGATACCCTTCATAATCGGAAATCGGTCCCACAAGCTCGCCGACTTTTGAAGAGAATACAGCATCTTCTTTTTCTTTTGTCAACTGCCCATGTTTAAAAAATGCGGGAGCCGGAGACGATTCAGAATACTGCTTTTGTAGTTCAAGGAAATCAATTCCAGACCTTGCCTGTGCAAGAACGCTGTTGATTTGATCGGCAACATCCTGAGAATCTTTTGCCGATGGCTGATCGCTGAACAACACGTATTTTAATTTTCTGGTTGATTGAACTTTAAATTCTTCGGTGTTTTCATTGTACACTTTTTTCAAATCATCGTCCGTGACCGTTACAGCAGCATCCTGCACAAATTTATTTGGATCGAAAAATGCATACATCAGATTCGCTTTCACACTTTGATTGACGTAACGATCCATGATTTCACCTTGAGAAACATGGATTGACGAGAAAACTAAGCTTTGCATTTTTTCTGCAAGGCGTTGCTGGCGCAGTGCCTTTTCAACTTGTACCCAGATATCTTTATTTCGCGGATCATTTAATGCCGATTCGTAAGCATCACGTCGAAATTGTCCGGTAGAGTCCCTGAATTGTTGGACCAAGAATTCAGGGGGATTTTCACCGCGCACCCAGTCGATAATTTCCTGGTCGCTGACACTGATTCCTGCTTTTTTGGTTTCCCGTTGAAGCAGTTCTTGCGTTACTAAATTATTCCATACTTGCTCTCTGATCTGACGAAACGCGTTGTCATCAGGTTCTTGCTTTGTCTGTTGTTTGTATTGTTCAGCCTGTTGGCGAACAAGCTCGGAAAATTCTTGATATGATATCTTTCGACCTTCAATTTTGCCTACTGTATCATTCCCACGAGACATTCCCAAATAATCCATTCCCCATTCAAAAACAATCGTGATAATGAAAACCAATACCAAACCAATAAGTATGACCGGCATATTATTGCGCATTTTCGTCATTATTGCCATACTGCTTTACGACTCCTTACTGCAAAGATGTGATAAGTATTAATGATTTAAGAACTTGTAGCGTTAAAGATAATTGAAATAGGCTTGAAAAACAATTGAAAAAGAGGGAAATCAAGACATAATTAAGCGGGAAATTATTTTCTGTCCATGGAAGATGACGAAACTTCTTGGGATTCGACATCAAAATATTCTTGTATCTTTTGTGCGACTTTTTCACCCACAACTTCAGTCAATTGTTCAATTGTTGCAAATTTTACTCCTTGTACGGAACCAAAGGATTCCAATAATTCTTTCGCACGTTTCTTTCCGATTCCTTCTATCAAATCCAATTCGGTTTGCAATGTTCGTTTATCACGCAATGAACGATGGAATGTGATGGCAAATCGATGTGCTTCATCCCGAATTTGTTGAAGAAGACGTAATGCCGACGAGGATTTGGGAATCGAAACCGGCTCGCTTTCGTTCGGTACAAATACATCTTCCAATCTTTTAGCAAGACTAATGATTGGATGGGTTTCCAATCCAAGTTCTTTCAATGATTCCATGGCGCTGGAAAGCTGTCCTTTTCCACCATCGACCATAATAAGATCCGTCATGTCAAGATTATCTTCTTGAACGCGTTTGTAGCGGCGAAAGATCACCTCTTTCATGCTCGCAAAATCATTCACGTCCGCCGGTGCAACGGTTTTAATTTTGAATTTGCGATATTCACTTTTCTTTGGTTTCCCATCGACAAACACCACCATCGATGCAACTGTTTCAGTCCCCTGGAAATGAGAGATATCGAAACATTCAATACGTCGTGGCGGATTTTTTAATCGCAAATCGCGCTGGAGGGATGAAATTGCAGCGGGAACAAAATCTTTTTGTTTCAGCTTCTGGAATTTTAATTCATCAAGAAGAAACTTCGCATTCTTTTTACACATCTCCACCAGTTTTAAAATATCGCCGCCTTCAGGCATCAGAATTGAGATGACATGCCCCTTACGCAATTGGAGCCAGCGTTGCAAAATCTGTTCAGACTCCATCACGACCGAGACAATAATTTCGGATGGAATATCGACTGCCTCAAGATAGTATCGCTCAACCAGTGTTTCAATGATTTCAGATTCTGTTTTTCCTTCAACGCCGTTCATGTAATAATGCTGACGGCCGATGACCTTTCCCTCGCGGATTTTGAAAATCACTCCGCAGGCATCGTCATCTTCTTGTGCCATGGCAACAATGTCACGGTCGCGAAGTTCAACATCCACAACTTTCTGCCGCGAAGAATAAACTTGCAATTCTTTCATGCGGTCACGGAATTTTGCGGCATCTTCAAAATGTAAATTTTGTGCAGCTTCGCTCATTTGCCGATCCAATAAATCCAGCACGACATTGTTTTTTCCGATCAGCACTTGTTCTACCTGACGAATCATTTCATTGTACCGCTCTTGTGATACCAAACCTTCACACGGTCCTTCGCATTTTTTGATATGGTAATCCAAACAAACTCTTGTTCGCTTCTTGGCAATAAATTCTTCCGTAATAAAAAAATTACAACTTCGGATCATGAATATGTCTCGCACGGTTTTTAATGCACCGCGCATTGTCGCAACGTCTGTGTATGGACCGAAATATCGCGAACCATCGCGGCGAATACGGCGAGTGACAAATACGCGGGGATATGGTTCATTCGTCACGACAATGTAGGGATACGATTTATCATCCTTTAGATTGACATTGTAACGAGGCTTGTGAAGTTTAATGAGATTTGCTTCAAGAATGAGCGCTTCAACTTCAGAGTCGGTTGTAATAATTTCGAGATCCGAAATCTTTGCCACCATCGATGCAATACGCGGTTCATGATTCCGCGAGGCATGAAAATACTGGCGGACGCGGTTTCGCACGTTGACTGCTTTCCCGACGTAAAGAATTATTCCTTCTTTATTTTTGAATTGGTAAACACCGGGAGAGGTCGGAAGGTTGTCGAGCTTATCTTGCAGATCAAATTTATCGACAAGCGATATTTGAATTCCATCAGACATTATCTGACTTTTTCCGCCAATTCTATCAAGACACCGTTCGTCGATTTGGGATGAAGAAATGCTATGCGGAATCCATCTCCGCCATCACTAGGATTTTCATCGACAAATTGAAAACCGTGTTTCTTCAAACGAGCAATTTCACCGGCAAGGTCATCAACTTCCAGGCAAATATGATGAATACCTTCGCCGCGCTTTTGTATGAATTTAGAAATTGAAGAGTCTTCCGATACCGATTCAATTAATTCAATTGAACTTTCTCCGGTCGGGAAAAAAGCGATCCGTGCTTGTTGTTGCGGAATATCTTCAACAAACGGCGATGGTTGTTCAAACAATTTTGAAAATAGTTCAGATGATAATCCTAGTGATTGAACGGCAATTCCAATATGGTTGATATGCTTGATCATGGCATTTCTTTTAACATACAAACCAAAAATCGGAATTACAATAATTGATACACAAAGTTAAGAGGTCATGGTGTCGCAAAAATTACAAAAGAACCACAAGCCCTATGGAAGGATGCATTGCCATTCACATCAACCCGCGCTCCATCATACTGGTAAATCCGTCTCCCGCAATAATAAGATGGTCGTGTACGGAAATACCGATGATCTTTCCTGCTTCGACAATTTGCTTGGTAATCTGAATATCCTCTCTGCTGGGTTCAAGATTTCCACTTGGATGGTTATGCAGTAAAATAATACTCGCGGCATTTTCTAAAATCGCTTCACGAAAAACTTCGCGAGGATGAGTCAATGACGAATTGAGAAGTCCCTTGGTAATCGTGCGTTCTTGAATGATTTTATTTGAACTGCTCAGGCATAAAACCATAAATACTTCTTGTTTCAGATCGCACAACTGTGGAATGTAACGGTTCGCAACATCTTCCGGGGTTCGGATTGGCTTCGAATCATCAGATGGCTTCGATGCAAGCCGACGCGCCATTTCAAACGCTGCCACAAGCGTAATCGCTTTTACTTTGCCAATCCCCTTGAATTTTTTTTGTTTTAAGTCGGCAACTGAAAGCGACGATACGGCACGAAGGGACTTGTATTCTTTCAGAATAATTTTTGCAAGATCAACGGCAGAAAGCTTCCCGGTTCCCGAATTAATGAGAATTGCCAGGAGTTCAGAATCGGACAGCGATGCAGCGCCATGCTTCAATAATTTTTCACGAGGGCGTTCATCCTCAGGCCATTCTTTAATTGATGCATATCGAACTTGCGGTTCGTTCGATTGGCTGTTCATCATTTAGTGATACGTGTATGTTTGTAATTTCGAGATCGATCCATCTTTATACTGAAGGATATGAAGATTCCCGTTTACATGACTGCTGGAAAATGTGATGGCATTTCTAACACCGCGATAATTCACAACTTGAGAAAGCGCATTGGCAAGCTGCTCCCGTGTGATAGATCCATTTTTTATTTGTTCGATTATCATTGACATCGCATCATACCCGAACAAAACGTTGTCAGAGATTTGCCTTCCGTACTTTTGAAAATACTGTGAATAAACGCGTGCAGTTATTGCATTCTGTTCAACCCATCGATCGCTTCCGAAAATAACTCCGTCGGCATATCGCTTATTCAATTCTAATTCAGCGATGTTATTCCATTCTGCAGTGCCAAGGATTGTAGCTTTAAGATTATAGTACGCAATCTGCGACGTAATAACACCAATCTGCTGACTCTTGCTGATTGGACAAAATATAACGTCGAGCGATGACACTGGATATTGTAAACTATCGGCAAATGGCAAAACAACTTGGACAGGAAATTTCAACGAATCGGCTACATTTTTTGCTTTATCAAAAAAAAGCTTCGTCAAATTTAGCGACCCATCCCGTGCAAGAATCGAATCAATAGTTTGCGTGCGAAGTCCGTACGAGACCAATCGCCTGGTAACTTCGGGAACATTCATCTTTCCTTTAAATGTAACGATATATTCAGGCTTTAAAGTTGCGGCATATTTTCTAATCTCTCTCATATAACTTCGCAAATCGGTTTCCCCCCGCTGGTAACGGCGGTCAATCACAAGGTTTGCCCCAAGCCGTTTAACTTCTGCCGCAAAGGAATCTGCTTGCGTTTTTGCTGAAGGAAAATTTGACGCCACAATCGCAATATTTTTCGCTCCAAGAACATTCACTGCATATTGCGCCATAATCTTCCCGCGCATACTGATACTTGAATTTGCTTGAAATACAAAATTCCCTACTCCTGAAATTCCTTCCTCCGTTGCGGTCGGCGACACAATTGGAATTGCCGATTGCTGTGCTGCCGTTGCAGCAATTATAGTCTCATCGCTGAACACCGGTCCGATAACTCCAATCAATGCATTGTCATTATTCCATAGTATAATCGTACTGTCAATAGTATTTTTCTTCCGTTCTGAATCCCTAACATCCATTTCAATTGTCACCTGCCCCGGTTCTGAATGTTCTTCATAATCGGCAAGTGCAAGATCTATTCCCTCAAGAACTTCTGCGGCAATTTTTTTATCTCTTGAATCACCTAAAGTTGTATTTTTCAGCAACGGCAGAAGCACGCCAATCTTCACCGAATTCCCTCTTTCAATTCTTGCACGCAGCCTGTTTACACGTTGAAGTAAAGTTTGCTCTTCCGTCGAATCAGAGAATCCGACAAGAAGATTTTTTGCTTCATCAATCTTTCCGCTTTGAAAATATTTTTCAGCGGCAACAACAGTCAAGAGAGATCGAATGATTGTATTTTCGGTTGAAATCATGGCCGCCTTGATGTCGTTTTCAGAAAGAAATTCAGTTGCCACATGGTCGATCACTTTTAAAGAATGTTCTTTGTTTAAACCCTGCTGCGCTATCAAGAACACTTTTCCCATCTCTTGAATGGTTTTTGAATACCCTCCCTGGTTATATTCACACATTCCCCGAGTAAAAAGTGCATCTTCTTGATAAAGGCTTGAAGGGAAACGTACGACAAACGAATCACAGATTATCTTTGCACCGAGATAATCTTTCACCGCGTAATGTGTTTTTGCAAGCATCATTGTCGCCGCGGTGATACGATGATTGACGGGGGAAACAGCAATAGAATTTTGGAATGACAACAGTGCAGATTTATAATCACTCTGGGCGTATTGCCGCATTCCAAGAAGAAAATAATCTTCGGAACTTTGGATGAAGTAGACTTCGTCGTCTTGAGAATGGAGAAGCGTTATGCACGTAAGGAAAAGAAAAAAAAGATTTTTCATTAATAGTCACGGTGTAATGAACGAATACCAAAAAAATGTGCTCCCCCGATGATAAACAGCGATGGTATTGTAATGATAATAAAAAAGAGACGCAACGTGTGCCAGTTTGGTGAAATATTCTTTGCTTCGCTGATAAACATCACCGAAGCGGGATAGTATGCCATTGCAAGAAGGAACACCAAGTATACAACACTCAACAAAAATGTTAATGTCGCCCCTTGAGACGATGCTATCCGAATCGGATTTTTTTCCGCAAAATCGGAATACACCGATCCGAGGCCAAAATTCAAACTTGCCAGTGTTATCGTTACGATCGGCGCCACCACCATTGAAAAATATGCCAGTGCTTTAACTGCGTCATGCGGTTCATTGTAAATCGGTGTATTCATAAGTGTTACCCCTACTTGTTTGGAGAACAAATATGGAATGTTTGAAAGGAATGAAATGAGAGCGCTTAAGAGGAGAAGAACAGCGAGAAGAATCGAGAATTTAATCCAGTACATTTTTTTCAATGAAACCGGAGCACTTTTAATCGACCAAAATCCGAATCCTTCCAAACTGATCATTGGGAAGCCAAACCGAAGCGCGATGGAATTGATGAGAAAAATATTAAAAATGAACACAACCAAAAAAATTACTGCTTTCAATTCCGGCGATTCCAATTTTATGGAAAGCGTGCTGACACTCGCAAGAAAAACCACCAGTAACCCGAGCATCACGACGAAATGAATCCACTGACTCGGTTCCCGAAGAAATTGCCACAACTCTTTCTTCAACATGACCTCGGTGCGTGATGAGAAAAAAGATTTTTCGCCGAATGTAAAAAATGAACTCTTAAACTTGATCGCTTTGGAAGATATGGATTTTAATGAAAGCGACGTAATCCACGTTGAATAGAAATGAACATTGCCAATGCCCATGGCAAAAATGAATAATCCGGCGGTCGAGGCAAGCAGAAGAATCACATATTCGAAAACTGCAAAAAAATCTTTTGTCACATAGAAATACAAAAATTCTGAAACCCAATAATTGGGCAAAAATTTTATTCCTTTTGGATCAAGGATCCCGAAATACATATCAATATTAGGATAATACTTCATGACTTCTTCAACGAGATGAATCGGGCTTGAAATTTTGAAATAAAAATAAATCTGAAGGATGTAAAACACGACAACAAATCCAATCAAAAATTTTAGATTTATTTTTGAGGCAAGTTTCATCAAGAGCAATAAAATGATCACGGCAAGACAGGCAGCAAAGAACATGAACGGAACCATCACGCCGAACATCGCCAGCAGATAAAAATGCCATGGTAATCCAAAATACGTTCCATACCCCAGCAGCACTGAAAATCCGACCATAAACAATGTTCCGGAACTATAGAAGAAGTTATCCAAAAATTTTATCGTAAAAATATTTTGATGCGATACGGGAGACGTCAACAAAAAACTTACTTCCGGTGAGCGGTATAACGTAGAAAACGACACAACAATATTGCCGACATTAATGGTAATAAAGAAAACAAAAAGAAGCATCCCGATAAACCGATGAAACAAAAACAATCCGATATGGATAGTTTCTAAAAGATAGGACGTGATAAAATTTGCAGCGTAAAACGCCCCGACAGCAAACGATCCGAAAACGAGAAACGATCCGATATTTTTGACATTTGTTTGAAGATCTCGTTTCATCGAGATTTTCCAAAACATCAAATTTTTATAGAGAAGAATGTGAAAGAATGTTCTCACTCTTCGTACGCCTCTTTGGTCAATTCAAGAAATACCGATTCCAATTTGCCGTCATATTGATCTTTGTAGTGCCGTAAATTTTCACGAGAATCCAAAAGAATAATTTTTGCTTTGTTGATAATCGCAATCCGATCGCACAATTCTTCTGCCATATCTAGAATATGTGTCGACATGAAAATTGAAGCACCTTCTTTTGCGCGTTGTTTCAAAGTATTTTTTACAATTCTCGCGCTTCGAGGATCCAGTCCGACCATCGGTTCATCGATAATTATTGTTTTTGGATTGTGAACGAACGCTGCAGCAAATGTTACGCGTTGCCTCATTCCCTGCGAATAATCTTCCGTTTTTTTATCGACCCAGCTTGACAATTCCATTAAGTCGATCACGCGCTCGACACTTTCCTTCAAATTTTCCTTTTCAATCCCATACAAACCGCCCATATAATAAATAAATTCTCTTCCCGTCAATTTATCGTACAGATAAGGATGATCGGGAATATAGCCGAAAGTGGATTTTGCCTCGAGCGGCTGCCGCTCTACATCAAAACCGTTGATGGAAATTTGACCGGACGTTGGCGTAAAAAGTCCTGTCATCATTTTTATCGTCGTCGTCTTTCCCGCACCGTTGGGGCCGAGGAATCCAAAAAATTCTCCGGAAGGAATCTTTAAAGAAATATTATCGACAGCAACAAAGTCACCGAATTTTTTTGTCAGATTTTGTAATTCAATCATAAGACTTCCATGGAGATCGTGAAGTTATTCCCATTCGATTGTTGCCGGGGGTTTAGAACTGATGTCATACACAACTCTGTTGACGCCACGAACTTCATTACTAATCCGGCTGGAGACATGTGCCAAAAATTCATACGGCAAATGAGCCCAATCCGCTGTCATCCCGTCAACACTTGTTACGGCACGAATGGCAACCGTATTTTCATATGTTCTTTCATCTCCCATAACTCCAACGGATTGAATCGGAAGGAGAACAACGAACGCCTGCCAAGTTTTGTTATACAGATTATTTTTTCGCAGTTCAGAAATAAAAATATCATCGGCACTTCGCAATACTTCAAGTCGTTCCCTGGTAATATCGCCAAGAATTCGAATGGCAAGTCCCGGACCGGGAAATGGGTGACGATCAATTAAGAAATCTGATAATCCAAGCTTCCGTCCGACTGCCCGAACTTCATCTTTAAACAATTCACGGAATGGTTCAATCAATTTTAAATTCATTTTCTCCGGAAGCCCGCCGACATTGTGATGCGTTTTAATCGTCTGTGACGGTCCCTTGAACGATGTCGACTCAATCACATCGGGATATAACGTGCCTTGCGCAAGAAATTTCACATCCTTAACTTTTCCAGCCTCTTCTTCAAAAATGTCGATAAAAGTTTTCCCGATGATTTTTCGTTTGTGTTCCGGATCGGTGACACCGGCAAGCCGTTTTAGAAAAATTTCCGTTCCATCCACGAAATCCAATTGAATCTGATATTCATCCCGAAAGGTTTTCACCACCTGAGCACTTTCACCGCGACGCATCATGCCGTTATCAATGTGGATACAAAATAACTGACCGCCAATCGCTTTATGCAGCAGCACTGCGGCAACCGATGAATCAACTCCACCGCTAAGTGCACAAAGTACTTTGCTCGTTCCCACCTTTTCTTTAATGTCCCGTATCGAACTTTCGATGAATGATTCCGCATTCCATGTACCACGACATCCACATACACCGAAAACAAAATTTCCGAGCACCTTCTTCCCTTCTGCGGTGTGTACTACTTCAGGATGAAATTGAATCCCGAATATTTTCTTGGAGGAATTTCGAACGGCACAGATCGCTGCATTTTCTGAATGAGCTATTTTCTCAAAACCAGTCGGCATCTTCGTCACTTCATCGCCGTGACTCATCCACACCTCGGTTGATGAAGAAACATCTTTTAAAAGATCCGCCGAAGAATCGACGAGCAACTTTGCTCGGCCATATTCACGGCGCGGGGCTTTGGTCACTTCACCGCCATTTTGGAAAGCAATCAACTGCAAGCCGTAGCAGATTCCGAGGACGGGAATGCCAAGGTCAAATATTTTTTTATCAGATATTGGTGCATCGTTCGCATAAACACTCGATGGGCCTCCGGAGAAGATAATTCCCTTTGGAGCGAAATTTTTAATTTTTTCAATTGAAATATTAAATGGGTGAATTTCGCAGTAGACATTCAACTCACGAACGCGTCGTGCGATTAGTTGAGTATATTGTGAACCGAAATCAAGAATTAGAATTGATTCGTTGTGTATCATTATTGTGTGTATCAAAATGTGAGTAAAGAATCAGACAAGTTGTGTCTAAATCTACGATTTGATGATAAGAATTCCAAAATAATTGATCGGCGCAAATAACGGCGCTGTGGAATCAGGACACTTTTTTCTCCGTTGCAATTGCGGCGATTTTTTAATTTTAATCGGTCACATTTCTTGTTTTGGCATTTCATTTTGAGTAATTTGATGTGGTATTATGAAAAGCACCAATGAATATCTCTCTGAAGAACGAATCGCAATTTCAAACCGTAAAGCCCGGCACGATTACGAGGTCATTGATACGTACGAAACCGGAATTGTGTTAAGCGGTTCCGAAGTGAAATCACTGCGGTTGGGATTAGCAAATCTGCAAGACAGTTATGGTATAGTAAAGCAAGGAGAAGTATGGCTGCTGAATATGCACATCAATCCTTATGAACAAGCGAACCAATTTAATCACGATCCGTTGCGGACCCGAAAATTGCTGCTTCATAGAAGTGAGATTCGAAAATTGATCGGGAAAACGACCGAAAAAGGTTTAACACTGATTCCGTTAAAAGTATACTTCACCAAAGGAATTGCCAAAGTTCAATTAGCCCTTTGTAAAGGGAAAAAGGAGTATGATAGAAGGGAAGATATTAAAAAACGCGACGCTGACCGCGAGACGCGCAGGGCAATGAGAAACAGAAATTAAGAACAAATTAAAAACAGCTGAAAATATTATGGCTTTCCCAACTCTCAATGAACAGATGGATATTATTCGACGGGGCACTTCTGAAATTATTCCGGAAGAAGATCTCGCTCGCAAAATTGAAAAATCCATCAAGACCACTAAACCTCTCATCGTTAAATTAGGATGCGATCCAAGCCGGCCCGATCTGCATCTTGGACACTCTGTTGTTCTACGCAAGCTCCGCCAATTTCAGGATTTAGGGCATCAAGCGATCCTTATTGTCGGAGATTTTACGGGTATGATTGGCGATCCGTCTGGAAAAAGTAAAACCCGCCCCTCCCTTTCTCTGGAAGAAACGCGAAAGAATGGACAAAGTTATTTCGAGCAGGCAGTAAAAGTTCTCTCCGATAAAAATATTAAAATGATTTATAATTCGGATTGGCTCGGGAAAATGAGTTTTTCTGATGTGATAAAACTTTCAAGCAAATATACTGTTTCGCAAATGCTTGAACGCGAAGATTTTCATGCGCGGTTTAACAAAGAAGAACCCATCAGTTTACACGAATTTTTGTATCCGCTGGCACAGGCAATGGATTCGGTTGCAATTGAAAGCGACGTTGAATTAGGCGGAACAGATCAAAAATTTAATCTTCTTGTCGGCAGAGCCATCCAACGCGAATTTGGGAAAGAACCGCAAGTTATTTTAACAATGCCTATCCTTCCAGGAACTGATGGCGTTGAAAAAATGAGCAAGTCGCTCGACAATTATATCGGAATAAGCGATTCACCAAAGGAAATGTTTGGAAAAACTCTTTCTATTCCTGATAAATTGATCTATGATTATTTTGTGCTCGCAACAAATGTTTCTAACAACGAACTGCAAAAAATAAAAACCCAACTTGCAGACCCTGCGTTGAATCCAAGAGATACGAAGCGACGCTTGGCGAGAGAGATCGTTACGCTTTATCATTCTTCCGAAGCAGCGCAAGCAGCACAAGAAGAATTTGACCGCATCTTTGTTAAAAAAGATTTGCCGGATGAAATTGAAGAATATACATATGGAACAAACGGTTCGTCTGTCAATATTGTTCAGCTGATTGCCGATGTTAAACTCGCTTCGTCTAAAACAGAAGCCCGAAGACTCATTGAGCAAGGGGGAGTCAGTGTGAATGGAGAGAAAGTGAATGATGCAAAATCAGAAATTCGTTTGAATGAATCAACGATCATTAAGGTCGGCAAGAGAAAATTTTTAAAAATTATTCCTTCTTAATCTTTAAAAAATCTCTTGCATTTTTTGCAACATTCCGTATATTCGCTTAAACCAAATGATCACAATTCACATCCTCGGACGATCTATGAGTAATTTTTTTTATAAAACTAAGATACCATAAATTTTTACATCATTATTTATTTAAGGAGATAAGAAGTTGTCATTCGTCCCAACCAAAATGTTCTTCACCAAAGGAGTCGGCAGGCATAAAGATTACCTTCAATCATTTGAGCTTGCTTTAAGAAACGCCGGCATTGAAAAATGCAATTTAGTTACGGTTTCCAGTATTTATCCCCCAAAGTGTAAAAGAATTCCACCTGCAGAAGGTCTCAAATTGCTAGAGCCGGGGCAAGTTACATTTTGCGTGATGGCACGAAATGCAACCAATGAACCGAATCGTCTTGTTGCCTCTTCAATTGGTGTTGCAATGGCTGCCGATGATTCTCAATACGGATATTTGTCCGAGCATCATCCATTTGGCGAAACGGAAGAAAAAGCAGGAGAATATGCAGAGGATTTAGCTGCTACCATGCTTGCCACAACCCTGGGCATTGAATTTGACCCAAATATAGCTTGGGATGAACGTGAAAAACACTTCAAAATGAGCGGAAAAATCTTGAAAACCTTCAATATAACTCAATCTGCCGAAGGTGATAAAGATGGAAAGTGGACAACGGTTATATCAGCGGCAATGCTTCTACCTTAAAAGTGATCTACATCTTACAATAAAAAAAGGGAGCTCATAGCTCCCTTTTTTATTTCAAAACGTTTTTAGATTATACAGTCTTGGGAAAAACATTCTTATAGTCTTGATAGTATGTCATGACAGATTCAACATAATTGGAGGTTTGTTGCCAATCTCCAAAGTACCCATTAACTGGCTTATGATCTTCCCAAACATATCTATGCAATGAAGAATACTTTTTAGATAATAATGAAAATGAGTTTTTGACCGATTTCCATTCATTTGGATCATCATTGACATATTTTGCCATTTTTTGAGCATCTTGAACCCTTCCGATGCCGGCATTATATGCAGCTAAGGTCAATTTTACCCTATCATCTTCAGTAATGGACTTGTTTCCAAAAGAACGATAAAGTTCCGATAAGTAGAAAATCCCTCCCCTGATGTTTCCATGTGGATTTTCCAGATTATTTTCATCAATACCCAATTTTTCTGCAACTTCCTGGCGTGTTGCAGGCATTATTTGCATAAATCCTTTAGCACCTCTATTACTTTCAGCAGTGTGATTAAATTGAGATTCTACCTTGATTATTGCCATAACAAGACGCCAGTCCATGTTATAAGAATCTGCATATTTTTTTATAGTATAACCGTATCTGTTCAAGATTGTCAACGAGCGGTTGTCTAATTTAGTTTTAACCGCATCTTGAATAAAGATCTTATCAGACTTCCCAGAGAATGAACCATCAAAACAACCAAATAATACAACCGGCACAAACCAGAAAGCGTTGAAGAGAATCTTTTTCATTAAACCCTCAAATTGTTGAACAATTCCCCGTCACTTCAAGGGGGTTATGAAACACAAAAGCCAAAATAACATATAATATTATTTTGGCACGTGTAAAATACCGAAACATTGCCTACAGGGCAACTTATATTTTTCTAATAATTTATTGAGATGGGTTATTCTTCTTATATATTGAGTAAATCACGGAGCTTAAAAGGATTGAAATTACCACAATTAATGACATGAATGTGTCAATCTTGTAAATATCCATAATCAACATTTTAATGCCTACATACCCTAAGACAACACCTACTCCATATTTCACATAAGCGAATGTCGTATGCACCTCTGCCAGGACAAAATATAATGAACGAAGCCCCAAGACTGCCATAATATTTGAGGTAAGAATAATGAAAGAATCAGTTGTAATAGCAAAGATGGCAGGAATCGAATCAATCGCAAAAACTACATCCGTAGTCTCAATAACAATTAGACAAACCAAAAGTGGAGTCGCAATAATCTTATGACCCTGTTTAACTAAAAACCGATGTCCGTGATAATTGTTATCGACAGGCATTATTTTCCGGAACCACTTCACAGCGATGTTTTTCTCAGGCTCAATCTTTCTTTCTTTCCCAAAAATTACCTGATAACTGGTATAAACCAGTAGCACTCCAAAGGTATAAAGAATCCAATGGAATTCTTGGACTAAAGCAGCTCCTAAGATAATCAAAAGACCACGCAAGATTAGAACACCAATAATGCCCCAATTAAGAACACGGCGCTGATCTTTCAACTCCACGCCAAACATGGTGAAGATGATAAGAAAGACAAAAAGATTATCAACTGAAAGAGATTTTTCAATAAGATAACCGGTAAGAAATTCGAGGGCTTTCTGCTGACCTTCTGTGTAATAAATTACAGCATTGAACACTAGGGAAAGGACGATCCAGAAAATGCTCCAATAGACTGCTTTTCGTAAAGGCATTTAATGTTTTATTTCTTATATTCTTCATTAAGATACTAAAACAGTATCGTATAACAAACGAGAAATTTATAATTTTATTTTCGGTACTCGATGATTAATAGACTATTCCCTCCTCTTTTTACAATGTTTTTACTGATATCATGTGGACAGCAAAAAAACGAACAAACTTCCTTAAAACAAGATCGACCAACTGAAAAAATGACAGCGCACTTTCCTGCATTCGATGGAAAAAATGCATACAAATACCTGGCGGCTCAAACTGATTTTGGCCCAAGAAATCCATCATCACCCGGACACCAGAGATGTTTGGATTTTTTATCTAGGGAATTAAATAAGTTTGCCGATAAAGTAACGCTGCAATCTTTCACCCAGCACGGATATAATGAGAACTTACAGCTCACCAATATTATTGCGTCATTCAAACCGAAAGAAACAAAAAGAATCTTGTTGATTGCTCATTGGGATACGCGGCCACGGGCTGAAGAAGATTCCATTGTCGAAAACAGAAAGAAACCAATTCTTGGAGCAAATGACGGCGCAAGCGGAGTTGCAGTACTATTGGAGCTCGCCGCAATCTTTAAAAAATCTCCTCCTCCAGTCGGAGTTGATATTTTGTTGACCGATGGTGAAGATTATGGATATGCTACCCACGATGGAAATGACGATATGTATTTTCTCGGAGCCAGATATTTTGCCAAATCAAAACCTGCTGATTATACTCCCGAATTTGGAATTTTGCTTGATATGATTGGAGACAGAGATCTGCAAATTCCAATGGAAAAAAATTCCATGCTTTATGCTCCTCATGTTATGGATCAACTTTGGACTGTTGCAGATGAAATCGGCGTAACACAATTTGTAAGAATCCCCGGACTGGCTGTCTCCGACGACCATATCCCATTGAACGAAGCCGGAATTCCAACAGTCGATTTGATTGATTTTGATTTTCCGTATTGGCACACAACCCACGACACACCGGACAAGTGCAGTCCTGAAAGTTTAGAAGCCGTTGGGAAAGTATTAACAGCATTCATCTTCACTAAATTAACCATTTGAAACGATGAACTCTTCATCTTCTCGATTCGCATCATTTGAATTCTTACGCATTATTGTACCTGGCACATACGTAATATGCATTGTGTTTACTTTTTTAACCGTTTTCGGGATTTATTCCCTGCAATTCAAATTTTCTGATCTCTCGGTTTTGATTTTCTTTGTCGGGAGCATTCTTGCCGGATTGACATTCTATGCAAAAGAAACTCCGAAAAAAAGAAAAGCATTTCAAACAAATCAACCAAGCATTTTTATTCTCGAACGATCGAGAGAACTAACTGCAACAAAACCATTATCCGAAGATGAAGCACGGCGATTATATTTTTATCTGCTCAATCATGAAATGCCAATTACCGTTCATGATAAAATCTTTTTCTTCGGGATGATCTACAGTATTATGATCAACATTCGCCGAACTTCCTTTTGGTTCGGCCTGGTTGGAATCCTAGCATTAATTATCCAAGTTGTCTCGCAATCTGCTTTTTCACAGCAAGCATTTGCCTCGGTAGTAATTATTTGGGTTATTTATGCCGTAAACGTTCGCTATAATAAAGCTGATCGCAAAATGCAGGAAAATTATCAGGATCAAATTTTTTGGCTGGAAATGAACATCAAAAAAGTTGATGAATTGATCATTCAACGAACCACATCCGAAACGAAATAATTATGACTGATATTTTTCTCGATATCCATTTTTCACTTCCTCCGGACGAATACATCCGCGAACTTCTTCCGGGCGTTATCGCTGATCTTGGATTTGACGGTTTTGTTGAAGACGACCGTGGAATTCATGGATATATCAAAAAAGAGCTCTGGATGGAAACAATGGAAACCGCGATCAAAGAACTTACCGACCAATTGCAATTACCTATCTTTGAAATCATAAGCATCACAGAAATTAAGAATCAAAATTGGAATGAAGAATGGGAAAAATCGATACAACCGATTACTATCAGCGATAAAATTATCGTTACGCCGTCGTGGCATCCCATTGATGATCCGTCAAAAATAATTTTAACGATTGATCCCAAAATGACATTTGGAACAGGATATCATGAAACGACACGGCTTATGCTTCGATTGATGGAACAGTATGTCGTGCCGGGGACCAGCGCGTTAGACGTGGGAACAGGGACAGGAATTTTAGCGATCACAGCTGTAAAACTCGGTGCAGCGAGAGCAATCGGAGTCGATATTGACGAATGGTCGTTTGATAATGGAAACGAAAACACAAAAAGAAACCATGTCGATGAAAAAGTTGAGATCAGAATTGGTTCATTAGAAAGCGTGGCGGAAACAAACTTCGATATCCTTCTTGCAAATATTATTCGCAACACGATTCTCGAACTGCTTGACAGCATGATAAAAAAATTACGGGATGGTGGAACGATGCTTCTTTCAGGGCTGCTGGTAAAAGATCGAGATTCTATCGACCATGCACTTCGAGAGCGTAACATGATCATCCTTACAGTGATTCAAGAAAACGAATGGATCGCCATTGCAGCAAAAAAGTGATATGCGAATTGCTTCAATTGATATAGGTACGAATACCATCCTCCTCCTTATTGCCGATGTCGATTCTCGTGGGATACAAAAAATAATTCTTGATCAACAAGGTATTGCTCGTATGGGAAAAGGTGTCGACTCGGCGCGTGTGATCAGTCAAGAAACATTCCGGCGTGTTGAGTCCTTCGTCTCCGATTATAAAAAGACCTGCGACCGATTTTCGGTTGAAAAAATAGTCGCAACAGGAACAAGTGCACTTCGAGATGCAAAAAACAGCATAGATTTTTGCCGTTATATTTTTGAAAAGACCGGAATTGCCATCGAGATCATATCGGGGGATGATGAGGCACAGTGGACATACCGTGGAGGTATCTCGGAATTTTTAGATCGGAGCGAAATGTTTTCCGTTATTGATATTGGCGGAGGCAGTACTGAAATCATTCGGGGGAACAAAAAATATATTCTCAACAAAACCAGCACGGACATTGGAAGTGTAAGGATCACGGAACGAATTCTAAAAAACTCACCTCCTACCAATGCGTCAATTACCGAAGCACGACAATACATTCATTCCCAAATACCAAAAATGATTCAAGCAATATCATCAACCTTTCCCGTGGCTGTCGCAGGAACGGCGACAACACTTGCAGCCCTTCAACAAAAATTACCCGTGTATGATCCCGGCAAAGTCAGCGGCTTTCAATTGACGTATCAAATGATCCATTCGATTTTTCTGGATTTGAGAGATAGGTCAATTGAGCAAATTAAAAAAATACCTCAAATTTCCGAAGGCAGAGCCGATATTATTCTTGCCGGCATCATGATCTTGATGGGATGTATGGAAGTGGGATCTATTGAAAGAGTCATTGTCAGTGACAGAGGTTTACGTTACGGTATTCTTTATCGTGAAATAGAAAAATATTTTACTGATACCTTGCACCAATGATTCGTGCGCTCGATTTAGCAAACACTTCTCCTACTCTGCCTGGTTGAATTCCTGTACATTCGTTTTGATCTTTAGATTTTACCACGACCTTCACATCTGTCGTTAGCTGTCCTATCAATTCACCACTAATTCTATAATAACTAAATTCGACTGTGAGGGAGGCAATATTCCGCTGATTGTGATTGAATAACAATAAACGGTGTGTCGGGATGTGGAGAACATTGTCTATACCATAGGAGTGATCAGTCACAATAATTTTGGCAATATCCGCTTCTGAAACAGTTTTATCCGCCCACTTTGCTTTAATCTCTTTGATTTCGTCAAGTCTCTTTGACGCTTGTTCATGAAGGGGGCTTTCTTCAGGGATTTTTTCGTAATAATATTCTGCAACTTCGTACTCTTTTTTATCGAAACATTCATCTCCCTTTTTCAGATTAACGGGCGCTTCCTCTTCAGTGCCGACACAGCCGGCAATCAACAAAACAAAAGCCATCGCAATTTTTTTCATCGTCGTCATCCTCAAAAATGCTAGCGTTTGAATTTCTCAACAATCGTACAGAATATTCGTATCGTAGACTCTATCTCATCCATAGTTGTCATTCGTCCAAAAGAAAACCGGACTGTTGCTTTCGTTGTCCGTTCATCTCTTCCCATTGCCAACAATACATGGGATGGTTGAATGCTACCGGATGTACACGCTGATCCGCTTGAAACAGCAACATTATTTAAATCTAAATTTAACAAAAGAGATTCACCTTCAATATCATAAAACTTTGAATCAAGAGAAACATTCAAAATATGGGGCAGTGAACTCGGTACGTCACCGTTAACAAGAATCCCCTTAAATTTGGAAGTAATTCCGTCGATAACGCGTTGTTTAAATATAACAGCATTTTGAAACATCGACTCACGATGGATATTGGAAAGTTCGACAGCTTTGGCAAAACCGGCAATCAAAGGAACATTCTCCGTCCCAGCTCTGTTTTTGCGTTCCTGAGCACCACCATGAATCAGCGCATCAATTTTTGTTCCTTTTCGGATGTAGATCGCGCCAATTCCTTTTGGGCCATAGATTTTATGCGCCGATAACGACAACAGATCAACCATCAATTCATCGGCATTTACTAAAATTTTACCGTATGTCTGCACAACATCGGAATGAATAATAATATTATGCTGTTTTACAATATCCGATATCTGACGAATCGGCTGAATCATTCCGGTTTCATTGTTCGCGTGCATAACAGAAATAAGAAATGTCTCCGTCGTAATTGCACGTTCAATATCTTCCATTTTGACCATTCCCCGAGTATCCACAGGGAGATGAGTAATTTTAAATCCTAATTCTTTTAGATACTCAGCACAATCTAAAACCGCATGATGTTCGATTGCCGAGAGGATGATATGATTTCGACTTGTCGATTCTCGCTCGGCAAAAGCAGTTCCGATGAGTGCCTGGTTGTCCGATTCTGTTCCTCCACTGGTAAAAAATATTTCGGATGTTTCAGCACCGATACTTTTCGCAATAATTTCTCGAGATTCTTCCAAAATAACTTTTGATATTCTGCCTACAGCATGAATCGACGAAGCATTTCCGTATGAGTTTCGGAGATGTTCATCAATAATGTTTGCCACGCCAGGATCTACGGGGGTTGTTGCACTGTAGTCTAGATAAATTATTTTGTTTTGATTTGGCATGTTGAAAATATATTGGAATATTGAAGAAGAAGCAAAAGACCATATAAAAATAAAAAAGGTGGATTTGAGAAATCCACCTTCGTATGAGCAGCAACGTTATTGCTAATCTCGTTTCTGTCTTTCTTTCTGTAAATCCTTCATAATATCTCTCAAATCCCTGGCAAAATTGCGTTCAAAAATCATGTATTCGGCAATTTGTTTACTTGTCAGGATTTCTTTCAATTCGATAAGAAATTTTCCTCTCGCTTCAGCAATCTTGCTCTCAATATCGATAAATTCTGAAAATGTCTTTTGATACTCAGCATCAGAAACATTTCCCTTTACTTGCTCTTCCAATTTATCAATTATTTTGGACCGCTGCTGCTCAATATCCTTCACCATTTCCCGATGTTTGGTGTATTTATTAACTAATTTCAAACCGGTTTGCTCATCAAGTTTTAATGTTTCAAGCATTCTCACTTTCTTAAAACTTTCAAGGCGTTCCATCGCGCGAGGACGCATATTTTCATGCTGTGGTTGAGCCGAGGCAATACATAAAATAAACATCCATATTATCGTAACATATTTTTTCATAGACTCCTCATTGCACTGAGTGAAGTTGTTCAAGGATATATTCGATTTGAGCATCATCTAATTGAGAAAGCAATTGTCTGTCATTAACGATATTATCGTACATCCTATTTGAAGTAATAATTTCGCTTGCAAGCATTTCCGATTGAGACTCATTGACGATTGAAGAATTTAATCCTGTCTCATTCCCATAAAAAGACAAATCTCTTGTGAGATCGGATAAGCTGTTTTGATTGATTTCACTGACGAGAGAATACATTTCATTTGTCGGATCGTGCGGTTCTAATATATCGTACAGCCCAATCATTGAGGCAATAATCATAAAAGCGGCTAAGGGTTTCAACAGTGTTTCGACCCAAGCAGGGAAAATATTTCTCTTCCCAATGTTTTTCTCAATAATATTTTGACGAAGTTTTGGAAGAAGATTTGTAAAATAATGTGAAGGAACCTCGAGTACTTCTATACGCGATAATTCAAGGTACGCCTTTTTAATAATCTCCAAATCTTCACGTGCCTGTGAGGAGTGTTCAAGAATCGTCTCCACGAATTTCTTTTTTTCAGAACGAAGGTGCCCTTCAGCATAATCGACGAGAAGTTCTATAACCTCATCACGCTTCATTTTTTATCATCTCTCCAATCTTTTTTACTGCATGAAAGTAGTTTGCCTTTAACCCACCGACACTTGTTTTCAAAATTGCAGCGATCTCCTCGTATGATAATTCTTCAAAATATCTCAATACAAACACTTTTTTTTGTTTTTCTGGAAGCCGATCAATTGCTTTCCGAATCAAAGCCGTTCGTTCCTTCTGTTCAATCTGTTCAAGCGGATGGTCATCACCGGATTGTAACTGAACAGCACTTTCATCATCAATGGAAAAAATTTTTCGAATTTTTTTCCTTCTGATTTCATTCAAAGACAAATTTATCGCAATCCTGTAAATCCACGTATAGAAACCGGAATCACCTTTGAATGCATGAAGTGATTGATACGCTTTAATAAAAACATTTTGGGTAATATCATCTGCATCATCATGATCAGGAATCATCCGCCTCACAACCCAATACACTTTCTCCTGATAACGAATTACCAGTTGATTGAATGCCTGTTCATCTCCTGCCTTAAAATTCTGGATTAATTTCAGATCATCAACTTGATTCATTCGCTTTTATGACTTTTTGACACTGAGTTTGGCTTAAAAGTTTAACATATCAGCGAACATTATAAGAAACACTTAAGCTGGCATCCAATTTTTTAGCATACTCTGAACCACGCCATGGTTCTTGTGTGGTGAATCTCTGTTGATAAACGCGAAAATCGACAAAAAAATCTCTTACTAGCTCATAAGTTGCCCATACACCATACGATTGCTGTTTGGTAAGTGGCGCATAAAGGAATTCGGGTGTCGGAAGTTGGTATTGAAATTGGGTCGGCATTTTTCCGCCTTTTCGTATCGATTCAAACTCAATCCCTGTTTTAAGATTTCTCTTCGGTTGATATTCAATTCCAAGATAGAATAGGTCTCCATTTTGCCCCAGCCAGTGACCAAGATCAACAGAGTGACTTTGAAATGTTGCGTCAGGATATTTGTGATTATAGACCCACGGATTAAGACGAGTATATTCAACTTGAACCATCGTATTTTCGTACAGCTGATCATACGATCTTCCACCGACAGTAAATCCTAATTGATTTCGCTGGCGATCGGTCCTATAAAATTCCTCAGTAGAAAACTCATCAATAAAAATTGATGTATAGAAATTATAATTTCTAACAACATTAAAATCAAAGCTTGCAAATATCTGCGAATTATCGGTGTCGTACATCCAATGTTCACCTGCTTTAAAAAACATGAATGGAATAAGATACAATAATTCGGGATTTCGACCGCCGTAAATTTCAGATTCACCAACTGCTATATCAATCCCTTTCCACGGGGTAAACTCCAGCATGTGCGCGGCAATATATTTTTGCTTATAGATTGTTCGGAACCCAAGAGTCCCTGGAATATTTGAGACTTGAAAAGACCGGAGAGAATCTACAATGCCGGAGTATAACCATCCATGCAAATATGTAAAATCCACATCTTTCCCCAATTTCAATTTAAATTTAATTTGAGGAAACGAAGGAGATTTGTTCGACAAAATTAATTGTCCTCGATCTCCATTTCCCCACATATTGTGCATTTTTTCTATCGAAAGTGTCATGGCCGAATATTGATACGTCAATTGAACATCGATATTATCATATTCCATCGAGGTGGGGTGGGTTTGGCGTGAAATTACCTCTGCGGGTTTAGATGAAAGAGAACGAAGGTTATCAATATACGTTCCTGCCTCTCTATTATCATAGTAGTGAAAATAAATACCCATCTGATCACCAAGATAGCCATACGACTGTAATCCGTTATGCTGTGATCTTGTAAATTTCCCATCGGCTCGTTTTTCATATCCCCATCCACCAATGAGGTCAACAGAAAATAATCCGGGCTCACTTTCATACTGATATAAATGCCATCGTTCATCCAATAAAAGATCATACTTTAATCGTTTCAGCTCTTGGAAAAATTCTTCCTTGAAAAAGGCTAATTCGTCCTGTTCAACATCAGTCATAGCCGCATATGACGAGTCAAGCTGAATAATAAATTGAGCGATCGATGCTCGAGTTAACGGCTTCACGTCATCACGATACTCCGTAATAAAACCCTTCGCTTCCATTTTATCCAGAAATTTATATACTTGATGGGTGCCGGGAAGGTACACCGATTGCGTTAATACGATTGTTACGCTCACTACATTCAGAAATACAGCCGAGAAAATTCTTTTCATCACAACCTTTCTTGAGGGAACATTTCGGATTAATTTATTTTTGACACCAAGGCGTTCACAAATTTTTTCGTCATCACCTTGGGACGAGTAATGGCAGAGCCAACAACGACGCAATACGCACCATAGTGCAAACACTCTCGTGCATCATCAGGCGACCAAATTCTTCCCTCCGCCACAACAGGAACTTTCACTGTTCTTGAAAGCTGTTCGATAAGATTAAAATCGGGGTGTTCCGTTAAATATTTCTCTGTAAACTCAGTATGTCCGACGAGTGTTGTGGCAATTAATTCCGCACCCATTTCTGCAGCACGAATTCCTTCTTCAAAGGTAGAAATATCCGCCATCAATGGAATATCGTACCTCTCACTCACTTCATCAAAAAATTCGACTCCATCCATTCCATTCGGACGTTTTCTCGTTGTCACATCAAGCGCAATGATATCGACACCGGCGTCGATAAGATCATCAATATCCTTAAAATCAGGAGTTATGCAAGTCCAACCGTTCGCAAATGACCCTTCAACCATTCCAATAATTGGAAGATCAACTTCACTGCGTACCATTTTAATATTGTCGATACCTTGTGTCCGAATTCCAACCGCACCGCCTAATTGCGCTGCCTTTGCAAACTTTGCAATCAATTCCGGATGATCAAAAGGATCTTGGTCATCCGCCTGACAGGAAACAATAAGACCGTGTTTAAGTTTCGCGATGAGGTTATTCATGATAATCAATGATAATGGGAAAAGTAGTTTCTATAAATTGTCAACTCTTGGAGACAGCATTCAACAACAACTCTAAGCCTCGATTGACTGATCCTTTAAAATGAATATGAACCAGGCGCGATTTTCGAGAGGCAAAAGATTGATAATCACCCAACGCTTGAGCATTTTTTAAAACTTCAAATGAGAAAATTTCCCCCGGAATTTTTAAATCGTCCGGTTCATCGGCGGTGATGAGAAGGAAAATCCCATTTGATTTTCCACCTTTGTGCAGCTGTCCGGTTGAGTGCAAATAGCGAGGACCAAAGCCGACTGTTGCCGGTAAAAAAAATTGAGAAGTTAAAGCTTCGCGAATTGAGTAAAGTAATTTTTCATTTCCCGGATTTTGATCGATGTATGCTAAAAGAGCAATATAATCTTCACCCTTTTTCCCTGTAAAGTGACTCTTCAACAGCATGGGCAATGAGTTCAACGTAACTCTTGAGGCCGTTGCCGGTTCAGAATATACTTTGCAGTTCACATCCGACAAAATCTCCTTATTAACGGGTAATGATCCCTTACTCTTGAACTCCTCAATAACACGAACGGTGTTATCTTTGCTTTCTTTGACATTCGGCTCATCAAACGGATTAATACCAAGGATAATAGCCGAAACCGCAGTCGCAAATTCCCATAAAAAATATTGAGAACCAAGTTCGTACGTATCGCTCAAAAGAATGATTGCAAAAGGAATTTCCCTTCGAGTAAATTCCTTTTGAAGATCCACATATTTCTTTGAATCTTTTTCCAATACAAGAAAGATAAACAATCTATCCGTTCCATATTTCGACTCATCAAACTGAAGCGGAACAGCTTCACCTTCAAGAGGCAGAATTCCTTTGCCTTCTTTTCCAGTACTTTCGGCAATCAATTGTTCGGTCCAGTACGCAAATGTCGAAATCTCTTCCGATGTAATAAATGTTAATTTATCAATTCCGACATTGTGTGCTTCGCCCATAAGTACGCCAATTTGCAAGGCCGGGTTTTGAACCGCATCGAGTTTACTTTGCTTGCGTAAATTATCGGCAGATTCCAATATTTTTTTAATGTCCATTCCGATTAATGCCATCGGCACAAGTCCAAAATAAGAAAGAGCTGAATATCGCCCGCCAATATCTTCAGGGTTGATAAAAATCTTCCTGAACTGTTTTTCCTTGGCAATACTTTCCATCTTTGTGTTTGCATCGGTCACAGCGACAAAATTTTCTCCCGGATTCTTTTTTACCGAAGTGACCCGGTCATAAAAATATTGATAAAACATATTCGTTTCAGTGGTTCCGCCCGATTTACTTGCAACAATAAAAATCGTTGTCGTAAGATTGATCTGCTTTTCAATTCTCAAAACAGAAGTGGGGTTTGTACTATCGAGCACCAACAACTTCGGGAATCCCTGCGCACTTCCAAATGTCGCTCTGCACACGTCGGGGCACAAACTGCTTCCACCCATCCCAAGCACAACAACATGAGTATAGCCGGCTTGTTTTATCTCATTTGAAAAAAAAGTTAATACTTCGATATTGCTTCTCATCAAATCCAAACTGTGCAGCCAGCCCAGCCGATTCAGAATCGATTTTTTATGAACCTCTTCGCTTCGCCAGATGGTATAATCTTTCTGCCACAGTTTGGAAATTATTGATGTATTGGAAAATGCGGTGATGCGTGAATTAAATGATTCTTGCAGTTGACCTGGAAATATTGATACAGTTGCCATAATTTTTCGATAAACCTAATATTGTCTCTTTATGTAATTTGTGAGTTGATTTTGTGCAGTAATATAGCCAATCTTGCTCAAAATAAAAACAGCGGCAAGGAGCCGCTGTTTTTGAAAAATTGTTCGATCAACTTATCTTTTAAACGCAAACACGGCAGGACCCTTTTGCGCGGAAAATTTCTTCAAAAATGTTCCTGTTTTAGTGTAAATAAAAACTTCGCCATCGGTGGCAAAGTTTCTTACATCGCCGAGATAAAAATTGCCATTCGTTTCATCAATAGCCATTCCATAAAAAACTCCATCAATATAATTTTTAGCGATGATCTTTGATTTTATATCAACTTGATGAATCGGTCCGCCAAAAAAACTACCGTTTGCCGTGCCAATCACATATAACTTCCCGTCCGGCCCTACAGCAGAATTGCCGAACAAATAATTATCAATAGAAATTGTATCGACCACCGCCTTTGATACAGCAGAAATAGAGTAAATCGCACTGGGAACTTTTGGAACCGCATACGGATTTCCTGCACAGACAACATAGATCTTCCCATCAATAAACTGAGCAGAAGATGGTCCAAAACCAACTTGAACGATTTTTGTCACTTTAAGAGAGTTAACATTAATGACACTGACAGAGTTCGATGAACCATAGCCCGAATTGCAGACAAATAACAAACTATCGGCCAAAACCACGCCAAGCGGATTTGCGCCGACTGAAATTGAATCAACAACTGCAAGCGTCGTTGCGTTCAAAACAAGAATTGAATTTTTATAAAGCCTGGTTACAAATAATCGATTAATATTTTTTACCAAACATAAATCATGCGGATCATCACCGTTTAATTGCGTGCTCGTTAATACTTTGTTAGTATTTACATCGAGAATTTTGACTTCATCCGAGCCGCTCATTACCGTATAGAGCTTTGTTCCATCAAGAATCATGTCATCACCTAGATTTCCAAGCGATTGATTATTATTTGCAGTTTCATAAACATTTTTAAACACAGAATCGGTCTTAGGATCGTAGAATGTCAGCTTAGCACCAACCGGGTCATTAAAATCTCCTTCATTCAAAATATACACTCCCTTGGTCGTTGGAGCGATATTTGATAATGAGACAGCAGACGGATCATTTTTACACCCTGCTAAAAAAAGAAAAAGGACTGCCACAACAGAAACTGCATGCTTCATAGAGCTCCCTTAAATTTGTATTCCTGCCGTCAGTAGGAATGAACGTCCCGGCATTGGATAAGAATACATTATTTGATATTGTTGGTTGGTAATATTATTTATTGAAAATTTGAAAAATGATTGCACGTCGAACATCGACAACGCTGTGCGGATGTTGAAATTGAAAAGATACACCGATGGCAAAATTTTTGAATTATCTTCTTCCGTATATCGAAAACCGATGCGACGAAATTCACTATTGATTTCAACCGAAGAAATAGATGATATCTTCAAAGGAAGAGCGACGAACATTTGCACAGAAACATTTTCGGAAGGGACATAAATGAGATAGCGTCCTACGTTTGGATCTCCGTAGTAATCTTCTGCAATTTTACGCGCAGAAATCAATGAGTATTTTAGATCAAATCCAAAGTAATCATCAGAAGTATATTTATAATTTAATTCAACACCCTCCGATTCAACCATTCGAACATTCTTTGGCGTTACGCCAAAGCTTCCTGCAGGAAGCCATACAATCCGATCATTGAGATGGATAAAGAAATATTTTGTCGTCAGCGAATGTGAGCCAAAGAAATTGAATGAAACATTGCCCCCTGCATCGAAAGAAAATCCTTTTTCAGGTCGAACTTCGGGATTTCCAATTCCTCCGCCGCCGCTATAATACAATTCATTAAATGTCGGAACAGAATAATTCTTACTGATCCCGATTCGTCCGACAACGAGGATGTCTTCCAACGGATCCAATGTGAACTGGGAAAAGACACATGAAGCCGCAATAGATGGGCTAAATAGTGTAGGGAATTTTGTAACAGCATCTACACGGGCTGAAGGCAATACAATGACATTTTCCACGATGCCAAAATGAATCGGAATAGTTTGCTCCAAGGAAAAGAAGACTCCGGCATTATTCCGAATCGCACCGCGTTTTATTGAACTGCCTGTTGCGGTGAGGCGGCCGAATTCCCCGCCAAAAACCCAGCGTGATTGGTTATCATCGACGGTAAGATGAGATAATAATCGAACATCATTATTCTTGAAGTAATTACTAAGCGGGATATTCCCCACAACAATAGCGGGATCGGCGTACTGTTCATAATAATATCGCGACAGAAATTGCGTCGTGAGTATTACGTGATCATTCGCTGCATACGAAATTCCTCCGACGGCCAATGCATCTTCATCTTTTTGTCTTGAGAGTGTTGAAAGCGACGGTGAAATGAATACTCCGGGAACTCCGCGCTCTGATAAAAGCAGCGACGAATAGAATGAATATGAGAGTTGAGTTGAAAAATTGCCGTCGGACAGTGCATACAAGGTTGTTGAAGAATAATCTGAATTTTTTCTGACCGTTGATACAGACCTTGAACCTAAAGTAACGGTGAAAGGGTAATTTTCTTCACTCGCTTCATGAATCCCGCCAATGCGAAATCCAATATTATCGTTCCCAAATCCTAGAGATGATGAAATTTTTTTTTGCCCGAATGAGCCGACCCCGTAATTTCCCTTAAATGAAAAAGATTCGCGTGCAGATTTTGTAACAATGTTAACGACTCCGGCAACTGCATCTGCACCATACAATGAAGAACTTCCTCCTGAAACAAGTTCTACTCCATCAAACGCATCGATATCGTACAATCCAAAATCAAGCAATGCATTTTGCGCAACACTAATTCTCATTCCGTTTAACAGAACGGCGGTATGTTCACTTCCCATTCCTCGTTGTGATATAGTTTTAATACCAGAATTACCGGCATATTCCTTCATGGCAACACCATCCATATGCCCCAAAACATCTGCCACAGAGGTTCCATTAAGGGATCGCATCGCTTCTTTCCCAACGATCGATAAATTCAATGGCGAGGTTTTTTCGTTACGGGAGAAGCGGGCGCTCGTTACCATTACTCCCTTGAGTTGAAATACTTTTGCCGTATCCGCCAAATCTTCGGCAGATAAAAAAGAACAGCACAGAATATGAATGAGAAAAACATTTTTCATAAAAATAAAAAACCCCAATCTTCGTGGGTAGAAAATTGGGGTAAAAAAATATATTTCATTCCTCAATTATTCCTCTCTCCACGAAGGAACATCGAACAAATGCTGGCAGGTCTCCTGGCTTATCCGTTATGTAGCGGATTTACAGTTGCGGGTCAGCTTCCGAATTTTCGTTTGACGAATCACGGAATTCCCATTTTCATCTCAAACTATTTTACTGCGTTTGAGACACCAACAGTGATATTGAAAAGAACAAAGCTACAGCAAATTGTAATACCTTATGCTTTGCTTGCAGCTTCTTTTGGTAAAAGCTTCATCGAAAGTTCATAGATGCCGAAAATTGCCGTTACATAAAGCAGATCACCAATGACCGCATTCCGAAAGAATGGAATGCCTGCAGCATAACACTCAACTAACCCTTTCCAATCTAATGAATACATAATTCCCGATTTCCATACTGCAAAATTGGTGATAAGGAAAAAGAGGACGGACCCAAGCAGTGATGTTCCATACACAACAGGAATCGATTTGAATTTCTTGGCAAACATTCCAATAGCCACAACAAGAAGAAAACTTCCGTACACCCATGCAATACCATCATAAAATCCGATGATAGAATCGCTGATCACCAAGGCAGCCAGAGGCAACACCGGGGCGATGCGCTTATCAAAATAGAACCCGCCAAATAGCGCAATCGCGGTGATTGGTGCAAAATTCATCGGATGTGGAATCAAACGAGACAACGCCGCCAACACAATTAATCCAATCCCTATAAAAACGCTCACACGTGAATTCATAACATCTCCTTTTTTAAAATATTTAAAACGAAAACGTCCCGGCGGTTTCGGGACGTAAAAGATTTTTTATTCAAAAACTTCTACCACCTCTTTCCGCGAAGGTGAATCGAATCTCAGTTTTGGCAGGTCTCCTGGCTCATCCGCCGACGGCGGATTCACAGTTGCGGGACAGCTTCCGAATTTTCGTTTACCGAATCACGGAATTCCCATTTTCATCCCAATTTGTATATCGGGACACCAACACTGTTATCAAAAGAACAATTTTACTGCATGAAAGATACAATATCGAGGAAGCGGAATCAAGAAGTTTTTCTAAAAATAATTCTTTTTATGTTATGTAATTCCCCTTCCGTAAAGAATCCAAAAACAAACAGTCCAATACCCCAAGAAATAAACATACCCAGTTTAACAATCAACGATGGTTCCGTAAAATTTAAAACCACAAACACCATAATGGAAATCAATGCAAGCTTCCCGATCCGAACAAACTCATATTCGACATGATAAAAGCGTTGAACAATAACATACAAACTGACTGCCAGCACAACATACCCTATTGTTGTCGCATAGGCGGCTCCCATAATGCCGAAAAAGGGAATTAGTACAAAATTCAACACGACATTTGTCGTTGAACCGCTCAGCGATGTCGGAAACAAATATTTTGTTTTCTTTTCTATTTGCACACCGGCATTTAAGTTGGTTGCAATTCCGCTGAATATATATCCAAGCATCACCCACGGAACCACAGATAATCCGGTCCAATACGACGGCGGGATAATATAATGTCCGAAATATTTATGCTGAATGACATTCGGAAGAAAAAGACACAGAAACACAAATACTCCTAATGTGCCAAGCAGATAATAGGTCATGACACGGGAAAAGATTTTTTTCGCATCCGGATCTTTTGCGTGCGACAAAAAGAAAGGACGCCAGGCGTATTCAAACATTCCATTGATTAACGCCATGAAAATTCCCAATCGGTAATTTGCTTGGTACACACCTACGGCTGCATCGTTGATTAAATATTTTACGATTGGCCTGTCGGCTATTTGTAATACGATTCCCGAAAGTGCCGCCGGAATTATCGGAAGACCGAACTTTAACAATTCCTTCATCAATTCACCGTGAAAGGAAAATTTCAATTTTTGTAAAATTACCGGAAGCAGGACAACAAAAGTGAGAACTGACGCGATAAGATTGGCAAGAAAAACTCCTTCAATCCTTAGCGAAGTATAAAAGAGCATCACAACATTCAGTGCAACAGTCACCGTAATATTAAGAATTTTAACCGCAGCAAAAAATTTTGCCTTCCGCTCAAGTCTAAGTGAAGCAAAGGGAACCATCACAATAGCATCGAAGAATAATATCACTGCCGCATATTGCAACAGCACATTTTGCGAAAAATCGATTTGTAATGGAATTGTCAGCGGATGAGAAAAAAGGAAAAGCAACAAAGAAATAAATACAGAAACCGCCGCGACCGAAAGGAATGGTGTTGAAAAATTATCTTTTTCATCCCCAATTTCTTTGGAGGAAGCGAAACGGAGATACGCAGACTCCATTCCGAAGCTGTAAAAAATTATGATGAAAGCAATGTAGGAATAGAGCGTTGCAACGATACCAACTTCGGCCTTCGTTAGCACATTCGTATACAGCGGCACCAATGCAAAATTCAATAACCGTGCAACAATTGTACTCACACCGTACACCAATGTATCGGAACCGAGTTTCTTTATTTGTTCAAACATATTAAGAAAGGATTTCGAGTGAGATATCCAGCGCTTTGGGGGAATGAGTTAATGCACCGACAGAAACAATATCAACGCCCGTTTCTGCAATAGCGCGGACAGTTTGCAAAGCAACTCCGCCTGAAGCTTCAACCTCAACGGTATGGTTTATCAATGTTACTGCCTCACGCATTGCTTCGAGAGAATAATTATCGAGCATGATGCGATCGATACCGCCAATTTCAAGCAATTCTTTCACTTGATCGATTGTCGTTGTTTCCACTTCAATTTTTACATCAACGTCTTGCGCTCTCAAATAATTTTTGCATTTCTCAACAGCGCTTTTTATGCCACCGGCTGCCGCAATATGGTTATCTTTAATGAGCACCATCGAATCGAGGCCGAAGCGGTGGTTAATTCCTCCTCCATCCACAACAGCCTTTTTATCGAGAACACGCAATCCTGGAACTGTTTTTCGGGTATCGGAAATTTTTGCTCGCGTTCCGGCAACGACATGAACATATTTATGCGTCAGGGTTGCAATCCCGGACATTCGCTGCAAAAAATTCAATGCGACACGTTCACCTGTCAATAAACTTCTGACCGGACCGTGAAATTCCCCAAGTGATACCCCCGATTCGACAAGCGCTCCGTCGACAACGTTGGGAGCAAAAGAAACCTGGCCGTCAACATAACTAAAAACAATTTTGACAATATCAATGCCGGAAATTATTCCATGTTCCTTTGCAATCAATTCGGCCTTGCCAAGTTGTTCTTCGGGGATAAGAGATTCAGACGTGATATCGCCAAAACCAACATCTTCAAACAATGCCTGTTCGATGAGCCTTCCAATGCGGCTATCGTTTAGATAGTTATTTTCCATTCTCTTCCGGAAGCAAAATGGGGATATCGTTTTTTACTTCGTAGACTTTACCGCATGACGTGCAGGTAAGAGTATTCTTCTGTGCATCGTAGCGTAATTCCGATTTGCATTTTGGACAGCAGATAATATCGAGAAGTTCTTTCTTGAGCATAGGGATCAAAAATATTGTTGCATAAGTAAAATAAATTCCTGCGGCGGTCGAACCGGACGACTCGTTTGCGAATTAAGAAACGTGTGAAGTGTATAGCCTGATACAAGTATTTCCGAACTGTCGTTTCGAGTAATCGTATAATCAATCCGAATTTTTGTCGAGGGCATTTCATTGACCGACGCTTTTACATGCAAAAGATCATCATACTGAGCCGAACGATGATAATGCGCATGGGCTTCAATGACGACAATGAAGATGCCCATCTTTTCAATAGTACTGTACGGCAAACCGATATGCCGTAATAATTCAGTTCGTGCATTTTCAAAATACACCAGATAATTTCCGTGATAGACTACTCGCATTCCATCAGTTTCGGCGTACCTAACCCGAATGTCGGAAACAAATGAAACACCCTTCTCACTCATTCCAGGCACCCATCTTACAGAATTTTTCCAATCGCTGCTGAATGAGTTTCTCCGGTTTGATTTTCTGGAAAGATTTTAACTCTTGCAACAGTGCATCTTTTAAAATCATCGCCGCTTGCTGCGGATTTCGATGTGCCCCGCCTTGCGGTTCAGGAATAATTCGATCAATAATCTTTTGTTCGAGCAAATCCGGCGGAGTTAAACGAAGTGCCTCAGCAGCCTGCTCTTTGAATTCCCAACTCTTCCAGAGAATTGAGGAACACGATTCCGGAGCAATTACTGAGTACCAAGTATTTTCCAACATCAACATCCTGTCACCGACTCCAATGCCTAAAGCACCGCCAGATGCTCCTTCGCCGATAATGACGACAATAATTGGAACAGGTAAACGAGACATTTCAAAAAGATTTCGCGCAATTGCTTCAGCTTGTCCACGCTCTTCAGCTTCAAGCCCCGGATAGGCACCGGGTGTATCAAGCATTGTTACTACCGGCTTATTAAATTTTGCGGCAAGCTTCATTAACCGCAGTGCTTTTCGGTATCCTTCCGGATTAGGCATTCCAAAATTGCGATACAAATTCGATTTCGTGTCACGACCCTTTTGATGGCCAATAATCATTACCGATTGGTCACCAATCTTAGCAAATCCACCGACAATTGCTTTGTCATCACCAAATGCTCTGTCACCGTGAAGCTCTACAAAATCCGTCGTCATATTTTGAATATAATCCAACGTATATGGCCGCTCGGGATGACGCGCTAGTTGAACCCTCTGCCAACGGGAGAGATTTGAAAAGACATTTTCGCGCAATTGGTTTACTTTCTTTTCCAATGTTTTAATCTCATTAGAGACATCAACATCGCCCGAAATATTCCTAATCTCTTCTATTTTTTGTTCCAAATCGTAAATTGGCTTTTCAAAATCGAGTACCACTTTTGCCATAAAAACTCCGGTTTGTTATCGCTGAATCAACTTCAGTAAACTTTTTACAAGTATTTCAAGATCAAGAAGGAACGACTGATTTTTTGCGTAGTAAAGATCGTACTGTTCTTTTTCTTCAGTACTTAAATCTTTTCTGTCGTAAATATGCACTAAACCGGTAATTCCCGGTTTACCACGATAAAAACTCTTTCCTTGCTGATGATTATGCTTCTCATCAAAATATCCAACCAAACTCATCGATCCAGAAACTACCCATGGCATTTGCAAAAACACCTTTGCCGCTTTCCCAGGGGATTTTGATGTGAAAATCCGTGAGAAATATACAAAAGGTGAAACGGAAATCAAAAGGATTAACCCTGCAACAAGGTCAAAAAGCCTTTTTACGACCCTATTAGTTGATTTTGTAATATTGTATTCGATATCGATAAACGGAATTTCATCAAGTTGATCAATACTGGATTTTCCAATAATCACTTCAAGATTGCTCGGAACAAGCCGATAGTTTACCGATCTCCTCGCATTACTCGCGATAATGTTCAGGATGGTTGTATAGGAAAGGGCATTAGAGGCGAAAATAACTTCACTGATTCTATATGCTTCAATAATTTTTCGAATGGTTTCAATACTTCCGATGATTTCAACATCAAGAACTTTTTCGCCAATGCGCAGTCGATTTACATCAATAAACCCTACAACAGAATATCCTCCGCCGACACGCGCTCGTAATTTTTTTAAAATCTCTTGACCTGATTCATTTACACCGACAATCAACGTGCGTCTTCCAAATAATGTTGTTCGCGTTATTTTTTCTCCAAAACCTAAAAAGCGAAGAAGCAATCGCCAACCAGGTACGAGGATAATTGAAAGTCCACCTGCAATTAAAATGATCATTCTGCTGAATGCAAATTCTTTGACAAATGCAGTTAGTGAAGAAATAATGATATAGGAAATGAATACCGCAGAAAAAGACCGCGAAACAGATAATTTCCGTTCTGTATAAACCCCGCTAACAAATAATGCGCTCGCAACAATCAGTGGCGGAATAATAAACGTCCAAGGATATGCGTACGATGGAAACGTCAAGATGTGCGATTTTCTTATATATTCTCCGATAAGAATCGTCGCATTAACAATCATGACGTCAAGCAGCACTACCAAAAACGGTTTGATGATTCGAGCAAAACCAGCAATGATCTTACGAAGATAAATACCCGAATAAATGAACCATTCAAATGCTGATGAACCGGTATGATGTTTTTTTACAAACAAACGCATAGCGTTGTAAAAAACTTTCAGCTCGTCAATATCACTTCGGCGTGTGCTTTCGCCTTTATAATGAATGATTGACGTCGTCGGCACATAAAATACTTTCCATCCGTTCTGATTGACTCTATAACACCAATCGAGATCCTCTCCATACATAAAAAAGGATTCATCCAATCCGCCGATTTTTTCATACACTGCACGGCGAATCATCATAAACGAGCCGCTAATAGCGTCAACTGCATAAATTTTATCAGGATCAAGATAGGTAAGATTGTAACGGGCAAATAATTTTGAATTCGGGAACAGCGAACTGAGTCCGAACGTTTTTGTAAATGCAATCCACGGCGTGGGAAAACTCCGTCTGCATGGGAGCTGCAACGTACCGTCAGGATTAAGAATTTTACACCCAACCATTCCTGCGGATGGTGTCGCCTCAAAAAAATTTATTAATGTGCAAATTGTGTCTTCTTGAACCACCGTATCTGGATTGATTAAGAGAAAATATTTCCCTTTTGCAATAGCTAACGCTTCGTTATTTGCTTTTGCAAAACCAAGATTGGTTTTGTTCGCAATTATTTTTACTTCAGGAAAGTTTTTAGCAACATGTTCAACACTGCCGTCGTCTGAGGCATTATCGACAACAATAATTTCTGCAGTTAATCCTTCGAGCGATTTGGAAAGAGAGACAAGTGCATTATTGAGAAAATCACGCACATTATAGTTAACAATGACGACGGAAATATCCATCAGAATGTATCAGTCAGACGCTGAACGTCTTCTGATTTACCTTGAAGATTAATGAAGAGAAATTTTTCACTCTTGAGCAAAAACATCCGGTTGACCAGCCTTTTCTTAGAGTTTATTGAAAAGACTTCGAGCCTTAAGTTTCCACACCATAAACGCCGCTTCATAAACAATTTTTTTATTCATCTTCGAAACACCAACCCGGCGATCGACAAATACAATCGGCATTTCTTTTAAGGCAAACCTTTTTTCCATGCCAAAAAATTCGTCTCAATCTGAAAAGCGTAACCGTTCGACCGGAGCGAATCAATATTGATCGATTCAAGAACTTTACGCTTATAACATTTGAATCCGGCAGTAGCATCGTGCACAGGCATACCTGTTACGACACGAGTGTAAATATTTGCTGAATAGCTAAGCAGCAAACGTTTCATCGGCCAATTCACGACATTAACACCCTTGATATAACGTGAACCAATCAAGACGTCGCATTCATCCATCTTGCCCAACATGATGGGAATTTCTTTCGGATTGTGTGAAAAATCTGCATCCATTTCGAAAATGAAATCAAATTGATGTTCAATAGCGTATTTAAATCCAGCAACGTATGCTGTCCCCAAACCTAACTTTTTTTCACGCTGCAAAAGATGAATGCGATGATCCGTTTGCATCATTTTTTTTACGATCTCTGCAGTGCCATCAGGAGAATTGTCGTCAACAATCAGAACTTCAACCATGTCGCTTTGCTGAAGTACTTCGGTAATAATGCGCTCGGCATTCGGAGATTCATTATATGTCGGAATTATTATAAGGGCTTTTGGCATCAGTTTCCTTTTCCTGCTATCATAGTGTAAAATGTCATTAATAAAATTTTGATGTCCATGCGAAACGACATGTTTTCAATATAAAATAAATCGAACCTTACTTTTGATTTCACATCGTCGATCGACGTATCATAGCCTTGTTTGATCTGCGCCCATCCTGTGATTCCAGGTTTCACTGCAAGTCTTCTTTTATACAACGGGATTTCTTTTGACAATGTTTCAACGAAATGCGGCCGCTCCGGTCTGGGACCCACTAAACTCATTTCTCCACGCAGCACATCCATAAACTGAGGGATCTCATCAAGCCTTGTTTTCCGAAGAAACCTTCCTACACGTGTCACCCGTGGATCATTCGATGTTGCCCATACCGGCCCTGTCCTTGCTTCGGCATCTTGATACATCGAACGAAATTTATGCATCTTAAAAATTTTTCCATCTTTACCAACACGCTCCTGTGAATACACCAGAGAACCTGCCGAATTGATCTTAATAGCAATTGCAACGAACAACCATAATGGCGCTGACAAAAATAATATAATAATAGAAACGAAAATATCCGTTATTCTTTTTGCACTCTCTTCCCACGGCTGCATGATATGCGGCATTATTTCAATAAGAGGAAAACCATAAAGTTGATTTGTACGAGCCTGCCCTGAAATGATGTCGTACATATCAGGAATGATTTTGACGGACACATCAAATCCTGTTGAAAGTTGAACAACATTAAGAACAATTTCTTTTTGATGATCATCCGGTGCAAGAAGGATATTACTTATATGAAAATCGTTGAGTATGTTGGGAATGCCATTAATGTCTCCAAGAACTTTTGTCGGTAAATGACTATTTCCGCTGGATACCCCATCTGGCAAAACAAATCCAACTATATTATATCCAAGGGCAGGGTATTTTTTTATCGATTCAAATAATTCAACAGCCTTTTGCCCACTCCCGACAATGATTGTTTCTCTCAACCCAATACCTTGAATGAGGAGCCGCTTACGGAAACTTCGGACGGCAATTCTTCCTCCTCCAACAAATACAATCATCAATATCCAATACATCAAAATAATCAATCGACTTGCAGAATACGTCGCGTTGCGTTCGTCATCAAAAAATATGATAAAAAAAAGGACCATGCACCCGAGAGTTATTGCTCTAAAAACCGCTGCAAATTCATCCGTACGAGATTTGGCATACCACGCACGATACAAGCCAAAGAACATAAATAGTGCAAGCCAAAACAGATACATAATCACCATGGGGAGAATCAGATCCGGCTTCGCTTGATATTCAATTATTTGACTTTCCACTCGCAGAAGATAGTAACAAATCCATGCAAGATTAATGGCAAAAAAATCGAAAAGGATTATTTTACGTTCAAATTGCTTCATGTCAGTTCAGGCATATAAGGTCAGATACCACTCCTCTGTTTTATCTTGAAGTAGATTGCCATATTGTTGTTTGCTTCCCTTGAACGTATCTTATAAAGCCGTGAAGTATTGCAATATTTGATACAATAAAAAAATATACAATGGAAAATGGCATAACACGTATTTTTAGGAAAGACAATATCAATCCAAATAAACCCAGTGCATAAAACAGTATTTGAGCATAAAATAACAATGAAAAATTAAAAGATACATTTCTTTCTACAAAACTGAGACTCAAAGTAAAGATGAGAATAAACGGAAAAAACCATCTAATAACTTTATGGGACCAAAACGCAAATGAAAGTAATATATTTTTATTGAACAGTAAATCACCAGAGTGTGAGAAAAGAGTCTGGAAGTTAGTTGCAGAAAATCGCACTTTTCGTCTATATTCTGCAGCAACGGTATAAGTTACTTCTTCAAATGCAATTGAATCATGCTTGTAAATAAACTTAAAGTCCTTTTGTAACACTGCAAGTGTTATATAAAAATCATCTGTAACTGCATCGGGTGGAATCTCTTTAAATAATGATTTGCGAATCGCAAATATTCCACCATTAGCACCAATTAAAACCCCACACCGACCTTCTGCTCTTTTAATGAAGGTTTCGTATTCCCAATATTTTTTTTCTTCAACACTTGCAAATTTATTTTTTTTCGTCTCATCAAGAATCAAGCGACCACAAACTCCACCGATTTCGTTTGTTCCAAATCCGTCCGAAATTTTTTTTAGTGCATCTTTATCAAATTCAGTATTTGCATCACTAAAAACAAGGATTTCATTTTGAGCATGTTTAGCCAAATCATTTATTACGGCAGCTTTGCCACGCCTTAGTGCAAAATATTTGACATGAAGCCAATTGTATTTTTTCTCCAAATTTCTTAGTATTTCATTTGTGCCATCAATTGAATTATCTGACCCCACAATTACTTCAATTTTTGATAAATCATAATTTTGTTTTGCAATATTTATAATTCGATTACCAATAACTTTTTCTTCGTTATATGCAGAAATTAGGACAGAAAGATGGTGAGAGGTTGAAGATATTCGCGGTACTGAATAAAAAGACGAAATTATCTTAATTAGTATTGGATAGAAACAATAGGTATGTAGCGCGAGAAAAACAAGAGTAAATAAAACGGTTGTAATAATAATATTTAAAGACATTAGATCATAAAAGTGAATTATGAATGAGCGAAAATAATTTTCCAATTATTTTTTATTAAATTTTTGGGAACAGCAATCTTCGCATACCAAAATCGCCACAAAATATTTACTCAGTGAGCGACCATTTTTTTCCCAAATTTTATTTTATCCGCTTTGTAATTTCCTTTGAATAGATATTTATAAAATGACAAAAATGCTTTCACTGTACGCTTAAATTCCAAGGGATTTGTAAGGGCAGATTTCAACTTCATAAAAATATAAGCCAGCCGCAAATAGTACTCCCTGCGTGCATAATTACAAAAATCTACTATTTCCTTAGGCGACAAATCGTGGGTTCCAACAACAGTATTATGGAGTCCTTCCGGAGTTAACCACTCATCAAATGACTGAACCTTAACTAAATTTTCCTTTTTTGCCCATTCATATGCTTCAGTACCTGGATAAATCATCAGCGGAAAAAACTGCGCCGTGTCGGTATTCATTTTTTTCGCAAGTTGAAGAGTTTCTTGCATTGTCTCAAGTGTTTCTCCACGATTTCCCATCATATAGCAAGCATGGATTAATAAGCCAGTTTTTTTTGCATTTTCTGCTGCTTTAAATTGTTCTACGGAGACACCTTTCTTCATTAACTTTAAAATTTCGTTTGAACCACTTTCAAAACCCACAATCACCAAACGACAATTTGCTTTTTTCATCCATCGCATGGTTTCTTCGTCAAGATCAGCTCGAACATTACATGTCCACGTTAGTTTATTTTTTTGTGCAATCAATAATTTGCATACATCGATAGTATGTTTTTTATGGACTGTAAAAGTATCATCTTCTATCGTTACCTCAACAACTTCGGGAAAATTTTTTTCAATATATCTAAACTCTTCGGCAATACTTTTGGGAGAACGATGTCTATATGTGTGTCCATAAAAATTTTGCGGGTAAACACAGTATGTACAAAGATATGGACATCCTCGTCCGGTGTAAACCATCATCTGAGGAAATCTTCCCGCCGCAAAGAAATAGTCACGTGAATTGCAAAAACGTTTAAATATTTCGCTAGCGAATGGCATGTCGTCCAGATTTTGGGTTGCCGGACGAGACTGGTTAACACTGATTTGGCTGCCATTTCTCCATGTTAAGGAAGTAATTGATTCAAGTGCCGTTTTATTTTCCAAAGCTTGAGCAAGTTCCACGATAGTTTCTTCATATTCGTTTCGCGCCACTGCATCCACTATAGGATATTGTTTCATCACTTCTTCGTGGAGAGCGGTTACGTGATTCCCAACCATACAAGCAAAAAGTGATGGAAATTTACCCTTTAATTCTGTAACAAAATTAATATCATTAGTAATGCTTCCCGTACTTGCTTCGATTACAGCAATATCTGGTTTGAACGAATACAACCGCTCAATTGTTTGCTCAACATTGATGCATTCAGCAGGAGCATCAATTAATGTTATATCATTCCCCTTTTTCTCCGCTAAACCTGCAGCGAGCGCCAACCAAATAGGATAGTATACTGTTCCACTCTTTGTGACAGCAGGACTACGTGAACCTCTTGAATATTTAGGAAAAAAGGGGGGGTTAATGAATGCTATATTCATACATCTTCCTCACATGATAATCAATTTACACTATAACTTGTTTTATAATAAGACAATTTAGTCTGAAAATCCATACGATTTTTACTTCCCTTTCAAATCACCTTCCACTCTTTTTAATAAATACAATTGAAGGAGCGATTATCATCTGTTCGAATTTTGATGCTCTACCAGAATCCCCTTTAATTTTTTTTCTTGTTACGTCATTTGCGCCTTGTTCATCAACAAGTTGCTTAATAAAACCAACCATCCCATGATTATGACCTCGCAAAGATAATTTTAGCCGTAATTTTCCAGTGATCTTTTTCCAATATAACCAAAGTCGACTTCGTTTAAATTGCTGTTGAGAATATGATTCAAGGTTAAGATTTTTACCATCAGGCCAGTCGCTCCAGTATCCAGTACCCCAATCTTCAATTACATATAAGCCATGCGGCTTAAGATGATTATCGAACAAATGCCAAAATGATGCTTTCGTTAACTCACCAATATGCGAAGCGTCATCAATAATAACATCAAACCCATCTGGTGCTATCGTATTTGCCATATGTGAAAGAAATTGAATATCCGTTTGGCTCCCCTCAAAAAGATGAATACGTTCTCCATGTTCAAAGTCTGAAGGTAATTTAATATCAACTCCAACAATAGTTGCATTGGGAAAATAATCACGCCACAACAATAATGACCCTCCTTTTAAAACTCCAAGTTCAAGGAGAACAATTTTCTGTTTTACATATGGTGCAAATATTGGATCGTATTGCTCGAGATATCGGCTGTTTATTTTGTCGGAATCGTATTGATCCAACGATAATTCTAAGCTTCGCATGCTATTTTTCTTTTTAAAATTATATTATTTGATTAGAATAAGTTTTTTAGTCTGAACAAAACTTCCCACTTTTAACCTTAAAAAATAGATACCACTTGGCAAATTACTTCCGTCGAACTTAAGGCTGTAGTCGCCTCCTACTTTTTCTTCATTTATTAATGTGGATAACTCATTTCCAAGGGTATTATAAATTTTTACCTCAACCACGCAATCCAATGCAAGATCAACTTTGTTGCAATCTCCAATCAAAGTTATTTGTAGTCACCAACTGCAATATTTTTTTTATGAAGTATCTCTCATTCATCAACAAGCCTCTTTGTTCCTTAGATGCTGTTATAGCTTGTAAGTAGTTCATGGTAAAGCGTAATCCAAAACCTTGAAAAATGATGATCTTAAGCACTTGTAGCTCTATAAAACCATAATGTTTTTGGAAGAAATATAGCATTCCGCGGTATCGTTCCACCAACAATGCATTTAACGTCTGCTTCTGCACTTTTTGTTTGGTTGAGTATCCAAAAAGATGAATGACATTGGAATCAGGGAAAAAAACCGACTTATAACCGACTTTTTTTATTCGAAGGCTCCACTCTACCTCTTCATTATATAAGAAAAAAGCTTCATCAAGAAGACCAGCTTTATTGATCACTTCTTTCTTCACCATCATGCACGCCCCTGTAACATGATCAACTTCTTTTATACTATCATGATTCCAATAACTTTCCAAGGATCTCAGTTTCAATATTTTTTTAATAAAGCCGGCAATATTGCTGTCATAGTGTAAAAAACCTTTTATAAATTCATTGGCATGGACAAATTCTTTCGCTAAGGACGGAAAAGAGTGTGTTGACCGCTCGATTTCTCCCTCCGCATTAAATATCCTGCAGCCTACCACCCCAACATCTTCGTGTTCATCGAGGTATTCGATCATTGGCAAGAATGAATGCTCATTCACAACAGTATCCGGGTTTAAGAGTAAAATATATTTTCCGCTTGCCTTTTTTATACCAATATTGTTAGCCGAAGCAAAACCGAGATTTTTATTATTATAAAAGAATTGAACACTAGGGAAATCTTGTTCCAAATCTTGTATAGCTTCGTTTGAAGCATTGTCGATAACAAAAATTTCTATATCTGCTTGTTGATAAGAAGTAAGTATAGAATGCAAACAATTTTCTAATACTGCTTTTGCATTGTAATTAATAATTATAATTGAAAGCATCATTTTTATATTTTCTTGCTCTATTTTTTCTCATACATACATAATAGAATTGCCCAGCCCAGACCAAAATGTTAAATTTTGATAACGAATGATGCTTTTTATAAATGTATAATGCATTTTTGTACAGTAATTCCCAATTTTTAGTAAGAGCACTTCCAGAATTTGTTCGGCGCACTGAACAAGTAATTGTTTTGATGTGATAGAAGTGGTAGTATTTTGACATCCTTATCCACAAATCCATGTCCTCATCCGTTTTTAACTTTTCATCGAAAAGTCCTACAATTTCAAAACACTTTTTACTCAGCATAATACATGGTGTAAAGATATAATCTTTGACTAAGAGCAATGTCCTGCTGAACTCCTTAGAATATTCGACAAATTTCTTAACTGTTTCATATTTACCGTTCTTATTAACTTGATATTCAACATAGGCATCAGAATAGACTATCATCATTCCTTTTTTTATTTCACTAACCAATGTCTTTAAGTGATCTGGATGATACCAATCATCATCATCAAGAAACGAAATATAATTTCCCCGAGCGTTTTTGATACCAATATTTTTTGCTCGTGAGACCGAACCAACAATATCAGAGATCAAAATATTTATTTTGAGGGATTGATTGAACTCATTTATAACATCATCGACACTTTCTGAACCATTATTGATAACTAGTACCTCAAAATTCTTAAAAGTCTGGTGTGTGAGACTCGTTAGGGCTTCCCTTAAAAAGAAAGATCTATTGTATGTCGGAATTACTACTGAAACAAAAGGATCTGCCGAAACTTGTTCAAGAAGCTCAGTCAGTTCATACTGAACTAAGGCTGATTGTTTTATTTTGAGATATTTTCTGCAAATATCTCGAGCACCAATAATATCACCCAAAAGACGTCTCATTCTTGCAGCGTACCAAAACAAAAATTCTCTGGTTGGTAAACGCTGGTCAGGGTTTAAAAGTTTAAACAGTATTTTCCAAAAAGTGAAAACAAAGATATTTCTTTTCACCCAGTATGTATAATATTTATACGTCGAATAAAAATCGCTTTCAATTGATTGAATTAGGTATTTATTCGAATATTCGCTCTTAATTTTATACGTTTCTATAAAAGTTTTATTCGCATTTTGAAATTGTTTATTGGTTGAATTAGGTGATAGATAATATACACCGAGTATTTCTGGAATACGCCGCAATTGATATTTAAGCGCTACGTTACAAGAAAACTCATAATCACCTGCAACTTCATAATTCTCATCAAACCATAAATTATTTTCAAAATGGAGGGACGCTCTCCACATTGGCTGAGGTCCTGTAAGACACCCTTCAAACAGGCGATCATGTTGAAAATTATTCCATCTTTGAACTGTTGTTTTCTTTATATTATCAAATTCAGCGTTTGGAACGGAAGTGACATACTGATCGGCATATACTAACGCAACTTCAGAATGTTTCATTAGATAATTGGATAATATTTCTAACGCGTCTTCTCGCAATCTATCATCTGTATTCGCATTTGTTATAAACCTACCTTTAGCAGCTTTAATGCCTCGGTTCCAGGCTCTGTAAATAGATTCACGTTCAAGAGTTTGGATATATTTAATATTATCATACTTGTTAAGATATTCAGTTCTGATAATAATATCTTCATTTTCTTTAGAACCACTATTCACGACAATGATTTCTAAGTTATCCCCTATAGTTTGGTGCAACAAATTATTCAATCTACCACGAATAAATTGGTCAGAGTTATACGTAGAAACAATTGCGGAAACAAGATATTGATATTCCATTATACAAATATTTCTTTCACAAATATTGCATCTACCTGCAAATATTCACCTGTTAAAGGGTGAATAATCACATCAAAATTTCCCTGATAAATAAACCCTTTAGTCACAAGGTAACTGTATATCTCAGAGAAAAGAGGTTGATCTTTATATAATTTCTTAAAGCTCGATTCAATAATTAGCACATCAACTTTTGAAAGTACCGAAACTGCACCTCGCAACACATTCATCTCGAATCCTTGCACATCTATTTTCATTAATATTTTGTCGCGAAATTCTATTTGATCACTCATCGAATCGAGAGTCATTATTGTAATCAGTTCTGAAGTAGTTGTAGCAGTATAAGGGAACGCAACCTTGTGCAATTCTTCCATTGGTAACAAAGAAGAACTAGGCGAAAACTCACTTCGATTAATCAAAGCTGATTCATTTTTCTCGCCAAGAGCTATATTAAAACATATCAATTTCGGAATTTGTTTTTTTAGCTTTAAAATTTTTTGATAACATCCCTGAAGAGGTTCAAATGAATAGATGGAGGCGGAAGGAATTATCTTATGGATAAGAGTGGCAAATTGCCCTGAGTTTGCACCGATATCTAATACTGTATTTATTCCTATCTCCTGAATCCACTTATATCTACCCTTCGAAATTAAATATTCATTTGATTCATAATAGTGTAGTTCCAAACCAAAAAAATGTAACACTGTATTTATTAGCCTGCCTAACATTATAGTTTTACCTTTTTATCGAAAAAGCGACTTCTGTTTTAGTTTAATTGTGAAATCTTCACCAACTATTCTATACAAATCTGTCGAGGTGAAAATCTTGAAAATCTTAAAAAACAATACTAGTAATATCAGATCGACAACAAAATATACCACTAACAATTGGATAGATACAATAAAATATACTTGTATGATAAAATTTGCAGTTATAATAATTGCACCTGTAATCAAAGATTTTAATGTCAACGAAATTGGCCTAAATATATTACTATTAAGATATTTTCGTTGGAAGTATAGTAATAGAAAATGTGTACATATGACTGATACCATAAATGAATATACTGCCCCCTGATATCCAAAAAAAGGAACAGAGGCTATAAAAAAAAGGAGACTTAAAAGTGCATTCAACGTTTGGATATAAAATGTCTTTTCAAGATGGCCTTGCATCATCAAAAAAACGTACATTGGCAAACCAGTAGAAGTAAATAAATATCCACAAAGTAGTACTTGAGCTGTAAATACAATTTGTTCATTGTTCAATTTAAGCCATAATTCAATACAAGGGGGAAGAATAAAATATGTGATTCCGATAATTGGAATACATAATAATAACAATCTACGCGACACCCAATCAACTATCTCCAGGTTACTTGCTTTGTCTGTACGACCAGCAATGAGGGGCAATAATGGATACAATGATTTTTCAATAAGACTCCAGACTAATGATTTAATACGGAATCCAATATCAAAGGCTCCTACTTCAACAATGCCAATATATTTCCCAATGAGAATCTTTGCAAAAGGTTCATAGAAAAATCCAGAAATAGAAGTGAGATATACTTTAGAACCATAAGCAAAGTGCTTCTTAAGTCGTAAGAAAAAACCGTTAAATAATCCACGATGAGATGTAAATTTCCAATTTCTTGCCACTATCCATATTAAGGCTGCAAACCACAGTATAGTTGAACTTAAGATTACAACCCCTACTTCATATAAATGCCAACCTAAAAAAAGTACAATCATGATGCCAATTCTATTCACAACTACAAGGCCTAATTGTAAAACGCTGGAAAGATATATTTTTTGCTGAGAATCAAGAATAGCCGTTAGTACTTGACCAATAAAGACAAGAGAATTGGAAAGAATAACAAAATTAAAAAAAGAAAACGTTTCATCAGTTAAATACTTATCCGGAATAGACAGAAAATTATCAATTATTTGATAATTAAATACTATTCCAATAAAAGTTATTGTAAAAACAAAAGAACTTGCGAGAAGAAAAGACAAAATTATATCTCGATCAGATTCGACACCGATTCCTTGCTCCCCAATAAATTTAATAATTGAGAGATTGAATCCAAAATTGATAAATAGGCCCACAGTTCCTAAAGTCGTAATTAGTGCAAAAACTCCATATAATTCATTTCCAAGGCATTTTAAAAAAATTGGGATTGTAGCCAAATATAATATCGAGCTGACTAAAACTTGAATTATCCCTATCGACGAATTTAGGATTAAAACTTTTTTCATTGGGAAACTTGGGAGATAATGAAACGCTCATGGGCAAAAAATAAACCTAGTAAAAGTGAAAATAAAATTATTCCGTGCCCCCATAACCAAGCATCGGTTGTAAACATCGAAACCATGCAATACAGTATCCCGGCTCCTAAGAGAAGAGCCAATTGTCGATCAACCAGCAATGAATATTTCAAAATTTTCTTTGTGATATAATAAATTATGGAGACGTATAAATAAAGAAATGCTATGATACCAACAATGCCCGTTTCGACCGCAACAGCAAAAAAGGTTTGATGTGGCGAAAGCTTCTCGACATAAATTTTATATAATGCTCTGTTTATTGTATAATAATTCTGTGAAGAATATGGAAATGAATAAGCGCCTATGCCTAGAATGGGATTTGAAATAAAAGCATTATAAGCAGTATGCCATATAAACAATCTTGAAACAAAAGAATTACTAACCATACCAGTTTCAGTGACATCCGCTTTTTCAAAATCCGATACTCTGCTTAAAGTTTTGGGATTGAAAACAACCGCCATTGAAACCCCTAAAATAATTACTATGATAAATGCAATTGAAAAATTTCGAAAAGTGTTATTGCGGATGTTAAAATAATCACGTTTGAATCCTACTAAACCAAAAATAACAAAAAATGTCGCTGCAGTTGAGATCCATGACGTTCTGGTTTGCGTCAAAATTAATCCTATTGTATTGAAAAGTGTAAGCACGCCCCAAAAATATTTTTTGAAAATTGTTTTTTCAAAAACCGCTAAAACAATTGAGAATATTATCCCCACTCCCACATAATCAACATACATGATACCTGCAAAGCCAAACACTCTCTTTTCTGTCATTAGTGCTTGTATAATTACATGAACTGTGTTGACAGCAAGAATTATGAGATAGATACTAACAATTCGTTTAATTGTTATACTACTCTTCACCGTTGAATACAATATGAATATCAAAACCAAAAATAATATATAATGATTGATACCAAGTAACGCCATCATTGGGGATGACGACTTGAGCATACTTATAAGTAAAATGGTTAGGTAAAAAAGAAAATTTTTTTTAAGTGGGAACCTAAAATCTTGTGGCAAAATATTGTTGTGAGTCAAAAAAAAAGATAAAAAAATTACGGCTACAAATAATTCTGAAATACTAAATACTGAAACATTTATATTGATGAAGAATAGAATTGGTAGTATATAAAGAAGAACTTTGAAATTGTATAAAGAAAAAAGGACCAGGGGAATCAATGAAAGTAAAACAATGATTGGTAATTTTGCACCAATAAAATACACCGATAACAGAAACAACACTGATAACAGTAAAATATAAGAAAATAGGCTCAAGAGATATGTCCAAGCGACCCGATTTTCAATTATTCGTGGCAAGAGTGTCACTTTCTTCTAATGCCCAATAAAGCGGTAAACTCTTGGCGGAGTTTTATTACTTTTGGATTCAACGATTCAACAGTTATTGTTTGGACGAATAAATAGAATATGTATCCTATTGTTACAAATATAGCACCAAGAAAACCGAATAATATCCTTGGCGGCCAACTTTTTTTCACGGGAGGAACTCCATAATCAATTACCTGCAACACTGGATAATCCTTTTTCTCATCGAGTTTAGCCTGCTCATATAACGGAATAGCAAATTCAAGAATTGAACTGTTGATTTCAACCTGTCTGAATCGCCGTAAATACTCAAGGGCATTTTGGGGTAATGACTTCATGGCTAACAGCATACCATCTCTTTCACCGCCACTTTTCAGATCCTTTAATTTTTTTTCATACTCATCGATTTCAATGGTTAAATTTTTTACTTCAGACGACTGTTTATCGTATATATTTTCCAGCACACTTCTTTTCAATTTCTTTGAAATCAAATCGCCTTCTAAACTACTATAGATTGAAACTACCTCAGGAAGTTGAGATTTTATATCTAACAATCCTGATGCTTCTTGAAATTTCCTTAGTGAATCTTCCGAATTATGCAATTCTCTTGTAATCTCTGCTACTCGTTTCTCAAGGAAAAGACGATTTTCTCGAGACTTAGAAACTTTTAATTGAATCATTCTCGAATTCAATGTTTCTATAATAAAATTTACAATATCTGCAGCACGTTGCGCAGAACTTGAACGTGCGGTGATTTCATATGCATCTTCTTTGGTCTCAGCTGTAATAATTTCTTTTCGCAAACGTTTAAGTGCAATTTCCTTATATTCTTTATCCGTCGTATCAATATCATACACTTTGTACAAATTAAACTTGTTGATAATCTCTTCAAGTGTAGTTCTGCTGAAAATGATAGTATTATATCTATTTACTTCAGAACTAGAACTTCCCGATTTCCCAAGGTTAATTGGCAGACCTTTTAAGCCTTTCAACATGCCGCCTAAACCCGAAGCATCATCATCAGAAGGAATAATTGTTGCGGTTGCTTCATATTGCTCTTCGATTAAAAAATAAATACCAACATACGAAATCACTAACGAACTTAGAAAAATAATCGTTAAGACTTTTTTTCTTTGAAGAACAAAAACCAAGATATCAAAAATATCAAATCCTCTGTATTCTGCCATTATGAATTTACCGTTTAATTAATAGATAGAGCGTGGCAACTGTTCCTACAATGCCAAACACTTGACTATAGATATTCAAATAATATCCAAATGTTCTATATGGTTCTTTCGGAATCCAAATAAAATCACCCTCTTCAATCGTCGTCTCACTTGGTGACAACCATTGTTTAGAAGATGCCTTGATGATTTTACTTTCGGAATTTTTTGCATCTTTCGTTTCCCCACCTGCTAATTTTACGTAGTAGTCAATACTTTTGTCTTTCTCAAATGCAATAAATCCAGGATTTATCACCTCCCCAAAAACATACACGGCATTAATTTTTTGGGGAACGATGACCCTATCTCCATCACGAAGTTTAATATCTTTAGAACGGTCATGCTTTTCAAACAAACCAACAAAATCAGCGCTTGAAAGCTCGGACATATTTTTAATATTCATTTCTGTGTTAAGATAGACCGTATCTTCAACGGTTGAGCGCCCTCGAAGAATTTGCGTATACACTTTAGGAGCATTGGAAAAATCTTTTGTTTCGTGGACAATTCTTGCACTATTAAGAGATGCATACTTTGTAAAACCACCTGCCAATGAAATCACGTCAGAAAGAGTTGTCGAATCTTTAATAATTGAATAGGTTCCAGGCGTTACCACCTCTCCCTCTATCTTGACAGAACCACTGCTGCTCACAAGAGATTTATTATAAACAATAACCTTGTCTCCCCGTTGCAAAAGTATTTTTTTTGATTGGCCGGAGAGAATATTCGCTAAATCAATCTTACTTTCCGAGTTTCCTCCATCAATGTTTTCACGAGTTAATATAATTCTGTTTGAATCAGCGAGTGAAGTTAAACCACCGGCAATTTTTATCAACATCAAAACATCATCTCCATCAACAAATTCATATTCACCTTCCCTGCCAACCCCTCCATAGATCCCTATGAAATTCTTTTGAATCTCGGCGGGCGGAACAATAATGACATCACCATCACGAAGCAAGGGGTTTAATTTCGAATCTGCCGTTGCAATATATTTTTCCAGATCGGCAAATGACGTCGTTCCGTCTTTATGATTGATTTTAATTTTCCGTTTACTGCCGAGTGCGGTTTTATTTACCGTTTGTTGTCCCGGCTGGTTTTCAACCAATGATTGATCTTTGAAAACTCTTATATCGTTTGCAATTTTCACGGCAGCATCGGCCCTTTGAGTCGCTTGTACAATAACCGGCCCTTCATTCAACACAGCTCCAAATACTGTCACAACAAACGACCGTGGAGTTGCTAGAGTAAATGAAGCTTCCGATGAAATATATTTTTTTCGGATTTCACCGATTGCTTTTTCTCGCACCTTATCAAGTAATTTTCCAGTCACATTCAATTCGCCCACGGTAGGAATTACAATTATTCCTTCAGGAGTAACAGGCATCTGGAATGAAAGCGGGATGGCAGTCCAGATGTTAACATTGAAAATGTCTCCGGGGCCTACAGTATATTCTTTGGGATCAACAGGACCATCTTGAATAACGGATTTTATTGCTTGTTGGACTGGAACAGCTGGAGACGAAATGCTTTGTCCATTCTGTTTTTCCGTTTTATCAAAATATTGGGCGATTGAATAATGAAAAATAAATATGGCACCGAAAAATATTTTCAATGTTTTCATGGTCAAGAACCACTTTCAGAATATTGGCGTTCATAGTATTTTTTATAATCTCCGGTGATAATTCGTTCCCACCAGATTTTATTACTGACATACCAATGAATTGTTTTTTGAATTCCATTTTCAAATTGATGCGAGGGAACCCAACCTAATTCATTTTTTATTTTTGTAGCATCGATTGCATATCTCCTATCGTGCCCCGGTCTGTCTTTTACATACGTAATCAATGAATCTGGCTTGTTCAATTCTTTCAGGACTAACTTTACGATATCAATATTTTTCCATTCATTGTGCCCGCCGATATTGTAAATATCGCCAACTTTCCCTTTATGAAGCACGGTATCCAGAGCAGAACAATGGTCCTCAACATACAACCAATCACGAACATTCAATCCATCGCCGTAGACGGGAAGAGATTTGTTGTTCAGCGCATTCGCAATCATGAGCGGAATAAGTTTTTCCGGAAATTGATATGGCCCATAATTATTTGAGCATCGCGTGACGACACCTGGAAATCCAAATGTGTGCTGATACGCAAGAACAAGCATATCTGACGATGCCTTACTGGCAGAATACGGGCTATTGGGATGAAGCGGGGTTTCTTCTGTAAAATATCCCGTTGCCCCAAGTGAACCATACACTTCGTCGGTTGAAACATGAAGAAATTTTTCGATGCCACATTCACGGGAAACATCGAGAAGAGCTTGTGTCCCCACAACATTTGTTTGCACAAAAATTGCCGGCCCAGAAATGCTACGATCTACATGTGATTCGGCTGCGAAGTGAACAACGGTATCAATCCTGTGTTCACGAAATGTTTTTGCCACTAATTCTCTATCGCAAATATCACCCTTGACAAAAGTATAATTTGGATTTGATTCGATCGTGGAGAGATTTTCTAAATTACCTGCATACGTCAATGCATCAAAATTCACAATCTTATAGTTCGGATATTTGCCCAACATAAAGTGAACAAAATTACTTCCAATAAAACCAGCTCCGCCAGTTACGAAAATGTTTTTCATTAAACTTTAAAAATTATTTTGAATTGATGAATTTAAGAAAATTCGTCAGGATTTCCAATCCATCATCCTGAGAACCATTGGAACATAAACTATTGCGGTAACAATTGGGGCAGGTATTTTCCTCAAATTATGTTTAAGCAAATTTACATTTTTTCTGGACAAGAAACACTTAAAATTTTACACCCGTTCGCAATAACGATTTTTGTCAACAAACACACGGTAAGACGGGCCTGCATTAATTTTTTGTCATCATTGATGACACGTTGTTCATGGTAGAATCGATGAAATGTCTCAGCGACCTCTCGCAAATACGTCGTCAATCGATGGGGCTCAAACGAAAGAGCACAGCTTTGCACCAACTCTGGAAACTCCAGCAATTTTTTCAGAAGATCAATTTCTTCTTTGGCTATTATTAATGAAAAATCCGTACGGGAGAGCATCGCATCGGAATCATTCACTGGAAACCCTTCTTCCGCTGCAAATCGTAAAATACTTGCAATCCGAGCGTGAGCATATTGTAAATAATAAACAGGGTTTTTATCAGACTGTTCTTTGGCTAATGCAATATCAAATTCAAGGTGCGTACCGACACTTCTCATTACAAAGAAGTAGTGTACTGCATCGGAACCGACTTCATCAATTAATTCATCCAGAGTATAGACATTGGCATTTCGCTTGGACATTTTTACAACTTCTTCCCCGTTCACAAACGAAACCATCTGGTGGATAATAACTTTCACGTTGGACGTGTCATATCCCAGTGCATTCACACCAGAAAGGACGTCTGGAATAGTCGCAATATGATCTGCTCCAAAGATATCAACAATAAGTTCAAATCCTCTGCGAAATTTTTCTCTGTGGTAGGCTATATCCGGCAATCGGTATGTCGGTTCACCGGTACTTTTCACAATCACACGATCTTTATCAGCACCAAATTTTGTGGCTCGATACCACACCGCCCCATCTTGATCATACGCCAGATCTTTTTGTTTGAAGATTTCTATAACTTCTTTAATTTTTCCTTCGGTGTATAATGTGTCTTCATTATAAAATACATCATGATGGACACCCAAACGATTCAAGGTTTCTTTTATTTTTTTGAAACACCATTCTTCACCAAATTTCTGAAAATACGTTTTATCCTCCGAATGAAGGAGTGAATTCCCCTTTTCATTTTTAATCTCGTGCGCAATCTCTTTTATGTATTCTCCTTGATAGCCATTCTCAGGAAGATCACATTGTTCACCAAATCCCTGCCGATATCGGACATAAATACTTTCGGCAAGATTGCGCATCTGATTTCCTGCATTGTTAAAATAATACTCACGAGTAACATCGTGTCCTGTCCATTCAAGAAGATTGGCAATCACCTGACCAAGAATGACCTGCCGACCGTGTCCGCTGTGCAATGGTCCGGTGGGATTTGCGCTTACCCATTCAAGATTAGTTTTTTTCTTCTTTCCGATTTCGCTTTTACCGAAATTATCGTTGAGCCGTAAAATTTCTTTTGCTTGTTCGACGACATAGTTTTCAGCATAGCGAAAATTAATAAAACCGGGTCCGGCAATTTCTACCGATGAAAGCATTAACGATTTCGCATCAATTTTCTCGACAATGGATTGAGCAACCTGCCGAGGATTTTTACCAACAGCCTTTGCCAGTATCATGGCAATGTTCGTCGTTAAATCGCCGTGAGCTTCCACTTTAGGACGGTCAAAAATAATGTCAACAATCGGATATGATAAATCGGCAAGAATTTTTTGAAGATGATTATGTAATAACTCTTTCATTTTGCAGCGGATTTCCTTCGGGTATTTTTTTTAACAACTTTTTTCATTCTCTTTTCTTTGATCACAGGTTTGGGAATATCGTTGATATATTCAATTTTTGCATCACCCCATAATTTTTCGAGATTATAAAATGTTCGTACGTCTTTGTGGAAGATATGAGCCACAACATCAATATAATCTAGCAACACCCAACGCCCTTCGGAATATCCCTCTTTCCGAACGGGAACTTCTCCATTTTCTAAAATTTCATGTTTAATTGAATCGGCAACTGCTCGAGCCTGCGTATCGGAATCGACCGAACACACAACAAAATAATCTGTCATTGTTGTGATTTTTTTTATCTCCATCGTTACAACATCGTATGCTTTTTTTGAAATCGCTGCATCGGCGATTTTTTTAGCGAGTGCTTTGGAAGTCATGTGCTCCTTACTTATTCCAGGGATTCAGTTTTTTGTAATCTTTCCCGATTACCACGGACGCAACAACTAAATGTTCGTTGCTGAATTGTTGAACGACATTCTTCGGAGAAATGCCGATCTTCTGCGCCAATATTTTCGACACTTCCATCTTACCGCTTCGGTCGATGACCATCGATTCGTTCAAATCAAAACTTTTATAATTTCCCATTTCTACAACATCGTATCCAATAGCGCGGCAATAGTCAGTCATTTTTCCGCCTATACCGCTTGTCCCGCATCCATTCAGAATATTAATTTGGATGGCCGTTGTTGTTGAATCTCCCCTCACCGGCTCTACTACCGGATGTTTCGATGGTTTCGACACAATTCCATATGTTTGAATTGCACTGAAAGCAACCAGTAAAACAATTGCGGCGTTTAAGAGAATATTTTTTCTTGAAAGGCTATTCGTGTTCATATAAAAAAATAACCGAGAAAGTCTCTGTGACTGCTCGGTTATTGAATATAAAATTAATTTGTGTCAATTAAAAAACTATTGTCCCTCGTAATCGTCCATTGTTGAGAACATACCGCCGAACGTCGGGTAATTTCCATAGCCAAAATAACTGATTGGATATTGCCGGTACGACAATCTAATTTGCGTATTCTGCCAAGGGCGATAACTTATTTCTGCGCGGTTAAGATATAACGAATTAAATTTCCCTTGCGTTCTGTAATCGAGCGTGCTAAACGGCGAATTCATAAAACTGACGTCGACTCGTGCCCGAAGATCAGGGGTAAATTGATACAACATTGTATTCGTGTACTGCTGCAGTGCAATGCCCTGTTTTCCAGTGGTTGTGTAACTTGCAGAATACGAATGATGCATCTGAAAATTATCCGGATTGAAAAATGAGAACCATTCACTGGATGTTGCTGGTTGAATAAAGGAATCCGAAACTTTTGGCTGTTCAGCACCGGGCTTTTGCTTGAACTGAGCAATAGTCGTAATGGCAAGAACCAGCAACAACACAAGTAATTTTTTCATTTCGTCACCTTTAAGTTCAATAGCAAATTAGGAAAAACTCATGGGTTTGTCAATATAGACAACTTCCAGCGCCTATTTGTTCCTTGAATCAAGCACTTCTTCTGCTTCTTGAAGTTGTTCCAGGGTATTTACTCCGCGAATTTCATTGAAATCTTCCGCAGAAACGGCTGAAATAATAAAATGGTGATTCCAAAAATATCCGAACACATCCGTCAAATAATATTCGTTCTGAGCATTGTGGGGATTAATGTGCTGCAACGCCTCAAACAAATATTTTGCATCGAAAATGTAAATACCGGAATTGATTTCATTGACTGAACGCTGTTTCTCGGTCGCATCTTTGTGTTCGATAATACCCGTGACATTTCCATTTTTATTCCGCAGCACACGTCCATATCCGGTCGGATCCTCAAGCACAGCGGTAAGAATTGTGCCAACGGCATTTGTTTCGCGGTGATGCTCAATCAGTTTCGCAATCGTCTCTTTCCGCAACATCGGAACATCGCCAGATAAAACAAGCACATCGCCGACATAATTTCTCAGCAGCGGTTCAGTTTGCATCACCGCATGTCCGGTTCCCATTTGCGGTTCTTGAACAACTGTTGCCACATGCGGTGCAACGGAATTTAAAAATTCAATAACGGAGTCACGATGAAATCCTACGATGGCAATAATACGATCAGAATTTAACGATTGTGCAAGATCAACGACATGCTGCACCATCGGTTTCTTTTTTACTTCAAACATCACTTTCGCTTTTGTAGCATCTTTCATCCGCGTGCCTTTACCGGCAGCCATGATAGCAGTTGCAAATTTCGTGTGCATACTTTTTCCTAAACTGTAATCAAAATATTATCAATTAAACGAGTTGTGCCAAATCGAACAGCAAGAGGAATTAATATCGAATTCCCCTTTTGCAACTTCTGCAACGGCTCCAACGTCTCTGCATTAACAATTGCAATATAATCTATGCCGGACAAGCTCTTTGTTTGAATCATTTCTGTCATACGTTGAATAATTTTCTCAGATTCATTTTCACCGGACTTTATCATTTCTTCCGCATGCTTCAACGAGTGGAAGAGAATTGGAGCATTTGTTCGTTCTTGTGGAGTTAAATAAACATTTCGGGAACTCATTGCCAATCCATCTTTTTCACGTATGGTCGGAACAATTTCAATGCTTACAGGAATATTGAGATCACGCACCATTTTTTTTATCACAATACATTGCTGTGCGTCTTTCTGCCCAAAAAATGCACGATCGGCTTGAACAATATTTAATAACTTGTGTACAATCGTTGTTACACCCTTAAAATGAGTTGGTCGAAATTTTCCTTCGAACACCGACGATAAACCTTCGACAGTGACATACGTAGAAAATCCGTTTGGGTACATTTCCTCAGCCGTGGGCACGAAAAGGATATCCCCGCCTGCATTTTGAACAAGCCCTGCATCACGTTCAATATCCCTTGGATATTTTGAGAAATCTTCGTGAGGTGCAAATTGTGTCGGATTCACAAAGATGGATACAACCACGATATCCGATTTTTTTTTGCTTCACGCACAAGAGATAAATGGCCTTCGTGCAAGGCACCCATGGTAGGAACAAATCCAATGGATTTCTTCTGCAAGCGGTACGACATTACTGCTGATTGAAGTGCAGATATGGATAAAACTTTATTCAAAAGAGATCACGAATCAGTCCTTAGATAATTTTTTTTCCAAATCCCGATTGCATCAACTCAACCGCAAATTCTGCAGATTGGTTGTGATTATCGAGAATCGGATTTGCTTCGACAATTTCCAGTGAGTGAAGACGATTTTGTTCGGACAATGTTTCCATGATCAAATGTGCTTCGCGATAATCAAGACCACCTTTGACCGGAGTTCCAACGCCGGGACATTCTTTCGGATCCATGGCATCAAGATCAAAACTGACGTGAATAACATCGCACTCTTTCAATTTTCGCAATGCCTTATTGATAATCACTCCCATACCGTGCTTATCAATATCTTCCATGGTGAAAATGGTCATAGTATTTTTCTTAATGGCAATTTTTTCGCCCTCATCTAAATCACGAATGGCAATCATGACAACATTTTTCGGATCTACCTTTTGGAAGTCGCCGCCCACAGATTTTAATTCCAACGCACCAAGACCAATAGAAGCAGCAAGAGGCATCCCATGAATATTTCCCGACGGAGAAGTCTCATCGGTATTCATATCGCCATGCGCATCAACCCAGATAACTCCAAGTTTTTTATTATTCGTCCGGCAATAATTTGAAACACCGGCAATCGTTCCGATGGCAATGGAATGATCTCCTCCGAGCACAACAGGAAAATCGCCCGCTTGGAGAATTTTTTCCACCTTGTTCGAAAGCAAAGTACATGCGCGTACAATTTCAGGAAGATATTTGAGTTTTGGATTTTTTACTTTTTGAAGTTCAGGAATCTTTGTGGGAATATCGCCGTCATCAATAATGGTGTGCCCTAACGTCTGTAATTTTTCAGCAACTCCGGCAATGCGAATTGCCGAAGGTCCCATATCGACTCCGCGGCGTCCGGCACCAAGATCCATCGGAACACCGAGCAGATGAATATTCATAAGAACTCATTTTCTAAAGATTAATTCATCATCGAAAGAAGATTGGCAATAGTCCCTTTTAAATCTTTTCGATGCACCACGAGATCCAAAAATCCTTTCTCAAGAAGAAATTCTGCCCGCTGAAATCCTTCCGGAAGATCTTTGCCGATTGTTTGCTTGATTACTCTCGGTCCGGCGAATCCGATTAATGCACCCGGTTCGCCAATATTGATATCGCCGAGCATTGCAAAACTTGCAGTAACGCCGCCGGTTGTCGGATCGGTCATCAAAGAAACAAATGGAATTTTTGCTTCGGCAAGTTGGGCAAGTTTTGCACTTGTCTTTGCAAGCTGCATCAACGAATATGCCGCTTCCATCATTCGCGCTCCGCCGCTGGCGGAAATGATAATTAACGGCGCCTTCGACTTCATCGATTTATCGACTGCGCGCGCAATTTTTTCGCCAACCACCGAGCCCATGCTTCCGCCGATAAAACCAAAATCCATACAGGCAATCACAATTTCTTTCTTGTTCATTTTTCCGGAAGCATAACGCAAGGCATCAAACATTCCGGTTTTCTTAATCGTTTCTTTTACGCGGTCTTTATATTTCTTCGTATCGACAAAATTCAACGGATCTTTCGATGTCATCTTCGCATCATGCTCTTTAAATTTTCCGTCGTCAAACAGGATGGAAAAATATTCTTTGCTGCTGATTCGAAAATGGAAATTGCATTTATTGCAGACCCAAAGATTTTGTTCGAGTGTTCCTTTATGGATAATCTCGCCGCACGAAGAACATTTAACCCACATTCCCTCCGGCATATCCTTTTTCTGATTGTCAGAAGAAATATTTTCTTGTGAGCGTCTGAACCAAGACATAGTATAAACCTTTCAAATGGTAGGACAAAATATCCATCCTAAGCCTTTTTTTCAACACTAATTTACTTTTTTGATACCGTAGTTACAAATTCGCGCAAATAGAGCGGTTCGAGAAACGAAAAATCGGTTACTGATAGCTCCTTTTGTTTCCGTTCTGCAAAAATTCCAATGGCTGCTGCATTGCATCGAGGCTGTTCAATAATTGCTTGTCGGTTTTCCGCATCAGAAAAAATTTCTTCTTTATTTTTTATTGCATACTCGGTTAAACGGACAACATCCTCCCGGAAGATTTTATAGAAACAATAAAATGCTTCGTTTCTTTTGGCATCGATTAACGAACAAAAGATTGCCTCTTTTCCAGTGAAATGATTCTCCCGATATTCTTCCGCCAACCCATCCAGCGTCGGTACGGGGATAAGCGGAATATTTAATGCAAGCGCAAAACCTTTCGCGCTGCTCAACCCAATTCGCAAACCGGTAAACGATCCTGGTCCGATTGAAACGGCAACGGCGCGAATGGCATTTTTTGAGATATTCGATTCATGCACCATTTTATCAATCAATACCATTAATTGTTCTGAATGAATATTTTTTTCATTGATTGAACGGTGTGAGATTATTTTTCCGGATTGAACAAGTGCGGCGGAACAAATTTCGGTTGCAGTTTCAATAGCAAGAATCATTGTTTATCCTCAATCCGAATAAGGCGTTCGTTTTCCTCACCGCCAAGCTGCAAAAACACATTGTATCGTTTTTCAGGAAGCTCCGTATCTATCATTTCAGCCCATTCTAAAATGCACACGCCATTACCATAAAGATACTCCTCAAACCCAATTTCCCGCAATTCGTCTGTAGATTTCAACCGATAAAAATCGAAATGAAATAACGGAATTCTTCCGTCAAGATGTTCATTTACGACAACAAAAGTCGGGCTCGTGACATGTTCTTTTATTCCTAATCCGCGGCAAACCCCTTTTACAAAACGAGTTTTTCCCGATCCTAAATCGCCGAACAAAGCCACAACATCGCCGGCTCTCAACTTCCTTGAAAATTTTTCGCCGGCAGCAACTGTTTCTCCTTCGCTCAACGAAATGATCTCGTTCATAATCCTTTTTTCGATTCCAATGTAACGATTGGAAGAATCATTTCTTCCAATGAAATGCCGCCGTGTTGAAAACTATCGCGGTATTGATTTAAATATTTATGATAGTCCGTCGGATAGACAAAATAAAAATCTTCCTTTGCCACAATGTAATTTGTTGTAACACCCCGCTGCGGCAGTTTAAAATCTTTTGGATTTCGAACGTAGATTGACTGCTTGTCGTCAGATTTGAGATTCCGTCCGAATTTATAACGCAAATTTGTCGAAGCTTCTTTATCTCCAATCACTTTTGATCCCCTCAGGCATCGGACACTTCCGTGGTCGGTGGTAACAATTATTTTTACATTTTTCTTTTCCGCAAGCGCCTGAAACATTCCATACAACGAAGAATGTTTAAACCATGAATTTGTCAATGACCGGTATGCCGATTCATCCGGTGCAATTTCTTTTAAGATCGGATCATCAGACCGGCCGTGGGCAAGCATATCTACAAAATTGACGACAATTGCCGTCAGCCGATTTTGCGTGTATGAAATGATATTTGACTGAATCTGACGGCCAAATTCAGCATCCAAAATTTTTACATACTTCGGCTCTTGTTTCATGGTGACTCTTTTGCGTTCAAGCAATTTAATCAACAATTCTTTTTCATATTTATTATGACTCGATTCATCATCATCTTCTCCTTGCCATAAATCCGGATATCGCTGCTCCAGTTCGAGCGGAAATAATCCGCTGAAGATCGCATTGCGCGAATACGGCGTCGCCGTCGGTAAAATGGAAAAATAATATTTCTTCTCAACAGTGAAGAGTTCGCGCAAATACTCTTCCATCACAAGCCATTGGTCCAATCTCATGCAGTCGATGACAAACAGAAATACCGAGCTATTGTCATCAAGGGCGGGAATGACATGCTGTTCAACAATATCCGTTGAAAGAATCGGCCGATTCTCTTTTTTATTGATCCACGTCTGATAATTCCGTTCAACATATTTCGAAAACTCAGCATTGCATTCCTTCCGTTGATCGGCAAGCATTCGCTGTAAACCAAGTTGAGGATGCTTGTCTAATTCCATCTCCCAATTGACCAGCTTAACATACAGGTCGATCCATTCGGAATAATCGAGCGGATTGAGCAGCATTCTGGCAATTGAAGAAAATTCCTGTGTATAATCTCGAGATACCTGCTCGCTTTGGATCTTTTTCCCTTCCAAAAATTTTTTACAGACCATCAATATTTGGCTTGGATTAACCGGTTTGGTGAGGTAATCCGAAATCTTACTTCCAATCGCTTCTTCCATCAACGATTCGGCTTCATTCTTCGTGATCATCACAACCGGAAGCGACGGATAAATTTCTTTCATCACGGAAAGTGTTTCCAGTCCTCCCTTTCCCGGCATCATTTCATCAATAAGAACAAGATCGAAATTTCGTGACTTCACAAATTCAATTGCATCATCCCCGTTGGTTGCCGTTTCAACGCCATACCCTTTTTCTTTTAAAAGCATAACATGAGCGCGAAGTAATTCGATCTCATCGTCAACCCACAATATGGTTCCTTTGCTTACTTCCATTGCCACCCTTTTGAACTATTGAATTGTGATATGAACATCCAATCCGCCTTCGTTTGTCGATGAGCCGGGGATGCGCGAACCGCCGGCGTCCGGTGTAATTTTGGTATAGCGGTAAAACACTGCCGCATTAACGCGTGAGCTCAGCACATAGCGAATGCGAGGTTCCATTTGCGACCGTGAAGAGCCTTCACCAGGAGTTCCCGCGATATTAAATATTTTATTTTTCGCTTCATAGGTAGTGCGAGAACTTTTGGCATATGAATAGGTGAAACTGATATCAATATCATTTTGCAGCGATAATCCAAACAACGGGATTTCAAAACCTTGCCTTGTTGGTGACCAGGTCAATGACATTTCATTTGAACCCGATTCACTAATATTTTTAGATGACGGCGTAAGGTCATAAGATTTTGTGCTGCTGTATCGGGCATTCGCACTCATCGTCCCTTTTAGCACTTCTTTGAAAGAAATATTTAAACCAACCAAGGGTGAAAACCCGTACGAAATTCGCTGTGACTCGGTTCTTAATGCTTCACCGCTGCTTCCCCTGAATGACGTGCTGTAGCTTGACTGATAGGCATGATCCAAACTCACCCGCGTCGCAAATGTTTTAAAGAACGCTAATTGTTCAAGCCCGTCCCACCGCAAAGAGTAATTTGCCCGTGGAAAATATTTGCCAAATATTTTTTTCAACACCGGCAGCGATTCCATACCCTGTTCGAATGCTTCGGCAAGTTTTTCATCTTCAGACCGCGTGTCGGACGTATTCTTTATAAGGTTATCAAATTTTTTGCCCACATCTTCTATTCCACTTTTAAACATCGATAAGAACAATGTCGGGGGCATGGTGAAGAATGATCGCTCTATTGATCCTCCAATCGCGGTGCTTCCAATGGTCACGCGACCGGTAGTTGGATCGGTAGTGATATTTTGATTCCGTGAATAACTCCAGCCAAGATTCCAATTTAAATCGATTCTCGCCCCCGTCCACAAATCACGGCTTGTCCTAATCGTCACTTTATTGTTTTGAGAAAATGCATCGGACATTGTCACACCTTTGGCGCGGATTTGTTTCGCGGCGTCAGTTGAAAAACCAATAAAGGGAAATTGACTTTTTATAAACACATCGGTAATATTTGCGCCAGGCACTGAAACAAGTCCTAATTGATACGCCCGGGACGGTCCGAATTGGCGGTCAGCAGTTTGAACAAATGGTACTCGCCCAAATAGATTGGCAAATCCCGGTCTGCCCGGCACTCCGCCATTGGTAACATTGTTTGACTGAGTAAAACTAACATTAATCTTATCGTAATCCAAAAATGGAGTTTTAATTAATGTTCTCGCAATGCCGATGAGCCCTTCACCCGGTTTTCTTTGCACTTTTACGGTGTCTTTTAATGGCGCTTCCGGCGTTTGCAGTGTATCTTCATCGTCACTTCGATTACGCGTACCCCGTGTCTGTACCGGCTGTGTTACACTGGAATTTGACGCACTTGGCGCCGATGGGAACCACGTTTCAACAAATGATTTTAAACTGATGTCCGTCCCAAGCGAAATGCTATTTCCCCAACCAACGCCAATACCCCGTTCACCTTGCTGTAAATTATTTTGCCACCGATAGGCGACACTGTAGCGAGCAGAAAGAGTAACATATTTATTGAGGTCAAATAATGCCGGAACACGCGGTTTTGTATTGACATTTATTGTTTGACTGTATGAATTGTCGTATCCAAAATTTATTAACTGATCCTGCAAGAATATTTTTTCAAGAATCTGCTGGAAATCTCTTTGCCGCCCGTACCGGTCAACTTCTAGATGAACGAGGGAGCTTGAAATGTCAACAGAATAATCGCCGGAAAGATTCAGCAATCCGCCCTCGGTCAATTTCCAGCCGAATGAAAAATTGCGCGCGGCCGAAAGTCCACGTACCGGCGGATTAGCCTGCGATTGTGTTCTCACTTGTTCGTACGATCGTGATCGGGCAATGTTAAATCCTGAACTGATATTCGAAATCGGGAAATAGTACAGTTGTAATCCTTGTAATTCACCCAGCACCGGGATGCCTTCAAAAAATGCAAACGGTTGAATATAATAATTCGGGTCGAAGGTATATCCGTACGATAACCGCGCATTCCATTGCCACGATGTTCGATAGGCAACCGTATTTGAACGACTCTTTGAGTAGGTGTAATTAAAACCGTAGCCAATCCGATTAAAAATATTTTGAAAAAACCAAAAGTTCACCGGCACATTAAACTTGAATGACGGCATTGCATAGGTATCGGTTGTTGATACCGTTTGCGATTCAGAAACAATTTTTTGTTTTGCCTGTTCACCAAGCACTTCGGAATTTGTCTTTTTGATCGTATTCTCTTTTGCGAGGTCCGCAGCTTTATCAACAATAATATCCGAGCTTTGAAGATACTTCGGTTTGATGATTTGTTCGGTATGTGAGTAACTAAACGGAAGAGAGGTTCCCGTCCATTCCTGCGGAAGAAATTTTTCAAATGAAATGGAGGATGCAACATTCCAACTCGTTGTGGTAGTTCTGCTGCCAAAAGGATTTTCGAGGCTGTGAAAATATGGATCGACTTGGGTAAATGTAAAAGCAAGTGTTCCAAGATCGGCAAGCCGTAACGCGGTGCTGATGCTAAATGCCCAGCCCGGCGTGTCATCGACATCCACAAGACGAAGTTCGTTCACCCATATCTGCCCTGTAATGGGATTGGTATTCGTCCCGGGAAGAACGGGATTTTCTATCCCAATATAAATTGCCTTAATAGTTGTTAACGAAGGATTTCCCAGCACGGCGTACGTTGCACTATCCGGTCCGCCGGCAACGGGGATAACTTTCCGTACAGTACTCGAATCTCTGACTTGCTTAATTGAGGTAAGATCTTCAAATCGAATACTGATATTATTGCGCTCCCACCCGGGATAAATCGGAGCTTTATACTCGTAATAATTGAGACTATCGGCTCCAAAACGAATAAATACTTTAGCTGTTGCTTTATCGGGTGTCGTCGCAAAATTTTTATCACCGTGCACGAACATTTTCATTTCTTTATAGCTGAAAACATCCAGAGGCTTATAGGAATATCGTTTAATTGCCTGCCGGTTTTGTCCATCTTTTAAATTGGAGAAATTTAATGCCAATGATTGTTCGTTTCCTAAAATATTTTCATCCGGCTTAGTGCGGTCTTTTTCACGAATAACACCGGGAGGAATTGAATATCCTTGCAACGAGTTGTCTTCATAATTTACGACAGACAAAGAAAACGTACTGTCATTCTTGACAACTTCTTCCCATTGATTACCGATAAGATTAAAATCAGCGAGGCGAATTTCTACCTCATCGTCGTGTCCGGTAAACCATACACGGGCAAACTCTATGAGTGAAAAATCCGGAGAGCCAATTTTATTTTTAAAATTGATGATGGGAATACGATATTGATACCAGCTATTATAGCCGCCTCCAATTCGCTGGGGATTGGTTGCCGCGGTATCGAGATTTAATTCGTATTCAAAATAATTGTTTGCTTTTTCCAGAACATAATTCCTGTTCAAATCTTCTGAGTTGGAATACTGCCCCCCTTCACCATTAAGTTTATGATTATTTTCAGTCCCATTGATCGTCCGAAAATCATTCGATCCATACTGCCAATTCCAATCATCCCCCGACGGATCGCCAGAAGGATCGGGGAGGGAGTCAGGACTCCATTGATTCGATCTAAGGAAATTTGCATAATCTCTCCGCTCCTCATCATCATTCTTGCCATCGATGCCGGTATCTTCAGCATCACTGTTGATAACGCCATCCTTATATGATCCTTTATCTTCAGTATCCATTCTGCCATTCGGAATAACATCTTCACTGACTGCTCCGAGGTCGATTAAAATTTTCTTCGTAGAATCGATTTTCCCTTTTTCTATTCTTACCCACACCTCAATAAAATTAATATTCTCGCGTACCAAATCGATAGCGCTGGATGAAATGTATCGCTGCATTCCACCCCAATTCTTTTTCGGATCCGCCAACAGCGTTTGCCGTAAATTTTCCGAAAAATTATATTCACCGCGAACCCGCGGATTATAATTGATATTTAACACCGTAACAAATTCAGAACCGCGAGCCGCACTCTTCACAGGATTGCCATTGGCATCAAATCCATAAATATCATTAACTCTCACTGAGTTGCTCAAATTGTACCAATATGCTTTTGCCTTCGATTTAATCTTTGTTGTATCGAGAATTAAACTTGTAAGACTTGTATCGACATTATACTGATAGGCAGGTGCACTCATATCGTGCCACATGCTGTATCCTACTCCAAGGGGAATTATTCTTTTTGCTCCTTCAAAGTCGTCGATATAAGCAATACTTTTACCGTTGTCTCCGGCAATCGGACTTTTCTTTGTGTTCGGATCAGGGCTCATATACGCAACTTCGCCACGGATCGAAAAATCAGATTTTGCTTTTGTATCGATAAAGGGCAAAGCATCGATTGCTTTCGTCAGAAATGGAAGGTCGCCGCTTGTTTGGCCGTCAAACCCATACATTGAATTGTTTTTTGGCTCTTCACCTAAACGAACTTTATCGCTCAGTGTTTGTTCATTTAAATTTAAAATGGTGAACCCAAATTGAGTTTTTTCTGATAGTTTTACCTCACCGCGCGTACCAAGCAATGTTTTTGATGCTAATTGAAAAAGATCGTTCTGTTCATATTTCACCTGCATATTCGCGCCGGGCACTAATGCCGCCTGATTTTTTATAATCACTTGACCGATAATATAATCGACCGTGTAGTCAACATTAGGAGTTAACGCCCGCCCGTCGAGTAACACCTGCACGCTTCCTTCGACAATATTAAATCCTAAATTAATCGTATTGGAACTTGATGCCGTAATTTTCCCTATAATAATAAAGCGATCGCGCAAGGTGTTGTTCTGGGCGGCGGTTGCTATCGTATCGTATAAATTATCGTAGAGATACGATGTGTCGGATACCGTTATCCCTAAAGTTTTAAATGCGTTATGGATTCCTTCAGTAAATGGCTTCAGTGTCGGAAATATAATTTCTCCCCGCTCTTCGTCAATGGTATAGAGCGGCCGATAATCGAACTCACCATCGGGTTTTTTTACGCTAGGATCGGAACCATAGTCATCTAAGCCCAATAAGTTAATCCATCGATATTGGTCGACCGTATTCACTGGATCCTGTCCGGGTATTTCATATTTAATATCTAACGAAAAACCGGATTTTTGGATTTTTGACCCCCCGAGGTAATAATAATTTTTCATCATCAGCGACCAGGCAATTCGATGTTGGGGTAACAAATTTTTTGGCTTGATCAATTTTAAGACCAAAACAGAATCAGCACCAGATTCTCTTTTGGTAAGAGTTCCATAAAGCAAATCGTCAAGCGATCCACCGACACCATTTTCAATCCTATACGCAATGGCAATCGCTTGACCATCCTGAATGCTTCGTTTCATTGTAATGTATCCGCCATTAAGATCAAGATCATAATCTTTGCCCGATTCAAGTTTATCCCACAACCCGTGTTCGATTTTTCCTGCATCTTCGGTTACCGTACCGCGAAACGATTTATACGTCGTCGTATCATCAAGAGTTGTCGTAGGAAGGTCAATAAAAGCATTTGCCTGCCTGCTGTTCGGATCTTCCTGACCAACATGCGTTACCCACACTTCATATTCATTCTCTTTGATTTGCAGTCGTGAATTAATTAATTGCCGATCTTTTATATATGGCTCAAAAAGTGAGATATATGATGTGTCGACAAAAAAGTGATCCTTTGAATACTGCCACGCTCTAATAACAAATTCTCTTTCCGATGCACCCCCGGTAACGCTTTTTTCCTGTATCTGTCCTTTCTTTTGCGATGCAATAGCGGTTAATTTAAGCGGACCAATTTGAAATCCAGCTTTAATACCGAACAAGGCCGAACTGCTGGAAACGAATGAAGAACTAGTAGCAAGCGAGACATTGCCGGCTTCAACACTTTGAACGATTTCGTCTTCGTATCCCGTATATTTAATTTTTAATTGGTTTTCATATTCAAACGTACGTTGCGTATTCCAGTCGGCGAGAATATTTAATTTATCGCCAATCGTTCCGTTAACGTTGATTTGCACTTCCTGCGCGAAATCAGGTTCGTTGCGTGTGTTGCCAAGAACACTTGTCGTCTGTTGGTCTGTCGTGGTCGTTCTGAATGCCGCTCGAATATCAACCGCTCCGGCAATAACAAGATTAATTCGCGGCGGCCCAAAAATTGAAAAGACAGGATTTGCGGGGATCGGGATATCGATATTGGTAAATGATCCGAGAAGATCGGCAAGATCATTTTTCTTCTTTGCTCCTGCACTCTGTTTTGCGATCATCTCAGCAAAATTTTTATTAAAATCATTTTGGGACCGTTGCTTCACATATTCTTCCAACGGAATTTTTATTGGAATCTTTATATCCTTATCGCCAATTTTTTCGCGGACAATAACATACGTTCCGGTTGAATCAAGTTCAACAATACGTTGAATGACACTGGGGTTTTTAAGATAGAACGGATTTTGAAGAGAAAACGGCTGTGCCGTCGGGGATTCCTGTCGCCGATACGTTAATTGACGAAGATACGTAGAGTCTTTAACAACGTAAGCCGGTTTTGAGGAATCAGCTTTCACGTGAATCGAATCTGTTTTGATCGAATCTCCCGCAAAAATAAATTCACTTCCGTACGCGGAATTGACATCGCGTGCTTGTGCGTCGGTAACGAAAAACGCGACCGCCGACACCAATGCACTAATAATGACCAAGACAAAAATTATTCTACGCACAGACCGATGTAATTTATTACTGAAAATAGACGTGGAATGAGGAACTAATCATTCGCCATGTTATAAAATATACTGTATCAACCCGCGATTGATTGCTCTCCTAATTGAAATGGGTATATGTGGAAAATCTTGACATAGAAACTGCTATAAAAGTAGAGAAATACATGTTAAGTTTCAAGTTTACAGACAAACTAAAGGATTTTTACGATACACTGTAAGAGAACGGAAATCATCTATTCTATCAACTTTTGTTCTGCAGCCGCACCATTCACCAGCACTGTTCCCGATACTTGCTGCAATTTTGTTTCAAAAGTATCCAGTTTCCGTGCAGCATCATCATACTTATTCTTTGCGTTGGTAAGATGTTTTCCTACCGTTTCAAAGTCATCCTTGAATTTCGTCAAATCTCCCTGCAAGCGAGCAAGATTTTGAATAATATCTTTGGCGCTCTTTTCGACTTCCATTCCTTTAAAGCCCAGCGCGATTACCTGAAGCTGCGCGTAGAATGTATTTGGTGAAACTGAAAACACACGCCGCGCCGAAGCATAAGCATATAAATCATTCGAATCGCCGAACATTTCATTCTTGATGATCGTTTCGTAGTAAATATTTTCCGCAGGAATATACATCAACGCAAAATCAAATGTTCCTTCGTCGGGAAGGATGTATTTCTGCGAAATTGCATCGATATGTTTTTTTACATCATTAATGAACTGTTTGTAGGAGGTTTTCTTTTCCTGATCATTTTGCGCTTCGACCATCTTTCGAAAATTTTCCAGCGGGAATTTTGAATCTATCGGAATGATCCCGTTGGCAGTGCGAATAATTGCATCGACCGTATTTCCGTTCCGAAACCGATATTGGACTTCATAACTCGACGCCGGCAGCACCTGCTTCAAAATATCCTCAAGAAGAAGTTCTCCAAGACCGCCGCGCAATTTGGGAGCTTTCAACAATTCTTCCAATTTGGTCATACTCTGGCCAAGCTGTTTTATTTCCTCTCCCGCCTGCATCAGTTGACCTTGGCTTTTTTGCAATTCCTGAATTACTTTGGCGGCATTATCGAGACGAGTACCAATCGTGCTCGTTTGCGATGAAAGCTGTTGGTTAAATTGTTCGGTCGTCTGTTTCAGCGAATCGCGGACGACAGAAAGCTGCTGATTAACCGCTTCGGTCGTTGACCGTAAATTTTGGAACATTGTATCCGAAGTATCCTTGAGATTGCGTGAAACAGATTCTGACGTAAACTTCAAACTTTCAGAGACTTCCGTTCGCAGCGAACTGATTTGCTGTTGAATGAGAATCGCAGATTGATCATTCGGATTTATCGTGGCTTTTTGCCGAATGAGCGTGAAGACAACAATTCCAATTAATATGACAAGCAAGATGATGGTGATTATTTCCATTGATATACTTTAAAACGGTTTTGTGAAGAATACATAGAGAACTACGATCAAAATTGAGTATTGCATTACCCGCGCATAAAACATACTCCAATTTTTGATACGATGCCAGATATATGATGCTATGGCTGTTGCGAGAATCAACATTGCGGTCATGCCGATAACTTCCGGCACCGTCCGCGTCTTCCCGATGATAAATGCAAGGCTATGATTATCAAAGAACATTCCGTAAATCACCAGCAAATGTCCGGTATAGGCGACCAAAGATTCCGAACCGACAATACTCACAAATGATTTTCCGGATTGACCAATCTTTTCCCAATACCACAATGTGGACATCAGGATAAAAACGATACCGAGGCGAATAAAGAAGAACGCCGGACTTGATCGCCAATAATCGTGTTCGGGATATATACTGCCCGGTACACTATTGGAAAGGAGTGAAATGATAATAAGAATTGCGCCGATAGCAGCAAACCGGAAAAATATTTTTCCATCGCTCATTTTTTCTTTCCACCACACAAGCAATTGAGAAGCAATGCCGCCAAAGAGCACAAATCCCATCCACGGAAACAGCGGGAATTGCGACCGATGCGCGGCGCTTAAATAATTGGCGATTGGCAGAGGCAGCAGCGAATCAAAATTTCTGTCGTACATCAGTGGCGATGAAAATATTACGAATGCCGCTAATCCAACCAATGTCCAAAAATATTTTTGATGCGTCCGCATTACCAAAACAAGCAGAAGCAATACCAGTAATGAGAACGCAATACAGTGAAGAACGTCAATTTTCCAAAAAACTCCCCACTCTTCCCAGTGAATGAGTGTCAATTTTTTAAACGAGAAAAATGGAAGATGGAGCGCATAGCCGACAAGCCACACTTGCAAAATTCGCGCAAGCTGCTTCCACAAAATTGGACTGCCCGAGAGATAATCATTCCATTTTCGCTGGCCGATGAGTGTGAAAGAATATCCGGCAATAAATAAAAATGACGGAGCAACTAAACCGTTGATAAAATTTAGAACTCTGAACCATATTTCATCACGTAATTCCGGCAGGAGGAATGCGTTGAACACGTGTACTTCAATCATAACAATCACTGCCCAGCCGCGGAGCAGGTCGATATAAATAAATCGTTGTTTTTCTTTTGCCATATTACCAGGGTCGAGTTAAAAATTCAAAAAAGAAAATTATTGATAGTCCAATACGAACACCCGCTGCAATTTTTACATGTTTACCTTTTAATTGATACCAATAAAACGTAATTACAGCCATCACAATAAAAACGATCATAAACACCAACAGCGCATTAACAACAGAAAGCACCGGGCCAATAAAAGTATTTAACCCGTAATTGACCACCGAACCATACACAATCAACAGGTGCATAACATAGATAAACAGAGATTCTCTTCCCATAATTAACGGTATGCGTGACGGAATTTTCACGGAATGTTCGGCAAAAAAAATGGCACCTGTTGCAATGATGACTGCTGCCAGCCGGATCAAAATAATAACCGGATTGGTTTTCCAAAAATCATGAGGCGGATAAAGATTGAACGGAACGATCAGAATCAATAAAGCCATCATAATAACACCACCACTGATCGCAATATTTTTTTGCATGAGTGCAACAGCATGATGATGTTCTTTTGCATTAATGAAGATCGATCCGAACACAACTCCGGCCAGGATGTATGCCGACCATGGAAAAACCGGGAACCAAGAAGAATTTTCGGCATTGATATACGAAACAATCCACAAAGGCAACCTTTCGGTAAGATGAGCAGACCATAGAATCGGAGAAAGAAAAATAATGGCTACCGCACTGATTGTCGAAATCAAGACAACACGTCTCTCATCTTTTACAAGGACGACTAAAATTTGCAACAGCAACATGGTAATACCAATGCAGTGCAGAGCATCAACCTGAAGCCACGAATTGATTTCAACTTGTGTTGCTGTTTCAAGAATTTTTTTTAAGGAAAAATACGGAAGATGAAGAGCATAGCCAATAACCAGCAGGCTGACAAATTTCGCAATTCTTTTCCAAAACCTTTTGCCAACGACAATGTGTTCTTCCCAGCGCTTGAATGTTGAAACACCAAATGCTGTTCCCGACGCAAAAAGAAAAACAGGAGCAATAAAGCCGTGGAAAAAATCGTGAATAAAATACAGAGAGTGAACGCGAACCTGCCGATCCAGCAACGCATCAAAGATGTGCCCCTGGATCATAAAAAACACGGCAATAAATCGGAGAAGATCGATAAAAAGATAACGCTGCTTGTTATGCGGCATAAGAAAATATCAAGCGATGGTACATTATTGGATAATGTTCATTGTTCTGCCGACACGTTCAAAGGCATTCAATGCATGGTCAATATCGTTCTTCGATAATGCGGCGGAAATTTGAACACGCAATCTTGCTTCTCCTTTTGGAACGACAGGGAACCACAATCCTTTTACGTACACACCTGCCTTCAGCAATGCCTTGCTCATTTCCTGTGCTATCGAAGCTTCCCCAAGCATCACGGGAACAATCGGATGGTCTCCTTGAAGAATATGAAATCCAAGCCCAGCGATTTCTTTTCTAAAATATGCAGTGTTGTCATGCAGTCGTTTTACAATTGAACGATCTTTCGTCAATAAATCAAACGCCGCAATACTTGCCATAACTACTGGCGGAGGGATCGAATTAGAAAATGTATACGGACGCGATTTTTGACGAAGATATTCAACCATTTTTTTACTGCCGCTGAGATATCCACCGATTGCGCCGCCAATGGCTTTGCCTAAGGTTCCCGAAAGTACATCAACTTTTCCGAGCACGTTAAATTTCTCCGGCGTCCCTCTCCCAGTCTTCCCTACAACTCCGATGGCATGGCAATCATCAACAAAAAGGATTGCCCCGTATTCATTTGAAAGATCGACGAGTTCCTTCAGATGAGCATGATCCCCTTCCATGCTGAATACGCCATCCGTAGCAATAATACGAAAGCGATAGGCGTCATTTTTATCCTTCTCAAGCAATTCTTTTAAATGATTGACGTCGTTGTGTCTGTAAATTTTTTTCTCCGTCGTTTCCGGTTTGCATAATCTCATCCCGTCAATAATACTGGCATGATTCAATCCATCCGTATAAATCACGTCGCGGTAATTTTCAAAACCTAATTTTTCATTTAAGAGCGATGGAAAGAAGGCGTTGTTCGCCGCAAAGGCCGACGAAAACAGAATTGTATCTTCAGTGCCGACAAATTTTGAGATCTTCTTTTCAAGCTCAAAGTGGATTGTTTGCGTTCCGCAGATAAACCGCACTGATGCCATGCCGTACCCGTATTCTTTGATCGCATCAATCGCCGCTTTTTTTACGACAGGATGATTGGACATTCCCAAATAATTATTTGATGCGAGCATGACGACTTTTTTCCCTTTGACCTTCACCGTTCCGGCCTGCGGGGTAGAAAAAGCCGTTTCGTATTTGTACGTATTCGCCTCATGGATGCGTTGAATTTCATCGATAAAAAGCTGGTCAAACTTCATAGTCTCAGCACCTTATTTTGTTATTTTTTTACTAATCGAATAGAGAACGATCCGTCCACGCCGTGTTGATGCGGGATGGTTTCGACATATCCATCCGGTGAAACAATTTTTTTATCGATATATTTCGCCGCACTATCAATTTCAAACTCGGGATGAGTTGAAAGAAATTTTTTTATGATATCAAAATTTTCTTCCGGCTCGATTGTGCACGTGCTGTAGACCATGGCACCACCCGGTTTCAATAATGTTGCCGCATTGTTGATCAATTGAATTTGAATTGAGACAAGTTCTGTAATATCCCGCAATTCGCGTTTCAATTTTATATCGGGTTTTTTTGAAAGGACTCCCAACCCGGAACATGGTGCATCGATTAAAATTTTATCAGCCAGATCACCTTGATAATCTACCCCATCGGCAGCCACATAGTTGACAATCGAAATACCTAGCCGCTCGCAAGAACTCTTCACCAAATTCAGCCGCGTTTGATACTTATCAATGGCAATAATTCTTCCTTGATTCTTCATCATTTCACCAAAGAAGGTTGTTTTGCCCCCCGGCGCTGCGCAAAGATCAATAACCGTATCTCCCGGTTTTACATCCAACAAGTGAGCGGCAATCCCCGCACTCTCATCCTGCACAGTAAAAAAACCTCGCTTAAAAATTTCAGATTGAGACAAGTTTGTAAGATTCGATGTGCGAAGGTACATCGGTAAAAACGACGACCTCTCATACGAAATATTCTGCAGATCAAACATCTTTATAAAATCTTCCACCGATGTTTTGGCAGTATTAATCCGAAGTGTTAATCCCGGTTTTTTATTGTTGGAATCGAGCAATTTTTCCGTTTCATAAAACCCAAATCGATTCATCCAGCGCTTCACGATCCATAACGGATGGGAGTACATCGTTGAAAGATACAGTGCGGCATCGTTTTGCACATCGGGATAATGAATGCCATCCTTGTTGCGGATAATATTGCGAAGCACGCCGTTGACAAGCCCGGCGGCCTTTTCGCCGCGGATTCGTTTTATGAATTCAACCGCTTCGTTCACCGCCGCATGATCGGGAACCTTGTCTAAAAACAGGATTTGATATAATGCTGTTCTCAGTGTGTTGCGGACGGTTACTTCGGCCTTTGAAAAATTCCCGTGAAAAAATCCATTCAGCACCCAGTCCAATTTGGACTGCCAGCGAAGCACGCCGTGGATGATTTCATTCAATAAGGCTTTATCAAAATCGTTAAACTCGTTCGATCGAAGTTCTGCATCGATCAATTTATCAAGGTATGAATCTGTTCGTTCAACACGATTTAAGATCTTTACCGCTGTGCCTCGAACACCGCCAAAGAGTTGTTTTTGTTCTTCTTTCGTTTCCTGTACAGCTGTTGTTTCCATAATTTTTCTTTTAGTCCATCACTATTCTTTTTATGAGACCCATCTTACAGCGGCATTCCGCGTTTTCGCCGCTCTTCGCTTGTCAGATCAAAAATTTTCCGGAAAAGTTTTTCTTCAAATCCGCTCAAAACAATTTTTCTGCGGCTCATGACTTTGCGTGCCACATCAATTGCTTTATCGGCGTTATACGTGGTAAATGTTTCACCGGCCGCACCCCATGAAAACGACGGAACATATTTTGGAGGAAATCCTGTGCCAAAAATGTTGCTCGAAACGCCAACAATCGTTCCGGTATTAAACGTAGAATTAATTGCCGTTTTTGAATGGTCTCCAATGGTCACGCCGACAAATTGGGAACCACTGTCGATCGGTTCTCCGTTGATATATACTTTCACCGGACTGTAATTGTTTTTTAAATCACTTGTTACCGTACCGGCACCGCAATTAACCCACGCACCAAGATAGGAATGGCCAAGAAATCCGTCGTGCTGCTTGTTCGAATACGAATGAATAATCGATGCTTCAATTTCCCCGCCAACTTTGCAGACCGGACCGATGCTTGTGTCGTGATAAATTTTCGCGCCCGATTTTACAACCGAATTGTCTCCGATGTATGCCGGACCAACAATCATCGAAAACGGCATCACTGTGACGTTCTTTCCAATATACACCGGACCATCTTCTGCGTCGATCACCACGCCAGGTTTAAGTTCCGTGCCGGAGCCGATAAAAACATTTTTTTCATTGAGGATGTATACACCCGGATATTTTTTATTTTTTTCATTCTTTTTATGTCGATTCTTTTTCAGAATTTCATAATCACTTCTCAGTTGCTCTCCATTATGCCGGATCAAATCCCATGGGTACTTAATCAATGGTACGTCGACGTCTTCTCGTGTTAATCCATCAAAATCTGATGCAGAAAAGATTCCAAAAAGATTTTCTTTTAACGATCGAAATTTGGGACCGTTGACACGGGCGGCCACTACGGTATCGTCATTCATGTATACAATATCTTCATCGCCTTGAAGTGGAATTTTTTTTGCAAAATTGGCATCCACAATTGCCCGGCCGTTGATAAAGAGACAGCTTTTTCCTTTAATCTCATTTACGGGGACGTCGGGATTCCTCAGCCGCATATAATCTGCAAGATATGAACGCGTATGCAACACCACATCTGCCTTTGGATAAGTTTGCAATACCTTTTCCTTCAGTGAAAAGATGCCGCACCGCAGATTAAATGTTGGTCGAAAATAAACAAGGGGGAAAAGTTTGGAATGGTGTATATCTTCAAAGATACAGATGTGTGTCGTCATATTATCCTCTCAAGGTGCTACGAGTTGCTCATTTGAAAACCTGCTTATGCAAAATAAAAAACGGAATGCACAAATGATACATTCCGTTTTTCAAATACATTGCATAAAAAAATTTTATGCTGTCGGTGCCGCGGTCTTTTTCGCATACTTCTTGTTGAATCGTTCAACACGACCGGCGGAATCTAACAGCTTTTGCTTTCCGGTATAGTATGGATGACACGCAGAGCAGATTTCGACATGGATGTTACCCATTGTCGAGCGGGTTTCAAATGTGTTGCCGCAAACGCACGCAACAACCGCTTTTCTGTATTCTGGGTGGATATCTTTTTTCATTATGGTTCTTTCTATAAAAAAGTTGTGAATGAGCACTTCAAAAATACCAAAAAACGGATGCATTTGCAAGGAAAGTTTTATCTCGCCATGGAAAGCATCCTTGCCTTCCGATATGCCCTTACATTCCGCTGATGTTCTTCATACGTTTTCGAAAACCGATGCCTGCCGTTATTATTTGACACAAAATACAAGAAATTATGTTTCGCCGGGTACAACGCCGCAAGGATTGATTGGCGACCCGGGTTATTGATCGGTCCCGGAGGTAAACCGAAATACAAATACGTATTATACGGCGATTCAATTTTCAAATCTTCTCTGGACAATCGCTTTGGAACATCGGCAACGGCATATTGAACTGTCGGATCAGCCTGAAGTTTCATTCGCTTTTTCAATCTGTTATAATACACACCGGCGATAATCGGACGCTCATCATCATGCACTGCTTCCCCTTCTACAATCGAAGCCATCGTCAACACATCATTCAATGTCATCTTCATTTCTTTCGTGCGCCGTTGCAGGCTGTCACAATAAAACTCCCTGAACTCTGTCAGCAATCGTTTGACAATTTCTCGTTCATCGTCCTGCCAAAAAAATTCATAGGTATCGGGAAGAAGATATCCTTCAAGCGATTTCGCGTTATGAGGGTATAGTCCAATCAAGGACGTATCGCTTATCATCGAAATGAAGCGAGCAGAATCAATTCCGACTTCTTTGCGAAGAATTTTTGCAATATACTTAGCTCGTGTTCCTTCGACAAAAGTGACCTTGGAAGCGATAGCGGAAAGGCCCCCTTCAATGTCATGCAGGATTTGTTGATTGGATATTCCGCTGACAAAACTATATTTGCCAATCCTCATTTTATGCGTAACACCAAGAATTCTTCCGGCAATCTTGAATGTAAAACTGCTCGAAATTATTCCACGTGATTGCAATGAATCCGCCAAGCTGGAAAACGATTGACCCTTACTGATTGTGATAAATCTGGGAGAAGAATCAAATGTGTTTGTTTTCCAAAAAACAATATAGAGCACACAAATGACAAAGAAGAAAACTACTGCAGCACTCTGGAGAATTATCTTAGGAATTCTTTTTCCGTTCACTCATTGCCTCTCGTTCAAGTTTGCGAGATTCATCGATGATTCTTTCAAATAACCGCCTGAGGGCAAGACCATCGAGCGGACCTTTATTATGTTTGATAATATTATCGAGCACTTCTTTTTCGCGTTTTGGCGAATATGCCTCCATTCCCATTTTCTCTTTGATCTTTCCTATTTCATCGGCGTAACGCGCACGGTCATTCAATAACTCAACTAGTTTTTTATCGATCTCATCGATTTTAATTCGCCAATCATCTATTGAGGACATTATTTTCTCTCAGACAACGATACAAATTTTTTATTGTAATGAATGAATAAAACGACTGCCTGCATCAATAGTTTCATCAATTGATGTTTTCTTTTCAATCTGCTGAAGCAATGCTGACCCCACAACAACACCGTCAGCAATGGTCGAAATATGTTCGACCTGTTCTTTACTTTTGATACCAAATCCCACAACGAACGGCTTCCTCGTATGCTTTTTTACACGATGGAGAAATTCATCAAAATTACCGCCGAATGAACCTTTCGCACCAGTAACACCGGTAATCGAAACACAATACGTGAAATCAGTCGAAAGCTGGTCAATCAGCCGAATCCGTTCATCAGATGACGTCGGTGCAACAAGAAAAACATTGCTGATTCCATTTTTCTTTGATAACTCGCAAAACTCTTCACTTTCTTCCGGCGGAAGATCGGGAATAATTAATCCGTCAACCCCATTTTTTTTTGCATCCTCTAAAAATTTTGAAATTCCATAATGCAAAATTGGATTGAAGTATCCCATCAATAATATGGGAATATTGGTTTTCTTCCTCGCTTCATTGATGCATTCAAACACGCGGCGCATTGTTGCACCATTATGGATAGCAACATCGGAAGAATGTTGAATTGTTGGGCCATCTGCGAGCGGATCGGAAAATGGAATTCCAACTTCCACCATTGTCGCGCCGGCTTTTTCTAATGAAAGAAGAAGCGGGACCGTTGTTCCCTTGACCGGAAATTCCGGCGTGATGTATGGGATGAGCGCTTTTTTATTCCGGGCTTTTAGTTCTTTAAATTTTTCGGAGATTCTATTCATTGAGCCGCGATACCTAATTCTAAGTTTGCTGTTGCGGTAATATTCAAGGGTGAAAAAATCTGTTTTCGAAATTTTCGATACCCTACTTCGGCGATCATGGCGCCGTTATCGGTGCAGTATTCAAATTTTGGGATAAAAACATTGAAAGAATTTTCTTTCGCATCCTTTTCCATCAATGTTCGTAATCCTCTGTTTGCTGAAACTCCACCCGCCATTGCAATATCGTTCACTCCAAAATGTTTTGCTGCGTTAATTGTTTTTTGAACCAACACTTCAACAACAGCAGATTGAAAGCTTGCACAAATATCGGCAAGAAGGTTTTCAGGGATGTGCATGCCGCGTAAATGATGATCTCTTAAATAATAGAGCACGGAAGTTTTTATTCCGCTGAAACTGAATTCAAAATCGTCCTTTGCATACGGCCGCGGGAAAGGAATGGCTTTTGGATTTCCGCGTTGTGCATACTTATCTATTTGCGGGCCGCCCGGATATCCGAGGCCAAGCATTTTGGCGACTTTGTCGAATGCTTCGCCGGCGGCATCGTCACGTGTTTCACCAACAATTGTATAATCGAACTCATCTTTCACCAGGACAAGCTGCGTATGTCCGCCGGAAACAGTTAAATTGATGAACGGAAATTTTGGCTTCGGATCGTCAATAAAATTGGAATAGATATGTGCTTCCATGTGGTTCACGGCAATAAAAGGAACATCAAGTCCATATGAAAATGATTTCCCAAAATTCACTCCAACCAATAACGATCCCATTAATCCCGGGCCGACAGCAACTGCAACTGCCGATAAATCATCTTTTTTTATGCCCGCGTCCTGCAAGGCTTCATTTACCACCGGTACAATAAGCTTTTGATGAGCTCTCGATGCCAGCTCCGGCACAACTCCGCCGTATTGAGAATGAATAACTTGCGACGAAATGACATTTGACAGTAACTCTCCGCCACGAATTACCGCCGCTGATGTTTCATCGCACGATGTTTCTATTCCCAAAATCACAATTTCATTTTGCATAAGTAAATATAAGAAAAGATGATTCAATTTCCAGATTGATTGATTTTGCAGTTCATATTTGTTAAGTACAGAGAAATAATTCAAGGATTGACATGAAATTTTTTACTTCCATTCTCCTCTCCTTTACTGTTTTTTTCGTTTCCGGATGTTCAACATTTTCAAGAATCATATCAAGCGATCCGACGAATTCATTCCGGAGTCAGGTTGATGCTATCCTAAACGATTCCATTTTCGTCACAACCGATGCCGCTATAAAAATTGTTTCGCTTGATAACAATGAGGTGCTGTATGAACGCAATGCGAAAAAATTGATGCGCCCGGCATCCAATCTTAAATTGCTGACGACATCGACCGCATTGTGTGTGCTTGGAAAAGATTTTTCGATTCTCACAAAAGTTTTTTATTCGGGAAAAATCGACAGCACTGTTTTAAAAGGAAATCTCTATTTCAAGGGATATGGCGACCCGGATTTTTCGACTGAAAATCTTTCTGAATTGATTTCACGAGTAGTATCACAATTGCATATAACATCGATCGAGGGAACCATTATTGGCGATGCTACGTACTTTGATGATAAACGCTGGGGTTCTGGTTGGATGTGGGATGACGAGCCGTATGATTTCGCCGCTTACAATTCTGCATTAACGATTAATCGAAATTGCGTTGGTGTTTCAGTGGCGGCGGGAAAACAGCTCGGCGATACAACAGTGATCACCATAACCCCTCCAACGAAATTTGTTTCGCTTGAGAATCAATCCGTTACCGATACAACAAATAATTTGGACATTTCAAGAAAATTTGATGAGCGGCTAAATGTCATCACGATAAAAGGTTCAAAAAAACTCGATACGCTTTCCCGAACCGAATATATTACCATTCGAAATCCTGAATTATATTTTTTGACGCTTGCAAAAGAAGAACTTGAGAGGCAACACGTGAGAGTGACCGGCGATATTCAACTGAAAAAAATAGATACTGCTGCTGTTTTTGCTGCGGAACATATTCAAGCGATTGATTCGATGATGATTTTTTTAAATAAGACCAGCGATAATCTTTCAGCAGAGAATACGTTGAAAATTCTTGGAGCAGAAAAATACGGCGTGCCCGGCTCTACAGAAAATGGGATTTCAGCCGTAAAGAAGCAGCTCGTTGATTTTGGAATCGACTCGTCGGGATATCTTATGGTGGATGGTTCCGGCGTGTCATTTTATAATCTTATGACGGCCGAAAATTATATCAAACTTCTTCAAGGGATGTACACTCAAAAAAACATGTTCGATCTTTTCTTTACATCGCTTCCCGATGCGGGTATCGACGGAACGCTGCACAATCGGATGAAAAATTCTTCGGCGGAAAAGAATCTCCACGCAAAGACAGGGACGATCAGCGGAGTCAGTTCACTTGCAGGGTATGTCCGAACGGCAGACAATGAATTACTCGCATTTTCGATAATGATGCAAAACTTTATCGGATCAAGCGCACCATTTAGAAAAGCACAAGATGCAATCGGGGTATTGATGGCAGGTTTAAAACGAAAATAAAAAACCACCGAAACAGTGTCATCAATGAATCGGCGGCAATTTTTTCAATGAGACAGAAAGATTTATTTCAGCGCAGTAATGCGAATGCTGCCCCCGGAAGTTTCCGCTTTAATCGGATTTCCCCCGCCGTTAATTTTTCCGTGTAATTCACTCTCCTTAACTTTTCCACGCACAGCAATCGGAAGATCACAATCAACACTGCCCCCTGTGGTCTGCGCATCAATTGTTGCTGCAATATTTTCTTTCACATAAATGTCGATATCCCCGCCTGAAGTTTCCACGTCAATTCCTTGATTATCGCCATTCACTTTTAATCGAATATTTCCACCAGAGGTCGATGCACGCACACGTCCGTTCACCTGTTCAACGACTACGTCACCGCCAGAAGTATGGCCTTCAAAATTTCCGGTGACAACCGTTGAACGAATGTTTCCTCCTGAAGTCTCTACCTGTAAGCGGCCATTAATATTATTGGCTTCGATATCTCCTCCGGACGTTGAGGATGACACATCGCCGGTAATATCATCCATCCGCATATTTCCTCCGCTGGTTGAAAGATCAATTTGACCTTCAAGTTTGGCGATTTCAACATCCCCGCCCGACGTTTTCACTTCGGCTGAAAATTTTCGGGGCGTCATAATTGTGTACCGGACGTTTAAATTTCCCATATGCCAGTGAAAAAAACTTTTGTCCCGCAATTTTCCAATAACACTCACGGTATTTCCATCCTGTTTGAAGTCGACAGAATATTTTCCTGCCCTGCTGTCACTTCCATCTATATCGACGACAATGCTTACCTCTTTTTTATCCCAAGATTTTATTTCCACAGTTCCTTCATCGGCTTCAACATAGATTTTTCCGCCTTCAGAAACGGAGAATTGTTTTTCGTATTTCCGATTCGATTCATCGGATGAGGAAGGTGAATATATTTCTTCATCGGCGTTATTTTTTTTGACTCCGCCTCGAGATTCGGAATAAACAACCAATCCACCGCCAAACGCCACCCCCAGCAGTAAAAAAACAGAAATTTTTATAAGAGAAGAAAAAGTTGGTTTCATTATGCCCTCAAAAATTTTATATATAACCTAACGATAATCGGAGAAAAAAGTTTCGAACGATGTTCTGTTATCTTAGACCAGCTTGCATTGCGGAAGGTTTCTTCGTATTTTTGTTGAGCAATTGCCCGGGTGGTGAAATTGGTAGACACGTAGGTCTCAGAAGCCTATGGCCGCAAGGCTGTGCTGGTTCAAGTCCAGTCCCGGGCACACAAAAAAGAAGGCATCCTGTTGATGCCTTCTTTTTTAGATGACATTGGGATATACCTTTGTCTAGTCGAATTCATGATTTTTCATTCATGTGTAATCTCGTTGTTCTTTAACGAGATCCCGGGCACTCCAAGTTAAATAAAAAATCCCCCCGCGCGCACAACGGCATTTTTTAAATACCTTTCACAAAGTGTTCGCAGAAACTACGCAAAGAGACCATTTTATTTTATCAACATCATACTCTTCGTATCAACAAATTTTTTATCCTGATTCTGTTCTGAACGCGCGACAATTCTGTAGAAATAAATTCCAGAGGAAAGTTTTGATGCATCAATATTGTGTTCATAATGGCCGGCATCTTGTGTGCCATTAATGATTTCTTTCACCACCCGTCCTAACACATTATACATAGTTAACACAACATTACTTCGTTCAGCAATTGAGTATGCTATTCTCGTTGCGGGGTTAAAAGGATTCGGAAAATTCTGATCAAGTTTCCATAACATCGGTGCACTCACAGAAGAAGGGTCAGAATATATATTGGTAATCTGTCCAGAAAAATATTTCCCGGCAAGAGTAAATGCGTCTGCCCCTATCTTTTCTCCGATCAATCGGCCGGGAATATCGTCGATAGGAGGATGAATTCCTCCCCATATTCGAGAAAGACTGCACTGATCAGATGCATCTCGATAGGTTGCCCATTGCAACGTGACATCGACACTCGGCCCGTCTTCAAAAACCAAATAGTTATTCTTCGTTGCATGGAACTCACCTATTCCACCAGGAAAATATTCATCACCGGTTAAGAGTGTCATCACCTCCGATGCCGTTCGTGAATATGTCGAATGTCCGGAAATGTATCCCGCAAACGGAGGCGTTACGAATGACGGCCGTTGGTACGGCCACCAGTCTCCTGCTAAAATCCATCCCACACCTGCCGTATTAATTTTCGGATCTTTAATATAATAGTGTCCGCGCCACGTGTATAATTTTATCTTGCCTACATTTTTATTCCCTTCACCTGCCAGTGAATCTCCTGCATTGACTAATTCTATGAGTCCCGGAATAAGCGGAATGCCCAACTTTGAATAATGCGCTAATGTTGAATCCGAGCACTGCCCATGGTCCGCCAAATATCGGATGGCGGAAATTGGACGAACAGTATCGTACCAACCTTTAATTCCCCAGGCAGTGACCGCAGCATCATGAACTGCACCTCCCATAATTAAATAAGATTTTACATCCCACTCGAGGTCTTCAATGACCGGTCCTTGACCGCCATAACGTTTACTAAATGCCGGATGATCATTCACATAATTCAAAATGGTAAACCAATGTCCCGGAGGCGTTTCGGAAGAAGGTCCATCAGCCCAAAATTCAGCCAACACTCTTGTATAATCTCCGCGGGGAACAATCTGAGATTGATATGGAAGTCCGGTACGCGGATTAAGAGGTCGGCCTTTCCCGATATCACCCCCATCAACAAGATTGTAAAATTTTTTTAGATCGACGAGAGTTTGAGGGAGTTGTTGAACATTTCCAATCGATGAGGGAGAAATATCCCACATGACACTATCCGAGGGATCGAGATGAGACTGCCACACGGATACGAGAGAGAATGCCCACTTAAACAATTCTGATGATTCACCTAAAGGGCTTAAAGAATCAAGCATTGGGGGCGGGCCCGGATCGTGGTAGACGAAATAGTCATTACTATTTCGATGAAATGTTTTACGGTTACCGGATGAAAGCGCAAACGGAATAACATTTCCCCATTCAGGACAGAGAAACGGTGGGGTCCTAACCGGAATAGGATTTCAATTTTGATCAATAAATGTTCCAACCGTAATCGGCTGCCATCGGTTTGGGTCTGCGATCGTTGAGTCACCAAATTTAACAGGATCAATGGGGGAATTTACCGGCTTGTAATAGGCATTCCCATAATCAAAGATTTCATTTGCTCCGTCTTGAAGGCCAAATTCAATCAGTTTTTGCGCAAGATAGTTTCCCAATGCTGCCGGAGATCCAGTTGAATAATCGGTTGTTGTGACAAGGGTATCATATCCCAAAGCAACAAACAACGAATCAAATCTTGTTAGCGCATCATTGGCCGCGGGAGAGTTTTTATATCGGTGCTTGAGCAAACGATATGCTGCATAACTAATGGCTTCTTCTCGTGCAGCATGGATATCAATAGGAGCCTGAATGCCGTCAAATGCACATGAAAATCCGCTGACTGTTCTTCCCAAAAAAAATGGTTTTGCGATCTTGTCGAATGCGGCCCACGCGTCGTACATCGCTAACGAGACATGAAAAAGATTCCGCGCTTGAATTGGCGGTCGAGCCAGATCTTTTCGAATCGCCTGAAGCATTACTTCGTTCCATTCCCGCGCGACTGAATGTTTCGCTGCTGCCACATCGGGCATAATCAAAGAGAAAAAAGAAAGCAGCAGAAGGATGTATTTGAATTTCATGCCGTTGTTTCTTTTGTGTTTAACAAGCATCGTAAAATCCCGTGTAATGATAAAAAAAATACTATTTGAGAACAATCATTCGTTTTGTCTCAGAATATGATCCTGCTTGCAGGTGATAAAAATATATTCCACTCGGCAGTGTAAATGCCGATAACTGCAACGAGTACCGCCCAGGCTCTTTTATTTCGTCTAAAGGTGTCATTACCACTCTGCCAAGAATATCAACTACCGTCAACAATACCTCACTCCGTTGTTTAATGGAATAATCAATCGTCGTTGTGGGATTAAAGGGATTAGGATAATTTTGCCCAAGATAAAAAACCGGGGTTTTTATTTCTTTATGTGAAACAGATGTTTCTGTATTGAGCGATTGTCCTTCCTTTACTTGATAGAATTCATTTACAGCAACTTTGCTGAAAGTCTGCACATTATTTTTTGCCCATGTGATTTCAACCGTATCAATCACGGTATTCACCCCCAGACCAAAATGGACTTTAGAACTCATTTGAGACACATAACTATTGCCGGCAGTAATGACCTTTGTTTGACTTTTGGATTGAGTAACAATTCTGATTGTCGTTCCAATAGCCATCCTATTTACCGTTACACCAGTTAGAGATAACTCAACCCAATTGCCTGTTTTATTTTTTGTATTAAGCAAAAGTTTGTCATTACCGTCAGATGCAGCGACCATGAGATCCACATATCCGTCCCGATTAAAATCTCCGCACGCCGCGCCGTAATAATCAAATGGAAAATCGATTCCGTATACTAATCCTTTTTCACTAAACGATCCATTGGTATTTTCATAATACAAATTGCGAACATGATTATATCCATAGTTGCTTGTAATAAAAATATCATCGTCCCCATCATTATCGAAATCTTCCCATACAACTCCCCAGGACATTCCGTTTGTCCCTGCTCCGAGTGAATCGGCAATGTTAAGATATTTCCCATTCTCTTGCCGCCTGTATAATCCACCTTTTCCAATTCGAGTCACATACAGTTCTTCCCATCCGTCAAAATCATAATCTTTCCAATAGACTCCCATCGAATTACCTGCACCAACGTCATTCAAGCCTGTTTGATTTGATATATCGGTAAACGTGCCATCACCGTTATTGCGAAAGAGACTGCTTGGTAATGTTCCGTCATGCACGGCATAAATATCCATGTCTCCATCATGATCAATATCAATAAAGGTGACCTGCATCGGAACGGTGCTTGAATATCCTCCAACTCCTGCCTTCTCGGTAACATCCTGAAATGAAATTGTATCTCCATGCGATACATTGCGGTACAAAAAATCAAATTCCGGATATTCTGTTGCCAGAAAAAGATCGACATATCCGTCATTATCATAATCGCCAAACGCAGCTGTTGCTGCGGGTAAAGTGAAATTAATACCGGAAGAAAGTCCTACCTCCTTAAATGAATTGCCGTTCACATTGATGAACAAATGACAACGGCCAAGGCCGTATGCTTCCGCTAAAAATAAATCTGCGTTACCGTCATTATTGACATCTCCCCAAACACCGCATTTAAAACTGCCAAATGTCCGTAAACCGGCAGCTGTCGTTACATCGGTAAAATAAACTCCCCCATTATTTTTTAACAGGACACAAAATGAAGTATCTCCTCCCAATAGGCGCGGAGTATTTGTTATAAAAATATCATCCCATCCGTCGTTATTGTAATCAATAATTGATACGCCGTAATTTCCTGTTTGAAAAGGGATATTCAAGTTTTGAGATTTATCCATAAATGGTGAGGATTGAGCAAAAACTGAGATTGTCCACAGCCATAAGAGAAAAGAAGTTTTCATATTTATGTTATAAAAACAAAATAATTTTCAATTTTCAAGTGTTTTTACAGGTAATAAAAAATCCAACCATGTTGATAAATAGAATTGCTGTATTCATTCTTGGTGTATATATTATTCTTGTCCAGACAAGAGACAGTATTATTTTCACCACTGCAAACTAAACCATTACTATTACGAATAACATCTATGGCCAAACACCTTTTTTTCTCATTGCTTGCCGTTATCTTGATACGATTGCAATTGTTTGCTCAACCTACGAACGCGGAACCATTGCGAGTTGGAGTAGTAGGGCTTACCCACACGCATGTTCATTGGATTTTGGGAAGACCAGATCGGGGCGATATAAAAATTGTCGGGATCGTTGAACCTAATAAAGAGCTGGCTCAACGCTATTCTAAAGAACACGGTTTTTCAATGAATAGTGTTTACAACACCATGGAAGAAATGATCACCGCCGTTAAACCTGAAGCCGTTACCGCGTTTGGTACTATTTACGATCATTTGAAAGTTGTAGAAATGTGCGCTCCGCTCGGCATACACGTGATGGTCGAAAAACCTTTGGCGGTTAGTTTGGAGCATGCGATAAAAATGAAAGTGCTGGCGGAGAAATATAAAATCCATTTGCTGGTTAATTATGAAACGTCGTGGTACGCCACCAATCATAAGGCGTACGAAATGGTTCACCGCGGCGACATTGGAGATTTACGCAAAATTGTTGTCCACGACGGACACAAAGGACCAATCGAATTAGGAATCAATCACGAATTTTTAGATTGGCTTACTGATCCAGCAACGAACGGCGCCGGGGCTTTGACAGATTTTGGATGTTACGGAGCGAACCTCATCACATGGTTAAAGAACGGTGAACGGCCTGAAGCAGTTACTGCTGTTACACAAACCATAAAACCGGAACTCTATCCCAAAGTTGACGATGAAGCGACCATCATTTTGCGATATCCAAAAATGCAAGGCATCATACAAGCTTCATGGAATTGGCCCATCGCCAGAAAAGATATGGAAATCTACGGAAAGACCGGCTACATTTTTTGCGACAATCGCTCTGAGATGCGTTTTCGCTTAAACGAAAATGGACAAGAGCAAAAAGAAAAACTTCAAGAACGTCCCGCTCCTTATGACGACCCTTTTGCATTATTAGCCGCCGTAGTAAAAAATAAAATCACTCTCTCCCAGTATGATGTGTCCTCGTTAGCCAACAATATGATTGTCATGGAAATTTTGGAAGCAGCAAAAGAAAGCGCAAAAACGGGAAGGACCGTGCGACTCAATAAATAATGATTCACCGATGAAATCATTATTTACTGTTTTCAAATTGGAAAAATCATAAAAATATAGCCGCCGTATAAAGCGGATAAACTTCACTTCAAAGGCTTCCAACTTGCCTGCTAAACACTAATTTACAGTCATCTTTTTTCGCTTAGAAAAAAATATGATGCCGTGTCTGTAGATCCAATTATCCATTGCATTGCTCTTTGGGCAATGATAGTGTAGATTATATAAAAGCAGAAACAGAATACACACAAATATTTAAAGACACAATACTATGAAAACAGCAAACCTCTTTTTATTGATTCTTTGTTTTTGCATCCAAGGTAATGCGCAGACATGGAACCTTGTATGGTCAGACGAGTTTGACGGTGTGGGCATTAATACTTCAAACTGGAAATTTGAAACCGGCACCGGTTCAAACGGTTGGGGCAATAATGAGTTAGAGTATTATACAAGTCGAGCGGACAATGCAACGATTAACAACGGCAACCTCCTTATTATGGCAAAGAGTGAATCGTACGGAGGAAAGAGTTACACATCCGCGCGTTTAAAATCTCAAGACTTAAAAAGTTTTACGTACGGAAAAATTGAAGCCCGTATTAAGCTTCCTCTTGGCAAAGGATTATGGCCGGCTTTCTGGATGCTTGGAAATTCTATCACTCAGGTCGGATGGCCGAAATGCGGTGAAATTGACATCATGGAACACATTAATACTGAAACACTGGCACATGGAACTATGCATTGGTTTAATACTGCGTACTCTTCGTACGGCGGACCCACGCCGACATGCGACGTAACGCAATATCATGTTTATTCCATTCAATGGGACGCAAGCGCAATTAAGTGGTATCTTGATGGAGTGAAATATTGGGAAGGGAATATTGCCAATAATATCAATGGCACGGATGAATTTCACTTACCATTTTTTATTCTGCTTAATTTTGCTGTTGGCGGCAATTGGCCCGGTAATCCTGACGGCACAACTCCCTTTCCCGACACAATGTTTGTCGATTATGTAAGGGTTTCTCAACTTTCCAGTACGTCGGTTTCGGATGGCATTAAACAGTCACCGACCCATTTTGCTCTTTCACAAAATTATCCGAATCCTTTCAACCCAACGACAGTGATCAATTATCAAATACCTATAAGGAGTGATGTGACATTAAAAATATTCAATGTGGTTGGACAAGAACTGGCGACACTTGTAAATGAGGGAAAAAATGCGGGAAGCTATTCGGTTCAATGGAATGCATCGAACCTCCCAGCCGGCATGTACTTTTATCGTTTACAAACCACTTCATTTTCAGAAATAAAGAAGATGGTGTTACTGAAGTAAATCGCTTCAATAAACTATTTTTGCATTCCTCTTCTTGCTTGTTGAACATTGGCAACCATCCGCTTTGCTCGTTCCGTTAACACTTCGTAATGTTCTTCATCGATCGCTTTCTTATCGAGAAGATCACTTCCGATTCCAACAGCAACCGCTCCAGCAGCAATCCATTCTCCAACATTCTCAATTGTTACTCCTCCGGTTGGCATTAATTTGATGTGCGGAAAAGGGCCCGAAAGATCTTTGAAATATTTCGGTCCGAGCGAGGTTGCGGGAAAAACTTTACATACGTCGGCACCCGAATTCCATGCAGTAAATATTTCCGTCGGTGTGTAACAGCCGGGCATCACTGCGATATCGGCAGCGTTACAAATTTTAATTACTTCGAGATTCAGTATTGGTGATACAACAAACTGCGCTCCGGCCGCAATAACCTCGTGAGCGGTTTTTGCATCAGTAACAGTTCCTGCACCAAGAATGACATCTGACGGAAGTGCCTTTGACATTCCGCGAATTATTTCTACTGCATTCGGAACCGTCATTGTTATTTCGATGCATTTTACTCCCCCTGCTCTTATCGCTTCGACAACTTTTTTAAGTTTGTCAGGATTTTGCATTCTGATGACTGCAACGACACCGAGATCTGAAATTTTTTGAACCGTTTCTTTTCGTGACATAATTTTTACCGTTTAATTCTTGCGGAACCACCTTTGGCAACATGAAGTAATTCTTCCAGTGTAATCATACTGGAATCGCCACGCGTGGTCATTAACATTGCACCATGGGCCACGCCAAGGTTTACGCATTCCTGCGGTTGTTTATCGGTGAGAAATCCATACGTAAAACCGCTCGCAAATCCATCTCCTCCACCAACCCGATCTTCGATTTCAAGTGATGGCATATTAAGTCCATAGTAGAACTTTCCTTCAGTCCACATGATTGCAGACCAGTCATTGATTCCTGCTGACTTTACACCTCGAAGTGTTGTTCCAACGATTTTAATATTTGGAAAATCTTTAACAACTTTCTTTACCATATTCTCAAATGCGGTCGTGTCCAATTCTCCCTTTTCAACATCTACCCCGTCTACTTCATAGCCCAATACTTTTTGGAAATCTTCTTCATTACCGATTAAACAATCGATGTACGGCACAAGAGGTTTTGTTGTTTCAATCGCTTCTTTACTGCTCCAGAGCTTTGATCTGAAATTCAGGTCATAGGAAACAATCGTTCCCGCTTCATGCGCTGCTTTCACTGCTTCGGCAACAACTTTGCGGGTTGATTCTGATAACGCAGAAAAGATTCCTCCAGTATGAAACCAACGAACTCCTTTTTCTTGAAAGAGATTTTTCCAATTGATTTCTCCCGGTTGAATTCCCGCTGTGGCTGAATATGCTCTATCATACAGCGTTACTGATGCTCGTGGGCCAAAGCCTACTTCTGTGAAGTTAAGACCGATCCTGTCTTTCTTTCCCATGCCGTCATATTTCCTGGTAACGGCATAATCAACGTTCACGCCGACCGCACGAGCATGGTTCTTCACAATCGATCCCATCGGTGAATCATTCAATCCGCCAATCCAGCCGGTGCGAAGCCCTAAACGAGATAACGCATAGGCAACGTTATATTCTCCTCCCCCTACCCAAACTTCCAACTGCGGTGCGAATTCGATTCGTTGATGGCCGGGTGGTGAAAGTCGAATCATCGTCTCACCTAATGACACTAAATCAAACTGCGTTTGTTCTGCTGATTTTATTTTGAGTGACATAATTATTTCCTGGTTAAATACTACACGCCTGAATAGACGTTGAAACCGCCGTCGACAGGAATAATAATCCCTGTGACAAATTTTGAAAGATCGGAAAGTAAATACAGTGCCGCCCCTTGAAGATCATCCGGTTCTCCAAATTTTCCCATTGGTGTTCCAGAAAGAATTTTGTGGCCGCGTTCAGTCAGCTCACCCGTCTTTTCATCGGTAAGCAAAAACCGATTTTGATTCGTCAAAAAAAATCCCGGCGCAATGGCATTGACTCGTATGTTCACTTTTGCCAGATGCACCGCGAGCCACTCTGTAAAATTATTGATTGAAGCTTTTGCTGCAGAGTATGCGGGGATTTTTGTTAACGGACGAAAACTATTCATTGAAGAAATATTCAAAACCGAACCGGCACCTTTTTCAATCATATCCGTCGTAAATACCATCGTGGGTAGTATGGTACCGAGAAAATTTAAATCAAACACTTTTCGAAAACCCTCGATGTCTAATCCGTAAAATGACTGCTCGAGATTACTTCCATTCGCATTCACGAATTCATCTTTGGTTGTCGCTTTGGGATTATTTCCACCGGCACAATTGATAAGGATATCAACTTTTCCAAGAGCAGCATTAATCTGTTCTTTCGCTTTTAAAAGTGAAGATTTATCGAGCACATTTCCTTCAACACCAATTGATTGTATTCCAAATTCTTTTTTCAAATCAGCGGCAAGCGCATCAGCAGATGCTTTCACAAGATCGATGACTGCAATATTTACACCAACGGAAGCCAGCCCCTTGCATAGCGAAATTCCGATAATTCCTCCCCCCCCGGTGACGACGCAGTTTCTTCCTTTAAGATGGTCAAACGATAATTTTTTCATCAGTATTACTTTCCTTTTTCAAATAGTGCGCGTTCAATTCCTAATTCCAACCCTCTTAACTCAGCAAGACCGCGCAATCTGCCAATTCCTGAATAGCCCGGATTTGTTTTCTTTTTCAGGTCATCAAGCATCTGATGGCCATGATCGGAACGCATGGGAATCGAACTCTTCCGTTGCTGCATCATCTTCACAATTTCTGTCATCACTGCAAACATATCAACATCACCTTCAAGATGATTATCTTCATAAAAATCTCCATCGGCATTTCGCGTTGTGTTACGGAGATGGATAAAATGAATCCGGTCAGCAAATTGCTTCACCATTGCCGAAAGATCGTTGTCGGTCCGAACACCAAACGAGCCGGTACAGAAGCACAATCCATTGTTTTGCGATGGGATTGCATCGACCAATCGTTGAACATCATCTGCCGTGCTGACGACACGCGGTAGCCCGAGGATGTTATATGGCGGATCATCTGGATGGATTGCCATAACAGCACCAACAGAATCAGCAACGGGAATAACTTCTTTTAAAAAATGAATGAGATTCTTCCGCAATTGGTCGGCGCCGATATTTTTATATTTATCCAATGCCGATTGGAATTGCTGCAGCGTGAATGATTCTTCACTGCCGGGCAAACCTGCAATGATATTTCGCTCCAACAATTTTTTCTCTTCGTCTGACATTGCTTCAAACCGGTGTTTTGCCCGCTCAATTTCGGAACTGGAGTAATCCTTTTCAGCGCCGGGACGTTTTAACAAAAAAAGATCGAACGCAATGAATGCCGCTCTTTCAAATCGGAGCGCTTTACTCCCGTCGGCAACAGTATAACCAAGATCAGTTCTTGTCCAATCCAACACCGGCATAAAGTTATAGGTGATATTTTTTACACCGCACTGAGCAAGATTCTTAATGGATTGCTTATAGCTTTCAATATATTTTTCGAATCCGGGACTTTGCGTTTTAATATCTTCGTGAACAGGAATGCTTTCTACGACACTCCACACCAATCCTGCTTGTTCAATTTCGAATTTTCTCTTTTTAATTTCTTCCACCGACCAGACAGTTCCATTCGGCACATGATGCAATGCCGTCACAATTCCCGTGCACCCCGCTTGACGAATATCCCATAAACTCACGGGATCATTTGGGCCAAACCAACGCATTGTTTGTTCTAAACAAAAGACATTTTGTGAAACATATTTCTGTGAAATCTTTAACGCCATTTCGTTTTTTTCTCCTAACGAATTATTTTCTCATGATAAAACAACCGGCTTTGCTTTTCCGGTAAGTAAGGTCATCGCACCTAAAGCCACTAAATAGGCGGAACCTGAAATGATAAAAAGTGAAACATAACTTCCTGTTAATTCGAGAATAAAACCGGTAGCGGGAGCAAAAATCATTCCTCCCACTGCACCTGCCATTCCTCCTAAACCGACAACTGACCCGACCGCTTTCGTCGGGAACATATCCGATGCTGTCGTAAAAATATTTGCCGACCATCCTTGATGTGCCGCCGCAGCAAGACCAATCAAGCCGACGGCAATCCACAGATCGCTGATGTGAGAAACAAAAATTATCGGCGTGACACACAGCGCGCAAATAAGCATCACCATTTTTCTGCTTCGATTCACCGCCATTCCTTTTTTAATGAACGCAGACGAAAGCCATCCGCCGCCAATGCTTCCGAAACTTGTCATAGTGTAAATGACAATCAACGGAAGTCCGAGCGATGTAATGGTTAATCCGTATTCTTTATTTAAAAACTTTGGAAGCCAATAAAGATAAAACCACCATATCGGGTCAGTCAAAAATTTTCCCACGATAAACGCCCAGGTTTGTTTGTACCGTAATAAACTCAACCATGGAATTTTTTCTGACGTCGGCTCTGCAGGATCTTGCTGAATAAATTTCAATTCAGCAGGATCTATTTTTTTGTTTTCCGGTTTGTCATATAACAATACCCACAGCACAATCCAAAAAAAGCCGAGCGCACCCGTGGCAATAAATGCTTCCTGCCATCCATACGTAATCGTTAACCAAGGAACGACGGCCGGCGCAAGAACCGCTCCGATATTGGCGCCCGAATTAAAAATTCCTGTTGCAAGTGCACGTTCTTTTTTGGGAAACCATTCGGCAACAGCTTTGATCGCTGCAGGAAAATTTCCAGATTCACTTACTCCCAATCCTGCGCGTGCTGTCCCAAACCCAAGCGGTGTTTTGACCAATGCGTGCGCCATCGCCGCAACGCTCCACCAAACGACCGAAACAGTATACCCGATTTTAGTTCCGTACTTATCAATGAACCAGCCAAAAAATAACAATCCGATTGCGTACGAACCTTGAAATGCTGTGACGATGTAGCCGTATTCGATTTCTGTCCAGCCAATTTCTTTTTGAAGAATTGGCGCCAACAATCCAAGGATCTGTCTGTCAATGTAATTGATTGTTGTCGCAAAAAACAATAATGCACAAATCACCCACCGATAACGTCCGACACCGGGCTGTGTTTCCGTCATAAAGCTTTTTCTTTCATTTAGAGTTTGTACGCTTTCTTCACCAAACCGTTGGCCATTTGATACATCATTTCATGCGCCTCGTCAATTTCTATAATATGACGGGTAACCAATCCCGCAACAAAGTTGCTGTCCATTCTTCTGGCGAGATCGTGACGTGCGGGAATAGACAAAAATGCTCTCGTGTCGTCGTTAAATCCGACAGTATTATACAAGCCGGCGGTTTCCATCACCATTTGTCTGTAGCGAGTCATCCCTTCGATGCTGTCATGAAACCACCACGGCGGCCCCAATTTCATTGCAGGATAATGCCCTGCCATTGGAGCTAACTCTCTTGAGTATGTTGATTCATCAAGCGTGAAGACGATGAATGTAAAATTTTTTTCATTCCCATATTTACTTAACAATGGACGAAGATTGTTTGTGTATTCCATTCTCTGCGGAATATCGGCACCTTTATCGCCGCCAAATCGTTCGTGCACCGGTATATTATGACTGCGGAACGAACCTGAATGCAACTGCATCACCATGCCGTCTTCCACACTCATTCGTGCAAGTTCCATGAGCATGTGCGCAGAAAAAAGCTGAGCATCTTCAGCAGTTGCTTTCTCTTTTCGCGCCCGTTGAAATATTTTTTCTATTTCCGTTTCTGAAAGTTCGAGTGTCAACGGCGAATGGGCACCATGGTCGGTCGCCGTCGCACCGAATGAACGGAAATATTCCCGCCGTTCTTCTAACGCATTGATAAACTGCTTAAACGTTGTGATCTCATTGTTGGTTCGTTCTTCAAGCAAATGGAAATTCTGTTTCCATTCTGGTGAAGTAAGGTCCGTAAGTCCATCGGGACGAAATGTGGGAATGATATTCCCGTTCCAGCCCGATTTTCGAATTGCCTGATGTGATTCTAACAAATCTGTTGCGGCATCGGTTGTTGCAAGAGTCTCTATTTTAAAAGATTCAAAAAGTGAGCGGGGAGAAAATTCCGGCAATTGAATTTTTTCCTGGATGTGATCATAAATTCGCTGCGCCGATTCACTTGTAAGTCGTTCCGGTATTCCTAGAATAACTGAAAATTCATAATTCAACCAAATGCCGCTTGGTGTTCCGCGAAACAAGTGATAATGATCGGCAAATAGCTGCCAAATTTTTCTCGAATCTTTTTCGTACGCATAACCATGGAGCGGCTTCACACCCAATGCCTCCATTGGAATGCCTTGCGAGTAGAGCATCCTGAAAACATAATGATCGGGAACAATAAAAAGCTCGGATGGATTTGAGAACGGTTTATTGTCAACAAACATAGCCGCATTCACATGTCCGTGAGGGCTGATAATTGGAAGATTTTTTACTGCCAAATATAATTCGGAAGCTATTTTTCTAATCGCAGGATCGGGATCAAAAAATCTCTCTTCCGGTAAATGTAATTTCATAACAATCTCTTTTCAGCGAAACACTTTCATCAAGCAAAGCATTGTCTTTATGGTACGAATAAGAAACTAATTTTGCAGAATTAAATTGAATTAAAAACCGCCGTGATTTTGCTGGCGGTTTTTTGAGATATCCTTGTTCATCACCATAATCGGTACAGCAAAATTCTTCAAGGCAATTTCACATCATTCACAGTCACGGAATAAGCACTATTTGTTTTGCAAAATAATTGAACGTAAAGAATGCGCTTGGCAGCGTCATAATAAAATCCCTCATTCTGTTTCCGCAAAACTTCAAGTGATTTACGGGAAGTAACTTCGGATTTGTAATTCAATATTTTACCCGGTTTGCGATTGATTCCATGCACTTCAAACAGATATGTTCGTTTGCTCAGCATTCCTTTGTATGTTCCGACAGATGGTCCACACGTAAGAATAAGCGAAGAGGTTCCTTTTACAGACTGGTACGATTGTGTAAACATTGTTTGCGAAAAATTTCCTGATTGATATTCCAATGTTCTACCATCATCTTCATACAATGTGTATGATGTGGACTCCTTTGCAGAAGGATACACGCGAATTGTCAATGTATCGACGGGGCGTTCATCGGAATATTTCATCAACGGCGCCATTGGAATGATACTTCCTTGCTTCACAAAAATTGGCATCTTGCCTAGGGGTGCGTCAACTGTTATAGATTTATCTCCATCGACAATTTCATCAGTCCAGAAGTTTATCCATTTCCCGGATGGAAAATTAATTTCTTTGGACTTCTGTCCTGCTTCAACAACAGGCGACACAAGAAATGCATCGCCCCACATGTATGATGAACTTTCGTTAACGAACTTCGGATTATTCGGCTCCAACCAAAACAGCGGACGCACAAGAGGCATTCCTGTCGTGTAGTTTTGATGTGCCATCGTATAGATATACGGAAGCAGCGTATAGCGAAGTGAAATATACTCTCTCGAAATTTTTTCCGTCTCTTCCCCAAACATCCATGGTTCGGTTGCGGAACCATTCACAATTTCTCCCGCTCCATGTGCTCTCGCGATAGGACAAAATGTTCCATACTCCATCCAGCGTGCGTACAATTCCGGCGTTGTTGGAATGCGTGAATACCCGCCGATATCCGAATTGTGATACGCAATGCCGGACATTCCCATATTCAACACCATCGGAAGCTGCACCGAAAGTCCGCCGAAACTTCGCGCAACATCGCCGGACCACGGCAAAATTCCATAGCGCTGAATTCCAGCTGATCCGGATCGAGTGAGATTTACTACGCGCTCTCCCGGACGCAATTGATTAAATCCATCGAACATGGTTTTTGCCCAAAGCAAATTATAGATGTTATGAATTTTTATTGTTGAGCCTAAATAATGAAACATATTCTCAGGATGCCGCTCCGGCTCGCCAAGATCTGTCCATATTCCGGCAGTAAGTTCACCAAACGATGAAGGATGTTTGCTCCACCACCATTGCCTCGCTTTCGGATTCGTTATATCTAATAGTGAAGAGTTGCACGCATATCCGCATGACCACCATTTATCGAAGATAAATGTTTTTCCCGTGGAGTCTTTTGCAAGATAGCCAAGCGAATCCCCTTCATAAAAATTAAGCGACGGCTCGATGATGTACGGTTCGGTAATGAGAATTGTTTTTATTCCTTGTTGAAGAAAATCCTTTTCCATCTTTGCATGAGCAGGCCACAATGGTTCATTCCACGCAATATCTCCCATGTTTTTGAACCATGCCAGATCGAGAACGATTGCATCGCACGGAATATTTTTTTCACGTATCGTTTTTACAATTGAGCGGGCTTCAGCTTCATTTTGATATTTATTTTTAGACTGCGTGAATCCAAACGCCCAGCGCGGAGGAAGCGGCTGCCGTCCGGTCAGCCACGTGTATTTTTCTAACTGCTCTGGGATTGTTTTTCCGGCAATCAAATAATAGGTCATCTCGCCGCCAAATGCGGTATAGAAAAAAGTTGTCGTGTCTGTTGCGCCGAGATCAAATTCACCTTTGTATGAGTTATCATAGAAGAGCGCATACCCCGCTGATGTCGTCAACAGAGTAACGTTAAGGTTCATCGTAGCAAGCGGGGTTGAGTAACCGCCGATCTGCGTATTCCAATTTTCAAATTTTTGTCCGCGTTTATCAAGACTTGTTCCGCGTTCCCCTGTTCCGTAGAAATGGTCATTGGAATGTAGTGCAAAACGCACACTGCGCTTCTCTCCATTTGTGGATATTCCTCCAATCTTCGGTTCTTCAAGAAGCATATTTCCTAATGAATCGAAAAAAGAAAATCTCAAAGGAAATTTTTGACAATGAATTTGAATTTTCGAAGATGCAATGACAATAGATGAATCTTTTTCGTTGAGAGAAAATTGAACACCATCGACGGGTATTTCAATTACGGCAAATGAAGAATCCGGAACAGATCGCGGCGATGAAAGAAAATCAATCCGTAAAATATCTGACATGTAAAACTGCAGCCGGACGACAGAAGAATCCGATTTGATAACAACTGATTTTTTATCGTAATCAAGGCGCGAAAATTTTCCAAGATATGTTTGTGCATGAAGCGTGAATGTCATGAATAAAAGAAGGGACAATAATCGTACTCTCATGTATTGCTCAATTTTTTATAGGTTCAAGTGTAAGTGATTGGTTTACTGGTGTTGTTTTAATGTAAATGGAAAGTAATTTCATCTTCTCATTCCAAACTACTCCTTCGTGTGCTGCAATTGCATCCTTCTCAGCTTGCATTTGACTCAGTTCGACACCATTGACTGTAAAAATTTGCGGATTGGATAATCCGTGAAGCACAATTCGATATGCTCTTGCTTTTGCCGCTGATTGGTAATTTCCCTGCACAGCCGCAATATTGATTAATGTCGAAGACTGTATATAGGAAATAGCCGTTGTGCGGTATTCATTTTTCGTTTTGTAGTATTCCGTTACACCATCATCTTCGTATAGTTGAAACGCTGCATCATTTCCTGTGTAAATATGTATCGTTAGGCTGTCACTACGAATAAATGCCGTGCTCAATGCATAATTTGCCATTGGAATGATTGAGCCCGCTTTGACAAACAGTGGAAGTTTTCCGATTGGTGCCGGATATGAAATCGTCCGATTGCCTGAAAACTTTGCATCATTCCAGAAATCGTACCACTCTCCATTTGGAAGCCACACGGAAACATTACTGCTGTCTGTGCAATTTGGAGCAACAAGTATTTCTTTCCCCCACATATATTGAAGATCGCTTTCCCATGCGGTCGATTCATTCTGATGATCAAGAATCATCGCACGCGTCATCGGAATTCCAGTTTCTGCAGCAACGTGTGCATATGTGTACGTGTAAGGCATGAGTGTATACCGAAGTTGAGAATATTTTTTTGCATCCTGCTGAACTTCTTTCGGACGATCAAGCGGCCATCGAGAAATTCCTACGCCGTGCGGTTTCCAGTAGGGTGTAAAACTTCCGAATGCCATTGACCATTGTCGATATAATGCATCGCTCGGTCCAGGTATCGTGCCATCAAAACGAAATCCTCCAGCATCATGTCCCCAAAAAGGAAAACCCGAAATTCCGGCAAGCTGCATTCCTCGCACCTGCGTTTTCATATCATCGTACGTTTGGTCAATGTCACCGCTCCATAATGTTGCGTAGCGTTGTGCACCGGCAGTCATTCCGCGTACCCACACAAAAGGCCGTTTCGAATCTTTAAAATTTTTATCCCAGCCTTCCTGCACTAATGCTTTTGCAACGAGAAAGAACCAGTAGTTGCGCATTTCGAGCCATGTCCGTCCATTGCCAAGCTTTGCATTCACTTCTGTTTTTCCCATCTCATCAAACTCATCAATCCACAAGGCATCGCCGGGAAATTTCAGTTTGGGATCCAACGATTTTTCCCACATCAAATTCCACCACCACGAACGAACTTCCTTTTTTGTGAAATCAGGAGCTGCATCACTAAAATCGATCAGCTTCGATTCAGGAATGTTGAACGAAGTTTTCCATCCATCGCTGTGCGATGCAATGCATCGATTAAAGTCTAAAGTCAAAATTAATCCATTCGATTGCACCCATTGTTCATATTCACTTGGATTCGGATATCGTTCCGGATCCCAATCAAAATATGATTCGCATCGCTTTCCACCGCCTGCCCGCCATCGATTGTCATTGATAATATGATCGAGAGGAAATCCTGCATTTCGGTGTTCTGTAATTTTTCTCTTCCACCATTTTTCATCGGAAGGATCGGAAGTGGTATGGTCATTTCCTTTATCCGAAAGTGCAAGACCAAAAAATGCTTTGGGAGGGAAACGAGGCCTTCCGGTTAATTGTGTGTAACGATCTATAATTGATGTAAATTCCGGTCCAATGATGAAGAAATAATCGATTTGTCCACCGCCAAAGAGTGAAAATTCGTACTGACCGTCTTTCCCAAAATTAAATTCATTCGTAAATGTGCAGTTAAGAAAAACTCCATATCCTTTGCTCGAAAGATAAAATGGAACAATCAACGGCGACTGCTGACCGTGCATTGTGCCATAATTATGCGCAATTTTTTCACCGCGTAAATCAATACTTGATGCCCGGCCAAAAAATCCATGCCCTACACCTGTAAAATGTTCCGCGGGGTCATAATCAAATGAAGTGTGAATTGAATCTCCGTCCCATACAATACCATCGCGTTCCCGCAACAAAATTTGATGACCGGAATTGGAAACGAATGATACTCGCACCGGATTTTTATCAAGACGAATGGAAAATCCTCCACTGTCTTTTGGAGATATAGAGAAATACCTTCCTTCATCCTTCAGCGTCAACACACCGGGCCACTCATGTGACTCAACCATTTCATATCGATCATCGGAAACGAAATCTTCACCTTTGCGGACTGATTGCATCCGAAGAATATTGTCGCCGTACGGCGTTATTCGCAGCTGCTGCCCGCTGGTTGTCGTAAAGACAAGACTTCGTCCTTCAGTTCGATGACTTGCATAGTTTGTTAATATTTCTCGCGCAAAAAGATCGCTGCGAACGAACACTGTTGGTAAAACAGTGACGACAATAAGAAAAAGTTTAATTCTCGGAGAGATCATATATATTTACTGTATTTCGAAAACAAATAGGGCTGAGGGTTTGCTCAGCCCTTGTTCAAACAAATTATTTCATCAAAATCATTTTCTTTGTAGAAACGAAAGATCCTGATTCCATTTTATAAAGATACACACCGCTGCTGACTCCTGATGCATTCCATTGAGCAGTGTAACTGCCGGGCTGCATGGTTTCATTAACCAAAGTTGCAACTTCTCGTCCTAAAAGATCATACACTTTTAATGATACAAATCCAGCGTGTCCAACGGTATAACTCAAGTGAGTGCTGGGATTAAATGGATTTGGATAATTCTGATCAAGTGAAAATGTTTCCGGCGTACTGTGCAGTGCTGGTTTTTCAACACCAAGGACGGAAACATTCCACCACATAAGCGAACCTGCAGGCTGCCCGCCATCGGCGCCTTTGTAGGCAGGTCTTGATGTGGAATATTTCAAATTTAATGTATCGGTATAGAATGTCCAATCTGAACGCTGCATATCAACAGCAGCACTAAAACCTGTATTGACTTTCTTCTTATTTGCCCCTGCAGGATCAAAATACCAAGTTGCAAATGGTACTAAATTCTTTGTAGACAGTGTAAAAGCAATGGTATCTTTCTTAAATGCTGTAAGTGAATCCGCTCCAAGTTTACCGCTAATATGGTGGGTCAATGGAATTAAGCTTCCAATACCCAGCGCACTTTTAGAATCGTACCATGTTTGGACTGCGGGCGTTACGGCATAATAATTGTTTCTCACGACCCACTGGGTAAGAACAACTTGGCCGGCAGAATCCGGAACGCTGCCGACGAACGTCATTCTATTTTTCCCGTTTGGTTCTTTTTCATTAGGATCACCAAATTCAGCTAATCGGACATCATCGGTGGAATCACGCCCAAGCACAAAATTATCGACAAACAGATTATTCGTGATTGTGACTTTTGCCCCGACTTTTCCTAGTTCAAGACAACCATGTGCTGATAGCGAATTAACGATTGTATTGTGATCGAAAATAAAATACTTAAGTCCGCCGACACTGGAATGATGGCGCACAATTCTGTCTGTTCCATCAACGAAAGTGCAATTCCGAATGACGACAGAATCGATCGACGTATTTCTAAAATCAAGCGGTCTTCCGTTACCGATATCTGAATTAAAGATATTGCCCCATTGCGTAAAGAGTGTATTGGTTACCGAAACGAAATGAGTAGCCGTCGGCACCTGTATTAATGCTCCGTTCGCCCCGAGAAGGACACAACTATCTACCTGAACATCGAATCCCGCCCCGTTGACTTGAATAATGCGCGCCGGCATAAGTGAAATTTCACCGGGAATTGTAGACCATCCAACCATCGCTACGTTCTTGATCCAAAAATTTCCGCGAACATCAAATTGCTGTGCAGCATAGGCTCCCGTTGTCGTATTTTTGAATGCATACACAACAGGTTTTTTCCCAGCACCATTTTCAGCCTTAATTTTCAACGTCCATGCATTGTTTCGTATGGAAGCAACCATCAAATACGTTCCTCCTCGTTTCAATACATACGTTCGGTTTGGATTGTTTCTGGCCCCAAGTGCTGTCGTATCACTCGCAATTTGATCGTTGAGATATTTTCCCGACGCAGCATAATCGGACAACACAACTTCATCCGCAGCCTGTCCAAACACCGACACTGCGTATAGCAAGACCATCGCTACTACGATAACAATACTTCGCATTGCAACCTCCTATTGTTGGTAAATGGTAATTGTGATTTGTGGTTAAAGCTCAATTCTGACGCCAAGATCTGCTGTTGCACCGTATCGAATACTTCTGTCAGATAAAACCCATCCTGGAGAACCTCTATTAATGACTGAAGAACCTTCTTGCGTGTTTGTAATATTATTGAGATTCAAGGTCACGGAAACATTATCGGTCACCCCTTGTTTAAAGGCGATATCCCACCGCGTATATGCATCTTGAATTCCGTCATTCCGGCCATTTGATGAAAAGGAGATATTGTATTTGCTTTGATGAAAGACTGACACCCTCACCGAAAAATCTTTAATATCATACCCGAGAGAGACGTTACCAAAAACTTCCGGCTGATCTTCTAATTTCTGTTTAATTTCAATCGGAACAATTGTGGTTCGAGGAACTTTAATTCCGATCGGCATTAATATGACCGTATCGGTTACTGTTTTCGACGATGAGACCCAGGTTTCTGAACGAACAATGGTGAAATTATAATTCAGGACAAGATTACGTAACAGACCGGGAAGAAATTTAAAGTTTGTTTGATGTTCAACTTCAAAACCCCATACACGCGTCGGCTTTGACGAGTTATACGGAAATATGAGATTAAACTTCACATTATCGTCTGCATATGGGTTTTTCCAAGGAACTCCAATACTATCAAGTGCATGTTGTCCGGAAATTTGCAAATTGTTAACGATATGGTACATGCTCTTAATGTCTTTATAAAAGGCAGAGACAGAAAATAATCCGATGGCATTTCCGTAAAATTGAGTTTGCACTTCATAATTCCACGCAACGGCATTGTGCAAGTTTGGATTTCCAACATTCATCGTATTAACACCGGTGATCGAACTTGCAACAAATTTTAACAATCGTTGATTAAAATCCGGTCTCGCCAGCATTTTAAAACTTGCCGCTCGAAGTGTCATAAAATCTGTTGGACGGAAAATGGCGTGAAAATTGGGAAGCACAACGGTTTCTTTATGAAAAACTGTAGTATCCCGTAATTCGCCAATCGGAAATGGAAATCCGCTGAGAGTTTTTGGTGTATACCTCGATGTGTACTCATTGTCATCGCTTTCTACGCGAAGGCCGGTAATCAGCGAAATATTCTGACCAGCATTGAATGTGTGCATCGCATATCCGGCGAACACTCGCTCGGTAACTCCGTAATCATCAGCTTCCGCTTCAACATTCTCTTTGTATTCCGGATCGTTCCCGGTCTGGTCTAAATATCCGTGAATATTCAACTGTCTCCATAATCGCAACGCATCTCGATTAATCAGCGGATAGAGCGAATATTTTCCATACACCGACCTGCTGCCGGGAGTGGGATCGAGAAAATTTGCAAAGATAACTTGCCCTCCCTGTGTTAAAGCAAGATTTTCAAATCGCGTTCCAGGCAGATTTTTTTGAACAACAGTGCCGTCATCCTGTTTTGTCCACACGGGCCATGGATTTAAATAGTAGTTGGCCCGCACCTGATGAAATGCAGCAAATCTCGACTTTTGCCTGAATTTTGCGCCAAGTTTTATTTCACCTGATAAATAATCGGTCAGCGCGTACCCTCGTAATAGATTCAACGATGCGCTTTTTTCTTTATCGAAATTTGATTGAGCATTATCATTGGCATGATCTATAGTTGCGGCCTGGAAATTGTTTAAAGCGTACTGGGCCCAGTTCTCTACAGGACCTCTTTTGTAGATATCCGGAAGATCGTTCGTCCCGGAAACCTGTTCTCCATTGACTCTGTTGGATGGCTCTACCATATATAACTCAAAATCAAACGGGTCATTTCGTTTTGCTTGTGAGTATGCAAGATTCCAATCAGCTTTAACACCGAAGAAATTGTTTTCTCCATGAAGGAATGAATTAAATGTCGTGATGTCGATTTCCTGATCTCTGTAGTCGTAGGCAACACTTCCGGTTTGGACATAATTTCTATTTGAGGTGAGAAAACTTCGGGATGTTTTATTGTAACTCGTATTCAGGCGAATGTTCCCCTCGTCAGGCGTATCAAAATCAAAAACGATATTGCCCCCGCCCCGTTTTCTAATCTCGCTGACGTACGTTGGTCTGAATTGCGTGATCTCGTAATACTTGATGAAATCCTGGTAGTTAAAATCTGACGACTCATTGCTTCGAATAATTCTTTCTATATTGCCTGAAAGTTGTAATCCAAAAACGTCATCAAAAAAGCGTTCGCCATATTTACCGGAGAAATTATATTGCTGTGCAGATTTATCCATTCCATTATACGATCCTCGCGGCTCAATTCTGAGCAACCGTTCGGAAGGTGCTTTGCGTGTGACCAGATTAACACTTCCGGCAATAGCATCGGCATCTTTATCAGAAGTGGATGCTTTGGTGAGTTCTATTCCGGCCAGTGATCCTTGAGAAACCGTACTCAAGTCAACTCCTCGCTCATTCGCATCCGTCGGCGACATCCTGTTTCCATCAATCGTAACAATAGAAAATTTGCTGCTCAGTCCGCGCAGAACAATCTTACTTGCTTCTCCCCCGCTTCGAATCAAAGACACACCCGGAAGACGGCCAATAGCATCGGCAGCGTTGGCATCGGGCAGCTCTTTAATTCTCTCTTCCGAAACAACATTCACCATTGTCTTTGCCGTTAGTTGCTGATTGATCGCGGCGATCTGCCCGCGCATTTGAGCGGTAATCACGACTTCTTCACCGGAAATCACTGTTGGCGTCAAGGCCACATTCAACTGAACATCTTTTTCTTTTTCGAAATTTATTTCTCGGACTTGCGGTTCATATCCGATACACGACACTTTTATTTTTTGTAAACCTGAAGGAATGTGAAGGATTGTAAATTCACCGTCGAGATTTGTTGCAGTACCCAATGAAGAATTGATGACAACAACATTGGCGCCGACAATCGGATCATGATTTGAAGAATCAGAGATAATTCCGCGCACGGTATTCTGTCCGAACACGACTGCCGGCAAAAAGCCGACAAAAAGAAAAAAGCGAGAAAAAACTTTCATAACATCATACTCCCGATTTGGACTATATTAATATGACTGCTTCCTTGAGCTTTGATTCTTCATCCGTATTTTCATCAACCCGACAAATACTTTTTACTTTCCGGGCAGGGTTTTATTGTGCAACGGTTTTAGCTTCTTCAGCACGATTTACGAACGATGAGTTCCGGCTTTAGAATTCGCCGAGCCGCAACATTCTTGCCGTCCATTTTTTTTATCAGCATTTCAACCGCTTGCCGGCCAATCACATCGGTGGGCTGCCGAACAGTTGTCAGTGGAACGGTTGCATACTGACCCCGTTCAATATCATCGAAACCAATAATCGCAACATCATCCGGAATTTTTAATCCTTGTTCGAGAATGGCATCTTCAAATCCAAGGGCGGCGAGATCGTTGTACACAAAAAATGCATCCGGCTTCATTTCAAGTTTATTATATTGGCTCCCAATCTCATAGCCGGATTGATAATCATACCATTCTCCTCTCATACGAAGACGGAATACAAGACTTTTATCAATCTGTCTTTTGTGTTGTTTCAGCGCTCGTTCATAACCTTTCAAGCGCAATGCGCCAACTTCATTTCCTTTTTCTCCATTGATAAATGCAATCCGTTTGTATCCTGATTTGATGAGATGATTTGTTGCCGTGTATCCGCCCAGTTCGTGATCAGTCCCCACAAAGGGAATATTTTCATCGGCAACATATGACACCATAACAAAAGGGAATTTTTCATGAAGCAATCGACGAATAGTCGGAGTCGCCTGATAATCATGGGTCATTGAAGCGATAATCAGACCTTTGACACCAAACTTTCGAGCCCGGGCAATCTGAATTTCTTCACGTTCTGCCTTTCCGGACGAGTTTGAAATGAGCACCTGACAACCACAGGTATAGGCACTCTCTTCAACACTGTGCATAATTCTGGAAAAAAAGGGGCTTCGCATGTCGCGAACAATGAGTCCAATCGTTTGCTGCTCTCTCTGATTTGCGGCACGTAACGGTTTCGCGACATATGTTCCTTTCCCAACACGGCTGAATGCGATTCCTTCATACATCATTGTCGCAAGCGCTTTTTTTACCGTGATGATGCTTACACCATACTGTGCTGCCAGCTCGGAATGAGATCCAAGTTTGTCTCCCGATTTTAATTTTTTTGAAGCGATTTGCGATTTGATATCATCGACAATTTGCAAATATAGCGGTGTTGAGTTTCGTAATTCTATCGGCATAATTTAACCTCGTATACTAGGTATACTGAAAGTAATTTTTAAAACCTTTTGTGTCAAGTGATTTTTATGAAATAATTTTTTATCGCCAGCTGTTTTTAGTAAACGATTACTATATTTTGGAATGGGAAACCAAAGTGAAGTCAATTCTCACTGAAGCCGAGACGTAACATGTACGGAAATTATTTTTATCTGCAGCGAAATAAAAAAGAGAGGAAAATTTTCAGGAAAAATTTCCTCTCTTCTGAAGCGGGGCTGAAATCGATTATCGGTTTTTTATTGCCTTATCAAAATACGCATTAATCTGTTTACTGAAGTTGGCTTTGATCTTTTGTTTCATTGTCCTGGCCCCTCGAGCAACTGCCTCACTGTAGGTCACATGCCCTTCTCTGCCGCTTTCTGAAAGTGAACAAAGAGAGGTTCCGGAAGAGTTCACGACTGACAAATTATAATTCCAGCGGACGAATTGTTCCTTGCGCTGAAGATCAATTTTTTCAAAAGAAATTTCTCCGGAAATCGCAAGAATTCCTTTTTCCGCAGAAACAAATCCCATTTCGGAGAGCATTTCTTTGAGAATTGCTGCTGCCTTTCCATCGTCATCATTTCTTATTGAAACTGAAAACGGCATATTTTTCCTTGCGTCGCCAAGGAGCCGTTGAATTTTTGCATCATCATAACCGGTTGCAGATTGATGAACTCGCCCGGGAATGATGATAAGGAGCTGTCCCTTTAATCCTTCATTAACAGAACTGAATACTGCTGCGGCATTCATTGAAGCATACTTCTCCACGGGATCAGAAACTGAAGTGAAGTGATTAACATATGTCATCATTATTTTTTCGTTTTCGGATATTTTCTTTTCATAAATTTCCGCTGTAGGGATGCGCTCGATCACCGCAACAGCATAGGTTTTCCCCAGATTATCCGTATATGTTTCGGCAATGTGGAAATTATATAATGTTTGATCCGATGAAACAGAAGCTTTTTTATGTACTTCGGATTGCTGTTCGTATGTAGAGTTTTGCGGCGAGGTAAAGAGCTCTCGATACCGCTCATTAACCGTTTGTTCGGATTTGATTGTTGACTTGAAAATCATGGTCAGTTTTGCCGCGGCATCGCTTTCAGCGGATGTGCGCGTATCGCCGCTGCCGACAGCAGAAATATATTTTGCATTGCTAAATTGAGATTGCGGATTATCGACCCACGAAGGCTTATCCTGCGCAATAAGTATTGAACCGACCAGCATAATGAAAAGAAAAGATTTCATGGGAAGAATTCCTTTGTTCAATTGAGAAAAGCAGAATGAAATAAATTTAATCCTCCTGCCGCTACCGAAACTTGACCTCGATCATCGATGAACAACAATTGACCATTCGCGTCATAGTACTTGATCGAAAGATGATATGAACCTGGTTCTACATCGGTTTCTCCCACCAAGGCGCGCGCAGGAAAATATCGAGCAAGACGGAGATCGGCATTCTCACTTGCATCGACAACGGCACTCGTTGCCAGGCGGGTAAGCTCGCCGAAGAGTCCACCGCCGGTTTTTTTGTCTAATTCTTTATTCGCTTTTTCATTCAAAATGCCTTTTGTCACGGTGCGAATGATTGTCTTTAAATATGTGATTCCTTCTTTCAATTTATAGGTATCTTCCGCTGCATTTTCCAAGCTTTCAATCATCTGCAATTGCGATACCGACCGGCCATTCAATTCTACAGAAACTCTGGCAACCTTCGTTCCTTGTTTTTCCATATACGGCAAAGAGAATTTAAAATGATATCCACTTGTCATTTTCGGCCACGTAATCACATCAAGCTCTTTTTCCTTTTTCCCATCCGAAATGTAAATCGCCACTGCATCCTTAAATGTATGGATTGTCAGATTTTTTGCAAATAGCTGCGGCGCTTTGCCCACAAAACTTATCACGTTTAATTTTATTTTTCCTGTTTTGACAAGCGCATTGCTAAAATCAGGTTTCGGAAAATTATACAATTGACTTTGAGAAGCCCACGCCCGATCGATCTCTTCGAGATCAATACGGGCATCATCATATTTCCCATCCGCACGGTACATCAACATACTCAAATACCTACCCAAGGCGGAATTATTGAATTGATTTTTTGCTACAGTGAATTTGGCTTTTGCCTCATCGGATTTATTGTATTCTTCTGCAATCTTTTCATATTTGTCGCCCAGTGCAGATAGCTTGTTATTGATGCGGCGAACCTCCACAAACGCAGGATCAAATTGATTGAGCTGTACATAATTGAGCGCTTTAAATACATTCAAATAGACATTTTCGTAGTCTTCGCCTGAATAATCGAGGATGTTATCATTCAATAATAATGACGCAGCGGCTTTGGAAATACTTTTTGTGTAGAGTTCTTCAATCGCATCTTCCGCTTGTGTCAAAGATTCATTGCTCTTTATTGGATTCGGTTGATAATGATTTAACATTCCGACATCCAAATAGAAAAGCACCCTGTCCTTTTTAGCATAGTATTGATCTTTTGAAGCAGTAAGGGCTGACGCTGCCGATGAATAATCCTGCATCGCAACCTTTTTATCCACATCAAAGAATTGATCTTTTTGAGATTGCCAGCTTGCGCACGACGAAATAAAAAATGCCGCCAATACAATCAGCAGCAAAAACGCAACTTTTTTTTTGATATTATGATGAATGGCTTCGTCCGTCATATTTCATCCTTCTTAATTCATCCTTCACACTTTTTTCTCATCGTTCATCCTTGCGTTTCCATCTCCCTACCATGACGATCCCTTCTTCTCGACAACTTTTTTAATCTTTTTAGTATCAATCCATACTTTTGCATTTGATTCAAGATCAATCAACTCCATATCAACCTGATAAAATTTCGTTTGTGTGCCGTCAACTTGATCAACTTGATCTTTAATGCTTCCCTTCAACATATAGTCCGCACCAAGTTCTGCAGCAAGTTTTTTTGCTGACTCTTCGGCTGCGCTGCTTTGCTGGTCAAGACGTTCTTCACGAACTTCACTGCGTTCTTCCTTGCTTGCAACAAATGTTACTTTACCGCTGTTCACTAATTCGCGCTCGATATCTTTGATAAAAATATCTGTTTGGATGTGTTCCGAACTGAGGTTGCGAATCGTTCCCACAATGACCGTCGGATTTTTACTGTTCTTTGATACATAATCACCGAGCCACGGACGTGAAGTTAAACTTGACACCATTTGTTCCGCAACCAAACGTGAATCGGTGTCATTCCATTTCCCGCTGAGATCGGTCGTTTGATCGGCAGAAATCCTGCTGACTTGTCTCGATGGTCCACAGCTTATAATTAACACAGAGGCAAATAAAAAGACATACAAAGATTTCATAATAATTCTCCTGTAATATTTTCGACTAACGATTGAAATTATACAATTTTCGCCACAATGTAAATTACCAAACATCACAAATATTCTCGCGTACCCCCCCCGCGTCGAATTTATGTTCAAATATGCTAGCAAAAAAATGGAAAAAATTTAGGAATTGTCTTAAAAAATAAAACCGCCGAACGGAACCGGCGGTTAGGAGAGATTATATGCAGTTTTTATTGAGTAGAAATTATCTTGCTTCCACGTGGTTTATTTCATCAGCATCACTTTCCTCATCACGCTCTGACTTTTGAATTCAAGACGTGCGAAGTAAATTCCGCTTGAAAGATTTGACGCATCAAACGTAACACGGTGATTCGTTCCACCTGTAAATTCTCCCTCTGCAAGCAGTGCAACTTCTTTGCCGAGAATGTTGTACACTCTCACAGTCGCATATCCTTGTTCAGGAAGAGAAAATTGAATGGTCGTACTCGGATTGAATGGACTCGGAAATGCATCCATGATAATAAAATTCGTTGGAGCGGATGATCCTTCATCTGAACCAACGCCGGTTACATTATTTTTCAAAACAGCATTTAGTGTTGCACCCGTTTGACCCACTTGAATACCTGACAGCGTGACTGTATTATATCCTGTGGCAGTAACCGAAACCGTATAGGAGTTTAATGGAACTTTTGCCGTGTATTTTCCCTCTGCATTTGTGACAGCGTTAATGTTCTGATTTCCGGAAGTGAATTTCAACTGAACATTCGCGACAGCGGTAAGCGATCCGGTTTGCGAACCGGGGGACATAATCGTTCCGGAAACAATTGATGAGTCATTACCGGAAGGAGCAGACTCAGGCGTAAGATCAATGTCATACACTAAATCGAGCGACCCCAGATTATCGATGCGCGTATATGAAAAAACATATCCCGCTTTGACAGTCATGGCGACATAGAATTTGTTGTTCGGAATGATTCCTGTAATGGAATAGGCACCATTCTGGTCGGTCGTTGCAGGGAATGCCACCGAGTCCGGATTTACGACATGAACGGTAACGTTAACACCGGCGATGGGATTATGCGTCTGAGCGTCGCGAACAACTCCCGATAGCGAACCGCCGAAAAGAGACGATGTCGCAATGAGGATCATTACAGCAAAAAATAATAACTGTTTCATGTGGACCTCCTTTTAATACTGTTAAGGTGAAAGTGAATTGAGTAAACGTGTTACAAAAATGATTGTCTTAAATTACTTATCATTTTTTTTGACATCGGAAGATTTCGTTCTCTATGGTAATACAATTCGAAACCGTGAATACCCTAAGCAGTCGAGTGAATACATAACGTGCGGTGATTGTGGAACGCACAGGCTTTGAATAAAATCACCTACCTACCTGATTTTAAACAATGATTAATCTCAGCAGCAGAAAAATTATTTTTAAAGGAGAAGAGTTTTTATAATTGTACTTCGAAAAATAAGGTCGGCGTAATTCCTAACATGTAAACATCTGCATTCACTATCTGATTATTCTTCACATTGACCATCCTGTACCAGATATTTTTCCTGTCATAAATATTATAAACGGAAATCCCTCCGTGCATTCGGAAGGAATCCGCTGCGTACGAATAAGAAACTGCGGCGTTGAGTACGTGAGATGCAGGAAATCTTTCGCTGTTGTACTCATCGGGCTCCGCAAAACCGATGACCGCGCCGGCTCCATTCCGTTCAAGTTTAGGAATCGAATACGGTCTGCCGGAAATATATTGCCATGTTGCCGAGAACGTAAACGATCCCACAGTATAATTTGCGGCGATATCCATTTTGTGCGGGCTATCGTTGGAGGAAGGAGAAATAAGCAAAATTCCTTTAGTATAATATTCGGTCATCGTCTTACAATAACTATAACTGATCCAGCCAAAAAATGGCCCTACTTTCTTGCGTACCTGTAGATCAATTCCTTTTGCATTGCCGCTGTTCTGACTTGTTAAACTGGATTGATGAAATTTTTCTGTAATCTGCCATTCATGCAGTGTCTCGGGAAGATTGTAAAGTTTTTTATAAAAAATCTCTGCGTCAAAAAGCATATCCGCATCTTCAAATTTCACACCGAGAATATAGTGATCTGCCGATGATTGAGTAATATCTTCGCCGTTTGCCTGAATCCAAGAGACTCTTCCCTGAAGAAGGTTGGCAAAATCATCAAGTTCCATGACGTATTGATAATATTTTCCCCATGCACCTTTCACGATCACATGATCCGCTGCAATATAGTTGAACGATACGCGCGGTTCGTATTGGATTGACTGTGTGTGTTGATGTTTATTGATTCTTATTCCCGCTGTTGACGTGCTGCGGCTGCTGATGTTCCACGTATCTTGCACATACCAGGTAAGCAAGTGCGATTGATCAATTTGAAACTCATTTTTGGTCTCGACCGTTTTAAACGGAGTGTATTGCATGTCAAAATTAAATGCAGAGGAGAATTGACTGTACGATAATCCAAACTCGAACTTATGCAATGACTGAATATCCCATTGGTTATCCAATCGCACAGATTTATCCTCTAAATTATTTTGTGTATCCAGCCTGTTAATCACAAGGGTATCCAACGGTTTATCATTATCCCAAAACTTTGAATTGTCTATCATGTATTTCGAATCGGAGTAAAGAACCGTGCTGACAAATTGAGAATGCCATTGGCGAGACCATCTAACACTATATCCCGTATTTTTCGCATTTGAGCTTTCCGTAAACCAGGTTGTCACTTTTTGCGGTTTGCCGCTCGTTTCAATTTTATCCAAACCGGAAAAATAACTCACCGAAACGATGTCATGATCGGTGGGAACCAGTGTCACCTTTCCAATAATATCGTAGAAATAATTTTGCTTCGTGTCGGATGAAAAGTTGTCAGGCCTTTGAGCGGCAGGTTCGTAGAGAATTACATTTTGTTTGAACGAATTAAAAACATTTTTGTACAGCGAACCTAAAATATTATTCGAGAATGAACGGCGACCCGATAAGACAAGCGAGCCTTTCCCAAATAATGGAATTTCCGTTAATACATTTCCGCTCATCTGATTAACACCCGCGCTTACATGAGGATTATTGAAGTCGCCGTTTTTGATTGTGAACTCGATAACGCCGGAAAGCCTTCCTCCATATTTTGCCGGATAACCTCCCTTGCTCACCTGAATATCTTTTACGGCATCGGGATTAAACGCATTGAAAAAACCGAATGAATGGTTCATGTGATACAACGGAATACCGTCGAACAGCATGAGATTTTCCGAAGGCATTCCGCCGCGGATGTTCAACCCCGACGCGCCAAAATTGCTTGTTGCAATGCCCGGCATTAGCTGGAGCGATCTGGAGATATCTTTATCGCCGATTACCGGCAGCAGTGAATAATCCTGCGGCGAAAATGAAAAACTGCTGACGGTGTTTGAGATTTTAAACAGTTCGTAATTTTCTTCTTTGATGATGACCGGATTGAATTTGAGAGCAGATTCCTCAAGTCCGATTGTTATGTTTGAAGCGCTCGAGTCCAGTGTAATGACAACAGATTTTTTGAGATACCCAATCCTTTGAACACTCACCCTACATTTCTGAGATAGAATTCTTTGAATCGTAAAATGTCCGTTGGAGTTTGCAATATCGCCGAGATTCATTTCTTCAATGGACACAAGCGCGTACGGCAGTGTTTCGCCGGTTTTTTCGTCCACGATAGTTCCTTCAAGATTGAAAAAACTTTCCAACACCCTTTTGAAGATGATACATTGATGATCGTTAGGGAATTTAAATTCGAGCTTTAAAGGGGTGAGCAATTCTTTGAGCGCATCGTCAAGCGAATAATTCTCAAAATCACATTGCACTTTTCGATTGGCAACAAGTTCGTCGCTGTAAACAAAAGCAACATCCGTCTGTTCTGTAATACGTTTAAAGCAATCCGTCAACAGTACATCTTTGACCTTCAAAGTAACACGGTATTCTCCTGCGCGTGCAAAATACGCAGTCAAAACGGTTAAAGATAAGATCCATAGTAATATCTTTTTCAAAGAGGTCTCTGTTTTTAGATTTATCGTTTCACATTTCAATAAATAAAATTGCCAACACGTCAGCGGTGTATCGTGTAAGTGCTGTCCTCTTTTGTAAATTTCAAATCGAGAGACAACGCAATTGCCGACACCACATCATCAATCTTTTGATTCCTAAATTCTCCAGTTATGGTTTTATTTCCAATTGAATCATCGTGAATAATCACGTTGACGTTGTAAAAACGTTTCAGCCGTTCGGCAATTTCATTGAGAGAGGTTTTGTCGAATACTATGGCATTTCGCAGCCAGTCGATCGAATAGTGAGTATCAACGGTTAACGGTTTCTCAGGTGGCTCATCACGAAAGCATTCGCTCTTTTCATTTTTATGAATGATAACTGTTGGGCTGTTTGAAGACTTCGCACGCAATGTGACCGTTCCTTCCGCAACAATAACACGTGTTCGTTCATTTCGCATTGAAACGTCAAATTTCGTTCCAGTTACCCGCACGAAAGCATTTGACGTATTGACGGCAAACGGATGTCCGTTTTTTTCAACATCAAAAAATGCCTCGCCTTTAAGAAAGACAACCCGTTCATCAACAAATGATTCTTCAACTTTAATTTCGCTATCAGAATTTAATGTTATGTTCGAACCATCCGGTAAATGGATTTCCTTTCGTTCGGCATTGTTCGTCGCGTATACTACCATCTCTCGTGAACTAAAAAAATACCGATAGGAGATTATTCCTCCGATGACAAGCATTACTGCAAAAGCGGTAAATCGTACTTTCCGCGTTGGCCGCGCAATGGTATGAATGAAAGAGGCGATAAGATTTTTATTTGAATACTGTTCAGCAGAAATGCCCACGCTGGGTTCAGTATGTATTTTTACTTCTACTTCCCTCCAAAACTCTTCAAATTCCGGAATAGCGTGTGGCTGAGAAATTTTCATTGAAGACCAGTGTTTCACCATTCGATCAAAATATTTTTGGTTGTCGCTCGAAGCATGCAGCCAATTTTCAAGTTCGATTCTTTCAGCATTATTAATTTCGCTGGACAGATATTTGGAAATAAGGATATGTAATTTTTTTTCCCTCATAGAGATCTTTTTCATTTAGTAATACAATCCAAACCGACCAAAACACTATTTGGATTTAAAAATATTACTGATGCATATTACATGGGCGAAGAAAATTTCTTTCGCAATAGTTTAAGAATTTTGCTCATCCTGTTCTCTACCGTTTTTACAGAAATATTTAAAATTTCAGCAATCTCTTGGTATTTAAATCCTTCGAACTTATTCATAATGAACACAATCTTCAGCTTTTCCGATATTCCGTTCAATGCATCATTTAAATAAGCATCCATTTCCTGCTGTCCATTCACATCAATACTCAAATTCTCAATTGGAATGCTGCCAATCTTTTTCATCAGGGACGATTTTCTTTTCAAGAAATTTATAATAAGATTGTTGGCAGAAGTAAATAAATACGATTTAATGCTTTTGGTTTCATCAAGCTGATCCCGCAATTTCCAGACATTTAAAAAAAGATCCTGAAGAATATCCTTCGTTGAATCTTGGTCGCCGACTCTTCTCCAAATAAAACTGTACAATTGATTATAATACATCATAGAGAGTTGTTTAAAAAGAGCGGCATCGGAATTTTTTATTCCCTTGATTAAACTTGTTTCATCCGCACTTTGTTGTATCTCGTTCGTCACGTAAAATTCTTAATTGATTTTTACCGATGTAACCCCGCAGTATCAGCCTGAATCGTTCGATTCTAGAAATTGCGATGTGTGAATTGTAAGAGCAGCGAGGTCAGTTGCCGGACCATCACTCAAAAGAATATACGCCGATATTTTATCAAAAGAGGTTGATGATTTACAATAAAGATAAAATTCAATAAAAACTGAAACGGTAATTGTTTATGAGTTCTTCCTTTGGCATTGTAGAACTTCTTGGATTTAAAACAGTAAATACCCAATAAAATTGGCATTTGTCAAAATGGCGCTCATGGGATCGAACCAAGAACCTTGGCGCCTGTGGCGCCACGCTCTGAACCAGTTATTTTTTGTTTTAAAACAACAAATGCCTCTTTACGAGGCATTTGTTAGAGTGGGCGCTCATGGGATCGAACCAAGGACCTCCTGCTTGTAAGGCAGGCGCTCTAAACCAGCTGAGCTAAGCGCCCAAAATTATGTATCAATATAAAAAAATTTTTCGAGTTCTCAAAGAGGATTTTACTGCAGGAAAAAGTATTTGTCATTCCGTGATGTTCTTACACGGAATCCATTTTTTAATTTTCATTGATTAATGCGAATACGGAATCTTTTTGATTGGCTAATCGACGCTTTATTTGATTTCTTCCCTCTCCCTTTTCCACCGTTGTAAACGCTGTTGCTATTGTTTCAATTTTTATTTGCTTCTCCCTCATCCTTTGGTACTCAGCGCCACATCCTTACGCTCTTTCTCTCATTCCCCCTTTGAAGGGGGTTAGGGGGATGTGTTTTTGTTTTGCTTCATAATTCTTAATTCATCCTTCATCTTTGCTTCTAATACGCCCCTCTTCCAAAAAGCACCACCGGAACAGTTTCAAATAAAATTTCCAAATCAAACAGGATAGAATTGTTTTCCACATAGTAAAGATCTAACAGGATCATTTCTTTGAACTTGATTTCGCTTCTGCCGGAAATCTGCCACAATCCCGTCATACCCGGTTTTACGGAGCCACGATCCTTAATGGCACTCCAAAAATCTTCAGACTCATTCGCGCGTTCAAAATCTTTTAACGGAAGCGGACGCGGTCCCACAAGGCTCATATCGCCATTCAGGACATTAAACAATTGAGGCAGCTCATCGATACTGAGTTTGCGAATAATTTTTCCAACACGTGTCACACGGGGGTCATTTTTCATTTTAAATAACGCCCCGTCCGATTCATTTTTATCTTTCAATTCGTGGATTAACTGTTCGGCATTCGTCACCATGCTCCGGAACTTAATAAAATCAAACACTTTTCCGCCTCTAACGGCACCGCGTCGTTGAAGGAAAAAAATCGGCCTCCCGCTTTCTATCAAAATAGCAGCAATCGTCAAAAGAAAGATTGGTGATAAGCAGATAATAACAACCGATGCAATAACGATATCGAACGCTCGTTTGAAAAATGCTTTCACCGCTTCAACATGATAGCGCCGTTGAGAATTCAGTGTAATACCGGCGATATCGTAGATACGGGCAATCTTAAGGATTTCTTCCGCCTGCGGTGAAACGATTTTGAACTTGACATTTTTTTGCTCGCTCAATTGCTGCAGCGGAGAATAACCGTTCGCCGTAAAATCGACAGTCGGATAAAAAATCCTATCGATAGCAAGATCATCGATCACGGTGCTTATCTCTTCGAACGTATACTGCGGCAATACCGTTTCGACATGAGATCGTTCATGCACGATAAATCCCCGAATCTTATAACCAAGTTCTGGGAATTTTTCAAAACGTGTGTACAGCCGCTCCGATTCTTTTGTCAGGCCAATGATCAAACAATTGTGAAGGCCGTACCCGCGGCGTTGAAAATACAAATTGACCTGGAGCAAAAAATACCTCACAACCAATAGTAACGCCGGTAATACAAGGGCAAACGTAATAACAGATTTTTTGCCGACAAATGTTTGGCTCAGATTATTAAGTGCTAACGCGATAAGGATACTGACGATAAATGCACGGGTGGAGATGAGGTTTTGAAGGCGGAGGCTTAAATGGAATGACCCACGGTATAACCCAAGCATCGATGCAATAGTGACATGGATAAAGGTAAAAACGACCATTCCGACAAGGAGATTTTCATCCGGAGTAACGTACTTTGTTATTGCCGTCCATTTTAGGTAAAAGATCGTCGATCCTGCAATCCAGATGGCAAGAATATCACATACCTGAGACAAAATGACAAAGAAGATTTTCCAGTTACGTTTAAGCATGGAGAAATATTACTTTTTCGAGATCAATCAAACAAATAGTGTGTTTCAGAACATCCTTCCTTCGCAGGATGTTAGGCCAAACTTACTAAATACAATAATACTAAATTTTTAATAAAAAAATAATACGTTTCATTAGGAAAAAGAATCATTTTATATATACCATTTTTTTGACCTCTGAAAAATTATTACTGGTTAACTTATAAAAATATATTCCAGTCGAAAAACTGACTGCATCCCACCTATCGGTATATTCCCCCACGTTCAAATATTTGTCTACTAAAATTGATTTTTCTCTTCCTAACACATCATAGACCTTCAACGTTACTTTGCCCGCACGTGGTACATGATAACGTATGGTTGTGCTCGAGTTAAATGGATTCGGGTAATTTTGATCGAGACGAAAATTAATCTTATTACCATTTTCTTTGCTATTCAGGGTATTGCTATCATAGGAAGTGTAACTCGATTGGATTAGATGATAAAGATATAAATATCCAAGATTAACGTACCAAATATCTTGTCTTCTACTAATATAGTCGAGATGATTGCTTACAAATGGAAAATCAATATACGGAACGAGATCTTGTGGGTGCCATAACATATGGTAAATTCCGCCGTCTTGTTTTATTGAATCGAATTTTGCGTTCAGAAAAGTCAAATCAAATATACCGCCTGTACCGGAAGAATTTTTACCTATTTCCAAAGTGGTACTTGTTGGCTGAAAGTGACGAAGAATACTGTCCCACTTGGAATATTTATCGTTATAGACGTCAATACTTCCTACCTGCCTCGGTATAAGATAACTCCTTTGTGGAAGCAACGTATCAATTTCGATCCCGTAAGTGGATCTCGGTGAAATCCAAACATAAATGTATTGAGAATTTTTGTTTCTCGAATATTCTGGGAGTTTAAGATGAGTGTTTATGTCATCCCAGCTTCCGATCACTTCACTATAAAAATTATTGTACGGAAAGAAAGAATGTGTTCTGCTGTGTGAGGCAATTTCAATATAGGATGAATCAATTTGCTTTTGAATGCTCGCCCAAGTATTTTTTGAGCTCCATGTACTGTCAGTAATTATTCCGCATGTAACATAAAGCCCCCTTGATCGAAATAACGGCAGACACATTTTAAACCCTTTATCGAGACCATCACACCAATCATCCGCGGTAATTGTAACAACGGCTTTCCGATCGTCATAATATTGTGCCACTTTCTTGAAATCAACGGGAACGGCATTTTTGTTCACATCGTTAATTCTAATAAGAAGAGAATCACACTGATCGTCGAAGGATGCTGAGACATAGGCCACGCCTGATTGATAGTCAAAACGGACGGCTTCAATACCATTATACAATTCTGTTGATGACTTTGTTGGTATTTTTTGCCAGAGGGTTGAGTCGGAATATTGTTTCTCTGCAATCAAGTCTTGATTATCATTGGGAATTCTTAATAAGTAGGTGATAGGATATTTAAAACCAAACTTCACATGATAGTCATGATCAATTTGAATTAGTATTCTATTAAGAGGGAGATGATGTACAGAAATGATATTTTGAGAATATAAGATATTACAAACCCCCAGGGTAAGAAATATCTTAATCCAAAGAATTTTTACCATATTTGTGCTGGTTCTGTGTGATTAAGAATTAAATTTTTGCAATATTCCCGTGAATGAATTTAAGTTTCTTTACATTTAGCCACAATAGAAAATGTGAAGTATAAACATTTCTAATAATTCTATGATATTTGTCAGAAAATACAGAGGTTCTCTTCTTATTTTATATCTTTTGTTGACCGCTCAACAAAGCTTTTCACATTCGTTTAACATTGAATTAACATCCTCACGTCCGGCTTTTGTATTTACAGATCATGAAAAATGCGATTTATCAATACAAGCAACCGGGTTCCAAGGAAAAACTTCATGTATATACACTATTCATCCGACAGGCAGCAAAACATCATTTACAGACACGGTGCAATTAATTTCCAAAAGTAGCTCTGATACAGTCAGTCAGAGGTTGCCAATTCCAACTTTAGAACGTGGCCATTATATACTAACTTTCTCAGCAGTGACCGAAAAAGATACTATCACCCTTCATTCCACAATCGCAATAGTTTTCGACCCGTCGCCCCAAGACATAACTTCTCCCTGGGGACTGATGTATGTTCCGATGAAAATGCCCTCCTTTATTCATGGTCAACCCGAAGATCAAACGGCTCGTATTTTTTCACTATTAGGGGTCTCCTGGATTCGATATAATTTTTGGGAACACATGTACAACATTAAATTGGACTCCTGCAATAATGTCGACCTTGATGTTAATTATGCGAAAAAACAAATAAAGGCATTTAGAAATGCCGGGATGAATGTGATGGGAGAAATCGTTCAAACACCAAAAATTCTCTCATCACAAAAAGATTCTGTCACTTCCGTTGGCGACGCTGGACCTTTTTACAGCAGAGTGAAACCGGCCGATTTTAATATGTGGACTCGTTATATAAAGCAATTGACAAATTCTTTTCGCGATGATATTAATAATTGGGAAATTTGGAATGAGCCTGAAAGTTTAAATAATTACTGGTCAGATAATGCTGATGATTTTGTCGAGCTAGTAAAAAATACTTCTACCGCAATACACGAAGGGAATCCAACTGCTAAGATAGCAGCGGCTGGATTTATCGGTACGAGTATTAATTCCAAAAAGGAAATTATTCAGAGAATGTTTGACAAAGGAATAGGTAATTATCTTGATTTGCTATCTCTTCACTATACTGATGAAAATTCAACATCGTTTGATCAGTGGGAGGCTTTACTAAAAAAACATGGGTTATCATTGAAAATTGCAATCACTGAGGAGAGATCAATCATTCCTTTAGAAAATCTCAAAAGGGAGCTTCCGTCCGCCAAATTCTCACACTTTGCCGATCAATATTTATCATGCATACCATTGATTCAAAAAGATTGGACGATAAATCCTTCTGCAGTAACGTATTCCGTAGGTGCACACTTAATTGGAAGCAAACCCTATCTCTCAACGCAAGAGTTTCAAAATTTCAAAGTCTACTACTTCGCCGGCACTAAAGATACTGTTGCTGTTATTAAACGTAGAATTGATTATTCCAATCCGGCAAAATTATTTAACTCTTTAACTCACGTCAACATTACATTTGATCATCTCCCTTCTTCTACAAAAGTATATGATCAGCTTGGCCGTCTCGCTCAAAAAAATTCTTTGGCTAACGATTTTATTATACCATTTGAAATTGGCACTGTCGAAGAGCGGCAGCAGTTTTCTTTCGCCGAACCCTGTATATTTATTAAGGGTTCGTCAAAAATTTCCTCTATTGTTGAAACAAATATGGATATGACAGAACAACCAATAGTGGCAGAAGCAGAAAATGGACGTTTTTCAAATGATTGGAGTATCACCGCAAATCCACATTTCTCATCAGGGAAGTATATTGCTTTGTGGAAGAAAGAAGCTTCCAACAATACAAAGTATCACGTCGATCTAAATTTCAGTGTTCCTGTTGATGGATCGTATCAAATATATTTTTCGGGAAATTCTCTTACAAGACTCAAATCACTATCATCAATTTCTCCATTTACGTGGAATGTTGATAATCGCGAAAATCAAAATGCAAACGGTGATGGTGTGGAACTTTATGGAATCGAAGGAGCACCAGAAGGTTTAAGTCTTCTTGGAGTAATAAATATTAAAGCAGGTCAACATACATTTGGGCTACAGGTAACTTCTCCACGTCAAACAGATACCTATTGGACGTTATGGTTTGACGCGATCGTACTGCGTAAAGTAAAATAAAAAAATCGATTAAAAGAGCTCATTGTTCCCACAATCATTTTTCCAATCCACTAGCGCACTTCTTAGAGTATATGAAAATCTAAACCCTGCATTAATGGCAGTGTCAGCTGATAAGTGGGTAGAATGATAAAGTTTCTCAATCCTTCGATGATGAACAGGATTTTTAATTCCAATAGCATCGAAAAACTCAAACACATACGAGGAAATCAACAAAATTCGATAAGGAATTACCGGGATGTATCGTTTCCACCCCATCACATCGCACATTGCAGTGCAAATTTTCTCAATTGTATCCGGCTCTGGAAAAACACAATTATAAACCACATTTTTTGACGACGAATTGAACAAAAAAACAATCATGTTGACTACATCTTTAACATAAACACTTCCTTTAATTGTGTCTTTTCTGCCGACATAAACAAAAAGATTTTTCTTAAGAGCTTTGAATAGTCTAGTAAAATTCCCTTTTTCACCTTTCCCAAAAACGACACCCGGACGAATAATTTTAAGCTTATTTCCGGAATGGCTTTTCTCCCACTGTATCAAGACTTCTTCAGCCAATAGTTTTGAAATGCCATACGCCGTGTCAGGCGCCGTCAAATCATTTTCCGAGTTTCTTTTTTCTCCCGCTTTAAAGACCATCATTGTACTGGTGAAAATAATATTCCGAATTTTATTTCTGGTCGCTAAATCACATATATTTTTCGTTCCGATATAATTTGATACAAAATATTCTTCCCACGTATATCCTGGCTCTTTACACAACGCCGCGAGATGAATACAATATTCAATTTTATAATTTGATAAATCAACGGTTATTAGATTTGCGATATCAGCCCGAATAAAAATAATCCTCGGATCGGCAATACCGGGAGCTTGAATATCGATAACTATAATTCGGTTAAATATTCTTTTTTCGAGAAGGTAGCGTAGTAAGTGCAAGCCTATAAATCCGCTGCCGCCGACAATGACAACATCATTATCATTCATAAATTCTGTTCTTGTCAAAATATTTTGAATTCCAGTAACTTTTTTCAGAACTAAGAGATTTTGCTGGAATTTTCGAGTTAAAGAATGCAAGATATCCAATTCTAAAGCCAAACCATTTAGCCATAATTAATACCATGGCATATGGCAGCAACACAATGTTCCTTTGCATAATCGTTCGTAAAAGTGCAATAGCATATTCAAGCCCACGGCGCTCCGCCTGTCCGACAATTTTATCTACCCACGGATTTTTTGCTCTTACATACCCTGCGTCAAAATATCTTTTAAACTCTTGTATAATGCCATAGTTGTGGGAATGTTCAACAACCGCATCGGCAACATAACTGATACTGAAACCTGCACGCAACAGTTTGGCGGTCGCGTAATAATCTTCATGAGTTAATATTGTCGGGATACCTCCGACCGCATCCAATGCTTTCTGTGAATATGCCGAAAATGAATCGGAGCAAAAAAAAGTTTGGATGCCATACTTCCCTACATCCCCAATATCCCTTTGTTGATTCTGTTCGGGATAATTATACGTTCGAGGAAATTCTTCAAAAACCGTGGAACTTTTTCTCGGGATTTGCCTTCCATAGGTTACAGCGGATTCTTCTTTATCAATTGGCCGAACAAGCCGTTCAATTGCTTCTCCATCCACGATATAAGCATCCTGCGTCATCATTACCACGATATCGGTTTTTAGTAATTTCCTGCCAAGCTCTCTCGTTGCTCCATGGTTAAAATCCTGGTTTGAGATAATATGATATTTAATGTTCTTCTTGATGAAATATTCTATTGTTCCATCTGTCGATGAGGAATCAACACATAGAATTTCAACAGGCAGAGTTGATTTCGCTAGACCCTCAAATAATTTTGGGAGGTGTTTTAACCCATTATATGTAAGAACCAATACTCCAACGGATTTTTGCATTATAAATACTTAGGTGTTTGAAAATAATGAATAAACTTTATATCGGAACCATTACGGAAAAAATCTTTTGATCATGTTTTTTATCCGCATCTTTTGTTGTTTCTGTAAAAATACGACAACGTCATAGTTGGCATAAAACTCTTTTCTCACCAAGGCATTTTCAATGTAGCCAAGTAAATGATATGCTCCCTTGATGAAAAACGGCCATTCAAAAAACAGTTTAACTGCTTTCATTAAAAAAAATGTTTTGTCGTATCCCAAGTACGAGCAATACCGTCCTTTTAATTTTGCTTCGTTAAGGCTTCCCGCTGCACTATCCATCGGTTTCAAATGCTTCACTTTTTCAGAGTGAATGATTTTTGTCTCATACCCCTTAATGTTCGCCTTAATATTATCGATAAGGTCCCAAAATTTGATCTTTTCTATGGGTAAAATTTCTTGAAAACACTGACGAAGATATATTTTTGTTCCGCCGTATGTATGGCTGTCAAAATTTCGAGATACCGGCACACCGTTTTGCTCTATTATTAAACCCGAAGCAATTCCTAATTTTTTGTTTTTGCCAAACGCCACAAAAATATTCTCAAAAAAATCAGACTCAAATTCTAGATCTGCATCAATTTTCACGACAAAATCATATGCTGAAAGATCTTCTCCGGTGAGCCCAAATTCAAATGCTTTCATCACTCCGATACCGGGAATTCTTTGCGTATTTTGTCCTACTTCTTTAACACAAATAAATTTATAAAGCTTTTCATTTTCCTTTAAAATACTGAGAGTACCATCCTTTGAATTATCATCAACAAAGATCCATTTCGTCGGCAAAATTGTCTGGTTGACAACACTTAGAATTGTTTTTGAAACAAAATTTTCTTCGTCACGAACAGGGGTAACGATTAAGTACTTATTTGTCATCTTTCACTTTCAAAATGTCTTTACTCCAATCGCGCAAATATCCACCGATTCTTCTCGCTAATCCACTGACTAAAAAGAAAGGTAGTGCATACCATGGCGCAACTTTTATTGCGTACATACAAAACTCTGTCAGATTTCCTCCTCCTTTGCGATGGAAAAGATGGTGATAATATTTTTTTAAGGATTTTGACTGACGATTTTCAAAATCACCGGACGCGGTGGGATACATGAAAATCCTTGCATCGTAATTACAATACAATGGAAAGCCATTACGAACTGCTCTCAACGTGAATTCATGATCTGCTGAGCGTTGAGGAAAATTTTTATCATCAAAATACCCTATCTTAAAAAATACTTCGCGTGGTATCAGTAAACCTCTCCCTGGTAAATGTGTTACTTTATGTAAACCGTGACGATCAACGTCTTTTAAGGTATCTAATAACTTTTTTGATCCTGCGGTGTACCACTGCATTATTTCACCACCATAACAAGGCATTTTTGTCGCAGCGTCGTAAGCAAATGCGCCTAGTAATGCTGTCGGATTAGATTCAGACCAGTATATCATCTTTTCGACGAAATCTTGGAAGAGTATTGTATCATCATTCAACGTGATAATTTTTATCGCTCCTTGTTGAATCGCAAATTGAATTCCGACGTTTACGGATTTACTCCACCAAAAATTCCCATCGCCTTCAATGATATGGACGTGGGGAAATTCCTTTTTCACCATTTCGTTCGTTCCATCCGTCGATCCATCATCAACAACAATAACGTCAAAATTGTTAACGGTTTGGTTTTGTAACGATTCCAAGCAAGTGCGGGTAAATGCTATTCTATTATGGACAGGTATAACAATTGAAATATTCATACTCTTTTGTTTAACTAAGGACGATGTTCTCTTCAGTCATTGATAATCTTGATGCTATTTGATGGATAAATATTAAGACAACAAATGGCAAAACAAAATAATAGGAAATACCATTGACCGTAATTGAGACAGATATGATGTTGACAAATAATAAAAAAATAAAGGGATTAAAACGATTCTTAAACCTTACAGCATAATTAAATATTTTTTTCCAGAGATACATCAGCAGCAACAGCCCTATAATTCCATATTGGAAAAATGACATCAGGATACTGCTTTCAAAATTTCCGGGAAATCCCATAATTTTTTCATAATACTTAGGAGAATCTTTTAATCCAATTCCAAAAAGAAAATCTCCTATATGTAAATCACCGAGATGTTTCCAAAACTCAGAATAGTTGTTTACTCTATACTGAAGCGTGTCCGGTTGCAGTGCCTGATAATTTTCCCATAAAGTTATAATATCGTTGAGTGTATAGATGATAACGGCTATTACTATCGATGAAAGGATAATGATATATTTGCGAATAGGCGGAAAATAATACCCTAAATAAAAAATATCCGTTGCAGCTATCCCGGCAAATCCAAATCTCGAAGTGTTAAATACTATTGCGGCAACAATTGCAATTAACCCGACGATAAATTTTTTTTCTTTAGTTTCATGATATAGCATTAAAATAATTAAATTATAAAACGGTAATTGGGCACCCCAATTATTGTGCTGTCCCAATAAACCGGACAGTGGGAACTGGAAAGACGAAGTAATGCCGGCAGTGAAATTCCCTAAAACATTCAAGACAACACGATTTTCCCAACCGCTGTATAATTGGACTCCATCAGGATCCTCCCAAATAACGCCGATGTAATGCCCGATCGAGGATTCGTAAATTGACAGCACAAATTGTATAAAAAATGCAATGACGATAAATCTAAAAACCTTTTCTATTATTCTTTTAATTTCATCGTTTGGATGACGATATAAGAAATGAAAAATAAATAAACTGAGAGCGTATGGAAAACAAGCAGCCAGAAATGTGCGCGCCGATAAACCGGTAACAATAAACTGTTCTGTCGTTAAAATTATAGTAGCAATAAAATACAATGAAAAAAAACGTACGTGACCGTACAGATAATTCTTTTTACGGCTTTCCCCCACAAAACCCAGTGAAAGAAGCATTAAAAAAATATAGTACAACGTTATTTGGTTGTCTCTTCCAAACCCCGTCATTTGAGAAAAAATGGGGAAATAGAGGCTTAATAAAATTAGTAAAACAGAATTCGTCATATTATTCATTGAAAATATTTGTGGAGAAGATCATTAAATATTTTCCGATACTTTTTTGGAAATAAAAGTAAATGCTCCTCCAAATATTTTATCGCCATGACTCGTACGATATACGACGGTAGTAAAGCCTAACGCTTCAAGCCTTTCAATAAAATCCGAACCATATTCCGTAACAACTAATGACCCCGACAGTGATAACGGATCTTTATGATACCGTGGAGGTAAAAGATAGTTGACTATATCGTTTTGACCTTTTTCTGCCCTTTTTACGGTCGAAGAGTTTTCATCATACGGAACGGTAAAAATATGATATCCACCCATTTTCAATACACGATTCACTTCACTAAATCCTTTCCAGGGATCCAGAACATGTTCAAAGACCTCAGATGATATCACATAATCAAAACTTCCCGATGGAAAAGAAAGATTTTGTAAATCTTCCGAATAGAAGTTCTTTGTCATCTTCTTGCGATGAGGTAAATATTCACTCATAATAATGGCATCTTTATTTTTTATTCCTCGGTAAATTGGACTCAAATACGAAGTGTCATATATTGTAATGTTTGAATCAATTTTCACCTGCGACAGGGAAAGGCTCATATCTAATGATCGTATGTCTCTACCATTTAGATAGTTTGCAAGCATGAGAGCTATTAATCTATAACGCGATATTGAACAACAATTGCCACATTCCAACGTATTGGCAAGATTCAAATTTTTTCTTTGATAAAAATCAGACGTACGACCACACACATTGCACGGCCCAGTCGAATGGACATGAATCTTAAATAATTTAAATACCCATAATCGGATTTTCTTATAAAAGTGCTTCGCTACTAGAATTAATAATTTCATTCTCATACACTTGCCCTTTTCTTCCGTTTTTGAAATTTCAACTTATCAATCCCACAAACAGCTTTGTCAAGCTCTTTCCACCAAATCAGAAATAATATGGAATAACTTTTGAGAAAAATTATCGAGATTCCATTCCTTGTCCTTTTTATAACCTGCATCAATCAGATTTTGCCGCAAATTTCCGTCAAATAATTTCTCAATCTTATTGGCAATATCTTCAGGATTATAAGGATCAATAAGAAGAGCGGCATCACCCACTTGTTCTGGAATACCATAAATATTTGATGTTATTACAGGGCATCCGAGGGCAAACGCCTCAAGTTGCGGAATATTGGTCGGCCCCAGAAAGGTCGGCATTACTAACGCCAATGCTTTTTTATACAACGCGACCAACTCTTGATTGCTCACATACTGAAGATTAATTATCTGGTTCGTAAGATTGAGATCTTTTATTAGTTCACTAACTTCTTCGCCAGCGTTTTTAGGTGAGCCAACAAACACTGCATGTATTTCTCTCCCCCTCTGCTTAAGTATTGCTAAAGCCTGTAATAAACCTATGTGATTCTTATGCTTCCAAAATTGAGCTGGATAAAAAATGAATGTGTCGGGCAAGTTATAGCGCAAAAGAATATTCGTGCTAATATTTTTCTCGTACACGTACGGAGGCGCTACATATGGAAGCACGTAAATTTTCTTTTCATCAATGGCATAGTTTTCAACAACATGATCCCTGCCGACTTCCGAGTCGACAAATATCCCACGTGCATATTGGCAAACACGAGTATAATGCAGTTCCCTTTTACCGGCTGTACCCTCTGCCGACACTTCTGGAAATTCCGGATGATAAATATGCATTAAATCGAATATCGGAATTATTCCCGGCAGTGTCGACTCATACACAAACGAATCATTGTTTGGATACAGAACAATGTCAGGATTAATCCTTTTTAGAATTCGTAACAATTCAAAAATGAAGCCGCCAACATTGCGCCATAATTTCAAGCCAAGAAAAGGAATTGAAAGAAAACATTTTCGAACAACTCGTTCCAAAAAGCCTCGGCGAAACTTCAATACCGTGCAGCGATCTTTCGGAATAAATTCACCCCAATGGTCATCTTCATAAACGACTGAAATTTTATATTTTTGTGCGTCAAATAAACAAATTGCATCCAAGATTGAGAGAGAATATTGGAATTTTCCTCCTCCTGAAGGATCTGCCGTTAACACGATGGCAATATGTTTAACAGTGGGGTGACTCATCAGCAACAGAACCTTACGCTTTCAATGAACGAATCGTTTTACAAATGAAATCTATTTGGTCATCTTTCAATCCCGAACCGGACGGAAGATATAAACCATTCTCTGCCAGCCAATCGGTGACAGGATATTCGCCGCTACAATCACATCCATATTTTTGCAATCCGCCCTGTCGATGCATTCCGGAAAAAAATAATCTGCTGTCAATCCCTTTCTCACGAAGCTTTATCATCAACTCGTCCCTGCTCATTCCAAACGTGTTTTTATCAACAACAATTCCATTCATCCAATAGACATTCTTAGCCCATGTTTTTTCGGGCTGTAATGTTATACCAGAAATGTCGCCAAGAAGCTCTCTATAAATGGCATTGTGTTTCCTTCGTAAGTCAACATAATGCTCCATCCGCTCTACCTGTGCAAACCCTACTGCGGCGTGGAGATTCGACATTCGATAATTGAATCCAATGTCGTCGTGCTTATATGTTCGTTGTCCTGTGAGAGGGAAGCAAAGATTTTTGAAATACCTGCATTTTTCGGCAAGCGCATCATCGTTGGTAACAACCATTCCCCCTTCTCCGGTCGTTGCTATTTTGTTGGAGAAAAAACTGAACGCTGCAATATCACCAATAGATCCGCATTTCTTTCCTTTGTATGTCGCGCCGTGAACTTCTGCAGCATCTTCAATAACTTTTAGATGATATTTTTTTGCGATATCCAAAATAGGCGTCATATCGCAGGGATGACCGTAAATATGAACAGGCATGATTGCCTTTGTTCTCTTCGTAATCTTCGCTTCAATCTTTGAGGGATCGATATTCCATGTCTCTTTTTCAGCATCGACAAAAACAGGCGTGGCTCCGGTGTAACACACGGCAAAGGCGCTGGCAATCATTGTAAAATTTGGGATAATCACTTCATCGCCTTCTTTAATGCCAAGCGCGACCAAACCAAGATGAAGCGCAACCGTTCCATTGCATACCGCTATGCCATGTTTTACGCCGCAATATTTTGCGAAGCTTTCTTCAAATAACGAAATATACTTTCCTGCAGAAGAAATCCACCCTGATTCAACTGCCTCAAGCAAATATTTTTTTTCGTTCCCATCAAGAAATGGTTCACAGACCGGTATAAATCCTTCAGCCATTGATTCCTCCAAAACGTTTTTTATCTTCTTCCCCGGCATACGGTCCTTGCTTCACTTCAATCATTTCTGTCTCTTCGATCATCGTAAATCCATGTCCGCCCGATGCCAGTAAAACAACATCGCCTGTCTTCACCTCTTGGCTTTCAAGAAATTTTTGATCTCTCGAATAAAAGTCAATTTTAACTCTTCCTTTTCTTATAAACAATGTCTCCAACGTATAAAATACCTCACGCTGGACTTTATTGTGCGTATGAGCAGGAATTGAATATCCCGTAGGACGCTTCATATACGCAAGCTGCTGCGAAAATTCGTTTGGCGTAAAGAATTCAATTCCATTTTTTGAAAATTCTGATGGAATAATAATTGCTATTATTTCTTCGCCATACATTATTTTTTTCGTCATATTTTTATCCTTAGTGTAAATAATTTCAATAAGTAATCGAATGCAATACCAACATTATGAAAGGCCGACAATTACCTTTACTTCATTCCACATTTTCCCAAAATCATTTTTCCCAAACATTTTAAAAAACAGAATAAACAAAACAATCGATAAACCCGTCAGAGCGATAAATGGAAGAAATGTCACGGTAAACCCTGCAAATTTAAACAGCGTAATAATAAGCAATGTCACCATCGCCATTGACAAACTGCTATACAGCGAAGGAAAAGAAAGTGTGATAAATTCCATTATTTTAAATCCGAACATTTTTGATGTCAGCACTAATTGAATTCCCGCATACAGCCAGTCATTAAATGCACGAACAACGCAAAAAACAATTAATCCGTTCATTGCGCCAAACGGATAACAGGCAGCGGCAAAAAAGAGATTGATCATGACCGCTTTCGGATAAACATCGGGACGATTCAGAATTTTAAACATATCCCGCTGCGCCCAAATAAGTCGTGCAACTCCTTCACCTATAACTCCGATGCACAGCACAAGCGGAAGCCCCTGCCATTTATTTGAAAAAAGCAAAGGCACTGCATCAAATGAAAGTACCGCAACAGCAATTGTCACGGGAATATTGACCAGCATAACTCTCTTGCTTACTTCAAAAAATCCGCTTCTCACTTTTTCAATTTCAGCCTGCATCTTGCTCAACATGGGGAATACAATTCCTCCGATGGGCCCGTTGATTGCATTATAGAGGACAAATACAATTTGACGTCCAATGGTATAAATGCCAAGAATCGATAAATTGCCAAAGTAGCCGAGGAAAATACGATCCAGGTTCGAATAAAGATATTCCTGCACCTTTTCAGTAATGATCCATTTCCCAAATCTCATCATTTCCTTTGCTGCTTCAATCGAAAAAGTAAATCGCGGAATCCATTTCCCCACCATCCAATAGGCTATATTCACGAAAAAACTTTTTGAAACTTCTCCTGCGACCAATGACCATACACCATATCCTAAATAGGCAAGCGGCAATGTGATGCAGATAGAAACTACAAGGGGCAATACTTGAACTTTAAACAATCGTTTAAATTTCATCTCTTTTTGAAGCAATGCCCACTGGATCGTACCCGCTCCATTAAAGACAACTGCCAGCCCGAGAATAGGAAGCACTTTTCCGATCAAAGGTTCTTGATAAATATGTGCAACAATTGGCGCAGCAATCCACATTAGACCAAAGACGAATGTGCTTAACGCCATATTCGACCAGAATGCGGTGCTGAGATGGGTATGATCTATTTCTTTTTCTTTGATTATGAAATCGCTAAACCCGAGCCCTTGTATCAGATTAATGACACCAATGAATACGCTGCAAATGCTGATAATCCCAAAATCGGACGGCATAAGAATCTTTGCTAGCAGTACGGTAATAATCGGGGTGATGAGTTTTGGCAGGATAAAACCAAGAGCAACCCATTTTACCGATTTCAATGAATGCCGTTTTATTTGATCGTTCGTTTCCATCTATTCCAATCTATTACAGGTTTTGATTTCGCTTTAAAACTGCAGCAATTTCTTGTGCCAATATTTTTGAACCTAACTTATTATAATGAATACCATCATCAAGCAGTACATCGTTTGTTTCAGATATCTTATACATATCAATCACTTGTGCCTTGTGTCGCTCCGCAGACTTTTCAATTGCCTCGTTATAGTTGTTAATGTGCTGAATAAATCCGTACGATCGACGGTCATTTTCTGGTGATGTTCGTGCTATATTGACAATAATCGGAATACTTCCAAAATCTTTAACCAGCGTTACTAGATAATCATACCAGAACGAGAACTTCGGTAAAGAAACATATTGCCTCGGAAAATGTTTCGTAAAAAATATTCTTCTTTTTGAAAACTGTTCAATAACAAATTCTCTCAAGAATAAGGGTTTGATGTTTCCTATGACATATTTGCCGAATCTTCTGCTGAACAAACGCGGTGCACAATCTACTATGCCAAGCTGTATAACAACATATTTTGGATAGAAAAATATCATATCGTCATAAACATATTGATCGATGATTTGTTCTTGAATGGTGTTGGCTCTTTTCCCACGATTAATGACTTCGACATTATTTCCCAATTCTTGCCGCAGCAAGTAGGGATATGTTTCCTCATACAGTAACGATTCATCCGGCCGCGGCATGGAAAGCGAGTCCGAGAGAATGATCACCCTCTCTCTCTTTGGACTGAACTCTGAATACGTTTGTATGGTTTCTCTCGTCAACATATAAAACAAAAATGATTTATTGAAAACTCGTCGTTAATTCTTTTTCCAACTCTTCTAACGTCGTCGGATAAAGTATTTTTGAAGGTGCGTATTGCTTAAGATAATTAATTCTCGATTGACGAAGCTTTTCATCGGCATAGGGAAGTAATTTCAATAATGAAATTGACTTGACTCCCATGTTAGCAATGTTCGCCAGTGCAATTGACCAACACCCTACCACACACTGACACATAGAAAAATCAATAAATTCAATTGGAATAAAACTTTCTATTTCATGAAATTCATAACGTACAGTGACCTGTGAAAGCCCGAGCCGTGGATGTCCTTTAACCACAGTGTTAAATTTTCTAAGCAGATTAAAAAGCTTCTCAACTGCCTCTTCACCAGAATTGGTCAAACCTTCAAAGTTGACATCAGCATCCAGCATTAAAATATATGGTACGTCAGAAGTCAAAGATCTTGAGAATTTCTTTCGCACTGCAATAAGTTCGTTCTCATCTGCTTGAATGTCCTGCTTTACATGAAGATTCAAATAAGAAAGAGGTAACCCTGAAACTTTTCGATTGATATATGAAAATGTTTCAAATCGTACACCGTATAAAGCTGAATACATAACATCCAAAATTTTTCTCTTCGTTAATTTGAAATCTTTTTCAATGGGAATACTTAAAAATATCGCATTCTTGTCTTTTAGAAGATTTATACAAGAGCATCCTAATAAATCGTAAAAAGAGGAAAAAAAAACAACTTTTGAGCCAACAATTTGATTCAATATATTCAATCGGATTTGTTTTAAATTATTCCATTCGTATATCCATTGCAATAATTGTTTTGGCTTCTTTAATTTACTTTCAATAAAAAGAACATCGCTATTCTTGGTTTGCAAAGTTTTAAGAAATTTAAAACACTGATGTATATTTACGACTATAATCAAATGTCGTGCATTCGTATCTCTTTCAATAAATGCTAAAATATGAGAAACGTCATTATACGCTGAACAAAAATATACATAATCATAATGATGCATAATGAAAACAAAAAAATAAATCTATGATGACTAAAGAGTAAAAATGAATAAAGAGAATATTTTTTAATTCTTCTTGGAAGGATTTATAGTCTCATAATAAGAAAAACTTTTCAGGTGGTCATGAATAGTTGGGAATCTATACTTTTCATCATTTAGAAACGCCTTAACTTCACGATACAACCCAGGTTTAAATTTTACATCAATTTCATCATCAATTGAAACACTCTCGACAACAACACTTCCAATGTTTTGGACTTGCAATTTTTCTAAAGGCCGTAAAATTAAACGATGCTTTCTCGTAAGAATTTCTACACCCCACCTGCCCGGTGCTTCCCAGTTTGCGTGATAGGAAAACAACGCACCATTTTCCGAAACACCTGCACCAGTAAACACTGATGCGTTTGGGTGCCAGGATATTCCTCTACTTGTAAATGATTTGATATGCTTCGGTTTCCCCCCTAAAAGAAAGGCCAAATCAACAACGTGGGTCGAATTTACATAAAACCAATTTTCTTTTACTCCAGGCGCTTTTTGCAACCCTTCAATGACATGCGACCATTCCGTGAACTCAAAGTAAAACGACGTCACTCCACCGTCCTCGCGAATAATCTCCTCTGCTTTGATCACAGAACTATAGAACCTTCGGTTGTAGGCAACAAAAACATCCGAGCCATTCTGTTTTGCAATCTGCGCAACGCTTTCAATCTCTTTCGCCGTCAAACCTCCCGGCTTTTCTACTAAAACTTTCTTCACCCCTGCTTCAAGAATTTGAGTGGCAACCGAAGCTAATTGTTCTACACCCACTGCTACAATGGCGTACTCGGGAATTGAATTATAATTGTGAAGGTATTCTGTCATTCCTCCTGTTTTGGGAATTATACCAGTAACACTTTCAAATTTTTTAGCAGATTCTGCCCCTCTCCCTATAACTTCAAAAGAGCAATCAAGAGATTGAAGAACCTTACAATATTCCATTCCCATGAGTCCGGTTCCAATCAGCCAAATATTTTTTTTTATGTTATTGGGCATACTGTAATTTGTTCTTCCGGTTTCAATGCACGCATGTGTTTCATAAATGTTCGAAGCAAGGGAAGATGAAGTTTTTGAGATTCTTCGTATGGCGTAAGGTCGCAAGTACCTTTGTCAATAATATGCTCGACAACACGATGTGTCAGCTGGCTTTGATAAGGTACCATGAATTGCATTTCTTCCCACTTCCATCCCTCTTTTCCTTTCCCAATTAAAACCTTCCCTTCAGATTCTTTAATGATAAGCTGTGTTTCTTCCAAAAGAAGATGGACCACTAAATTCATCCCTTTGCCGTTATAACAACCAATACCAAATCTAACATGATTATCAAATGTTCCTGCAATACGTCCAGTAAATTCCACAAATCCATTTCTCTTGCTCATTGACATCACGTTGTCCAAATCAGTATAACCGATGCTATAATCTAAAGAGTTAGTGAGATAAGAGAACAAATCAATCATATGGATGGCATTGCTCGCCAATGCCCATGAACTCCCCGTGACGATAAACTCAATTGGTTTTTCACCTTGTAAATCCCTTTTTATATTTTGATACAATGGCCACATCCTGCGCGGACAATTAACCCATGCAGGAGTATTTTTTTTTGTAAGCAGAGAGTAAACAGCCAAAAAATCTTCTTCACGCGGAAATAAAAATTTTTCCAGAATTAACGACCGAACTTGTTTTGTTGCGAGAAGATCTTCAATAATCTTCCTTCTTACATCCGAATTCGAAGCGACAATTGCAACATCAACAGTCTCCGAAATATCGTCCAAACTCGAATAATAATGTACCTCTCGAATTCTTGTTCCATTTGATACTTCAAGGAATCTTTTTTTTGCTGCTTCCAACGACGAAGGATTTGGATCAACCACATCCACGATGATCTCTCGGTCTATCAATGAAAGAGCCTGAAGGTGGCGACTCCCAAGTTGGCCGGCACCAATTATCGCAATATTAAACATTCTTCGCTCGTTCTTTCAATAAATAATCACAAATCATAAAGTCTGATTCATCGTCTATATCGAATGACGATAACTTGTCCATAATATACCCAATCGTCTGTTCGGTTAAGAACGATCTCGTCGTCAACAGCCACTCCGTCTTTGCAATATAACCGGCACCATTCAGAGCATAGATTGTAGGTAAATCTTGCCTCCTTGGAACAATTTTCAATTCGGGAAATAGTGATTTTAGGCTGAAGTCCTTGTCACATTTAAACATCCAATAAGGACTCTTGCTCGATTCAACAATCGTAACACAAGCCGGCGTTTCCAATTTGAGACATTTCTCAATAAATCCATCAATATCGATGACTTTCCTTAATGGAGATGTAGGTTGAAGCATACATACATAATCATATTTTTCAGGTAACGTATTGATCGCGTGTATTATCGGGTCTATCCCAGGAGTATCATCCTGAGCTAATTCTTTTGGCCTAATAAAAGGGACTTCGCAACCCCATTCTTTCGCAATATTAATTATCTCTTCATCTTCAGACGATAAAATTAAGCGATCTATATATTTTGATTTTTTTGCTTCTTCGATCGTCCAAGCAATAAGAGGTTTGCCAGCTAAAGATTTTATATTTTTACGCGGGATTCCTTTACTTCCACCTCGGGCGGGTATAATAGAAAGTATTTTTTTGCCCTTATACATTTTTCATGATTCCAAAACAAGATTTCGTGTCTTAAAAACTGTTTCTAACACTTTTGTAATTGTATTCAGGATTTGGTCAGTTAAACCAACCGACGATGGTAGACTCATCCCATTTTTTGATACATAGTCTGAAACTGGATAATTACCCAAACCATATTGTCTGTACGGAGGCATTTCATGCAAAGGATAGAATACTGGACGTGTTTCAACCCCATTCAGCAATAGTTTTTTCATCAATTCGTCTCTATTGATTACAACTGATGGATCAATAACAAGAGTGTATAACCAATAACTACTATTTGCCCATTCCGCTTGTGGAGGCGTCGTAATTCCTGGAATCTTTGATAGAGACTTGTTATATGTTTCAGCAATGTGTTTTTTTGAATTAACAAAAACATCAACACGTTCCATTTGAGCAACGCCAATTGCACCTTGCATATTAGTCATACGGTAATTAAATCCTACTTCGTCATGCCAGTAACGTTTTATTGGAGACATTCCATGATCACGAAGTTTTTTGGCTCTATTATAGGTTTCTTTATCTTTAAATAATACCATACCTCCTTCACCAGTAGTAATTGTCTTGTTCCCAAAAAAGCTAAATGCCGAAACTTCCCCAAAAGCTCCAACTCTTTTGCCTTTATATGTACTGCCTAAAGCTTCTGCACAATCTTCTACAATGCGTAAATTATGTTTTTGTGCAATCAAAATGATCTCATCCATGTGGCATGGATGACCATATAAATGAACAGGCATGATCGCTTTTGTTCTCGGAGTAATTTTTTTCTCAATTTCTGCTGGATCTAATGTCCATGTATCGGGGTGAATATCAACAATGACGGGCGTAGCTCCAGTGTATAAAACTGCATTAATCGAGGCAGCAAATGTTAAATCAGGAACTATCACTTCGTCACCTGGTCCAATATGTAGTGCGACTAATGCAAGATGCAAAGCAACTGTCCCATTACTAACTGCTAGTGCGTACGAACATCCGCAATATTCCGCAAATATTGTTTCGAACTTTCTCACAAACGCACCTTGCGATGAAATCCAATTCGTTTTGATACATTCTGTCACATATTCTATCTCATTGCCGGACAGAGATGGTTCCATGATCGGAATCTGATGTAATCGATGTAGACATGCATAATCTACCAGAATATTATTCTCATCTACCAGCGGAATATAGCGAACACGTTCGTTTAAGAGTTTTGCAAGTTCTTCACTTGGAGTTGTTACCGGACGAGAAATAAATTCTTTTTGCATTCCAAACGATACTGACTCAGTTAATACAACACCACGAAGCAATAAACGACGAATATCTCCATCAGAAAGCACGCCTACTAAATGAGAATTTTCATCAATTACAAAAACAATGCCCTGTGCATTTTTATCAATTATTAACAAAGCATCTTTTAATGTCGCACGTTGCGATACGATAAGTAATTGGATAGAAGGTATGTTGTTCATAAAGTCCGAACTAATGTAATTATTTGTTTTAACTGCTCAATTGAAAGTTTATAAGATTCTATAACCTTTTTATGATTTGGATAACGACGAATTTCAGAAATAAACCATGCTTTTTCATCGAATATTTGATTAGAATCAAATGTGCCGTCATTATCGTTCAAATGAAATGCCGTAATATAGTTCTCAACTTGATGTAGGAACTTTGTTCTATTAAATTGTAACGCATTGGCGGTGACTTTCAAATGACCAACATCGATCAGAATACCAAAATTATTTGAATTAACTGATTCGTAAATTTCTATTAACTCTTCTGCCGTTGCACCCAACAAAAGAAGGTTTTTCCCATCAATTAAATTCATTGGTGCAACAACATTATTTTCTATTGCAACACCTATTTTTTTAGATGCCCCAAATTCAGTTAGGGCTTGAAGGCTTTCAATAAAAATTTTTTTAGCTTCATTAATAGAATACCGTGGAGCATCCGAGATATTTCTTCCAAGCCGCGATGCATCAACTTCAAATGCAAATCCAGAATGTACCGAAAAAAATGGAGCCCCAAATTCTGCACATAATGTAATTGCTCGCTTACAATGGTTTATGCTTAATTGCAAAACATGAGGATTCTTTGCCGCAAGGTTTAAAACGAATGGCTCTCTCGGTGGAGGGAAATAATTATGAATTAATAAATTACATTTCTTCCTTGCGTTTTCGATTTCGTCAACAAGGTTTTTCGACCAATGTAAACCCGAACTCAATTCTAAATTATGGAAATTTATTTTGTCACATATCTCAACTATTTCACCTAGAGATGACGTTGTAAACGATCCTGTCGAGAGATATATATTATTATCGTTCGTAGTTATCAAAATATATAATGATAAATTATGTTTTGGTTCTTTGGATCAATACCCGTTTGGATAAAACCAAACTTTTCGTAGGTCTCTTTTGCAGCAAGATTTTCGGGATGCACTTTAAGCATCAATTTGGGAACGGAATAAAGTTTGCACCATGTAAAAACAAATTGTAAACTGAGTTTTAAAAGACCGTTTCCTTTCTCAGTTTCGGCAACGCAAACACCATAGGAAGGTATCTCATATCCCAAATCAAAACCTCGCAACATAAAGAATGCTACGAGGTTCAGGTCTTTCCAGACTCCCCAATATTTATCTTTTCGAGCTTGTCCCAAAATTTTAATAATCTCATTTTCTTCAAAAGAAAATGGATAAAAATATTGTTGATACTCTTTTGAATTTGCTTTGAACATTGCAGAAAGAGCAGCGCTATCCGTACTATTCAATATGCTTATTGAAAGATCTTTCATCGTTGAATATCATCCCAATCTATCATTTCATCCGGATGAATAGTACGCCTAGCTTTGCGACCAAGTAATTGATAAATTAAGGATGGATTGATGCCAGTTGAGGGCCGCTTAAAAGTTAACATCTCATTCGTTATAGTTTCCCCAGCGTTAATCATAGTATTTGCAACAATACTGCGTCTCATTCCAATAGAATTTTCGATTTCAACCTTGCTGGGTTGTTTAATTCCTGTTCCTAACACTTTTTCCGATTCTCTTATGAATTTGACTAGCTCTGCAAATTCAGTCGGATTGGCAGATGTTGAATGATCAGGACCAGGAAGAGTCTTATCAAGAGTGAAATGTTTCTCAATCACGCTAGCTCCGAGAGCAACTGACGCAATACATGCTGTATGGCTTTGAGTATGATCAGAATATCCAATTATTGAATGAAAACTTTGGCCCATGGTTTTTATAGCCAATAAATTTGCGTCTTCCAGCCGTGATGGATAATTGGTTGTGCATTGTAAAAGTATAAGACTATCATTTCCGGTTTTTAGAATGGTGTTTACAGCACTATCGACCTCTGCCAAGGTTGCCATCCCGGTCGATAAAAAAATTGGTTTTTTCTTTTTCGCAACATATTCCAAGAATGATAGTTCTATAACTTGTCCTGAAGCAATTTTATACGCCGGTACATCCAATGATTCTAAGAAATCAACATCTGAATAGTTATATGGGGTCGACAAAAATATAATATTAAGTTTTTTACATAGTTTTACAATCTCTTGATAGGCATCAAAAGGCAATTCTAATTTTTTTAACATCTGAATTTGGGACTCAGACTGCGGTGTTGTTTTTAATTGATAAGCCGCTTTGGGTGCATTTTGTAAGACAACCTGTCCTGCCTTAAATGTTTGAAATTTTACACAATCAGCACCAGCCTTTTTTGCTTGTTCAATAGAATCAAGAGCTAGATCAATATTGCCATTATGGTTTACTCCAATCTCCGCAATTATAAAGACAGGATAGCCCAAACCAATGGTTTTAGATTGTAATTGTACAGTAGATTTCATACTCAAATGAAAATTTATTTATCAACAAATTTGCCCGAAGTAAAATTGGAAGGTTTCTTGTCTTAAACTACTTTTTTAGTTTGAATTTAATTCCAAATGAAGTTAGGTTTATTACTTTTTTAAGTTCAGCAAACTGAGCCTCGTATATTTTTGGTAAAAGGACGTAAGCGAAACTTACAATCAATCCCGCCAGAAAAAAACCTATGACCATCGTGCGTCGTTTGGGTTTATTTCTTGATGCTGCAGGATGAGCCGCATCCATGACGTCGATTATTGGAATATTTTTTGCCTCTTCGATACGAATTAACTCATATTGCTTTCGTAACTCTCCGTACAGAAGAGTATTAATCTCCGCTTCGCGAGTAAGCCGCTGTTGCTCAAGCAGCAATTGAGGGGAACTCGCAATTGATCGATTTTTACTTTGAAATTGGGAAAGATTATCCTCACTTTTTGCGAGATCGGTTTTCACTTCATTTAATCGCAATTCAATCCACTTCCGCTGTGCTGAAGCATTTTGAACCTTGTGAATGTTAATAAACTTATCCAATTCCTTTGTTAAATTATTTAATATATCGGCTGATAATTGTGGTTCTTCAGTTTCGAGGGAAATCGTAAGGATATTTGTTTTAGTATCGAGATCAATTTCCAATATTTTTTTTCTAAATAGCTGAAGCAGTGTTTCATAATCCTGTTCTGGAGTTTTCTCGTTGATTTCCCAATACTGAATTAAATTTACTGAATCTTTAAACTTCAACGTTTTATAGTGAGAATAAATGATATTTTTTAAAACCGATTCACTGGTAAGAATATCCGGGAACAACTTTGACATCGATTTTTCACCGAGATTCACTCCGAGCAACGAAGCGACATTACCCATTCCACCTACTAATGAAGAAAGTTTGTCATTGTTATTTTCCGGTAATAAAACTGTAGAGGATTTAAACGTAGGTGTTATAATTAGACTAACCACAACACCAAGAGCAGTCACTATTCCAACGATAACGAGAATAGTTTTTCGATCATTCCATAAAAGATCAAGAAACGAAAATAATTTATTAATTAACGTTTCGTGCGGAATTGAAGACATATCTTGAGACATAAAGTATTAACGATTTGATGTTGTGTAAAACTTAGATATTTACGATCTATTTTTGTTTAGATAACTCTACTAACATCTAGCTGTCCGCCATTCATTACTTTAAATTTTTCGCCAGCACCAACACCGTCAACACACTTGCCGCAATTGCAAACATATCCTTGATAACTACACCTGTACTCTCTCCGGGTGTCTCCGGCGGAGGTGGCGGAATTTTTGTAACTATAACCGTCGATCCATCATATACTTCCGTATTTCCCGAAAACCACCCTGTTCGAAATTTTTCGACATTGCCATTGGGAGAAATTAAAAGGACATACTGTGCAGAGTCAGTCAAACCACCCGCCCTATCGATATAGTCCCAAAGTTTTTCTCCTTTGATAAATCCAAGCAACCCCGGATTATTGATTTGACCGGACATTTTAACAGAATTCGGTTTTTTAGGAATGGATATTTTATCGCCCGAATGAAGGACGATATCTTCGGACGTTTTAGGAGATTCGACAACATGCTGAAAATCGACATTCACTCGATCTCCTTCCCGATTCAACTTACCACCGCGGAGATATGCCGCCGGTGTCGTACCGCCGGAACGCTGGATGAGTTCCGACAAGAATTCATTATGCGTGACCAAGGCATATTCCCCGGGAAAATTTACTTCACCTTCAATCGTGACCAATTGCTGGAGGTGATAATTCGGGTCAGGACGGATAAAAATTTGATCATGGTGTTTCAGCTTCAAATCGTTTTCCCGTGTACCTTTGAAATATAAAAAACTATTAATGGCCGTTGTATCGGTCAGGTCGGGCAAGCTTGAGAAAAGAATACTCGAAACGGTATCTCCTCGTTCTTGTTTATCAATGCGCGCAATTTCTGCTTTGAGCATCGACGCATTTTCGGTATATCCCCCCGCCAGCATGAGCACGTCAATTAATGTCATATTTTGAGTTAACGAATAACGTCCCGGCTTTTTTACACTCCCGTGGATCTCAACAAATTCATCAAGGACGTGCGAGATACCGATATCGTGAATGATCACTTCGTCTTTCGGCTGTAACAGGATATTGTCGCTTGACGTACCTTGTAACGAAGACTTCAGGTCAAACGGAATGGAAATTTTCGTCCGGTCATCGGGCTGCGTGCGGATCAGTTCCCCGCGGATCAAATATGTTTCGGGCCTCAAACTATCCGCCATTTCAATAAGATTTTTCAATCGCATGCCGTGCATCAGCTGATACGTTCCCGGTTTATAAACAGCCCCGGAGATTGAAACATAATTTTTTACTTCATCAAGAATAGAATAAAACGTAAGAATATCTCCATCGACAATCGTGTAATCGATATTTTTCGAGAGAATATCCCGGAAGTCGACATCGATCATTTCGCGCTCAAACTCTTTTTTCACGCGATTTTTCACCGGAATGATCCGTTCGACGTGAATACGCTCGCTGTACGATTCAGGAAGTGTACCTCCTGCGAATTCCAATAATTTTTTAATATTCTCACCCGGAAGCAGCTCATAAATTCCGGGACGCCGGATTTTTCCCTGGATATACACCGTACTTTTTCTTACCGGGACGTAAATGATATCGTTGCTTTGTACGCGAAGGTCATTATTTTTATCCGCACCGGTGAAATACGAATACAGATCGATGCGGGCAATGACTTTATTCCCTCTGATCAATCGCACTTCACGCAAACTTCCGTTGATCGTCGGGCCGCCGACGGCAAAAAGTGAATTAAAAACATTGGCATAGCTGTTCACGGTATAACCGCCGGGATTCTTCACTTCGCCCATAATGAAGACACGTTTCGGACGAACTTTTGCCAACGTTACGTCGAGCCATACAGTTGGTGGATTTGCCGTAAGCCCCTGAAATGAACGCGATAATTGTTTTGTCAATGTTTTGTTCACTTGGTCGATGGTTAAGCCAGACACAACAACCGGCCCTGCCGTTGGGATAAAAATTCTTCCTTCCTTGTCGACTTCAAGTTCATTTTGCTGTTCCACTTGCCCCCATACACTCACCCGGAGCACATCTTCCGGGCCAATCATATAATCGGCATCGATCGGACCTGACGCATTGGGTTCGAAAGCGGACGGCGTTGTTGTAAACACATCATACCCGAAATACGGCAATCCTTTATCGCTTGGAACTTGCGTGGACAGTTGTTCAGGAGAGGCCTGTTTGACAGCTCCCGCGTTGTCCATAGATGTTTTTGCTAATGGACCGGATTCCAGGAGAGGTGCACCGCCGCCGCTGACCGATGGTGAACCAGGTGATGACAATCCGCCAAGATATGATTGAAGATCAATACCATTCTCCTTTGCTTTACGTTCCGCTTCCTCACGAGAGATGCCAAGAGATTTAAGCTTTGCATCAATCTCATCCGGAGACATTGTCTTCAATTGCCGTTTCGCTTCTTCGATCTGGCTTGAGGACAATTGCTGCGAGGATACATAGGCACTTGGAAAACAAACGGCAATGAGTATAATGATCACCGATACATGTTTATAAATTTTTTGTATGCTCATCTTTTGATTGTCCGAATTGTTAATGCAACAATGAATATCTAATTTCTTTCACACCGTCACCCCAACTGTCATTCCGAATCCCGATGCTTTTTGTCGGGTGAAAAATCTCATTTTTTCTTTCTTTTATCTTCCCGCTTTTGCTTCATACTTCATCCTTCACACTTGCTCTTACTCCCCTCTGTGCGTGAGCCCTGTGCATTGGAGAGAGGGGCAAGGGGTGTGTGCTTTTGCTTTATTTCATTTTTCATACTTCATTTCTGTTTTTCCGCTGTTCACTGTTTTGTGCTTTTGTGTCTTCGCGGTTCTCCTTTTATTTTTATTTCATCCTTCATAATTCAAATTTCATATTTGCTTTTTTATCCTTGCTCTTACTCCCCCCTTTGAAGGGGGTGTCTCAACGCTCCCTGTTGAGACGGGGGATGTGTTTTTGCTTTTATTTCATCCCTCATACTTTGCCGTTGTTCGGCATGGCGCTCCGCGCCACATCCTTCACACTTTATTTTAACTTCCCTTGAAAGTATTCGATCGTTCTTTGTAACCCTTCGCTCCGTTTTACTTTTGGTTCCCATTTCAAGATTGTGCGCGCTTTCGTAATATCAGGCTGGCGGATCTTCGGATCATCCGTCGGCAATTCCTTAAAGATAATTTTACTCTTACTCTTTGTTAACTCAATGATTTCCTTTGCAAGATCGAGCATCGTCAATTCTTCAGGGTTTCCGATATTCACCGGCATCACATAATCAGACATCATGAGACGGTAAATACCGTCAATGAGGTCCGACACATAACACACACTTCGTGTTTGCGAGCCGTCGCCAAAGACCGTTACGTCTTCGCCGCGCAATGCTTGTGAAGCAAACGCAGGGATTGCCCGTCCATCATGAATCCTCATTCTTTCGCCGTAGGTATTAAAGATTCTTACGATTCTTGTTTCTACACCATGATAGCGATGATACGCCATCGTCATCGCCTCGGCAAAGCGCTTTGCCTCATCATACACGCCGCGCGGACCAACAGGATTGACGTTGCCCCAATATTCTTCAACCTGAGGATGAACTTCAGGATCACCATAACATTCTGAAGTGGAGGCAATTAAAAATCGTGCGTTTTTTGCTTTTGTAAAACCGAGCGCTTTATGTGTTCCGAGCGAACCAACTTTAAGTGTTTGGATCGGCAGTTTTAAATAATCAATTGGGCTCGCCGGAGATGCAAAATGCCATACGTAATGGACATCGCCAGGAACATGGATAAAGTTTGTGACATCGTAATGGATGAAGGAAAAATTTTTGTTTGAAAACAGATGCTGAATGTTTTCAATCGAGCCGGTAACAAGATTGTCAAGAACGACAACCGTATGTCCTTCATTCAATAACCGCTCAGATAAATGCGAACCAAGAAATCCTGCTCCTCCGGTAACGACAGAAGTTTTCATTGTTTTGCCGTCTCCGATATGATAACAGGTTTTCTGCCGATACCGAAATAGGTAAACCGGAGATCTTTCATTTTTTCCGGTTCGAAAATATTCCTGCCGTCAAAAATGATAGGTTGTTTAAGTTTTGACCGGACCATTGAAAAATCGGGATTGCGAAATTCGTTCCACTCCGTAAATATGAGAAGAGCTTCCGCATTATTGAGCGCGTCGTATTCATTTTCCGCATACTCGATAGAATCGTTCAGATAGAATCGAGCTGTTTCAATCGCAGCAGGATCGTATGCGGTAACCGTTGCTCCATGTTCAAGCAATTTTTTGATAATAACAAGAGAAGGAGCTTCACGCATATCGTCAGTATTGGGTTTAAATGCCAATCCCCATACTGCAAAATGTTTTCCATTAATATTGTCATTATAGTACTTCAAAATCTTCTTCACAAGCACTTCTTTTTGTTGCTGATTTACTTCATCGACAACCTTTAACAATTGAATTTCGTACCCGGAATCTTCAGAAGTCTTGATCAATGCTTTAACATCCTTAGGAAAACAAGATCCTCCGTATCCAATACCGGGAAATAAAAATCGTTTTCCGATTCGCGTATCGGAACCCATTCCTTTGCGGATCAGGTCAATATCTGCACCAACCCGTGAACAAAAATTTGCAAGCTCATTCATATATGTTATGCGCATCGCAAGATACGAATTGGCGGCATACTTAGTCACTTCTGCGCTTGCCGTGTCCATTTCAATGATCGGGTTCCCCTGGCGAACGAACGGTTCATAGAGAGCTTTCATTCGCTCCATCGCATATTTCGATTTCGCTCCGATGACAATCCGATCAGGTTTCATAAAATCTTCAACGGCGTACCCTTCACGCAAAAATTCCGGATTCGAAACCACGTCAAAATTGACGATGCCATATTTCTTAATAGCTTCAAAAACTTTTTTCGATGTCCCGACCGGAACGGTGCTTTTGTTGATGATGATTTTTTTGTGAGCATCACCGCCATGCTCTTTAAATATTTTTCCCAGATCATCAGCAATGCCAAGAATATATTTCAAATCCGCCGATCCATCTTCATCTTGCGGAGTTGGCAAGCAAAGGAAAATAAATTCCGATGATAAAACAGCAGATGTAAGGTCTGGCGTGAAGTCAATTCTTTTTTGTTGAATGTTGCGTTGGAAGAGAACCTCGAGTCCCGGCTCATAAATAGGGACATCTTTGTTCTTTAATTTGGCAAGCTTCTCAGGATTATTATCGACACAAATGACATGGTTTCCAGACTCAGCGAAGCAGGTACCGGTCACTAACCCAACATAGCCTGTTCCAACAACCGCTATTTTCAATGCAAACTCCTCATTGGTTGAAAAGAAGTGGGCCCTGCCGGACTTGAACCAGCGACCCGCTGATTATGAGTCAGCTGCTCTAACCAACTGAGCTAAGGGCCCATGCTAAATGTTTCTAACTCATTGAATATAATAAAATTATCGCCGTCTCACAAGAAATGCTCCCTGCGCAAAGATTCCGGCGTTAACCGCATCACAGAATTTTACAATGGCTATTGTTGGAAAAATTCAGCAATTGAATCGACCACAAATCGAATTTGTTCAGTGCTCAATTCGGGATAAATAGGCAATGCTAAAATATTTTCCGCGCAGGCATTCGAAACGGGATAATCCGCATCGAGCGTATGAAGATATCGGAAACATTCCTGCCGGTGGAAAGGGACGGGATAATATATTTCCGTTCCAATTTTTTTATCCGTCAAGAAAGCACGGAGTTCATCCCTTTTCCCGACGCGAATGCAGTATTGGTTGTAGATGTGGTGATGAGTAATGGCCTTTGATTGATAAACCGCTTTGGGAAGGAGAACGTTATTCTCTTCATCAAAAAAAGTCTTTCCTTCCTGTACTGCAAGTCCTTTTTCGATGAATAATTTTGAATAGAGAGCGGCATTCTCCCGCCGTTTCGCCGACCATCCGTCGAGATACGGAAGTTTTACAGAAATCACTGCCGCTTGAATTGCATCAAGGCGAAAATTTCCACCGATGACTTTGTGATAATATTTCGGCTTGCCGCCATGCACCCGAAGAATTTTCATTTGCTCGGCAAGATGTTCATCGTTTGTTGTTACCAAACCGCCGTCGCCGAAACATCCAAGATTTTTACTCGGGAAAAATGAAAAACATCCGATATCACCGATTGTTCCTACTTTTCTTCCGTCTTTATACTGAACTCCAATTGCCTGAGCTCCATCTTCAATCACTTTCAGGTGATGTTTTTTCGCGATCGCCATTAACGGTTCCATCTCAGCACTTTGTCCATAGAGATGAACCGGAATCATTGCCTTTGTTTTCGATGTGATTTTTCGTTCAACATCGTTAGGATCGATATTGAACGTCACAGGGTCGGCATCGACGAACACTGGCACAGCATTCAATCGCGCCACAACGCCGGCAGTCGCAAAAAATGAAAATGTCGGCACGATCACTTCGTCGCCGGGGTGAATATCGATCGCCATCAGTGCCAGCAGCAGTGCATCGGTCCCCGATGAAACGCCGTAGGCATATTTCGCGCCGATATAGGTACACATTTCCTGTTCCATTTTTTCAACATCAGCACCGAGGATAAAATGCTGTGATTCTGCCACACGAATCAGTGCGGCATCCAGTTGCGGCTTTAACGAATTGTATTGAGCTTTCAGATCTAATAAAGGAACGTGCATTATGCCACCTCTTTAACGACATCGTGATCGAGAAAATATTTTTTATGTGATTTTTCGCAAAAAGCAACACCCTTGTTATCAAACACAAGCTTTTTGCCCGCTTCACTGTACCATCCGACAATCCGCGCAGGATTGCCTACCACTAATGCAAAATCCGGAACATCTTTTGTCACTACCGCACCTGCGCCGACCATCGCAAATCTGCCAATGGTGTGGCCGCAGACAATTGTTGAGTTTGCTCCAAGCGATGCACCTTCTTTTACTAATGTTGGAATATAAAATTCAGCACCAACCTGCGGATATTTGGACCGAGGATTCAAAATATTGGTGAAGACCATCGACGGGCCGCAGAAAACATAATCTTCCAGTTCGACACCTTCGTATACCGAAACATTATTTTGAATTTTTACAAAATTGCCGATCTTCACATTGTTCGCAATATTCACATTCTGCCCGACAACACATTTCTTTCCGATCGAAGCGCCTGATTGAACATGAGAAAAATGCCAAATCTTCGTCCCTTCGCCGATAGCAACATTGTCGTCAACAACGGCATGTGGATTAACATAAAATTTCTTTTCATCGGCCATGGGTGCGTAACCTTTCCGTTGCCTGTTCTAAGATCGTCAGAACATCGTAGGCATGAAGACCATCGGTTAATGGTTTTTTGTGTGAGGAGATACAGTCGAAGAAATGTTTTTGTTCTTCGACTAACGGCTGGGCGGAGGGAAAATCGATCACCTGATAATCACCTTCAAATTTTTCCATCCCTTTTTCCGTTTTTTGAAACCCTTTTGGGAAAAATTTTAACTTTTCGGTCGGCAAAGAATCTTCGAATACCAGCATTCCCTTGTCACCGATAACAACCAGTCGCTGTTCCTTAAATGGATGAAGCCAACTGACATAAATATGTGCATGAACATTATTCGGATACCGTAAAATGGTCAGTGTCGTATCTTCAATTCCCGATTGCACAAATGCAGCCCCGCTTGCCTGGATTTCAATGGGATTCGTTTCAGTCAAATATTGGATGACGGAAATATCGTGCGGAGCAAAGCTCCACAAAATATTTTCTTCGCTGCGGATCGCCCCAAGATTTAACCGATTGCTGTAGATGTACTGCAGTTTCCCGATCAATCCTTCTCTCACTTTGTTTTTTAACATGACAATCGCAGGATGATACAACAAAATATGTCCAACCATAAGGACTAATTTCTTCTCCAGGGCAAGCTCGTGCAATTCTTTTGCATCTGCGGTTTTCAACGTGATCGGTTTTTCAACGAGAACATTCTTCCCGGCATTAAGGCACTCTTTCGCAATCCGAAAGTGCGTTTCAGCCGGTGTCGCGATGATTACTCCCTCCACGTGAGGATCATTCAACATAAGATCAAGGGAATCCGTAAAATGAATTGCCGGAGAGACATCATGGATTTTTTGCCTCGCGGAAGGATTGGCATCGACAACATACGCAAGAGTATTTCCGAGAATTGAATAGGCGGGTCTTACATGGTTCATTCCCCACCGCCCGGAACCAACAACCGCTATCGTCATCAGCGCATTACTCATTCACGACCTACGCTTTATAGACAAGCGGTGAATGAACCGTGATGAGATTTCTTGTATCCACGATCGGGGTTTGCAAAGACAGGAGATCGATTGTTTTGTACACATCGTGGGCAGTAGAAATTAAGATAAGATCGAAACCTTTTCCGATCTCGACACTTTTTCGTCCCGTATACTGTCCGTGCTCTCTCGAAGGAGGAATCACCGGAAGATACGGATCGTTATAACTGATCA